>DAOQAT010000035.1:0-32522 GCA_035354195.1 Bacteroidales bacterium | reverse complement strand
AACAGATATTGCTGCTGTTACGGAAATTAAATGGTACTCTATGATCCCGCTTTTTATGATAGCAGCCGTAATTGTTTTCATCGGGTTGTTTCCGCAACTGGTTATTCGGCCTATAAATTATGTGGTGAGCAATGTATCATTAAATATTGGCGTGGCTTCTGATGCAGCCTATGCATCGCCGCTGATCCGGCATATTGGTATCGCCGGGGCCGTATTCATAGGAATAGTGCTGTTGATGTGGATCCTGAAAAAAATCATCACCCGGAAAAAACCCGTAACGGTGGCGGATACCTGGGGCTGTGCTTACGCAGGCAATATACCAAAAGGACAATATACGGCAACGTCTTATGCAGAGAACTTCACAGACATTGCACAGCCGCTGTTAAATATCAAAACGAATTTCCGTCCCCTCGACAGCGAAGACATCTTCCCGAAACAACATAGTTTTGAAACCGAAAGCGAAGATCTGATGGAGAAAAAAGTTTACAGCAGGTCCATCAAATTCCTGAACCGGGTTTTGTCGCGCATGGCGGTGATACAAACCGGAAATACCCAGCATTATATTTTGTATGCTTTCGTGATGATACTGCTGTTGCTGATTTTAACTGTTTTAAACCTGATATAGAACATGGCAGGATTTATATTGATATTGCTCTGTGCGTTGTTGTTTCCGGGAATTATTGTCCGGACCAAAAGCCTTGCCAGCGGAAGGAAAGGCCCGGGAATCCTGCAGCCCATGAAAGATATCCTGCGCCTGCTCAGGAAGGGCAACGTTTACAGCAGGACCACAAGTTTTATTTTCCGCCTGGCTCCTTTGGTTTATATGGCATCGATTATTATGGCGATGCTGTTGCTTCCTTTGGGCGGCCGTCCCGGGATCATTTCCTTTGAAGGAGATTTTATTTTCTTTGCTTATGTGCTCACCACCGGAAAATTCTTCATGATCATTGGTGCACTGGATACCGGAAGCAGTTTCGAAGGGATGGGCGCCAGCCGCGAAGCCTTGTATTCCATGCTGATCGAACCGGCCTTCTTCGTGCTGATGGCCTCGTTTGCCATGTACACGGGACATACTTCCTTTTATGATATTTATCAATCACTATATTTTAATTCGTACTTAACGATTTTTACCGGCATACTGGCGGTGTATGTCCTTATTCAGATCGCCATGATCGAGAACAGCCGCATGCCTTACGACGATCCGAAGACCCACCTCGAGCTTACCATGGTGCATGAAGTGATGGTGCTCGACAACAGCGGCTTCGACCTGGGAATCATCCAATTTGCCTCAGCTTTAAAGTTCACTGTATTCGGAAGCCTTATGGCCAATTTTTTTATCACCCCCGAAATGCCTTTGTATACCGGCATTATCATCTTTGCATGCACACAACTGGCTTTTGCTGTTGTGGTCGGGCTGCTTGAATCCTTCAGGGCAAGGCACCGCCTGCGTAATAACAATCAGGCAATTTTAACCCTCACGCCTATTTCAATCCTCGTGTTTTTCAGCATTTTATTGATCATCACCAAACAGTTTTAAAATGGCCACTTTATTAATCATCATATTCATCATCACCCTGTTTTATGCGGCCATCTCAGGACGAATGTTTACACTTATCAACCTCCTGATGATACAGGGGTTCCTGCTTTTCGGCGTAGCATTGATTGAACTCCGCGAAATGAATGTGGTCAACCTGATCGTTATTCTTGTCGAAACCCTTGTTTTTAAAGCCATTTTAGTACCCTATTTTCTTAAAAGGACCATACGGCAGAATAATATCAAACGCGAAGTAGAACCTTACATCTCAGGTTTTAATTCCCTGATCATTGTTTCGGTGCTGATCATACTGAGTTTTATCCTGACCTTCTCGCTTCAGCAGAATTTCCATAAGGTGATCTATTTCACCGTAGCTTTTTCCGCCATACTTACCGGGCTGTTCCTGATGGTCAGCCGGAAAAAGATCATCACACACATCATCGGTTATATCATCCTTGAAAACGGTATTGTGCTTTTGTCCTTTTCTGTAGGAAACGAAATGCCCATGATCGTGAATGCAGGCATCCTGCTTGACATCCTGGTGAGTGTTTTGTTGTTCGGATTTTTCCTGAGCAAGATCAGGTATATCTCCAAAGAATTTGAAATATCATCATTAAGCAAACTGAAAGACTGATGATACTGGTATATTTCATAACAATCATGGTAATTGCGGCATTGCTGATGCTGATAAGGAAAAGGACTTTTCAGTTTGTTGCAATGCCAGCATTTGCAATCATTCAGGTGTTATTCACCTGCGACATTTTTGTCAGGCGCCAGATTTCATTTTCGGATTATTTCAGGGTTGACGCACTGGGCCTGATCTTTCTGACGTTGCTGGCCATCCTGACCGTAACCACCATCATTCAAAGTTTGGTTTATCTGGAAAAACGCAAAGACACACCCGAACACCGTGCGCATTACCTGGCTTCCATGATCATTTTTATCGGCAGCATGACCGGTGTATTCATGTCGGACCACCTGGGTGTATTATGGGTATTTGCCGAAGCTACCACACTGTCTATTGCCTTGCTGATCTACCACGAACGCACCCCGGAAGCCATCGAAGCCACCTGGAAGTACATATTTATTTCTTCTATCGGCTTGTCGTTTTCGTTTATCGGTATTTTACTGCTTGACATCAGTATCAGCGGTTTTCATTCGGCCATGTTCACTTTTTCTGACTTGCAGCATGTGTTTATCAGCATACAGAATAAAATGATGCTGCAGCTGGCCTTTATACTCATCGTCATCGGGTTCAGTGTTAAGATGGGGGTTTTCCCGTTACACACGGTATGCATTGACGCGCATTCGGTTGCTCCAAGCCCTGTCAGCGCCATGGTTTCGACATCCCTTATGAATGTCGGTTTTGTTGCGATATTCCGTTTCTACATCATGTTGTCGCATTCGGCGGTCGCAGCCTGGATGAACCATGTGTTGATGATCATCGGTTTTCTGTCGATATTGTTTGCGGCTATTTATCTGGTGAAAGTAAAAAATTTCAAACGCCTTATCGCCTATTCCAGTATCGAAAACATGGGGTTGGTGGCGTTGGCCATTGCTGCCGGAGGAATTGCATGGTTTGCTGCGGTGTTCCACCTGATATTGCATACATTAGTAAAATCCGGGGTTTTTTATCAGATGGGGCAAATCATCCGGTATTACAAAACCAAACAAGTGTACCTGATCGGCGGTTATTTCCGTGTGAACCCAGTCGGCGGGCTGGTAATGATTTTTGCATTTATTATTTTATCAGGCATCCCGCCATCAGGGATGTTTTTTACTGAATTCATGATATTCTCATCCATGTTTTCCGGCGGATATACCGTGGTGGCAGTGCTGGTGATGCTGCTATTATGTTTCATTATTTATACCCTGGGCAAATATTTTTTCAAAACTTTGTTCAGCAAGTCAGAGCAGGAAAGCGTTACGCCCGGAGAAAAGATCAGTAAGTGGGAAAGTGTTCCTCAGCTGATCATGTTGTTACTAACAATAGGCATCAGCATTTATCCGCCGCCTTTTCTGCTTGAATTAGTACGACAGGCTGTTGAGACACTGCCCAAATAATTATGATTAAAAAATACAGACATAAAAAATGGCTTTTCAGGTAGTTAAAAACAATTCATCCATCCCCCTTCAGCAGATCCCGGTGCTGGAGTACGATGTTTTTTTTCAGGAAGTATTGAACTTACTGAAAAACAAGAACTGCCATTGTGTGAACTATTACGCAGTGCCTGCTGCAGAAGGATTGAGGTTTATCTGCTGCATAGCCGATGACAACGAACATAATATCCATGTCACTTCATTTGTCAGAAACGTGGACGAAGCCATCACCCTGAATTCCCTGACGGTTCATCAAAAAGCGTTGCATATTTATGAGCGCGAGATCCATGAACATTTCGGCGTTGAATTTTTGGGGCATCCCTGGCTCAAGCCTGTCCGTTTTCCGTTTGATAAAAAAGCCGGCGCTCCTGATATTCCGGATTATCCGTTTTACGGGATCAAAAGCCACGAATTACATGAGGTGGGCGTAGGCCCTATCCATGCAGGAATTATTGAACCCGGACATTTTCGGTTTGTCTGTAACGGAGAAAAAGTCCTGCACCTTGAGATTCATCTGGGTTTCCAGCACCGGGGCATGGAACAGCTTATGCTTCAGAATGAAAACCTGCTTCAGCGTACGATACTTGCCGAAAGTATTGCAGGCGATACCGTCGTCGGCCATAACAGCGCTTTTTGCAGCGCCATGGAGGCATTGGGGGGTATTACGGTTTCGCCAAATATCCATATTTCACGCACCATCGCTTCCGAACTGGAGCGCATCGCCATGCATACGGCCGATCTTTCCGCCTTGTGCACCGATGTAGCCTTTCAACTCGGAAGCGCCGTTTTGCAAGGATTGCGGACCATAATAATCAATACCTTCATGATCTGGTGCGGCAACCGGTTTGCCCGAAAGCTGATCCGTTGCGGGTTTGAGCCTTATCCGTTGACCAACGACCTTGTTTCAAAAATAAAACAAAACCTTGACCTGTTCGAAAAACGATATGCCGAAGTGGTGGATAAGACTTTTGATATGCCCAGCGTCCTGGCGCGTTTTGACCGGACCGGCATTGTTACGCACGAGCAAAGCCGGTTGATCGGCACTGTCGGAATGGCTGCGCGCACTACGGGAATTGTCAGAGATATCAGGCAATCACATCCCTACGCGTCTTATGCTGAAATAAAGCATGAGCCTGTAATACTGGAAACCGGCGACGTTAAGGCCAGGGCAAAGCTCAGGGACCTGGAGATCCGGCAGTCTTTAGCGTATATCAGGATTTTGCTCGAAAAATATGATCACTCAGGCATAACAGCATCACCGCAACAGGTAAAACTAAAACCAGACATGTTTGTTATTGCTCTAACCGAAGGCTGGCGCGGAGAAATTTGCCATAGCGCCATTACTTCAAAGGACGGCGCACTGGCGCATTACAAAATCAAAGACCCATCGTTGAACAACTGGATGGCGCTGGCACTGGCAGTGCGTGACAATGATATTTCTGATTTTCCGGTTTGCAACAAGAGTTTTAACCTGTCGTACTGTGGATACGACCTGTAAACGCACGCACCATGATAAGGACCATTAAGATAGTAAAACATCAGGGCAAACAGTTCATTCCGGATTTGCAGAAGGCAAAACTTTCCGAACTGCATACAGGTAAGCCTGTAATTGCAGCGGCATCGTGCAAAACCAGTTGCGATGCCTGCATAAAAATATGTCCAACTGCGGCCATTGCGTTACAGCCCTTGACTATTGACATGGGAAGCTGCGTGTTTTGCAGGGAGTGCACGGCCTGTCCTGAAAACATCATTAGTTTCACCAACGAATACAGGATCGCATCCAATGACCCTGAAATGCTGAAAGTAACATCCGGCACCACATCCATAGATTTTAATCCTGAAATTATCCGCAACGAAATACATAAGATTTTTGGTGGTTCATTAAAACTGAGGCTGGTGTCGGACGGCAGTTGCAACGGCTGTGAACTTGAACTTAACGCGGCGGATAATGTAAACTTCGACATGAGCCGCTACGGAATTGAATTTGTGGCTTCACCGCGCCATACCGATGGCGTTGTGGTGACAGGAGCGCTCGTTGAAAATAGTATTCAGGCACTTGAACTGACCTATGAAGCTATCCCTTCACCGAAAATATTGATCGCAGTCGGCGCCTGTGCGGTCAGCGGAGGCATTTTTAAAGGCAGCAAAGCGCTCAACCGGAGCTTTTTTGCCAAACACCAACCCGATCTTTTCATTCCCGGATGTCCACCTCATCCGCTAAGCATCATTGATGGAATTTTAAAACTTTCGGGCAGGTTATAATAGCTTGCCTGACTTTTCATACTTTTTTAATATTCTTAGAAGCATGCATAAAATTGCTATATACCTATTTATCAATTATTAAGACTTAAAATTGTGATAATATTAGGAAAACCATTTAAAATTTCATATATTTGTTAGTACGATATAAATTAATACCTAAAAACATGAAAAAACTTGTCGCAGAATTTATCGGAACCTTATGGTTGGTTCTTGGCGGATGCGGAAGTGCCGTATTGGCTGCCGCCTATCCGGAACTGGGTATCGGATTTGTCGGTGTGGCCATTGCGTTCGGGCTGACGGTTCTCACCATGGTTTATGCCATCGGCCATATTTCGGGTTGCCACCTTAACCCGGCTGTTTCGATCGGATTATGGATGGCGGGACGTTTCGACAAAAAAGATCTACTTCCATATATTGCAGCTCAGGTTTTGGGTGCTTTTGCCGGGGCAGTCATATTATACTTTATCGCCAGCGGCAAACCTGGATTTGAAATCGGAGGATTTGCCGCTAATGGCTTCGGTGAGCATTCCCCGGGCGGTTACGATACACTTTCGGCCCTGCTTACCGAAATAGCCATGACGTTTATGTTTTTGATCATCATCCTGGGAGCCACACATCCCAAGGCGCCAAAAGGTTTTGCAGGCATTGCTATCGGGTTGGGATTGACCTTGATCCACCTGATCAGCATTCCGGTCACCAACACCTCGGTAAACCCTGCACGCAGTACCAGTCAGGCAATATTCGTTGCCATATTTGACAGTAATTGGGCCCTTGGTCAATTATGGCTGTTCTGGCTTGCTCCTATTGCCGGTGCCATGCTTGCCGGAATTGTTTACAAGATGTTAGCCCCGGAAAAGGAATAACTTATCAGTGTTTAAAGGTTTCGGATAATGGCTCACAATTTATTTTGTGATGGTCATTATTTTTGTGCTAATTTTGTAAAAAATAAATTAGTTGTAACATGAATATTTCCGTACAAAAAATCAAAGAATTATCCGAAAAGTATCAGGATTATACGGCTAAAAACCTGTCATCGCTGATACAAGCCAAATCGCTTAGCGGACAAGAAAAACAGGTGGCCGAAGAACTCAAAAAACAAATGACAGAAGCAGGCTTTGATGAAGTTATTATCGATGGCCTGGGCAATGTGATCGGACGTATCGGAAACGGAAAAAAGATCCTTGCCATTGACGGCCACATCGACACGGTGGATCTTGGCAATATGGCCAACTGGTCGTTCGATCCGTTAAGCGGCCTTATCAAAGACGGCTTTGTGCATGGACGCGGCACGGTTGACCAGAAAGGCGGGCCGGCTGCTTTTGTAACTGCCGGAAGGATTTTAAAAGAACTTGGTTTCGATAACGACGCCACCGTATATTTTGTCGGCAGCGTAATGGAGGAAGATTGTGACGGGCTTTGCTGGAAATACATCATTGAAGAAGACAAGATCGTGCCGCATACCGTGATCAGCACCGAACCTACCAACCTGAAAATATACCGTGGACACCGCGGCCGTATGGAAATTGAAATAACCTTTAAAGGCATCTCATCACACGGCTCTGCACCGGAGCGCGGGAAAAACGCCATATACATGGCATCCAGAGTGTGCCTGGAAATTGAAAAGCTGAACGAAAGGCTGGCCTATGATGAGTTTTTAGGTAAAGGCTCCGTGGCATTATCCGAATTTGTTTCAGGCAGCCCATCGCTCTGTGCTGTTGCTGACTACGCCAAGATTCACCTGGACCGCCGTTTAACATGGGGCGAAACCAAAGAATCCGCCATGAAAGAAATTCAACAAATCATTAAGGATACCGATGCCGTTGCTGAGATACTTTATTACGACGGCAAGGCTTATACAGGTTTGAATTACGGCATGGAAAAATACTACCCGACCTGGAAAATAGAAGAAAGCCACAGCGCCGTCCAGACTGGAATTAACGCTTATCAACAACTTTACGCAAAGCCTGCTGAAATTGATAAATGGACTTTTTCAACCAATGGGGTGACCATTAACGGGATGTATAAAATCCCTGTCATCGGTTTTGGACCGGGCAATGAAGTGCTGGCCCATGCACCAAATGAGAAAGTTGCCGTCAGCGACCTGGTAACTGCTTCTGCCTTTTATGCCGCTTATGCATTATTATTTTAAAATCTTACCACTATGGAAAAAATAAAGGAATTAATCAGCGAAATTAAAAAATACAAATCCTCTTTGTACGGCAAGGATTTTTTGCTCACCTGGGATAAAACTTCGGACGAACTGAAAGTTGTATTGCTGGTTGCTGAAGTGTTAAAAGCCATGCGGGATCAAAATATTTCGCCCCGGGTGTTTGATTCCGGGCTTGCCATCTCAAATTTCCGCGATAACTCAACCCGTACACGGTTTTCTTTTGCTTCAGCATGCAATATGCTCGGCATGGGAGTTCAGGACCTGGACGAAACAAAATCGCAGATTGCACATGGTGAAACGGTAAGAGAAACGGCAAATATGATCTCGTTCTTGTCAGACGTTATCGGCATTCGCGACGATATGTTTCTTGGAAAAGGACATACCTATATGCTCGAAGTTGCAGCAGCCCTTGACGACGGTTTTAAAAATAAAGTACTGCCCTGCCGCCCTGCCATCGTGAACCTGCAATGCGATATTGATCACCCCACACAATCCATGGCAGACCTGCTGCATCTGAAAAAATATTTCGGTTCCCTCGAAAACCTTAAAGGAAAAAAAATTGCCATGACATGGGCTTATTCTCCAAGTTACGGCAAGCCGTTGTCTGTTCCTCAAGGCATCATCGGGCTGATGACCCGGATGGGAATGCATGTGGAACTGGCGCATCCCGAAGGGTACGACCTTATTCCCGAAGTAATGGACATTGCCTTTAAAAATGCACTCGAAAGCGGCGGCAGTTTTAAGGTGGTCAAAAATATGAATACTGCTTTTAAAAATGCCGACATTGTGTACCCCAAAAGCTGGGCACCTTATTCCGTCATGGAAAAACGCACCAAACTTTTGCTGAATGGCGATTCGGAAGGATTAAAAACACTGGAAAAACAATGCCTAGCCAACAACGCAAAACACAAAGACTGGGAATGCAATAAAGACAACATGAAACTCACAAAAGACGGAAAAGCGCTGTATATGCATTGCCTTCCTGCCGACATTTCGGGAGTTTCCTGTGCCGAGGGCGAAGTCGAAAAAAGTGTTTTTGAAAAATATCGCATCCAGACATACATTGAAGCAGGATTTAAACCTTACATCATATCTTCCATGATACTGACCAGCCTATTTAAGAATATTCCTAAAACATTGGAAAGTATTGTAGATAAAGGCATTGCAAGAAGGATGTGACAAAATTTCTAAAATTAACTATTTTTCACCCAATTTTTTTGTTCTTACTTCGTATTGATACATGTTGAAATTTTGTTTAAATATTAATTTCAACCTTATGAAAAAAAAATGCTAACAATTTCTATTCAGATAATATTTAATAATATCTTTGTTTCAGTGTATTATCAATATTTCACCTAATATCAAAAATTATCAATTAAAATTAAACCTATGAAAAAATTATTTTTACTTTTTGCGTTTCAACTACTTTGCATGTATGGCTTTTCGCAAGCTGTTGTTCATTGTAATGAAGGATTTTCAAGCACACCTCCTACCGGATGGACCATTGATGCGAATGCCTCCAACTGGAGTTCTTCAAGTTCGGTAAATGCGGCAGGGACAGCACCTGAAGCCCATTTTTACTATAACCCTTCATTCACCGGTACTTCCCGGCTTATTTCTCCCTATTATGATCTGACAGGCGTGACACATCTGATGTTAACATTCAAGCACGCGTTAAGCCATTATTCGGGAGCTTATACTATTGGCGTAGCTACACGTTCAGGGACAGGAACATGGAACACCGTATGGAGCATGGTTAACCCCACATCAAGTTTTAATGGAGCCAATGTAGGTATTGACATTACAAACGGCGATCTTGGCAATTCTCAGTTCCAGTTTTGTTTCTTTTTTACCGGATATTCTTATAATCTTAATGATTGGTGGATTGACGATGCCATTTTATATGAACCATGCGCCGTCGATGCAAAAATGTTAAGTAACAATGTTGCCATTTATATTCCTACAGGAAATACAAATATTGTCGGAACTGTTAAAAATTTCGGTTATACCCCTATCACCGGCATGACCGTAAACTATAAGATCGGAAGTGCCGGAAGTCCGCAATCAACAGTACTTACCGGACTAAACATAGCTGCCGGAGCTAATTACAATTTCTCCTGTACACTGCCCTGGGCCGCCACTCCGGGAAATTATGATGTTATTACCTGGATCTCCGACGTCAATACAGCCGGGATTGATTGTAACCAGGACAACGACACCGTGCACAAATCAATCGGGGTAGCTACTCAGACCACCACCCGCAAACCTGTTTACGAAGAATTCACCAGCTCTACCTGTAGTCCTTGTGCCAGTTTTAACTCAAGTACTTTTACTCCTTTTATCACCGCACACGGATCAGAGTTTTCCCTTATAAAATACCAGATGAACTGGCCCGGTGATGGCGATCCTTATTACACAGCAGAAGGAGGTGTACGCAGAGGTTATTATGGTGTTAGTGGAGTTCCGGACCTTTATGTTGATGGAAGGGCATCTGGCATGTCATCAACCACGATGTTAAGTGAATTAAATACGGATAAAGCCAAAGCCACGTTCTTTGTAATTAGCGGGCTTAACCCTGTTGTTGCAGGAAATTCAGTTTCTGTTCCACTCACCATTACGCCTTATGTTACCGGCACATTTAAATTGCATGTGGTAGTTGTTGAAAAGACAACAACCGGCAATGTTGGTACCAATGGAGAAACTTCATGGAAAAATGTCATGATGGATATGCTCACAACCGGAGCCGGCGAATCTATTAATTTTACTGCCGGTACCGACTATACGCATACCTATACTGCAGACATGAGCGCCACTAATGTGGAAGAAATGTCTGACCTGCACGTAGTGGTCATGGTTCAGGAATATGCTTCAAAAGAGATTTATCAGTCTGCCGAAAGCGATATTGCCGCCGGAATTGATGAAGCTTTCGGGAACAATGTTTCGGTATATCCCAACCCTGCTACAGATATTATTACCATTACAAATGCAGCAAATTCAAACATTGCACTTTATGATATTTATGGCGCACTTGTTTTGAATGTCAGCAACATTGATAATAATTATCAGCTCAATGTTTCCGGGCTATCTACCGGAACTTATATATTGAAAATAATTGATGGAGAAAATGTAACCAGCAAAAAAATAACTGTTATTAAATAATTTTTATTTTCTTACTATTTACAAAAACCTGTTGTGAAATACAACAGGTTTTTGTATACCAATATTTAATGAATTTCAAAATTAATCAACCAAATTAAATTCTATGAAAAAAACAAGTTTACTTTTTGTAATGCTGATGGTGGTTTTCATGAGCGTAAAAGCACAATTCAGTGAAAATTTCAACAGTGTTGCCGTAGGCTCAATGCCTGCAGGCTGGACTGTTTTCAACGTTGATGCATTAACCCCAAATAGCGCTGTGAACTGGGTTACCAATGCCTGGGTTTGCAATACATATGGAAATATTTCATCTTCAGCAGCCTGGTCAACCTCTTGGTATACACCTGCTGGCACATCAAACGACTGGATGTTTACACCGGCTATTGTTGTCCCTTCAGCTGCCACACCCGTTTTGAAATATACTGTTCTGGCACAGGATCCCGACTACGCTGATGGTTATGAACTCAGGATTATGACTACAGCTCCAACCTCAGGTAATATTACGACATCAACAGTACTTTTGACCGCTACTGCTGCTGAAACAACACCGACCACAAAAATTATTGACCTGACAGCTTATGCCGGGCAGACTGTATATATCGGGTGGCGCAACAATTCCACCGATATGTTTATGCTTGGCGTGGATGATGTTGAAGTAAAATCACTGCCAAATGACGATGCAGCTATCGTTTCCATCAATACACCTACTGTTGCAGCGGCTGGGAATATTAATATTACTGGCACCGTCCGGAATGAAGGTTACAATAACCTCACATCATTTGATGTCACTTATAAAATTGATGGAGGTGCAGCTTCAGCAACATATCCTGTATCAGGTCAAAACCTTGCTTCTTTTGCCTCCTATAATTTTACGCACAATTTGGCAGCTAACCTAACTGCTGGTGATCATACCATTGAAGTTACTATTTCAAATGTCAACGGAACCACAGATCCCAACCTGGCTAATAATGTGTTGTCAAAAAATATCGGCATAGCTACACAAACTACCACACGCAGGCCTGCTTTTGAAGAATTTACCAGTTCAACCTGTTCTCCATGCGCATCATTTAACTCAAGTACTTTTTCTCCTTTCATTACATCCTATGGAACCCAGTTTTCATATGTTAAGTACCAGATGAACTGGCCATCCCCGGGCGACCCTTATTACACAGCCGAAGGTGGTGTACGAAGAGACTATTATGATGTATCCGCTGTTCCTGACCTCTATGTTGATGGCAGGGTTTCAGGAATGACATCCACAACCATGCTGAGCGAAATGAATGCAGATATCGCTAAAGCAACGTTCTTCGTTATTAATCCGCTCAGCCCTTCATATATCGGAAATACCGTTACCGTACCTGTTTCGATCACTCCTTATGTTTCAGGGTCCTTCAAATTACATGCGATCGTTATCGAAAAAACAACAACAGGTAACGTTGGCAGCAACGGTGAAACATCATGGAAACATGTTATGATGAAGATGCTCACAGGTGGCGACGGACTGACGGTCAATTTCACTTCAGGAACTGATTATACCAACACCTTCACACAGGATATGAGCACCACAAACGTTGAAGAAATGTCCGACCTGATGGTAGTAGTGCTGATTCAGGAAGAAAGTTCCAAAGAAATCTTCCAGGCTGCAGAAGGTGATGTTATCTTCGCCAGCATTGACGAAAACTTTGGAGAAAACATTTCGGTATACCCAAATCCCGCTAATGAAAATATCACCATCACCAATGCTTTGAATTCAAACATCATGCTTTATGATCTTTTTGGCAAACTGGTTATGAGTGACAATAATATTGATAATAATTACCAACTGAATATATCTGCGTTGAGTAAAGGCACCTATATCATGAAAATTATCAACGGCGATAACGTCAGCACCAGAAAAATAACTGTTTTAAAATAATTCAGGTTTGTTATCTGAAAAAAAGAGCCTCATTGTGTTTTTACAACGAGGCTTTTTTTTAGGAACTTGAATCAAAAAATCATAATGCATTATTATAATTAAGTTCATTTACTATTTAATAAATTAAAAAACCTATGAAAAAAAGTCTTTTACTGTTTGCCTTTCAGGCATTGTGTATTTATGCTTTTGCACAAAATACCATTTATATTAACGAGGGATTCAGTACGGTACCACCTACCGGCTGGACTATAGATGCCCAATCTTCAAACTGGAGTGCTGTGGCTACGACAAATGCAGGTGGCACGTCACCTGAAGCTGAATTTTACTATGATCCGACATTTAATTCTACAAGCAGGCTCATTTCTCCTGTTGTTAATACAACCGGCGTAACACATCTAATGTTAGGTTTTAACCATGCACTTTCACATTACAGTGGTAACTATACCATTGGTGTAGCTACCCGCTCGAATGCCGGCACATGGCACACGGTATGGAGCATAGTTAATCCAACAACCGATATTACAGCAACTGCAGTGGGCGTTGATATTACAAATGCTGACCTTGGAAGCTCAACTTTTCAGTTTTGTTTCTTTTTCACAGGTAATTCTTATAATTTAAATTCTTGGTGGATCGATAATGCAATGCTTTATGAACCCTGCTCCATAGATGCCAAGATGGCTGTTAACAGTGTTCCACTATACATAACTTCAGGCAACAATAGTGTCACGGGTACTGTGAAGAATTTCGGTTATACCGCCATTACCGGAATGACCATTAACTATAAGACAGGGGCATCAGGAAGCACTCAATCAACAGTATTAACAGGGCTGAATATTGCACCTGGGGCCAATTATGATTTCACATGCACACAACCATGGGCTGCAACCTCGGGTACTTTTATTGTAAAAACATGGATTTCTGATGTCAACTCAGCGGGAGCTGATTGCAATCAGACGAATGATAGCATCACAAAAACAATAGGTGTTGCCACACAAACCACCACACGCAGGCCTGTTTATGAAGAATTCACCAGTTCAACATGCAGCCCTTGCGCATCTTTTAATACAAGCACTTTTACTCCCTTCATTACTTCCTATGGAACCCAGTTTTCCTACATCAAATACCAGATGAACTGGCCGGCAGCAACAGGATTCGCAAACGGCGATCCGTATTATACAGCCGAAGGCGGAACACGCAGGGCTTTTTATGGAGTTTCCGGCGTTCCTGACCTTTATGTTGATGGAAGGGCGTCTGGCATGTCATCAACCACGATGTTAAGTGAATTAAATACTGATAAAGCCAAAGCAACGTTTTTTGTTATCCAGGGACTTAACCCGGGCCGCTCAGGAAACATTGTAACTATACCGCTTACAATTACACCTTATGTTTCAGGATCCTTTAAAGTACATGTAGTCGTTGTGGAAAAAACTACCACCGGAAATGTTGCATCCAATGGAGAAACATCCTTCAAACATGTAATGATGGATATGCTCACCGGAGGGTCTGGACTTACGGTCAACCTTACTGCCGGAACCGATTATACCAATACTTTTACACAAGACCTTACCAGCACCTTTGTGGAAGAAATGACAGACCTCCAGGTTGTGGTGATGATTCAGGAAACTACTACAAAAGAGATTTACCAATCAGCCGAAAGTGATATATCATTTATTACAAATATTGATGCAAATACGAATGATAATATCTCCGTATTCCCTAATCCTGCAAATGATTATATTACCATCACCAATGCCCTGAATTCAGACATCATGGTTTATGATATTTTCGGCAAACTGGTTATGAGTGAACACAACAATGATAACAATTTCCAGTTGAATGTATCTGAATTAGCCAAGGGTAATTATATCATGAAAATTATCAACGGCAGTAACATCAGCACCCGGAAGATCACCGTCTTAAAATAATTCGGTTTTTTTATCCATATTACAAAACCTCGTAGTAACTTTACTGCGAGGTTTTATTTTTGTGTTATGAAAAAATTTACAGCCATATTTTTCTTCCTGATTTTCGTCCACACAGCATCATTTTCTCAAAAAAATGATACGGTTGTTTTGCGTAATATTTTTACAGAAGCCCTCACCAATTACACGGCATACGACAACCTCAGGTATTTGTGCAAAAATATTGGCGGAAGGATCGGCGGTTCGCCTCAGTCCCTGCAAGCCGCCGACTGGGCCAAAAAAGTACTGGCCGAAAACGGTGCGGATACAGTTTACCTTCTCAACCATACGGTTAGAAACTGGAAAAGGGGCGGAAAAGAAACAGGAAAAGTTACTAAATCTGTTTCCGGAAAATACAACCTGGCTGTTTGTGCGCTGGGCGGCGCCATCGGAACCGGGCCAAAAGGCGTTAAATCGCAGGTCGTCGAAGTTAAAAACTTTGATGAACTCAAGAAACTGGGCAAGGAAAAGATCACAGGGAAAATAGTTTTTTTCAACCGTGCAGCGGATCCGTCAACTTATTCGACCTTCCCGGCGTACGGAGGTGCTGCAAATCAAAGATTTATCGGCGCTTCCATGGCTGCCAGTTATGGCGCCATCGCTTCCGTCAGCAGGTCGCTCACCCTGGCTGATCATGATTTTCCGCATACAGGCATCATGCATTACATCGACAGCATCAATAAAATCCCTGCATTTGCTATTAGCACCAAAAGCGCTGACAAGCTGAGCAAGCTATTAAAAGAAGACCCTTCGCTGGAAGTCTACCTTCAGTCAGGTTGTACCGAAAAGGAAGACACAGCCTCTTATAGTGTTATCGGGGAAATAAAGGGGACGGAATTTCCTGAACAGATTATCGTGGTAGGCGCGCATATTGATGCCTGGGATAACGGCGAAGGCGCCCATGATGACGGCGCCGGAATGGTACAGGCCATGGAAGTGATGCGGATTTTTAAAACGTTGAACATAAAACTCAGGCACACCTTGCGCATCGTAGAATTTATGGATGAAGAAATGGCGCAACGGGGAGCAGAAAAATACGCCGAAACCGTTAAAGATAAAGGCGAAAAGCACATCGCTGCCATCGAAAGCGACTGCGGCGGATTTACACCGCAGGGATTTAGTTATGATGCTGGGCCTGGTGTTACCGAAAAACTGGAACAGTGGAAACCCTTGTTGCTGGATTATGGATTGTGGCTTTACCTGAAAGGCCACTCCGCCGTTGATATCAGCTTCCTCGAAGGGCAGAACATCCCGTTATTCGGCCTGATGACCGATTCGCAGCGGTATTTTGATTATCAGCATGCCGCTACGGATGTTTTTGAAGCGGTAAATAAAAGGGAACTGCAGCTTGGCGCGGCTTCTATGGCTGCACTGGTTTATTTAATTGACAAATACGGTTTATAATAAAGCTATGATTAAAAAAATATTACTGATTACTTTAAGCGTACTCCTTGGACTGGTCTTTATTTTCTCAGGACTTACCAAACTTTATCCCATTGAGTTATTTGAGCTAACCTTTATTGATCTGGGGGTGGCGAACTGGCAGACAGCTCCTTTTATTTCGCGCCTGTTCATCGGAATGGAGTTTTTCCTGGGGATCATGCTCATATTTAATATTAAGCTCAGAAAATTTACGCTGAAAGCTACCATTGCCTTATTGGTGGCCTTTACCATATACCTTTTTATCCAGATGTTTGTTGAAGGGAACAAGGGAAATTGCAAGTGTTTCGGCAATTATCTGGTGATGACGCCCCTCGAATCTATTATTAAAAACCTGGTTATGATTGGTGTTGCAGCTTTTCTATATTTTATGCGCCATGATATAACCTATCGTTTCCAAAAATTGCTGATCATCCTGGGGATCATAGCATCACTCAGCCTGCCTTTTATTTTAAATCCTCCCGATTTTATTGCCTCATACCGGTTTCAGAAAGAAACCACCGGCTATAAACTGGATATGGATACGCTTTATACCAGCACTGATATTGTACCGCCAAAAGTTGACCTGCGAAAAGGAAAGCATATCATAGCTTTTATGAGCCTCACCTGCAAACATTGCCGGGTAGCCGCTTATAAAATGCATATCATGAACAAGGAAAACCCTGATATACCTTTTTATTTTATTTTAAATGGAAAAGAGGAAAACCTGAAACCATTTTTTGACGATACCAAAACGAGTAATATTCCGTATATGATGTTACCCAAAGAACGTTTCCTTGAACTCGCCGGGCCCAGCTGGCCAGCTATTATGTTTGTAAATAACTCTGTAGTTGAAGAAAAACCAAATTTTATCACGCTGAACTACGATATGGCCATGAAATGGCTGAAAAAATAATTCCGGATAGTATAGGTTTAATATTTAATTGGAGTTGTTGAAAAATTATTTGAGGCAGCAATTTGTACTTTAAAAAATTGTTTATTTTTGGATATCTAATCTCTTTTTTGTTTAATTAAAATCAACCTCTATGAAAAAAACTGCTATTATTATTATCGGATTATTCACGATTGCTCTTGCATTCTCATCATGTAAAAAAGACTGGACCTGTAAATGTGGCAGCGTTAATTATACCATTGAAAATGCAACTAAAGCAGATGCCAAAGCTGCCTGCGATGTTTATATTCAAGGATCCACCGTTTGTGAATTAATTTAAGAAACAAGCTAAATAAGAAAAAGCATTCATTTTTTGAGTGCTTTTTTTAATTGTCAAATTCACTTAATCCAATAATGCCGGATAATTCAAAGGATTATTTAATTTTTTGAAATGGGATTTAAAAAAAATGTATTTTTGTAAAAAATTAAAAATCAAATTATGAAAAGAGTTGTATTATTATTAGTTGCTGTTTCAGCTATAGCTTTCTTATCAACATCATGTGTTAAAACATGGATTTGCCAGTGTACCTCCGTTACCAACCCTACTGCAAATTACAATTATACCTATGAAATGACAAGTAAAACTACAGCTAAGGCTGATTGTGAAAATCAACAATTTACCGGAAGGACACAATATTCTCCCGATTATACCTGCGAGTTACAGTAAGCCTGGGGTAATACTTTATTTGTATAGGCAACGGTAGGCAGTATCGTTGCCTGTTTTCATTTTGAACTTTGTATCTTTCGGAACGATAAAAGTTTCAAATTCATTATATGTTTTCCATTGAGTTTCACCCGGTAAAAGAACATCCATTTTACCGGAAACTACTGTCATATATTCCACCGTTGAAGTTCCGAATTCGTACTCCCCTGCGGCTAACACACCAATAGTTGCCCTGCCTTCAGGAGTGTCAAAACCTAAAGAGGTTACTTTACCATCAAAATATTGATTTACTTTAAACATAGTTTACAATTTTGCTGTAAAAATAACAAAAATTTTCACGACCCGCTTTTCAAGGTAAATAAAAGATGATCGAGCATGAGCTGTATTTCTTCGGATTGTATGCCATGATTCAGGAGGTACACTTCGTCATCCCTGAATCCTTTATAAAAGCTGTCGAAATCGTTATCAGGCTGTGTAATGCTTTTGTAATATAAATCCGCGGCAGCCATGCGGTTACCGGCTACCCATTTCACATGGCCGTAATTCATATAATCGTATTTGTTTGCCAGGTTATTCTCGATGAGCTTCACAAAATACTCTTCGGCTTTTTTAAATTCACCCGAGACAAAAAGACACCACGCAATAGGCCGGTAAATACCCGTATTTTCATGGAAACTGAATTCAATTTTATAATAATAATGCAACGCTTTGCTGTATTCTTTTAAATTCAGATAGCAATTGGCAATATTAAACACGGTATTCATGTTTTCCGGTTCCTGCCGCTCAATGTCCAGGTAATACTCCAGGGATTTTTTAAAATCACTCGTACGGCTGTAACACAAGGCGATCTTTTTTAACAGCCAGGTGTTGGATGAATCAAAAAGTTCTGCTTTCAGATAAAACTGCAGTGCATTGGTATAATCTCCCAGGCGTTGGTAGCAATAACCTGCCTTCTGTAAAATATCCATGCCGGGCTTTTCCTGTTTCAATATGTTCAAAAAAACATCCAGTGCCTCAGCATAATGATCCGTGGTGAAATAGTAATCTGCGATCTTCAATTTGAACTTGCTGTCGCGGAATATGGAATTGATAAAACTTTTATTATGAAAATCCAGTTTCAGTTCAAAAAAATCATCAAAATCATTTTTGGTGGGATGCAGTTTGAAAAAGCGGTACAGATCCTGAATATACTGGGTATACACCGTATTATTCTTGATCGCGGTATTTAAAATTTCATCTTCATTAGCAAGCTCATTCATGCTTTCCAGTTCAGAATTAAAAAGCGTCATCAACATTGATTTTTGCTGTTGTGGCATCATTTTAAGGTTCATCACGAAAGAATATTTGTCGGAGTTGCACATATAGGCTGAACTCTCAAGCAAGCTGACAAACCCTTTCGAGGTTTCCGGATCTTCCTCTTTCATAATTTTTTGCACTTCGGAATTATCTTTATAAAAAGGAACAAACCAGTTCGAAAGGCTATGGAAAAAATCAAAATGTTTTAGCATCGAAAACGTGCTCATGAACACGTCGTTGCCTTCGAGCTGCATTTTTGAGAGTTCTTCAATTTTGTCGAAAAGCTCCGGCGAATCTTCGAGTATCGATTGCCAGTCGGGGTTTTTGTCGGCAGAAGGATCATCCGATAAAATGTTCTTCAGATCAAGCTTATCCTCAAGCCGGGGAGTCAACTTCTGAATACCTGGAATGATCTCGTTTTTCATCTTCTGGGTAATTCGTTCCGTATCCTTAGCTTTGATAAGCTGTTTTATGACAAACAACACATCAGCTTCAGAAATCTCGTTGTCGGCGTAGATCTTGTTAATTCGGTTGTTCAGCGCTTTGTAAAATAAAATACGGTCGTCATAAATGTAAAAACACAAAAGGATGCCCACCAGCGCCCGTTGTTTGATCTCATGCTGGCCGCTGTAATATAACTCGAATAAAAGCTCCATTTTTGAAGTATCAAAAAAACGTATCATGCTTAATGTAACTGAAGTTACAACAAGACAGATGTCAGGCCATTTGAAGTATTCGGAACCAAAAATGTTTCTGATAAAAAGTATGTCAGAATCGCTGAGTTTATCGGAGTATAAAATATAATCGAACAGATCGTTTCGAAATGTCTGATGTTTTGTTTCCAACTCTTCGTTGTCGAACGTAATATTACTCTCACCCAGCAGATCCGAAATTTTTGTACTATACTGCTGGCTGTCGATGGTTTCATTCAGCTTCGCCTGGATCCGGCTTAATTTGTTATACGAGTTCCGCTTATTCTGCAATAAGGTCAGGTTGTTTTGCTCCAGATAATGCTCTTTGATTTTATCTGTCAGTTCAATTACGGCGATTATTAACGAGTTCAATACCTGTGAACGTTGCGGGTCGTTTACCCCTTTCACGGTATATGACAATAAGTTCTGGTAATTGCCGGTGATGTTTTCGTATTCTGCCTGAAATTCATCAATTTTCAGATTCTTCAATATCGTCCCAATCCCGTCCAGTGCATCAAAAAGCCTTGAAGCCGTTGCATTATCACAAATTTTTTTGTGTGTTTTTATTATTTCCCTGGTTGTCATAAATAGTTTTATATAGCCCGTATTACAAAAAGTATGCATCAGCCCTTTTGCTGCTATATTGTCAGTATAAGGCATACTAAAGTTAATCATATTATTTCCCGGAACAAAATATTGTTGAAAACTTCAATGCATTATGTCGTTTTATTGACTTTTTATGCGATATTTGTAAATAGAATATGTTTAACTAAAAATATAAAAATGAAAAAAATCAACTTTATACTAATTTTAGTTATCATCATAAGCCTCTCATCAGTTTCCTGCGAAAAGATGGTTTCCGAGCCCAATATGCCTTCATCATACGACGGCAGGACGGTTGATGACCAGGGCACCCTTTATGTTTCTGACCGGAATATTATCCTGAGAGCCTGGGACAACGGTAATATTGACGGGGATGTTATCACCCTTGTAGTAAATGATCATGTCATCCTTTCAAACTATACGCTGGACGGTATTTCCAACAAAAAGGAACTTGATGTAAAACTGGATAATAATGGGTACAATTACATTTTACTATTTGTGAATAATGAAGGATCTGAATTATCCTGCACCGCAGCGCTCACTATTGATGATGGTACCGGGGAACAGGACCTGGTGCTGTCTTCGGACCTCACCTATTGCGGAGCCATGAGTATTTATGTACAATAAGATCACAAAAAAAAACAGAGATATGATCCCTGTTTTTTTAAGCTTTCTGTCTAAAAATTTTAGAATTCAATGATTAATCCAAGTGTCGGCAATATAGAACCGCTTGGGTTATCAAGGTATTTAGCCTGATATTTCGAAGGGTCGAGCGGATCCACAAGCGGATTGCCGTTTTCGTCTCTGATAACGTCAATGATAGGCGCCTGGTCGCTTTTGAAATTATAGATATTCTGAATGTCGACATAAAGATTCAGCGTCAGGAATTTCCAGAAGAACTTTTTATCCACCCTGATATCAAGGCTGTGAAATGGCTTTGCCCTTAGGGTATTCAGCAGGTTATAATCGGGTATTCCCCTGTAACTGACATTCCAGTTTGCAATAGTACGTGTAGCCTCAAAATCAAAGGGCGTATAGGGCGAACCATTGGAATACCTCCATTTGATCCCAACATCCCAATAATGTTTAAAACTTTTCCCCAAAGTGATGTTAAAAATATGCTCATTATCCCAGGAAGACGACACATACTTATTGTTTTTATCCTTGAATTCACTCCTTACATAAGTATAGGTAACAATTCCATAAAAGCCCTTATACAGCTTCTGCTGTGCCAATACTTCTATGCCCATGCTCCGGCCTTTTGACGTCGAAACGACCTCATCATTACCGATAATTCCAAAGTCTCCGCCCAGGTTTGCCAATGAAATGGAGTCACGCACCAGGAAAGGATATTTACTGTAAACTTTATAAAAACCTTCAACATTCAGTTTCAAATTGAATTTTGTAATGTACTCCAACCCGGCCACCAGATGATAAACATTGGAATAGGAAATATTGTTCTGTTTATTTACCGGCTCATTATTATTGTTGCGGTAACCTAAAACGGTGTATGGTGGCAACTGGTAATACCAACCGGCATTGGTAACCAGAGTTAATTCATCTGTTAGGTGCACCGCGAATGAAACCCTGGGCGAAAACTGACGAAGGGGATTTTTCATCGATTCATCGTAATTATTTCCGTCAATCCTCAGGCCTAAAGACAATCCGAACCTGTCTCTGAAAAGCAAGAAGCTGGCCTGTCCGAAAAGGCCGTAACGCCACATATCAAATTCTGACTGGAAATCAAGAGTGTCCACACCAAAAGGTGTCGCGATCTTGTTAAATGTCGAGTTGTTGTATTTATCATATTCCACATTCAATCCATAGTTGAGCTTGATGGCTTTGGTAAGCCTGGCTGTGTGTTCTACCCTGAACTTATTCTCTATTTCCTGCGACTGGTAATCCTGTATCAGGTTTTCAGGAGCTTCCACATTATTTTGATATTTATTGGAACGGTTGTTCAGGAAATTCCGGCTTAAAACCGTTGTGAGGTAACTTTCTTTAAAATAATGAACGTATTTGGCCCCGATCATATAATTCCATTGATTGCTTACCGGCAGGTACCTCAGCAGGTATTTCTGCTGGTCAGTACCTGTTTCCTGAAGTTTGGTATTCAGCTTAAACCTGTCTATAGCTCCTAATCCCAGAACCGTTAATTCATTTTTATTATCGGGCTTCCATTTATACTTGAGTTGGAAATCATTATAGGTTGGCAGAAATGGCAGTTTAAGCAGGCCGAAAAGCAGCTTAAGGTACGACTGCCTGGCCGATACTATGAAGGTGGCATTTTTATGTAAAGGGCCCTCGAGGAATAATCCCACATCACTGGCGCCAATGGTAAACTTGCCGCCAATCTTATCCTTGTTGCCGTCTTTCAGGCTGAATTCCATGATGGAACTCATAACATTGCCCCTGTTTGCAGGGAAAGCGCTCGAATAAAATTCCACCTCCCTGATAAAATCCGTGTTGATCATACCTGCCGGCCCGCCCGAAGATCCCTGGGTGGCGAAATGATTGATATTGGGAACTTCAATACCATCAATATAAAACCTGTTTTCATTGGGTGCACCGCCACGGATGATAATATCATTACGGTAGGCCACTGTGGCTGCTACGCCCGGGAATGACTGTATCACTTTTGAAATATCACGGTTACCACCCGGATAACGTGACAGTTCATTGGCGCTGATGGTTCGCATAGATATCGGGCTCTCTTCCTTCTTTACAAAAGGTGATGCCTTCACCTCAACGGCCGAAAGATTTTCAACGGTCTGTTCCATTATAATATCAACAATGGTAGGCTTCAATGAATTTACCTCAATTTCATAAACGGTTTTAATTTTATAGCCAACAAATGTGGCCACCAATGTGTATGTTCCGGGCTGTAATTTATTGATTTCATAATTTCCCTCTATATCAGATGATGTACCAGTGGTTGTACCCTGAATTATCAGATTGACAAAAGGGAGCGGCTGATTATTCACCGCATCAAAAACCCGGCCCTTGATGCCGCCCTTCTGAGCGTATAAAACCCCGGTAACCAATAATAAAAAAATAAGTAGCGTTATTTTTGTTTTCATGATTTTTATTTTTAATATTTCGGTACAAAGATACTACTTTTTAATTGTTATTTATAATAATTCTAAATAAATTTTCAACTTGTTATAAACATTTTGTCGGATCGCTGAAAATTTTGTAAGTTTGTATAATCAATCATAAACAACATGACAACACTTTCAGTATTATTGGGGATCATCGGCGGACAGGAAATAATCATCATAGCGATCATTATTTTATTGCTGTTCGGTGGTAAAAAGATACCGGAACTTATGCGTGGCTTAGGCAAAGGTGTTGGAGAGTTTAAAAAAGGTAAAAGTGAGATCCTGGATGATCTTGACGAAGTCAGAGGAAAATCAGACACATCAAAACCTGATAATTTTTCAGAACCTAAATAAAACCTGAATTGATGTTTAAGTTCCTTCTGGGCAAGCTTGCCGAAAAAAAGGAAGATGCCTCTTTCTGGGAACATGCAGAAGTCCTTCGTAAATTCTTAATCAAATCCATCATAGCTGTTGTGGTTTTATCCATAGCAGCTTTCTTTTTTAAAGATTTTATTTTTAATACGATCATTCTCAGCCCGAAAACCCAGGATTTTGTCACCTACAGGCTCTTGTGCAAACTAGGCACCTTGGTAAAATTAGATTCTTTATGCATTGATGGTTTTGATTTCAAGCTGATCAACATTACGCTGGCCGGGCAATTACGCTGGCACATCGTGATTTCCTTAATCGCAGGGTTTATTTTGGCATTTCCTTATATACTCTGGTGTTTGTGGAGGTTCATCCGCCCTGCCCTCTCGGCTACAGAAATAAAAAGCGCCAGAATAACAGCTTTGTATATTTTTTTACTATTTATTATAGGATTGCTTTTCGGGTATTTTATCATTCTACCCTTAAGTGTTTATTTCCTCGCAAACTATGAACTAAGTCCGTTGATCACCAATCAAATCACCATCAGTTCTTACATTTCAACTGTGAATGTGATCCCCTTGTCAACAGCCATTATTTTTGAACTGCCTGCCATGGTTTATTTTCTTGCAAAAACCGGCCTTATCACGGCAACTTTTCTGAAGCGATACCGGAAGCATTCCTTTGTGGTCATATTGATCATTGCTGCCATCATCACACCGACAACAGATGCTTTTACCCTGGCGTTGGTCGCATTGCCGCTTTACCTGCTTTATGAAATCAGCATTTTAATTGCAGCAAGGGTGGAAAAGAAAAATCCTGATTAAGGTTTTTTATTTGCAGCTTTAGTTTTAGGAATTATATAGTCGCTCGCTTTTATTCCGGGCGCCTTGTATTTCCGCCAGTAGCGGGTCAAAGAAGTGTATTCAAACAGCAGGCTAAACACCCTGAATTTCAGAAGGAAAAACACCACCGCATAAAGCGCGATGATGATCAGCATTCTGACGCCCCATTTCAGCACCCATTCGGTAATATCAAATAACACATCCGGCAAACCGCCAAACAAGCTGAATATCCAGGCATATAAGGGCAACGCCATCACCGTGATCAGTGCCATCACCAGCATCAGGTGTGACACCTGTATGGCTTTTTCGGGGCAAAGGTTGATACACCGCATGCAACTTTCGCAATGCAAGGTCCAGTAAGGTTTTTTACCATACATACGGATGGCTTTTGCCGGGCATTTTTCATAACAGATACCGCAGGCATTACATTTATCGGTGGCAATAAACATTTTTGCCAGGAAAAACCTGCCGAAAATCTGGTAGACAAAGGTGATCGGGATCAAAGCGAGGTCGATCGGCAGGGTAACAAACACCTGATAATGAAAAAATCTTTCGCCGTTTGTCACGCGTCCGGCAAATCGTTTTACAATGCCCTCGCAATGTTTGAACATGGAGTCGATGACTTTTTTTCGGTATCCCGGATGCAGGGAAATCCAGTTCGAAGGCAGGTCGATGGGCAGCATTCCTTTTATTCTGTATCCTTTCAGCAATAACATTAAAAAAGGCACCCACATGGCCACACCGCTAAGGCCGGGCAAAAACAGCTTACTCATCTTTGATCCGGCACGGGTGCTGCTCAGAAAGGCATGGGCATTTTTTACGCGGGGAAACCTCCAGAAAAATTTCAACATCATCCAGGGCGCCCCAAAACCGTGTGTCGGAAAACAAAAACCTATTAATGTCTTTGGTTTTATTTCAGTTTTATCAATGGTTTTTTGCCTGTCAGCCGGAATCAGCTGAACACTGATATTTTTTTTACCGGCTTCTTCGGCCATCCACCGGCAAGCAGTCAACGCATTACCGGTACCGCTCAGGTAATAAATATTCAGGTTGGTATAAGGCGTATCCATCAAAAGCTGGAAATCATTTTGGCAGGCGGCCAAAAAATTTCATGATGGAACGGTGAAATTTATGAACACTTGCTACAGGCTCAGAAAACATCATGATGCATTTGCCGTGGATCATGTTTACATTATTATCCCTGGCAAAATCCAGTACTTCATCCGTATGGGAACCCTGCTGCACCCAAACATTTTTAATTCCTTTTTCCGTGCATTGTTTAACGGCATCCAGCGTTTTCGTTTTTTGTGTCAGCAGCACGGCCGCTTTTACATCCTGTGGCAGGGAAGCAATATCCCTGTAACATTTCGCTCCGTCAAGATCGTCGATATGATCATTTACCGGCAAAACGCTGAATCCTTTGTTTTTCAGTTCATCATATACGGTGCGGCCAAACTTCTTTTTGTTTCTTGAAACGCCTACAATGGCTATTGGGCTTTGTTTATAGAAATCTTCGATTTGTGCTTTTGTAATCATTGCAGTTTTTTTTTTATAAAGCAAAGTTATATCATTTTGTTAAAAATCACGGCTAAAAAAACGTTTAATAACACTAAAGAGTTTTAAATTAATACAAATAGTTATATGAATAAAAATGTCTTTTTTTTCAGTAATTCTGGTTTTTCCTCATACTTTTTGCTTGCCCAAAAAGTATGCAAAAAGGGCATCCTGGCGAATGCTTCAGCCCGCTCTCAGAAAATATTGAAAATCTAAGCAAAGTTGCCCCGTCAGCCAGCTTGCTGACGGGAAACGCTTGCAGCGCTTTGCAGATTTTCTAATATTTCCTGATTCACCCGATCGCTGGCCCGCCCGCCTGACCCGTCGGGCAGGCACGCCAGGAAAAGCTTACGCGCCTAATTATCGGCTAACATCACCTCCCCTTGTGAACAGAAAATCTTTAATCAATTTACTATCAAAAAACTCAGTTTCTTATTTTTCCTTAAAATCATCGTTAAATTTATTAATTTTGCCCCACATAATGGCTCCGTAGTTCAATTGGATAGAATAGCAGATTCCGGTTCTGTCGGTTGGGGGTTCGAGTCCCCCCGGGGTCACCAATGAAAAACCTAATGCACTGATGATGATATTGGTGCATTTTTTATTTGTGGCTTACACACAAAAATACACACAGTTTTATTTCCAACGTGGCCGAATATCATTTACAAAATTAATATTAGATGTGTAATGAAATGCAAAGGTTGATAAAATAGCAGGAGATTGTAAATGGCTGAGAATTTATTTTTCAACATACAACATATTGATTTACAAAGTGGGGATATTTATCAAAAATCAGAATGTTGTCTGAATAGGAGGATTTCCCTGACAAAAAACAAATTTATACGGATGTGATTATTTGTCAAAAACATCCATAACCTTGTCAAGTTCTTCGTTAAGGATCTTGGCGTAAACCTGGGTTTCCTTAATGCAGGGATAGCTTTTAAATAAAAAACAAATTAAAATATACATTGAAGCAGGCATTTTTAGATTCGGGTAATAAAATCATTTTGCTGCCGATAATTTGATTATATTTGCGACAAAATAAAAAGGTAATCGAAACAAAAGATCACATAAAACAACTCCTCACCTATTTCGGGAAAAAGAAAGTTTTTACAACCAAAGACCTTGAAACTTATTATAATATCAAGGGAGGCAGTATAAACCGGAATACACTGAACTGGAGAGTTTATTATCTGGTTGAGAAAGGAATCCTGACAAGAACAGGGAGAGGACAGTTCATTGTAGGCAACGGCAAAGCTTTTGAGCCGGAACTTTCGCCCATGATCAAGAAACTTGACAGTCATTTAAAAAAATCTTTTCCATTTTTAAAATTCTGCATATGGGATACAGAACAAATACGGGGACTTTCGCAACATCTCCCCTCTTTAAAACTTACTATTGTTGATGTTGAAAGAGATGGGACAGAATCGGTATTTCACAAACTGCAGGGCAAATACAAAAATGTTTACCTGATGCCTGATAAGGAAGTCATGGATACTTATGTGATACCTTCTAATGAGCCTATCATCGTAAAATCGCTGGTCAGCGAGGCGCCACTTTATAAGGTTAGAGGAATCACGACAGCCAGCATAGAAAAAATACTTGTGGATGTCTATTTCGAGGAAGAATTCGTATCGTTACATGGATCGGAAATGCTGCATATTTTTACAAATGCCTTTGAACGTTACCCTATTAATATCAGTAAGATGCTCAGATACGCTGGCCGCAAGCGAAAGAAATCAGAATTATTGATATTTTTGATATCAAATAAGTTGGCAGCAAAGTAGTGTTTGCTGCCGATAATTTGAAACATGATAGATCAAAAAACATTTAGCATTGGATGGCTTAACGAGGTGTCGGCAAAAAACAGAAATGCCGATAAAACCCTGATAGAAAAAGTCTGCAGGGCTTTTGCCTTGTTAGAAGGACTCACCGAAAGCGGGATAGCATTTGTTTTCAAGGGCGGAACCGCTGTGATGCTGCTCAGCGGAAGTACTAAAAGACTATCTATTGATATTGACATCGTTTTACCAGCGCGTATAGCATTATTACCCAAAGTTGAAAAGGCTGTTTTAAACAAAGGTTTCGTAAAAACTGAAGAGCAGAGCCGAAAGGCAAAGTCGGAGATCGACAAAGCACACTTCAAGTTTTATTATGAGCCTGTCCATAAAACAGCGCTTGATCTGGATTATGTGCTGCTGGATGTGCTTTATGAAACACCAAAATACAGGCATTTAAAAAAGTTGAAGATAGCCTCCCCATTTATTCTGAATACCGCTGATGCTTTAGAAGTGAATGTGCCAGGGTACGAAGACATACTCGGGGATAAACTGACAGCTTTTGCACCTAAAACTACGGGAGTCACGTATACAAAGGGAGGCAACAGCACCGCGATGGAAATATGTAAGCAGTTGTATGACATAGGGACGTTGTTTGACAAGGCTGAAGATATGGAAACCGTTCGGAGTACTTTCCATGAATTTGCCTTTACAGAAGCTAAATACCGTGGTTTACATTTTAGCGCTGATGATATACTGGAAGATGTTTACCAGACCGCCTTATGCATCAGCACCAGAGGCCAGGACGGTAATGGCGATTTTGCAGCCTTGCTCGAAGGAATAAACAGGGTTCGTGCATATATATTTTCAGAACCGTATCATATTGAAAGAGCCATCACCGATGCAGCCAAGGCAGCCTACCTGTCAAAACTGTTAAGATCGGACAAAATACATATCGAAAAATATGTTCAGCCGGCACAAATCAGGGAGATCAACATTGAGCAGCCATTCAACACGAAGCTAAACAAGCTGAAAAAGACAAACCCTGAGGCATTCTTTTACTGGTTCCAGGCCTGTGCACTGATGAAGATCACGAAATAAATCCGGATAATATTTTAATACCTCCAGTTTAATTTTTATATTAACAGATACCAGCCTATTCCGCCTGTCTTTTTTTATTAATATACTCAATCAGCCTGGTGAAGTATGATTCAAGGGATTCATCTTTTTGAGCCGGGAAACATTCCAGGCCATCACAAAACATGTCAAGCAGTTTGTTATAACGGGCAAACATTTCTTTCAACACATTTTCATCGCCTGTTTCCCAATAGTTGGCTTCATCGAACATTTGAAAGTTTAGAAAATATTTTGTGCTCAGATACCTGAAAATTTTAACGATGACCATGTGTACGGCAGGCCCTGCATATTGGGTCTTCACAGAAACCTGATACAGGTATTTCTGATAATCCTGGTTTTCGGAATTTCCAAAAAGTTTGAGATTTATTACCGTGCTCATCTTTTTATTGGAGAGAAATTCAATGGAAACGGGCTCACATTCCGGTGGGATGAAACAAATTCCGAAAACTTTATCATTGTATTGCTGGCTATCATTTTGCTCAGGGAAAGTTGTTTCATAAATGTAAAATTTCCATTTATAAACCTGTGCAATATCCCTGACTTCTTCAATTAATTCCTGCAAAGAAGCCGCTGGATTAAAACTTCCGCTGTAATGAATGCTTAGTCCCATTTTTTTCTTTTACAACTCCACCCAAGGCCACAAATCCTTTTACCGTATGACAAACTCATCGCAAAAAACCCAGGAATTACCGCCGGCGCCGTTGTGCCATTCAGGCAGTTTGCCATAATTCTTTGCCATAACTCTTACATATCTGGCCTTTACAGCCTGAGGCGACTGGTACGAAAAACAATAAATCTGTGGTTTTAAATCCTGGTCAGAAACAGTATGAGAAAGTGTGGTGAGTTTTTGCCAGTTAATGCTGTCGCTGGAAATAAAAAATTCTACAAATGAAGGTAACAAAATCCACGACTGGACCTGTTGCATCGCGTTGATTTGGAAGTATGAGATACTTTTTTCCGAACCCAGATCCACATACATATCCAGATCGTCACCCCACCAGCCCATCCATATGCCATCACCATATTTCATTGTTCCGGCTATCCCGTCGGTCATTCCGTAAATTCCGCCCTTGTTGTAGTTTTTATGGCATTCGGTCTTAAATACAGGTTTTAGGCCTGTTGCTACACTTACTTCCAACTTAAACAATACAGGGATGGAGGAACTTTTTTCGCAGATGGCTGCAACAGAAATTTTCCCTGGTTTTTCGATGATGACTGAATCTGAAAACGCCGGCGAGGTATTAGTGGGAGTATTACCATTCAGGTCATAGTGAATGGAAAGCTTATTGTTGCCGTGATGCTCATACAACTTCCAGCATTTTTGCACGGGAAGGTATTGGATGCTTACATCATACATGGATTTGTCCTCATTGCCATAAAGAATCCCCATCTTGTCCATCAGGAAATAGTGGTATTTCATTCTTGAAAGGAAATCGTGGTAGTTTGTCTTTCCGTTCCATACGGCTTCAGAAAATGCCTGAAGCCTTGGATAAATCATATAATCTGCATTGAACTCTGTAACATTTTCTGTCCACAATGGGCATTCAGCGCCCAGGACGAATTCGCTTTTATCGTTAACGGCAGGGTTAAAATCAAAAGTTTTTGAGAGGCTCAGGGAGCTTAAAGGGGAATCAATATAAAGTGTTTGAATGATCTTATTTTTATTGGCTATGGCTTCTTTTGCTTTTTCTTCTCCGCGCCAGACCTCCACAATGGCATCCGAAGAAGCGCCTCCTTCGAGGATCTCGTCCCATCCGATAAGCATGCGGCCTTTGGAATGAAGGAATTTTTCAATCCTTTTGATGAAATAACTCTGGAGTTCTGCCTCATCTTTCAGGTTTTCATCGTTTATTTTTTTCTGACAAGCCGGGCATTGTTTCCATCGGTATTTGGGCGTTTCATCGCCCCCGATGTGAATATACGTTGAAGGGAAAAGAGCCATGACTTCGGTTAAAACATCTTCAATGAACTGATAGGTTTTTTCATTTCCTGCACAGTAAACATCATTAATTACGCCCCAGTAATTTGCCACTTCAAAGTCAATTTTTCTGCATGACAGTTCGGGATAGGATGCTAGAGCTGCGAGGCAATGCCCGGGCATTTCTATTTCCGGTATGATCGTAATGTTTCGCGCTCTCGCATATTCAACAATTTCTTTAACCTGCTCCTGCGTATAAAACCCTCCGTAAACAGCATCATTGGCTTCTTTTCTCCACGCCCCTGTTTTTGTGAGCCCGGGGTATTTTTTTATTTCTATCCGCCAGCCCTGGTCATCGGTTAAATGCCAGTGAAATGTGTTTATTTTGTAGTATGACAGCATATCAATATGCTTCCTGATATAATCAAGCGGGAAGTAATGGCGGCAAACATCCAGCATATTAGCCCGCCATTTGTACAAAGGGGCATCTTTTATCTGAAGGCAGGGTAAATAAACATTACTGCACGTATTTGCAGGAATGACGGGGCCGACAGGAATAAGCTGCCGCACGCTTTGAACGGCCCATAACAATCCGGTATCGTTTTTTGCAGTGATATTGATTTTTTTCGGAGTTATTTCAATCTCATAGCCTTCGGATTCTTTGATTTCCTTTGAATAATTAAAATTTATGGTGTTGGAATTTTTATCAGCATTAAGGTCAATGCCTGTTTGTTGTTTTACCGCATCAATAAAAAAATCGGCAACCCTCAAAGCTTTTCTGTCTTTAGGCAAAACCACATGTGCCTGGTGAAGTGCAAATGAATCTTTAAGAACAACCATTTGTTGTGGTTGAGGAATGATTGAAACTTTTGATTGTGAAAATCCCGGGTTTGCTAATAAAGAAAAAGCCATTAAAAAGATAAAACAGAAATATTTCGTACCCTTCATGGTATTCATGCTTTGTAAACTGATGGTAAAAATAATAAATTAATATTTATCCTTTCGTTCCCTTATTTCAGGGAATCACATACTCATAATTATAACGATCTAGCAGCTTGAGGATGGATATCGGATCATCGGTCTGGATGATATCAACTTT
>DAOQAT010000034.1:0-32938 GCA_035354195.1 Bacteroidales bacterium | reverse complement strand
ATTTATCGTGATCGTCGTCAGATATCGTAAGCCCGGGCTTAACAATATGATCATTTTAATTTTTAACCTGCTGATAATCGGAGCTTACTTTTTTACCCCGCATTATTTTTACTGGCTGCTGGATTAAGGAGCCGGTAAATCACATTTTTTCTCAGGTTATTTTTTAATACTTAGTATCAAAATGTCCGAAATCATCTTTTTACGTTCCTTCAGGAACCTTGCAAAATCTTTTTCATCCATGTTGTTTTTTTCCTGAATTACCGGCTTGATGGTAAAAGGAAACGTGATGAGCGAAACCATATTTATATAAAACTGTGTCGGATCGCAGGGTTTGATAGTGCCTTTTTTTATTTCCTTTACAAACTGGCTTGAAAAGGTTCCGGTATCGTAAAGGTTTTGAAAGATATGAAGTTTTTTTATTTTTTCAGGATTGCGTTGCAACACCGAAAGCACAAAATAGGTCAGCCGCGGATTTTCCTGCAGGATATCAATATAGGTGCTCACATATAGCTTAATCTTTTCTTCCAAAGACATTTCCGAGCTAAGAATGCTGTTGAGGGTAGGGGTGTACGTGCTGAGCAATTCTGAAAATATGGAATCAAAAAGGTTTTCTTTACTTTGAAAATGATAGTTAAGCAATGCAATGTTGATGGATGCTTTCGCAGCAATATCCCGGATACTGGTGCGCTCAAATCCGTGCTCGAGGAAAAGTTCCAATGCCGCCTGCTTAATTTTCTTTTCTGTGGTCATATTGTGGCAAAATTAAACAATGTTTTATACAGTGTTTAAAAAATATTCAACCAGATATTTTTTATTTTTTATAAAGCCGTCCCTGCCACGTTTCCCGGACCTTCATACGTTGCTCGATCATCTGCAACACCCGGTCGGCGCGTATCAACCCCCATGTGCTTACCTCAAGAAAACGCGGAGGCACTTCACCCGAAAGACGTTCAATGATGATCCCTGGGTTGAGCCGTTCCAGAAAATCTATGACAAAATCAATGTATGTTTCAAGGCTGAACAGGGTAAAAGAAGCAGGATCGGTGTGGTATTCTTCAGCCATTTTAGTGCCTTTAATGATTTGGAGCTGATGCAGTTTAATGCTGTTTAACGGAAGTTGTGAAATGATCTCAGCCTGATCCAGCATAGCTTCGGTGTTTTCTCCCGGCAAGCCGAAAATGATATGTGCTGATGTAAAAATATGGCGCGCAGCAGTTTTCCGGATAGCTTCCACCGCTGTTTCAAAAGAATGCCCTCGGTGGATGGTATTTAACGTTTCATCATAGCATGATTCGATGCCGTATTCAACGGACACAAAATATTTTTCAGAAAGTTGCTGAAGGTAATCCAGCTTTTCATCGTCGACACAGTCGGGGCGGGTACCAACAGAAATCCCGGAGATCGAAGGATGAGCTAATGCTTCGCCGTATATTTTTTTTAGTTCATCAAGAGTTTTATATGTGTTTGAATACGGCTGAAGATAAGCGATATATTTGGTAGCCCTGCGGTAACGGAACTTATGGAATTCAATGCCTTCATCAATTTGCTGAGTGATGCTTTTTTCCGGCAGGCAGTAGGAGGGGTTGAACGCATCATTGCTGCAATAGGAGCAGCCACCGGTTCCAATGGAACCATCGCGGTTCGGGCAGGTAAATCCTGCGTCAATGCTGAGCTTTTGAAGCCGGCTGCCAAAGGTTTTTATGCAGTAGGCAGAAAACGTGTTGAAACGCCTGTCGTTACCCCAGGGAAATATGAAGTTGGATTTTTCAGCCAAGTTTACGTTGTTTCTTCTATGGTTTCAATATAGTTGACACCTCTTTCAGCGAGTTCACTTAGCATATATTCCACACATTCCGGATAGTCGCCGATGTATTCGGGAACCGATAACCCCTTCCGGTTATATAACCCGTTCGCGATCATGCGCAGGGCGACAGTGGCTGTATAGCCCGTGGTCCGCGCCATGGAATGTGTTAGCGTTTCTTCATCATACCTGTCAAGCAGGTCGTAAGTATAACGAAGTTTTTTACCATCTTTTTTGCCTTCCACAATCACCTTCATAATGGTAAGGTCGTGTTCGCCTTTGTTAAGTTTCCAGATGGGGAACAGCAATTCTGCCGTGACATCCATGGGTTTTATTTTCACACCTTTCACGTCAATTTCTTGCTGGCTGAAAAATCCGGTTTCTCGAAGAACTTTCATAAGCGCAATATGGCCGGGATAACGAAGGGTTTTCTCTTTGATGTTGGCGGCTTTTATAGTGCTGCCTAACGAACGTATCCCATCGCTGTTGAATGCCTCCAGGGTGCCGATACCCGGAAAATTCAGAAGTTCTGCGTCCGATAATGCTTCCCTGGTAATCAGTTTGTGATTTTCAATATAACGTGCCGGCCTGGTATATTCTTCTATCACATCAATTGGGGAAAAAACGGCTTTATATTCATAGGGATATTCCCGGATTTCGGGTAATCCACCGACATAGGTAATGGCTGTATCTGTCTCGTCAAGCAGGTGGCTGGCGTAGCCGGTCAGGATGTGCATCATACCGGGCGCAACCCCGCAATCCATCACGGCAATAACATTGTTTTTAAGGGCCAGGTCGTTCAGCAAAAAAGGATCCTCCGGGAAGAACGAGATATCCACCACATTTTTTCCGGATTCGATGATGGCCTTAAGTGTCTGAAAGCCCATAAATCCTGGAACCGCATTGATCACCATGTCGTAATCAGCGATCATTTTTTTTACTTTTCCGGTATCGGACAGGTCTTCCTGAATAGTTTTAATTCCAAAGCTCTGCAGGTATCCGAACGAAACGTTGCTGATATCCGAGCTGCAGACTTCAAATTCCTGATCTTTTGCAAGGTCGATAGCCATGGGCCCACCTACGAGGCCCGCACCCAAAACGATAATTTTCATTTTATTAGTTTTGATATGATGCAAAGCTACGGAAAAATGTTATATAATTTAATCAGAAACCGCCTTTGCGAAATACACACCGAAAATTGCATAAAATGACGATCCAAGAACGTGGGAATTTAAAAACATTAATAACTGTAATTCATTAGATTATTACCATACTTAATAGCCTTTTTATAGAGCAATCGAAAACAGTAAAATAATTTTGATATTTGTATGTTATGTGAAAAATAATTGTATATTTGCTTAATTTAAAAAAAATAAATATGAAAAAGTTAATTACATTTTTTTGTTGCTTGTTTTTGACTTTAAACCTGTTTTCACAGGGATATTGGACGCAAAAAGCTGACTTTGGAGGCACTCAAAAATATTGGGCTGTTGGTTTTTCTATCAATGGAAAAGGATATGCAGGCCTGGGCCGTGGTGATGGTTTTAGTAATTCAAGTGATCTGTGGGAATATAACCCTGTTACTAACGCTTGGACTCAAAAAACGAGCTTTCCCGGAGGAGCAAGGTATTCATCGCACGTTTTTGTAATTAATAATAAGGCATATTTTGTTTCTGGCGCATATTGGAGCGGCATTTCCGGAGACTATACCCCATATAATGATGTTTGGGAATACAATCCTGCAACCGACACCTGGCTTCAAAAAAATAATTTCCCCGGTCCGGGCAGGCATGATGCTTTTGCTTTTTCTTTTGCCGGTAAGGGGTATATATGTTTCGGGCAAGATGATAACCAGGTCCGATTAAATGATTTATGGGAGTATAACCCAAGCACAGACAACTGGACACAAAAGGCTAATTTCCCTGGAACGGCCCGGTCCGGAGGAATTCAATTTGGCTTTCAAAGATTTGGTTATATTGGATTGGGAAGAGATGACAATGATGTGTCACTCGGAGATATCTGGCGTTATGATTGTTCTCAAAATACCTGGGCTCAGATGGATAGTTTTCCAGCTGCAAGCAGAACATCGGCATCAACATTTGTAACGGATTACAGAGCATATGTGGTTTGTGGGTATAATTTCCAGACATCGTCCTATCCGCATGAATTATGGGAATATGACCCAAATACCGATTCATGGGTGCAAAGGGAAGATTTCCCTCCGGGTGACAGAGCCTGTGGAACAGCCTTTACAATCAATAATATAGGATACTTCGGCTTAGGTAATGTTTATAGTAGTTTTAATAAAGATTTCTGGGAATATACTCCTTCTGTAGGCGCTAATATTAATCAGTTTGAGCAAAACGAGATCCTGATTGATGTTTTTCCTAACCCATTACAAAATGAATTAAACATTGATGTAAAAGGCCATAAGTTGACCTCAGACATTCTTTTGACAGATATTAACGGAAAGTTAGTTAAGATTTTTCCTGCTGCTTCATTAAAAGATAAAAAACTTTTTATCGGTCAATTGCCTGCTGGCCAATATATCTTATCATTTGACCTAAATTCTGGGCGAGTTTCGAAAGAGATAATCATAAGCAAATAGCGATACTATTTCCGGGATATTTTATAATCAAATAACTCCGAAGAAAAAAACAAAAAAATATAAAAAAGGATTATGAAAAAGACAATTGCAATTTTTTGTAGCCTGTTTTTGACTTTGAACTTATTTTCACAAGGATATTGGACCCAAAAAGCTGATTTTGGAGGCACTCCAAAATATTGGGCTGTTGGCTTTGCCATCAATGGAAAAGGATATGCCGGACTCGGACGCGGAAGCGGTTTTAATAATTCCAGCGATTTGTGGGAATATAACCCGGTTACTAACACTTGGACTCAGAAGTCAAGTTTCCCTGGAGGGGCGAGGTATTCATCGCACGTTTTTGTAATTAATAATAAAGCATATTTTTGTTCAGGAGCATACTGGAGCGGCATTTCTGGTGATTATACTCCCTATAATGATGTTTGGGAGTACAATCCTGCTACAGACACCTGGACGCAGAAAAACAATTTCCCCGGCCCGGGCAGGCATGATGCTTTTGCATTTTCTTTTGCAGGTACGGGCTATTTATGTTTTGGGCAGGATGATAATCAGATTTCTCTAAATGATTTATGGGCGTATAACCCAAATACCGACACCTGGACACAAAAGGCCAGTTTTCCCGGTACTGCCCGGTCAGGAGGTATTCAATTCGGTTTTGGAAAATATGGCTATATTGGCTTGGGAAGAGATTCCAACGCTGTGTCATTAGGAGATGTCTGGCGCTATGATTGTTCTCAAAATACCTGGGCTCAGATGGCTAATTTCCCAAGTGCAAGCAGGACATCATCATCAACATTTGTGACAGATAACCGGGCATATATCGTTTGTGGTTACAATTTTCAATCATCTTCATATCCCCATGAGTTGTGGGAATATAACCCAAATGACGATACATGGATTCAACGTGAGGACTTTCCTCCGGGCGACAGGGCATGCGGTACGGCATTTTCGATAAATAACAAGGGGTATTTTGGATTAGGAAATGTTTTCAGTACATTTAAAAAGGATTTCTGGGAATATACACCATCGTGCCTGGTCAGTCTAAACACAAATGTTACCGTAATTGGAGCAACTATATATGCCCTGGCTTCAGGTGCCTCATACCAATGGCTGGATTGCGATAATGGTTATGCCGTTCTGCCTAATGATACCAACCAAAGTTATACCCCCACAGTAAGTGGAAATTATGCTGTAATCGTAACTCAAAATTCGTGTAGTGATACATCAGATTGTATGGCAGTAGACATTTGTGATGCTTTGAATACCAATGTAACCGTTATAGGAGCAACTATTTATGCGTTAGCCTCCGGTGCCTCATACCAATGGCTGGACTGCGATAATGGTTTTGCTGTTATACCTAATGATACCAACCAAAGTTATACGCCTGCAGGCAGCGGTAATTATGCCGTGATCGTAACTCAAAATTCGTGTAGTGATACATCAGTTTGTACTGCCGTAGACATTTGTGATGCGATAAATACAAATGTTACCGTTATAGGGCCGACAATTTATGCACTCGCTGCCGGCGCCACTTATCAATGGTTGAATTGCGACGTCGGTTTGGCGGTTATTGATAATGAAACAAATCAAAGTTATTCGCCGCCGGTAAGCGGGAGTTATGCAGTAATTGTAACTCAGGATAATTGTAGCGATACCTCAGAATGTACAACTGTAAACACTATTGGTATTGAAGAAGTTGAAAATTCCGGTATTACGTGTTATCCGAACCCCCTGCAAAATGAAATCACCATCGACCTCAAAAGCCATGAGTTGAAATCTGACATCCTATTGACAGACATAAATGGAAAAATCGTGAGGATCTTTCCAGCAACCGCGTTAAAAGAACAGAAGCTTATTATCGGCCAGTTGCCTGCAGGAACCTATATTTTATCATTTGACCTGGATTCTAAAAGAGTTTCGAAGGAGATTATAATCAAATAGCCATCAAAATTCCGGAATTATTTCCCTGAATAAGGCAAAAAACGCATCTAATCATTGCGTCTTTAGCGTATCCTTTGTAGATAATAAATCAGCTGACGATCTTCAGCTTTGCATACTGAAGCAACAGTTGTTTTTCGCCAATCCCTTCAAACAGGACGGTGGTTTTTTTGTTTGGGCCGCTGCCTTCGATGCTCAGCACCCTGCCTTGCCCGAACCGCTGGTGCTCCACGGTCATGCCGATACGGATATCTTCAATGTCGGATGCCATGAAATTGGCTGGGTCCTTGGAAATATCTTTGATCTTTTTCAGGTTCAGGTGTGAAGTGCTTATCGGCTTGGAGTTAATTGGCTTGGGGGTTAGGGGCTTCGGTTTTGCTTTTACCACCCAGGGGTCGCCGGTTACAGTTTGTGCCATTTTGCGCGGCATGTCGATGTATTTGGGGTCTATTTCATCCAGAAACCGGCTTTTTTCACTGAAGATCATCTCCCCGTAGCGGTAACGGTTTTCGGCATACGACAGGGTGAGGCGTTTCATGGCGCGGGTAATGGCCACGTAAAATAAACGGCGTTCTTCTTCCAGATCTTCGCGGCTGTGCAACGACTGCATGGAAGGGAAAAGGTTTTCTTCGAGGCCTGCCACAAAAACATATGGGAATTCAAGGCCTTTAGCCTGATGTATGGTCATGAGCGAGACACGGTCGGCATTTTCTTTATCGTCTGTATCCTGATCGGTAAGCAATGCGATATCCTGCATGAACAGGTCGAGCGTACGAAGCGTGTTTTCAAGCATGGTGCCGTCGGGGGCGAATGCCATTTCTTTTTCGGTGAATTCTTTAATGGCGTTCAGCAATTCGTCGATATTTTCAATTCTACTCACGCCTTCGGGCGATTCATCCTGTTTCAGCTCTTTGTATATGCCGCTTTTAATGGCAATTTCCCGGGCGATCTCGTAAGCATTTTTAACAGGTACCTGGACGGTAAAGCTGCTGATCATGGTAATGAAATCTTTCAGCTTTTGCAGGGTGCCTGAGTTGACTTGCAGGTTGTACAACACGGGATTTTCCATAATTTCCCAGGAACTTTTTTTCAATGCCGCCGAAGCTATCACCACTTTCTGAATGGTGGTGTCGCCAATGCCCCTTGAAGGGTAGTTGATACAGCGGAACAGGGCTTCCTCGTCGCGGTTGTTGATGATCAACCTGAAATAGGCCAGCAGGTCTTTGATTTCTTTGCGCTTGTAAAACGACAGGCCGCCATAAATTTTATAAGGGATGTTGAGCCGGCGCATGGCCTCTTCTATCGAACGTGACTGGGCATTGGTCCGGTAAAGGATTGCAAAATCCGTGTTCGGAAGCTGAAAATTCATCTTGGTTTCAAACACCGAGTTGGCAATCATGATGCCTTCCTCATTGTCGGAGGTTGCTTTTATCAGGACGATCTTATTGCCTTCTTCGTTTTCGGTCCAGATTTCTTTGAAATATTGTTTTTTGTTTTTTTGTATCACGCTGTTGGCGGCGTTTACAATATTTTGGGTGGACCGATAGTTTTGTTCGAGTTTTACCGTTTTGGCATCCGGGTAATCGCTTTTAAAGTTCAGGATGTTCTGGATATTGGCGCCACGGAATCCGTAGATACTCTGGGCATCGTCGCCAACCACGCAAATGTTCTCGTTGTTGGCGGCCAGTTTCTTGATGATCATATACTGGGCAAAATTGGTGTCCTGGTATTCGTCAACAAGGATATACACAAATTTATGCTGGTATTTATACAGGATATCCGGAAAGTCGCGCAACAAAAGGTTGGTGTAATAAAGCAGATCGTCAAAATCCATGGCAAAAGCATTTTTCAGCTTGTTGTTATAGATCGTGAAAAGCTGGCCCAGCTGGGGCTTTCCTGAAGCCTTGTCGTAGTCGGTAAGTTCGGCGTTACGGTTGTAATCTTCTGCCGACATCAGGTTGTTTTTTGCCGTAGAAATGCGATGCAGCACATAAGGTGGCGGGTACTGTTTTACATCAAGGTTTTGTTCTTTCAGTATGGACTTCATGATACTTTTGGTGTCATCGGTATCATAGATGGTGAAGTTCTGCGGATAACCCAGTAAATGGCCTTCTACGCGGAGTATGCGGGCAAAAATCGAGTGAAAAGTTCCCATCCAGACATTGCGTGCGTCAGTGGAGCCGACAAGCCCGGTGATGCGGTCTTTCATTTCACGGGCGGCCTTGTTGGTAAAAGTAAGCGCAAGGATGTTGAAAGGGTCGATGCCCTGATTTAAAAGATGAGCCACACGGTAAGTTAATACACGCGTTTTGCCCGAACCAGCACCTGCCAGCACCATCAGCGGCCCGTTGATGCATTCCACAGCCTTTTTTTGAGCTTCGTTTAAGTCGAGAAGAATATTTTTGGACATGAAAAAAATGTTACTGCAAAGGTACGACTTTGATTCCAGATTAAAGAGGTGTGACGGTGTAATTACGTATTTTTTTCAACCGCCTGAATACTCCCAACTCCCAACCTCCCGATAGCTATCGGGACAACCTCCTAACCTTCTAACAACTTCTAACTTCTAACTTCTCACTTCCGACTTCTGACTTCTGACTTCCTAAAAAACCTCCTTCTTCCTATAAGCCGTGCCGTGGTATTCTGCAATGAGTTCACCGTCCAAATTGGTAATATTTACAGTGTAGGTCGCGATTTTTTCCGACCTGGATGTTTCAATAGCCTCGGCCAGCAATATCCCTTTTTGGAAAGCCTTGATAAAACTGATGCTGGCATTGATCACTACGGCTACCCGCCCATGCGAGTTGGCTGCTGCTGCCAGCGTGAAATCGGCGAGCGTGAAAATAACGCCTCCCTGGGCTATGTCTACTCCATTGAGGTGTTCATCCCGGATCTCCATTTTTGAGGTGGCCCTTCCGTTTGATACTTCCAGCAATTCAATTCCAAGAAGTTTTGCAAAACGGTCCTGTCCTATTAATTCCCGTACATCCATTTTAATCGGATTTTTAAAATTTATTTCATTTTTTACAAAACTACAAAAACAATTAAAACCCAGTATATTCTTATTTCATCCCAAAATCCTACTTCCAACCTCCCGATAGCTATCGGGACAACCTTCTAACCTTCTAACTTTCTAACTTTCTAACCTTCCAACTTCTGACTTCTCACTTCTGACTTCTCACTTCTGACTTCTGACTTCTGAATTCTGAATTCTGACTTCTGACTTCTGAATAATTTCTTTAAGTCCCATTAATTATTATCCTGTATCTTTGGCAAAATTCTTGAAATATCGGGTCTTCTTTGACGTTTATTAAAAAACAAAAAATGCTATGAAAAAAATAACTGTAATAATCCTCATGTTAATCTGCCTGCCTTTTATTTTGAATGCACAGATAAAAGCCCCCGACAAAGAAAAAGTCGATGCGTTCCTGAAAAGTAAAACCTATGTGGTGCTTGAAGAAAATCCTTTCTCGGTTTTTAATGCTTTTGTCGCTGGTGAAATGAAGGATATATGGACCATCACACCTTTCGAAGTTATTACGTACGAGGATTTTGAGAAGAAAATGGGTGACAGCCGCAGTTCATTTTTATTTGTGTCGCAGGCCCGCATGGGAAAAAATGATTTGTTCGATTATTCCATCATAAATTTGGTGATGGGCGATGCTTCCAAAAACTTAAACAAATTACCCGAGCTTTGCATCGTTCCGGTTTCTTATGCTGAGGTTGATGAAGAATCATACGAATACCGGTTTACAGCCCTGATAAAATTTATTGACTATTTTATCCGTTACAGCGGGAAAAATCCCGGCAAGGATATTCAGCAAATTGTAAAAGAAAATGCAGCCGACCTGAAAAGTTATGAGCTATGGCTCGTTGCTTCTGACCTTGCGTCCAATGTAAATAACGTAGAAAAAATTAAAAAATACTATCCCTACACCGTTAAAATAACCACCGCTGATGAAATTGAAAAGGCCATTTCAGAAAACAACCCTAAAGTTGCGTTACTGCACAAAGTCGGCCCGGAAGGCACGGTAAGCGGCAGTGGCACCTGTTATAAATTCATTATCACGGCAAAAGAAGGGAAACCGCTTTATTTCAGCAATCATAACATTGGTTCGGGTAAACCCGACGCATTGCTGGATGAGGATTTTAAAGATATGGCGAAGTAGCCTTTTGTGCCAGTAATTCTCCGTTATTTTTCTTTCGGGTAGCTGTTTCAAATGTCCAAAATATTGTTTGACTGCTGATTTTTCAGCGTGATAATTAATTTCTTGTTAAAAACCTGAAACAGTTTTTACATAAGCACTTAAAAGCTTTAATTTGTGTATTTTTGTAAAATATTACCTGATTAAATACCTTCAAAAAATTTAAATCAACCTTATAACCTAAAATGGCCGACGATAAAAAAATAATATTTTCGATGGTGAACGTCAGTAAAACGTTCCCACCCAGCAAGCAGGTACTGAAAGATATTTACCTTTCTTTTTACTATGGAGCAAAGATTGGAGTCATCGGTCTGAACGGCTCCGGAAAATCCACTCTGTTGAAGATCATTGCCGGTATCGAAAAATCTTTTAACGGCGAAGTGGTGTTTTCTCCCGGTTATTCTGTCGGGATGTTATTGCAGGAACCGGAACTTGATAACACCAAGACGGTGAAAGAAGTCGTTCAGGAGGGCGTGCAGCCGATAGTTGATTTGCTTAAAGAATATGAGGAAGTAAATAATAAGTTTGCCGAACCCATGTCGGATGATGAAATGAACAAACTCATCGAACGCCAGGGAAAGCTTACCGAACTGCTCGACCAGCACGAAGCCTGGGAGCTAGACAACAAGCTCGAACGCGCCATGGATGCCTTGCGTTGCCCCGAAAGCGATGCGCTCGTTGAAAACTTATCCGGAGGAGAACGCCGCCGTGTGGCCTTGTGCCGCTTGTTGTTGTCCGAGCCGGATATCTTGCTGCTCGACGAGCCTACCAACCACCTTGACGCCGAATCGGTGGAATGGCTCGAACATCATCTGCAGCAATACAAAGGAACGGTGATCGCCGTTACCCACGACCGCTATTTCCTTGATAATGTTGCCGGCTGGATCCTCGAACTCGACAGGGGAGAAGGCATTCCGTGGAAAGGGAATTATTCTTCGTGGCTTGAACAGAAGACCGCACGTTTGAAAATGGAAGAAAAAACCGAGAGCAAACGTGCCAAGACACTGGAGCGCGAGCTGGAATGGGTGCGCATGGCTCCCAAAGCACGCCATGCCAAGGGAAAGGCCAGGCTGAAAGCCTACGAAAGTATGCTGAACGAGGATGTTAAACAGAAAGACGAAAAGCTGGAAATTTTCATTCCCAATGGCCCTCGCCTGGGCGATGTGGTTATCGAAGCGAAAAAAGTGACCAAGGCATACGGCGATAAATTGTTGTTCGAAAATCTCGAATTCATGCTGCCTCCGGGCGGAATAGTCGGGGTGATCGGGCCGAATGGCGCCGGAAAAACAACCTTGTTCCGCATGATGATGGGTTTGGAAAAGCCTGACTCCGGCACTTTCAAAGTCGGGGAAACCGTTAAAATTGCATACGTAGATCAGGCGCACGTGGATATCGATCCCGAAAAAAATGTCTGGGAAGTGATCTCTGAAGGAAATGAAAATATCATTCTCGGAAGCCGGACGATGAACTCCCGGGCGTATGTCTCGCGTTTTAATTTCAGCGGCCCCGACCAGGGTAAAAAAGCCGGGGTGCTTTCGGGTGGTGAGCGCAACCGCCTGCATCTGGCGTTGACCTTGAAACAAGAGGCCAATGTGTTGCTGCTTGATGAGCCGACGAATGACATAGATGTGAACACACTCCGGGCGCTGGAAGAAGGGCTCGAAAATTTTGCCGGTTGCGCCGTCGTCATCTCGCACGACCGCTGGTTCCTTGACCGTATTGCCACCCACATACTTGCTTTCGAAGGGGATTCAGAAGTGTATTATTTTGAAGGTTCCTATTCTGAATACGAAGAAAACAAAAGAAAACGTTTGGGCGATATTGGGCCCAAAAGGATAAAATACAGGAAACTGAAGTGATTAAGGGAAAAAAGAAAAAAACAATAAAATACTTAAACGAAAAACTCAAACAATTGCATAAATGCCAAGAATATTAGTAATCGACGATGAAAAAAGTATCCGGAACACTTTGCGTGAAATACTGGAATACGAGAAATACCTGGTAGATGACGCTGCCGACGGTACCGAAGGCCTTCAGTTTGTGGATAAAGAAAAATATGATGTTATTTTATGCGATATCAAAATGCCTAAAATGGATGGCATTGAAGTGCTGAAAGCCATTTTGAGCAAGACCGATACCCCGGTGGTGATGATCTCCGGACACGGGAATATTGAAACTGCCGTAGAGTCATTGAAATTGGGAGCCTACGATTATATTGCAAAACCTCTTGACCTGAACCGCTTGCTGGTGACCTTACGAAACGCACAGGAAAAATCCACGCTGATCACCGAGACAAAAGTTTTGAAGCGAAAAATCAGCAAGAACTGGGAAATGATTGGCGAATCTCCGGCAATAATGCAGATCAAAGATATGATCGACCGTGTTGCTCCGACCGATGCACGGGTGCTGATCACCGGGGAAAACGGCACCGGTAAGGAACTGGTGGCCCGCTGGCTGCACGAAAAGAGCCATCGTGCCGGCAAACCTTTTATTGAAGTGAATTGTGCGGCCATACCTTCCGAACTTATAGAGAGCCAGCTTTTTGGACATGAAAAAGGGTCGTTCACATCGGCCATCAAGCAACGCAAAGGAGATTTTGAACAGGCGGACGGCGGAACCATTTTTCTGGATGAGATCGGCGATATGAGCCTTTCCGCGCAGGCAAAGGTGCTTCGGGCATTGCAGGAAAACAAAATTACACGCGTGGGTGGCGAAAAAGATATCCCTGTCAACGTAAGGGTGATTGCTGCTACCAATAAAAATATGGATGAAGAGATCAGCAAAAAGAATTTCCGTGAAGATTTGTATCATCGGATCAGTGTGATTTTAATTGAAGTCCCTTCCCTGAATCAGCGGCTTGATGATATTCCTTTGCTGGTGGATCATTTTGTAAAAGATATTTGTGAAAACCAGGGAAGCCCTTTGCTGAAAGTGCATCCAACGGCCATCGAAGAACTGCAAAAGATACAATGGACCGGCAATGTGCGTGAACTCAGAAACGTGGTAGAACGCCTCATAATTTTATGCGATAAACAGATTACCGGCCAGGACGTAAAACTATATGCACATCCTTTGAAACAAAACAAAGGACAATAGCGTACAAACATAATATTATAACTTTATATGATAGTATTAAATTATGAAGAAAGCAATATACGTCATTGTACTGCTATTGCTACTTGTTTTTGATCATTCATTTGCTCAGAAGAGAGATTATAAAATTAAGTACGATTCTGCAAGAACGTTTTTTTTAGACAAGAATTATCAGCAAGCCTTACAAATTTACCTGAAATTGGATTCTTTGAGTCCTGATAATGAGAATATTAAATATCATATTGGCGTTTGTTATATCCACATGCCGACAGAAAAAAGCAAAGCCATTGCATTTCTCGAAAAAGCCTGCGACAGTATTTCACTAAAATATAGTGATAAATACCGTGAAACTAAAGCACCTGTCTTTGCATATTATTTTCTGGGGAAAGCCTGTCTGATAAATTATGAGTTGGACAAAGCCATTGCGGCTACTGAAAAGTATAAAACCTTCCTTGATGAAAAGAAAAAGGAAGATAAATCAAATATGCAGGATGCTGATCACCAGATAGAGATGTGCAATGTGGCAAAAGAAATGGTGAAATATCCGGTCCCTGCGCGGGTTGAAAATCTTGGAGGTAATATAAATACAAAGTTTCCAGAATATTCACCCGTAATAAATAAAGAAGGGAACACCCTTATTTTTACATCGCGCCGTGAATCAAATATTGGTGAATTAACCGAGGATAACGGGTATTATTTTGAAGATCTCTACTCTTCAAAGCAGGACAGTTCCGGCAAATGGGGTGAAGCAGTAAATATGGGGCCTTTGATTAATTCGAAAGATCATGAAGCGTCCATCAGCATATCTCCCGACAACAAAAAGCTATTTATTTATAAAGACCGGCGGGGCAACGGCAATATTTACGTTAGTACTCTTGACAGTGGCGCATGGTCCAAACCGAAAAAGCTCCCGGCCCCAATAAATTCGGGCGCCTGGGAGACCCACGCCACATTGTCGGCTGACAGCAATGTCCTTTATTTTACAAGCAACCGTAAAGGCGGGTTTGGCGGTACGGATATTTATAAATCTACAAAAGACGCCAAAGGAAAATGGGGCAAACCTGTCAACCTGGGTAGTTCCATTAACACAAAATACAATGAAGACGCCCCGTTCATTTTATTGGACAATAGGCTGTATTTCTCTTCAGAAGGGCATAAATCTATGGGCGGATTTGATGTTTTCTATAGTAAGCCTGGAAGTGACGGTAGTTGGTCGACACCGGAAAATTTGGGATACCCTATTAATACTACCGATGACGATCTTTTTTATACCCCGCTTGACTCGCTCACGGCCTATGTCGCCTCGGTGAGAAACGAAGGTTTGGGTAATCTGGACATCTATAAGCTTTGGATACATATAATGGTAAAGGGTATTGCCCAGGATAAATATACCAATGAAATTATTCCCGGAACTATCATTACCATGATGAATGATAAAATGGAAGCCATTGATTCTGTGGTTACTGATGATAAGGGCGCTTACAATTTTATTGCCGATTATAATACGTCTTATCACCTGAAGTCCCACAAGGATAAATATAATGATGCAATTTCCAATATATCCACATCAATAGCAGGTTTGGTTAACGAGTTAACAACAAATATCTTACTTGAAAAAGAAGGCCAGATCGTGTTTAAACTGCAAGTGCTTGATGCTAAAACAAACCAGCCGGTCAGCGGTGTCAGGGTAGAACTAAAGGATACAGATTCCGGTACGGTTGAAGCGCTGACAACTAATGAAAACGGGGAGGTGGTAAAGCTGCGGGATGATAAAAAACTCAACGACAGTTTGAAGTATTCTATAAATCTCAGCAAAGATGGTTATCGCTCTAAAGATGTGGAATATGCCCAAGCTATTACAAAGACAGGAGAAATTTTGTATAGCGAGACTATAAGTACGATTGAAGCTGAAGAAAACCTCGCCATGTTCAGCATTCATAATATTTATTTCGATTTGGACAAGTACAATATCAGGCCGGACGCTTCGAATGAGCTTGATAACATTGTTAACGTATTGAATGAGTATCCTTCTGTTGAAATAGAATTGGGTTCACATACCGACTGCCGCGCCAGCAATGATTACAATATGAATTTATCTGAAAACAGGGCTAAATCTACTGAAAAATACCTTATTTCAAAAGGTGTCAGTAAAAGCAGAATTGTCGGCAAATGGTATGGTGAAACACGGCTTGCCACTGATTGTCCTTGTGAAGGAGCTCAGAAATCAAGCTGTTCGGAAGAAGATCATCAGCTGAACCGCCGGACGGAATTTAAAATTACCGGCTTTGTCAAAGGTGTTGGAAATGTCAACATCATAAGCCAGGCCATTAAAATGGGAAATCAAATCAGTGATATGTCCGAAAGTGGTTTGGTTTACCGCATACAACTTATGGCTGGTGATGACATTCCCTTTACAGATCCGGGTTTTAAAGGTTTGCAGAACATAAGCAAATATAAACACAAAGGGTTATTCAAGTATACCTGGGGTGTGGTAAAAACCAAAGAGGAAGCGCTGGTATTAAAAAATCAGATGATAGAAAAAGGTTTTTCGGATGCGTTTATTGTTCCATTCCTGGATAACGAGAGAATCTCCATGAATGAAGCAGAAAAGATCAGTAAAAAATAATCTGAAAGATTAAAATATTATTTTTACACACATTTTCTTGTTAAAAGTTACTACTTTTACAACCAGATTAATAGTGTTGAATTATGATGTCAGGCATGTGTTTTTTTTGTTGATGCCTGTCTGTCAGAAATATATCGTCCTTTATGACAGCAAGTCGCAGAGGATGAAATTTATATTCGGTTTGGCATTATGTAACAAACAAATTATATGATTCGTATAAATTAAAGCATGTTTTATAATAGGATATTATGAAAAAAATAATATGTATTGTTCTGGTGACGTCTTTGTTCTTTTTGGGACATTCCTTTGCTCAAAAAAATGAATACAAAGCTATGTATGATTCGGCAAGTAAATATTTTCAGGTTAAAAACTATCAGATGGCCCTTCCCGTTTTTTTAAGGATGATTTTGGCAGAACCTGACAATGCAAATACCGCTTATCATATTGGTATCTGCTACAACCACATGCCATTAGACAAGCACATGGCAATACCCTATCTGGAAAAAGCCACACGTAGCGTGTCGAAAGACTATAAAAACGGTATTGATGAAAAGAATGCCCCTGAAAATGCCTATTATTATCTTGGACAGGCATACCTTATTAATTATGAATTAGAAAAAGCAATATCCACTACTGAAAAATACAAAACATTCCTTGATGAAAAAACACAATCAACTGAGATCAGGAATGCCGACCGCCAGATAACCATGTGTAATGTTGCCCGGGAAATGATAAAAGATCCGGTGCCTATTAAAGTCGTAAATCTTGGCGAGAATATTAATACCAAATACCCCGAGTATGCTCCGGCTGTGGACTTCGACAGTAAAACGCTGGTATTTACAGCACGGCGTAATACCAATGTCGGCGGATATATGGAGCCCAATGGTTATTATTTTGAAGACCTTTATATCTCAACAAAAGATAATAACGACAAATGGCGTAAAGCAAAAAATATGGGACCTCCCATTAATTCTGACGACCATGAGGCATCCATAAGCTTGTCGGCCGACAAAAAGCAATTGTTTATATACATTGATGATAAAGGGGATGGGAATATTTATGTCAGTAATGCTGAAAAGAATGAGTGGTCGGCCCCGGTTAAGCTTCCTGCGCCCATAAATACTAAAGCATGGGAAGCGCATGCCAGTCTTTCCCCTGATGGGAAAGTATTATATTTTACCAGCAACAGAAAAGGCGGATTTGGGGAAATGGATATTTATAAATGCGACAAAAAACCGAATGGAAAATGGGGAGAAGCAAAGAATTTAGGAGAAGTTATTAATACGCCCTATAATGAAGACGGCCCGTTTATTTTATCCGACAGTACGCTTTATTTTTGTTCTGAGGGGCATAATACCATGGGCGGCTATGATATTTTCTTTAGCAAAATGAAAAAAGATGGCAGCTGGTCAACACCTGAAAATATGGGGTACCCGATAAACACAACAAGTAACGATATGTTTTATACCCCTGTCGACTCTCTTGGCGGGTATTTTGCCTCTGTCAGAAAAGAAGGGTTCGGCGACCTTGACATCTACAAGCTTTCAATTTATAAATTAAAAATCAGGGGCGTAGCCTTTGATAAACAAACAAAAGAAAAAATACCAGAGGCCATTGTTACTTTGATGAATGATAAAAAGGAAGTGGTGGACCAGGTGATCGCCGACACAAATGGCGTGTTTACATTTCTTGCCGATTATAACACAAATTATAATATTAAAGGACAAAAAGAAAACTATATTGCCGGATATAACTCTGTTTCCACGTTCAAGATAAAAATTACCAAAGAGGTTACGGCGGATGTGCTTCTGGACAGGCCGCAGTTTTCTCTAAAAGTTCAGATTACCGACGCAAAAACAAACCAGTTGCTTCCTGATGTTGGTATTACTTTAAAAGATTTGAAGTCGGGCGACATAGAAGATCTTACAACAAACGAAAACGGTGAAATAAATAAATACCTGGTGGACAGCAAAATTAATGATAGTTTAAGGTATTCCCTGGTTATTACCAAAGAAGGATATGTGCCAAAAAATGTTGATTACAAATACCTAATCACAGAACCTGGTGAAATTCTCATTAAAGAAACTATAGGAAAACTTGAGGTAGGAGTTGACCTTGCAAAACTTATCCAGATAAAACCTATTTTCTTTGATTTAGATAAATATAATATCCGCCCGGATGCTGCCATCGAACTGGATAAAATCGTTGCCATATTGAAAAAATATCCGTCCATTGAAATTGAACTTGGTTCGCATACCGACTGCCGGGCCAGCTTCGAATACAATAACAGGTTGTCTGAAAACAGGGCCAAGTCTACGGCTGCTTATATTGTTTCACAAGGTATAAGTTCGAACAGGATTACCTGGAAAGGGTATGGAGAAACGCAGTTAATCACAGATTGTCCATGCGAAGGCAAAATACAATCCGGATGTTCGGAAGCCCAGCACCAGCTTAATCGCCGTACCGAATTTAAAATCACAGGTTTTGCTGAGGGTATAGGTAATGTGAGTATTGTAAGCGAGGAAATCGAAAAAGTAGAGATTGTAGGCCAGAGAACCGAATTTGTTGGCATGGATACAAGAATGACTGCGGAAACACTTAAAGGCTTGGTTTATCGCGTGCAGTTCATGTCCGTCACGGAAGAACTGCCTGTAACTGCTTCTTTCTTTATGGGTTTGCAGAACATCTCGGTATATAAACATAAAGGATTGTATAAGTATACATGGGGAGAAACAACAAACAAAGCAGAAGCTCAGGAGTTGCAGAAATTATTGATGGAAAAAGGATTTAAGGGCGCCTTCATCGTTCCATTCTTAGACAACAAAAGGATAACCATGGAGGAAGCAGAGCGGTTAGAGAAAAAATAAATTCTTGTTGAATCTCTGCTGGTAATATGGTTTTTTTGCTTAACTTCTGGATGAAAATTGCAGTTGTCAACAGATGACAGGCAATTTTAAGAAATTGCATAAGATCAAAAATAAATCGTTACAAATAGTTATTTAGGTAATTTTGTAAAAAAATAACCATAAATGCGTATTGATATCATCACCATATTTCCTGAGATTTTTGAAAGCCCTTTCAGTTACTCTATAATAAAAAGAGCACAAGAAAAAGGCCTGGCATCAATACACCTTCATCAGCTACGTGATTTTGCTAAAAACAAATATAAAAGCGTGGACGATTACCCATACGGTGGGGGCGCCGGCATGGTGATGATGATAGAACCTATCGCTGCCTGTATCGAAAAACTGAAATCGGAACGAACCTATGATGAGGTTATTTACACATCTCCCGATGGAGAGACTTTGACTCAGGGCGTTGCCAACCACCTGTCAACCATGGAAAACATCATTATTTTGTGCGGGCATTTCAAGGGAATAGATGAGCGTATCAGGGAAAAATACATTACAAAAGAAATTTCTATTGGTGATTATGTACTTTCGGGTGGTGAGCTGGCTGCAGCCATAATATGCGATAGCATCATACGCCTGATCCCGGGGGTGCTGGGCGACGAAACATCTGCTTTGTCCGACTCTTTTCAGGATGGCTTGCTCGCACCGCCTGTTTATACCAGGCCGGCTGATTACCAGGGTATGAAAGTACCCCCTGTGCTGTTATCAGGCAATGAAGCAGAAATCGTAAAATGGCGTTATGAACAATCTGTTGAACGAACAAAAAAAAGACGCCCCGGATTATTAAGCGACGGTTTTTAATACGGATATAAGATCAAATTGGCTTTTTCCCTATGACTGAACAGAAATTAATTCGTGTTTTTTGGGTAAAAAATCTATTAAATGTCTTTAAATCATAAAAAAATTGATTTTAAAATACATTAGTTAGAAAATAAAATATATCTTTGCACTCCAATTTCAAAAAATTACAGTCATGAACAAGGCGGAGATAATGAATTTTGTTGAAGAACATTTAAGCAAAAAAGTGGAATACCCTGCATTTAAAGCCGGCGATACCATTACCGTGCATTATAAAATCAAAGAAGGAAACAAAGAACGTATTCAGCAGTTTCAGGGAGTTGTGATGCAACGTTCCGGTGAAGGTACCAAAGAAACTTTTACCGTTAGAAAGATGTCAGGAAATGTTGGCGTGGAAAGGATCTTCCCGATTACTTCTCCGTTTATCGACCAGATCGAAGTGAACAAAAAAGGTATGGTCCGTAAAGCACGTATCTTCTACCTGAGAGACCTCACCGGTAAGAAAGCAAGAATCAAAGAAAAAAAGAAAAGTGTGACAACCAAATAATATTGTTAACCCCGCAAAACAGCGGGGTTTTTTTTGGCCTTTTCTGACAGTTTGCCGGATTACTTAAAAGATAGAAAATCATTCTGTTACCACAAAAATACATTCCCCTTTTGAATTATAATATCCCCAGCCGTTTCCCTTGAAAACCCTGAATATGTTCCGGCCTTCGTTCCTGATGTCATCAAATTCAAGCGGGACGACCAATCTGCCGCTTTTATTGATCACACCGCATTTCCCGGTTTTACCGAGCTCTGGCTGATACTCGTTATACTCCCTGCCTTTATTCACTATGGCATACCCGTTAATGAAATCTTTGGCATCGTCAAACTGAGGTGGTACTTTAATTTTTCCTGAACGGTCGATATATCCGTATTTGCCCGATTTAAAAATGCGTGCCATCCCCGACGAAAAGGGCAATGCTTCGGCAAACTGAGGCGGAATAATGGTTTTATTATCCTTATCAATGTAACCCCATTTCCCTTTTATCTTTACCGCACACAAGCCTTCAGAAAAATTGTCTGCGTTTTCGTAAAGAGCAGGAATTATCAGCTTGCCTGTTTTATCAATAAACCCCCAGCTTCCACCAGTTACATCCGACAAATCAATGGCATACACACCCCCTATATTGACGGCACATAGATCTTCATGAAAGCCGTTGATATATCCGTATTTGCAAGGAACGACCATCGTTCCGAAGGCATCCACCATGCCATACCGCGCTGAATCAACGGTGACCACGACAGCCATTCCGCCTTCAAAACTTTTGGCATCAAAAAAACCGGTGTCGGTAATAAAGTTGCCGAGTTTATTAATATAGCCCTTGTTAAAGATATAGCCTACGACCGCCCTGTCCTCGCTGAATTGATAAACATTAAAAAAACGTGGCGTAATTACAATGTTGCCGTCCGGGTCGATACTTCCCCAACGTCCGTTTTCTTCAAACTGGGCAAGCCCGTTATGAAAATCTGTGATGTTTGAATATTTACACGGAATTATTTCATTCCCATTTTTATCAATAAACCCATATTTATCATCTTTCATAACCATGGCCCTTCCTTCAGAAAAATCCTGAACCATATCGTATTTTGGCTCAGTCAGAGGGCTTCCCAGCGAATCAACAAAGGTCCATTTTCCACCCTCCATAAAGCCAAGGTCGTCCGGCTTTCCGCCGACATTAACTCTGGCAAGCCCTTCGGTGACATACCCCAGGAAGTCAAAATCCGGCCTGAGCAGGTATTTCCCGGTAGTGTCGATAAAACCAAATTTGCCGTTAACCTTTACCGGAAGGTAGTTGTAATTGACCCGTTGTGCATTCGCTGCAACACAGGTAAGTATAAACCAAATTATCAAAAACTTTTTCATGGTTCAGGCTTTTGTATCGAAATTCCTGCTAAATATCCCGTCGAAAAGGCAATCTGAAGGTTGTAACCTCCGGTGTCGGCATCAAGGTCCAATACTTCCCCCGTGAAAAATAGGTTTTTTATAAGTTTTGATTCCAACGTTTTCGGGTTGACCTCTTTCAGTGAAATGCCGCCACCTGTGATGATGGCTTCGTTGTAATCCCGGTGGCCGACGATGTTTAGCGGGAAGTTCTTTAAAAGTTCAACAATTTTTTTGCGTTCGGCTCCGCTGATCTGGCTGCATTTTTTTTCTTTTCCGATTTGCAATAATGCAACAAATACCGGTATGAGTTGTGAAGGCAGCAATCCTCTCAGAAGTTCGTAAAAACTTTCTTTTCCCATGCTGTTCAAGTCGCGCAGCAGGCGTGCATCCAGTTTGGCAGGGTCGAGGGCGGGTTTAAAGTCGATGGAGAAAACAATTTTCTTACGGGCATTTATCTCGTCGATAAATTTCCGGCTGAGTGAAAGGATCACCGGGCCAGTAAGCGCATTTTCCATGAATTCCAGCTCGCCAAAAATTTCGTGTGTTTTTTTGCCATCAATAAATATGGCAACGCTGATATTTTTCAGATGAAGCCCATCCAGTTTCGGCACAAATGTGTCGGCTGATACCAGTGGAACCAGCATAGGCCTTAGCGGGCTGACTTTATGGCCTGCTTCTTCGGCAAAACGGTAGCCGTCGCCCGTTGAACCGGTGGCAGGGTACGACAGGCCTCCGGTGGCTACCACCACTGAATTCGCGAATATTTTTTCATTTGCGGAGGTGATAATTCCAATGGCTTTGCCATTTTGAATGATGACCTGTTTAACCGGAGTGCTGCATTTTAATTGGACACCTTCTTTCTTTATCCATGCTGAAAGTCCGTCCACCACATCAGTAGCTTTCCCGCTGGCAGGAAATATGCGCCCTCCCTGTTCCACTATGGTTTTTATGCCGATACGTTCAAAAAAACTTACCAATTCTTCCGAAAAGAAGATTCCGAAGGCATTATGTAAAAAGCGGCTGTCGGGTCCGATGTGTTGCATAAAATCCTGCTTCGACACCACATTGGTTATGTTGCATCTTCCTTTACCGCTGATCCTGAGTTTGCGCGCAGGCATCGGCATTTTTTCCAGGAGCAACACCTTCAGCCCGCGCCCGGCAGCGATACCTGCACACATCAGCCCGGAGGCTCCGCCTCCAACTACAATAACATCATGATTCATCTCAAAAAATATTTGCTAATTTATAATAAAATAGGAACACTTTCTAAAACGGTTTTTTATTTATTTTTGGAAATGCTTTCAATGAAAAAATATGTACCGGTTTTTGTGGTTGTAATTTATTTTCTGTTACAACTGCCTTTTTTGAATGCAGATCCGGATAAACGCGTGGACCCTTTGATGCGCCATGCATGGACCGACGAAGGATTGTATTCCTCCCAGATCAGGAATTTTGTGGATCATGGCGGCTTTGATATCAAAGAAAATTCAACTTTTGTTAGAGGTCCGTTTTTCAACCTGATCCAGCTTCCTTTTTTCTACTTTTTTGGAACAAGCCTGCTGACAGGAAGGCTGATTGTCCTGGGCTTGACACTTTTAGTACTGTTCCTTTTCCTGAAAAAAGAAAAACTCAGGTTTGTCGGGTTTTTTATGTTGGTTTTTTCACTTTTGGAATTTCATATCTTTCAATTTGCTCATTATTCCATGGCGGAATTGATCTGTATTGACTTTATTTTGTTAAGCCTGTATTTTATTTTTATGGCCAGGGAAAAAGAGCTTGCAAATAAGAAAAAACTACTGATTTTTTTCTCCGCTTTCTTCCTGTTTTTAAGTTATTCATCAAAAGTGCAATACCTGTATGCAGGGGCACTGGCGCCTGCTACATTTTTTTTCTTATCGTTAAATGATGTTTTGGTGAACAGAAAATTCAAATGGGGATTTTTCAGTGATTTTTTCTGGTCGGTATTGTTTTCAGGGGTTTTGGCTGGAATTTACTTTTTTCTTTGGTTTTTACCCAACAAGGATTTTTACCTTTATGTGATGTCGAGTGAAACCTCAGCACGTTTTGGGTCAGGCCTGAAAGAATTCTGGGATGTCACGAAATTCAATTACAAATACATTATCTGGACCAGTGATTTTAAAATTATGGTTTCGCATTTTTATCTGATCCTTTTGGCAGGTCTGGTTTTTTTTATGTTCAAACGCAAAAAGGCGGTTCATTCATCCATTGCCATATTTTCATTGATCTGGATCATCCTGGAATGGCATAAGATCCCGATGAAGTACCTTCCCAACCAATATTTACTGAGTTTGTTTTTTGCCGTGGGGTTGTTTACGGCTTCCATTTATTCGGAGCTGGTTATTTATTTCCGAAAGTTCAGATATGTTTTCTTTGGCCTGGCAATGATAATTTGTGTTTATAATCTAAGTTGGTATGTCGGTGCATACAAACAACGAACGTATCAATTACGGGAGGTCAATAATTACTTGTCGAAATTTGATCTTGAAAAGAGCACCATTATTGGCCCCTGGGCTGCCTCTGTTACATGGGAATCCAATTCGAAAACGTTACCGGTTTGGGACAACTATTTCAACTGGAAAGACCCTATTACCACTTATAAACCAACTATCGTCATCACCGAATATGATGAACGTGACAGCGATTACGCCTATAAAAACCACGGAATTGATTTGAATCAGGTTTCCGATTCCTGCAAAACATTTGATGTCTGGAATTATAAACTTTGTCTTTACTGGATCAGTAAGGAGGCAAAGAATTAATACAGTATCAATTCATAATTGCCTGAAAAAAACACCCGTTATTCAATGATGATTTTCTGGTTAACATCACCATAACGGCTTCTTATCTTTAACAGATAAACACCATTATCTAAAGTTTCACAAGGGATCTTCAATTTGTTTAACCCGTTGACAGAAGTATATGTTTTGCTCAACACCGTTTTTCCGATCAGGTCATAAATAACAAACGAATAATCATCTGACCCGGGGCTGTTAAATTCCACAAAAAATTCGTTTTCAGCAGGGTTGGGATATATATCAAACGTAGTGGCATTTTCAACACGTTCGATGCCGGAGCAATCGTATACTGTGGCCACGACCGGTACACGCGGGCTGATACACGGGGGCTCCTGGACTTCCCAATCGTAAAAATAATAGTACCTGATGTTGGAACCTGCGTTTGTTCCTGTAATAGAAATTTTCCCTGCTAAAACATAAGGGAAGGTAATGCCACTCTGGTCACGGTACAGATTGGGATCTGCCGTGCCGCAGGCAAGCCTCATTTTGTTGCCAACCGGTACATCGAAGTTGAGATTGATCCTGCTCTCACCTTCAGGAACGTTAACTGTCATGGTTTGCAGCACATTTCCGGTGCTGTCCGAGAGTTCAATAATCCTGTCTTTGGTATCACCGGCGTAAACTTTTACAGATTTTAATACCAAAGGCGTATAGCAATTGAAAATCAGATAATAGTTGTTGTTGTTATGCAATGAAGCATCATTTGATTTTGCAGTTTTCCCTACGTATTCAATTGGTGTAGCCATGACGTCTTCCACATAAAAGGTGGTGGTATCATAAAGCACAGGTGTTACAAAGGTATTTCCGGTATAAAGCAGCGTTCCGCCTGTAAGAGCATCATACCAGTCAAGTTGCCCGCTGCCGCTTGCCGAAAGTGTTACTGCACTTGAATCGCAACCCGAACCCGGAGTAACAGCGGGAGCGGAAGGCATGTTTGAAATGATGATGTAATCGGTCTGAACATTAGTGTCTGATCCGAAATCATTGGATGTTGCCAGGGTAACGGTATAGGTGCCATTGGTCTGATACGTATGAACCGGGTTCTGGAGGTTAGAGGTGTCGCCGTCGCCAAAGTCCCAGTGCCAGCTTTGAGGGCCGTTCATGGTCATATCATGGAAATGGATCACTCCTGTACAGTTCGTTAATTCTGATGCATAAAAATTGCTAACAGGTGGTGTCGAGGGTATGTTACATTGCCAGGTGAGCTGAAAACCTGATTCAACAAGCCCGGCGTCTGTTGTCTGACGCAATGTGATGGAGCCATAGGTGGATTGAATGATACCGCCGTTTGGCAGGCTGGATCCGTCGTATTGGCCTATCAGCGGTGAAGTGATGCTGGGCCCGTCATAAATATAGAGGTAATCATAACCGGTTTCAAAATTGAATGAGGAAAAGTTTAGTGTTACGCTGGAAGCTCCGGTAGGCGCAATGGTAATGATGCCGTTGGTGTTATTTGAGTAATCGCCGGTTTCACCGCTGTCAAATAAGGTGCCTGTGCAGCAGTTAAGCGGCTCGCCGGTTTCATTGGCAGGCATAACTGCATAATTCGAATTATTGGTGGCAATACTGATAAATGCCGTATGTGTTACCGAATCGGTGCCGCATCCAACACTTGAACCGACAAGCTTAACATCATAATCCCCGAGCGATGTATACGTGTGTGTCGGGTTTTGCAACGTACTGGTGGCACCGTCACCAAAATACCACAAGTAACTGCTGGCGTTCAGGGTTTGATTTTCAAACTGGACGGTCAGGGGGGCAGAACAGACTTCTGTATTTTCTGCCGTAAAATCAACCGAAACTACGGGTGAGTATGCATTACCAAGGCCAACCGCATACATGGCATTGGTTACCGCTTCAACTTCGGGAGAGCAACCACCGTAAAGGTCGGTGGCGGAAACAATAGCATAAAAACGTGCATCCTGATAATCTGCCGTGCTGGTAAGATAAACGGTAAGCATCCGGAAAGCTATAGCTGAGGCTTTATCCATCCCAATACCTGTAACAGAATATGTATCGTTATTATCATTGGTGCCGGAACCACCCTGGCAAACAAGGTAATACCAGTGGCTGAGCACCGTACTGTTTGCATGAACCTCCTGACCGGGATCCCAGTAGTCGCCCAGATAAGTATCAGGGTTCTGCTGTGAGTTCGGATTTTGTAAATCGCGGATGATGAAGCCAATATTTTCCCCGCAGGTCCAGTTGGCCTGGGAAGGTTTTGCATAAAACTCTATGGCGGTGCCAAAAATATCGCTGAATCCTTCGTTCATAGCCCCGGATTCAACAGCATAATCAAGGTTTGCCGTGTATGAGTCAAGCCCGTGTGTGATCTCATGGCCACAGATGTCAACTGTAGTAAATGGGTTATTGTTTTCTCCATCACCATATGTCATGCAGGTCCCATCCCAAAAAGCATTGCCGTAAGCCTGATCGTAATGGACATAACTGTAAAGAGCAAAACCGTTACCGTCGATGCTGTTGCGTGCATGTTTGATAAAGAAATAATCATAGGTCATTTCAGCGCCCCAGTGTGCGTCGCCCGCAGCTTCATCAAGTTGCGCATTTACGTTGTTCCAGTAATTATCAGCGTCGGTAAAATCTACCGCAGAGCCATAATCGGTTTGCTGAAGCAAATTATATGTAAAAATACCATTGCCTCTGCCACTTTCACGCAGGCGGAATGAAGTTGGCGAAACCGAGTCGGTGGTGATTGTTTTTGTTCCGCTGTATTTAGTTACTGCTGTACCTTCCGCATCCGTAGTGTGAAGTGTTTCCAGTTTTTTGATGATTTTTCCTGTGATCGCGTCAACATATACATATTGCCGTGATAAGGGTTTTGTAGCGTAAATATCAAACTTGTATGCGGGACGTAATGATTTATCCACTTCTGAATATATGATCTCTTTTACAGCTTCCGGAAAATATGTGGCTTCTGTTTTGCCGGTAATTTGTTTTAACAAAACATCTTCATTTTTATTTTGCCATTTGTAGGCTGATGCATTAATGAATTTCAGGGCATTATCAAGCGCCGTTTCAGCAGAAACAGTAAATGTATTGCTGATGTTCAGATTGCTGAAAATAGTCCCGTTGAATGACTGGATTTTATTATCGTAAACATGAACAATAAATACCGCTTCATGCACCGGAACCCCATTGTGAGTTTGCTGATAACGGTAATGGGTATAACCAAGCTTGTCTTTTTCTGTACCAATTAATATCAGGTTCATTTCTGGTGCAGTATTAAAAGTGTTTTTCACCCAATCATTTATTCCTGAAAAATCCGGCTGGGAGTTTTGTCCATATTTAATGAAAACAGGGTTTGCATTATTTTCATTATACCTGAGCATTTCGCTTCCCCTGACCAATTTATGGGCGGCGCTTCCCTGATATACCTGTGGATAAACAACTACCTGCACTGATAACATAATAATAAGGAGCAATAATAATTTTTTCATAAAGAACACTTTAAATTATAAGGTGTGTAAAGATAATAAAGTAAATGAATTGTTTTTTTTATATTAACTTTTTTTAACCGGAGATTGAGAAAAATAATTTGTTTACTGGCCCAAAATGCCGTTAACTTCTCTTTTAATGCCGATAACTTGTTTTTAGGGCGGCCTGGCTGGTTTATGTAATCTGTTAGCGTATGCAATACTAATTTAACTCAACGAAGTTTCTAAACCAATCACCAATTAAAAAACAAACCTATGAAAAAATTATTTTTACTGTGTGCATTTATCCCGTTCCTTATTGCACAGGTCTCCGGACAAAACACAGGAACGATAAAAGGAAAAATTTACGATGACAAAACAAAAGAAACCCTTCCCGGGGCCAATGTAATTGTGTCCAGCGGAAATTCCAACATTGGCTGCCAGACTGATCTGGATGGTAATTATGTATTGAAGCCACTGGCTGCAGGAACGTACTCAATAAAAATTTCCTATATCGGATATAAAACCGCAACCGTGGAGAAGATCATTGTAAATCCGGGCAAGATCACAATGATGGATGATTTATACATCAGCATGGAAGGAATTACGCTGGGTGGAAAAATTGCCGAGAAAATCGAGTACCGTGACCCGCTCATCAGGCCTGACCCTATTACTGTTATCAGGCCCGATGATTATAAAAACATTGCCGAAAAAAGAGACTTATCTTCGGTTATCAGCAAAATGAACTCGGATATCTACACAGACGATCAGGGAGAACTATATTTCCGTGGCTCGCGCAGTGATAATTTTGTTTATATCGTGGATGGCGTGAAATCGGTGGATGGCCAGGCCCACATTCCTTCAGGAGCAATCGGAAGCATTTCAATTTACACCGGTGGCGTGCCGGCTGCTTATGGAGACTTTACGGGCGGGTGCGTGGTTATTGAAAGCAAAAGTTTTTTTGATAAGTAATAAATAAGCATTGCCGTTCTTTAAAATTTTGAATAATTAATTTTCAACTAGAAATGTTTAATGGTGAAAAAGGCCGTCTTCATATTATTACACTTGTTCATGTTCGCATGCTATACAGGTATGGCACAGAAGAATTATACGGTAAGAGGAACCGTTTTTGATTCGCTTACCCTGGAACCAATAGCAAATGTTGAAGTTGTATTATCGGGCTTTACTGGTAAGACCTACACAGATGAAGACGGCTTTTTCACACTTATTGCTCCTGAAAAGAAATGTGAGGTTGAATTGCATGGTATTGCTTACAATACTAAAAAATTTATTTTAGATAATGAAAAGCCAGCCAGGTTATACCTCAGCCAAAGGCCACACAGCCTGAGCCCTGTTGATATTTCCATAAACAGGCCAAAAGACTTAATGCCCGGGAAATGTTACCAGATCATGGATTATGAATTTTTCGGCGAAAACATCATCCTGCTTGCCTATGAAAGGCAAAGTTTTCTTGAACCGAAATTGTTGCTGATCAATAAAAAAGGCGACACGCTAAATGCGGTTGATGTCCAAAAGCCATTAAAACTTTGCCGGGATTTTGATAATAAAGTTTACTTCATTTCAAAAACGACAAGTTTTGAAATCAATACCGACAGTGACCGGATCACCCTTTGCAATCCCGTAAACAATGAGGATTTCGAAGAAATTAATAATTCAATTGTCGGCCATGATGGCCATCATTATTACCTTAGGCAATACCTGTATAACGACCAGATTCTCAACTATTACAATTACGATGAATGCAACGATAAATTATGTTGTTTCAGAACAGTTACCGACATGGAAACCATACAGCGAAACCGCTGGGGTGCTTATTTCGATGGTAAAGAAGAGGATATCCGGTTTCAGCAGCTGATCATGAACCGGGCGCTTTATGCTCCGCTGATAAAATTGCAGGACACCATTTTGTTATTTAATTTTTTACAATCAAAACTCGAGAAGTACAGCCTGGCAACTGACACTATTTCAGAAGTGGACATTGATTTTCACAAGTGCAAAGGTTTTTCTGAGGATTTATTTGTGGATCAGTTGCAGTCGAAAGTTTATATGCTTTTCCGTAAAAACGGCCTTTCACAGATCAAGGAGATAAATACAGTGAATGGTGTTGTTATGCAAACCATTGACATTCCTGATTTTGTATTTATCGAAAAAATAAAGGTCTACGACGGCACCATTTACTTTCTTTATAAATCCAAAGACCTTTCGGAATACAAGAAACTTTATGTGATGAGAATCTAATTCCTCCCACCAAATAATTTTTATAAAGTTTCGTTTAGAATTTTAAAATTCTGGCATTATATTTGAAAAACGAGCCGGCATTCTGAATTTTTTTTGTAATTTTGTATTTAAATCAAACTTTGTATGAAAAAGATTTTATTATTAAGTTTAATCAGCATTTTCTTTCTTTCGGCAAATGCATTTTCTCAAAAAAAAGGACCGGGTATTAAATTTGAATTCCTGGAATATGATTATGGTACCATTTATCAAGGTGGTGATGGTAACTCTGAATTTAAATTTACCAATACCGGTGATGAGCCGCTTGTTCTTTCAAGCGTACGATCATCATGCGGGTGCACCGTCCCAAGCTGGCCGAAAGACCCGATTTTACCCGGGCAAAGCGCATCCATAAAAGTGACTTATGATACCAAAAGGGTAGGAACCATCAGCAAGCAGATCAGTGTTGTATCAAACGCTTCTGAACCCAACCTGACCTTATCTATAAAAGGAACCGTGCTGCAGAAGCCTGCCGAGATTTTACCGGAGAAACAGGTAAACCAGGGTTTCACACCAACACCAAATTCAAATTAGAACAACAACCTAAACCTTAAATAACATGAAAAAAATATCATTGATTTTCGCATTCCTTATGTTGACAGCTTTCGTTATCAACGCTCAGACATCCACTGCGCAAACGAAAACTACTCCGGCTTCAGGCCCTGAAATTACTTTCGATAACCTCGAACACGACTATGGTACCATCACCAAGGGTGCCAATGGAGATTGTGTATTTAAATTTAAAAATACCGGTAACGAACCATTGATTTTATCTGATGTCAGAAAATCATGCGGCTGCACCACACCAACCTGGAGCAAAGAACCAATACTTCCGGGGCAGAGTGGCGAAATCAAGGTAGGCTATAATACGAATAATGTTGGTACTTTCAGCAAAACAATCACAGTAATCTCTAACGCAACAAATGCAACCGTAACTTTAATTATTAAAGGGACGGTCAATGCTGAACAAAGTAAATAAGATTTCAGATAAAAGACATTTTATTTCTTTTATTCAAAAAAAAGTTAAACATTTGTACCGGTAATTTTATTACCGGTTTTTTTATTTTATAAAATTTTATATTATGCCTAAAATATCATCAAAAGGCCTGGCAATGCCGGCTTCACCAATCAGAAAACTCGTTCCCTTCGCCGACGAAGCAAAACGTAAAGGACGTAAAGTTTACCACCTGAACATCGGCCAGCCCGACATCGAAACTCCTGAAGGAGCCATGGATGTATTGAAAAACACGAAAATCAAAGTTGTTGAATACAGCCATTCGGCAGGAATACTATCTTACCGCAAAAAGCTGGTTGAATACTACAAACACTGGGGTATTGATGTCAATGAAAATCAGATTATCGTCACCTGTGGCGGCTCCGAAGGGATTTTATTTGCCTTTATGACCTGCCTTGATCCGGGTGATGAAGTGATCATTCCTGAACCATTTTATGCCAATTATAATGGTTTTGCCGTTACCGCAGGCGTGGTGGTGAAACCGGTGGTCTCAAACATTGAAAATGGTTTCGCATTGCCCCCGATCAGCGAATTCGAAAAGTTGATCACACCTAAAACCAAGGCTATTCTGATTTGCAACCCTAATAATCCGACCGGTTATTTATATTCAGAAGCTGAACTGCAGGAACTGCGCGAGTTGATTTTGAAGTATGATCTGTATTTGTTTTCGGATGAGGTTTACCGAGAATTTTGTTATGATGGTGAAAAGCATTTTTCGGCCATGAACCTTAAAGGCATCGATAATAATGTGATCTTGCTTGATTCGGTTTCGAAGCGTTACAGCGCCTGTGGGGCAAGGATAGGGCTGTTCATCACCCGTAATAAAGAAATTTACAATGTGGCCATGAAATTTGCCCAGGCGCGTTTAAGCCCGCCAACATTCGGGCAGGTGCTGTCGGAGGCTGCTATTGATACCCCGCAGTCCTATTTTGATAGTGTGATGGCAGAGTATATTGCACGTAGAAATATTGTGGTTGAGTCTATCAATAAGATGCCGGGCTGTTTTTGCCCAAAGCCTAAAGGTGCATTTTATGCGGTTGCCCGCTTACCTATTGATGATGCTGATAAATTCTGCCAATGGCTTCTTGAAGGTTTTGAATACCAGAACCAGACTGTTATGCTTGCTCCCGCCACAGGTTTTTACTCGACCAAAGGCCTTGGAAAGGATGAGGTCAGGATTAGTTATGTGTTGAAAGTGGAAGATCTGAAAGCCGCTATGGTTTGTCTGGAGGAAGCATTAAAGGTTTATCCGGGGAGGAAATAGTGTTTATTTTTTGCCGGCTGAACTCAAAATCAAAAAAATCTCTTTGTCATTATAAAACATTTTCATACTTTCGCACTCCCAATTAAAAATTGAGGAAAAGAAGTTCTTTTAATTTGAAATATATTAATGTTTTTCAGCAAATAAACCTCTTAGGAGAGGTGGGTGAGTGGCTGAAACCAACAGTTTGCTAAACTGTCGTACTGGGC
>DAOQAT010000033.1:2321-34510 GCA_035354195.1 Bacteroidales bacterium | reverse complement strand
ACAATAGGCTTCGAGGCAGCCGTTACGGCCGCAGCCGCAAGCCCTGCCACCGGGAAAAACGATGGTATGGCCGATCTCTCCGGCAAAACCATCATGGCCGTAAACCATATTTCCGTCGACCACAATGCCGCTGCCGACACCGGTTCCCAATGTAATCTCAATAAAATGTTTCATACCTTTGGCATGGCCATAAACCATTTCGCCAATAGCTGCGGCGTTGGCGTCGTTGGTAAGGATTACCGGAATGTCGAAATGTTTTTTAAAAAGTTCCACGAGCGGAACGATCCCTTTCCACTTCAGATTGGGCGCAAATTCTATGCTCCCGTTGTAATAATTCCCGTTTGGCGCCCCGATGCCGATCCCCGCAAGGTGGGCATCCTGATGTTCCCGAAAATAATCATTGATTATTCCTGCAACCGCATTTACAAACGAATTTGGATCTTCATACCCGGGAGTTTTTATAGACGTTTTATATGAACAGTTTCCATCACCATCCACAAAACCGATCACGGTATTGGTGCCACCGATATCTATTCCTGCTACAAGTTTTTTCATAATGATTCCGATGTTAAAGATTCTTTTTTACGATATCCGCGCAACCCGTAAAATAGTAAGTACAGGTAAGAAAACATGGGTACGACAAAAGATATGTGCACGTTGAAATTATCAGCAACAAGTCCCTGAAGCGGCGGTAAAAGCGCTCCTCCCAGGATCATCATGACCAGCAGTGAAGAACCTTGAGACGTATAGCGGCCAAGCCCGTCAATAGCCAGTGTGAATATGTTTGACCACATGATGGAATTGAACAATCCGATACCCAATACGCACCACATGGCTACGATGCCATTCGTGGAAACAGCTGCCAGTAAAAGGCAAAAGGCAACAACAGAAAAATATGCCAGTGTCCTTGTGGGAAGAGAGCGGCCCAGCATGAACAAAAAATAATTGGCCACAATAAAAATCAGGAAATACCATACCTTATCGAGGGTCAGGCCTTTCATATACCAGGTGATGGTAAAAATCAGAATAAATGTAAGTACCGCCATTAACAGCATTAGAAGATATTTTCCGGTTTTTTTCATTTTGCTCAGTGAAATGGCTCCGAGAAAACGGCCGATCATCGCGCCGCCCCAATAGTAAGCCAGGTAATTGCTGGCTTCACCAGCGCTGAAACCGACGATTTCCGGCAGCTTTAAAAAAGAGACCAGGTTGCTGCCGATAGTTACTTCGGCCCCGACATAGAAAAAAATGGCAAACATCCCAAAGATCAGGTTGGGGTGTTTCAGTGCACCGGCTTTTTTCTCGATATGATCGTGGCTGTTGAGGGCCGGGAGTTTAGAAAACCATATAAAAAACATTAGGAGAATCAACACGCCGCCCAGTATCAAATAGGGAACCTTTACCGACTCGGCCCCGACGTCTGTTTTGGATGCAAAATATTCAAAAATAAAAAACCCACCCAACACCGGTGCCAGCGTTGTTCCTAAAGAATTGAACGCCTGGGAAAGGTTCAAACGGCTTGACGCGGTCTCGGGGGACCCCATTACGGCAACGTAGGGATTGGCGGCAATCTGCAACACGGTAAACCCGATGCCCAGCAAAAACAAGGCAAAGAGGAAAAATCCAAAGGAATGAAACGTGTTGGCTGCCGGATAAAACAAAAAGCATGAAAGGGCTGAAATAAACAATCCTATAAGTATCCCGTTTTTATAACCTATTTTATTTATGGGATCGCCGAAAATGAGTGAAATAAGGAAATAAAGCAGCGAGCCAATAAAATAAGCCCCGAAAAACGCAAACTGAACCAGGTTTGCCTGAAAGTGCGTCAGCTCAAAAACACCTTTCAGGTAGGGTATTAAAATATCATTTAACACGGTAATAAAGCCCCACATAAAAAACAGCGTGGTCAGGGCAATCAGGGGGTATGTGAATTTCGTCTTTGGTTGTGGTTCCATAAAGATTTGATAATTGAAAAAATTTCGGGTAGAAAAATTTTAGTTGTTATTCTTTGCTTTTATCAAGGCTTTCACGGGCTCCAGGCCAAGCACATTTCCTTCCTGTATGGCTTTTAATACCGCGCCGCCGCCGGTAAAAATATAGTATTTCGGACTGTCGAGGGCAACAATGTATAAGCCGGGGAGCAGGCGTTTCAGCTCCTGCATGGTGTCGCCGCCGCCGTATAGTTTTACAGCATTATTGTTTTCATCAATCAATTCATCAAGTGCGATGGTGCCTTCATTAAAATGGGGTGTAAAGCCCATAACTGCGTTCACAAAAATGGTTTTGGCTTCCAAAAAAACTTTTTTCACTTCAGGATCCTGAAAAGACCTTGGGTCAACGTCTAAAACATAGTTCAGTTTAGTTCCGGCTTTGATGTCTTTGATATGATGCACACGGTATTGCCCGGGAAGCAAGCCCTCCATAGTGTCGGATTCAACAATAAATGGAAGCTCTATCAGTTTGCCGGGAAATTGTGCCGAGTAGTCCACAAATTTTTTGGCAAGTTCCATATCTTCTGGTTCAATTCCCTGAATGGTAAAACCATATTTTGCGCATAAGAAAGCATTATAGATCACGCCTCCCAGAATCAGGTAATCCGACACTTTTAACAGGGCATTCAGGGAATCAATCTTGGTGTCAAACTTGGAGCCGGCAACTACGGAAACAAATGGACGGTCGGGGCAATAAATACGTTCAAGGTTCATGATCTCTTTCTGTAATAAAAATCCTGCGTAAGCAGGCAGGTATTTTGCCACATGCACGGTAGAAGCATGCGGCTGCCAGGATCCAAAAGCGTCATTCACAAATATATCGGCCAGCCCCGCCAGCTGATATGCAAAACGATCAGCGCCTTCACCTTTGGCTTCTTCACCGGCAAACCAGCGGGTGTTGGGCAGATAGATCATATCAATGGTGTGGTCGTTGAGATCACGGATCAAATGGTTTATGGATGTTTCAACATCTAAAAATCCCTGTGTCTCATGCTGATGAAATTCAGGGACCTTGATCGTGATATGCAGTTTGTTCTGCAGGTAATCAACGATAGGTTGTACCGTAGTATCATCAGAGATGGCTATTTCACCGGTTTTTTTATTTTTGGGACGGCCGGCATGTGTCATCAGAATGATTTTTCCGCCTTTTGCATTGATGTAATACAAGGTGGCCATGGTAGCGTCAATCCTGTATGGATCATGGATAATACCTTTTTTAACCACATTATGGTCAACCCTCACCAGCACCACTTTGTTTTTCAGATCTGCATCCTGCAGAAGGGGAAGATTCAGGTTTTCTAAAACTATTTCATTCATAGCGGTTGTATTTTAATATTTTATTAATGGGTTTTCTTGTCTTTTCCCGCAATCTGGACTCTGAATAGCCTACCGTAATAAGCAACCCGATATGTCTTTTTTTGGGGATATTCAGCAGCTTTTGCACGTTTTTTTCGTTGAACCAGCCCAACATGCAGGTTCCGAGGCCCTCTTCTGCTGCCTGAAGGCAAAAGTGCTCGGCTGCAATGCCGGTATCTATCAGGTAAAAATCTTTTTTTCTAACGCGGCCACCAATTTGTGATACCATGGATGGTTTTTCCATTACGATCGCAACAATTACAGGCGCCTGGACAACAAACCGGTTAAATGGAATGACAGTGTTGTATGTTTCCCTGGCCACTTTTCCGCATAATTCAGGGTCATCAACCACCACGAAGGTCCATGGCTGCGAATTGCACGCAGACGGAGCCAGCCGCGCCGCTTCAATACACCGTTGTATTTTTTCACGTTCAACAACACGGGGGCTGTATTTTCTGGAGCTCTGCCGTAGCTTAATAAGTTCAAGAAAAGTCATTTGCACTCTTTCGTTTTAATTTTTGCCCTAACCCATTGTTTCAACATTTCATATTCCTGATCGGTAAAATATTTTTTCGGGAACAGATTAAAGCGGAATTTATTAGGATATACCATTATCACTTCAGGACTGATCAAAGCGGACTGATAAAATTCCCACTTATTGTCGCTGTTAATGGTTTCTGATGCCACCTGAATCTTCTCATCCGTAAAAACATAATTGAAAGGCCTTTCAAAATCAGGCATTTTGGAATACATACGCTTGCCGACCGTGCGTAAATTATAAAAATAAAGTATGGCAATGATAACTCCATAACAGATCAAAAACCATGCAGCCCAATTGGCATAAATATTACTTCCCTTTTTTAGATCATAGATTATAAAAAGGCATCCAGCCAAGAGCGAAATTATACTAACCACGATCAGCAACCGGCTTCTTACCGGATACATTTTTCTGAAATGAGTCGTATAGGCCAGTTGCAGGTCTTCGGGTGTATACTTTATGGTTTTTTCTATTTTATCCATATTTTTCAGCTTAATAAAAAAGAGGCAGACTTTTTAGATCTACCTCTGCAAATATATAGATTTTGATTGAAGAATGCTACTGCGGTCAGTTACTTTCTATAATCTTCAGCAACTCGTCCAGTTTGGGGGTAAGTATGATTTCGGTACGGCGGTTTTTGCTGCGCGCTTCAGGGGTATTGGCTTTGTCAACCGGGAAATACTCGCTGCGGCCTGCTGCGGTGATCCGAATCGGGGCAATAGAAGTGTTTTTAAGCAGGATCCGGGCAACAGTGGTGGCGCGTTTTACGCTCAGATCCCAGTTGTCCAGTATCTGGTCATTACCTTTGTATGGAACATTGTCGGTATGGCCTTCAACCATGATGTTAATATCAGGGTTGGTTTCAAGTACTTTTGCCAGTTTTTTCAGTGCGTCGGCACCTTTGGGGGCCACTTCGTATTTTCCTGAAGCAAAAAGTAAGGCTTCGTCCATGGAAACATAAACTTTCCCGTTCATTTGTTTAACGGTCAGCCCTTTGTTTTCGTAACCGAGTAATGCTTCAGAAACTTTATTTTTCAGGGCTTTTACGGCAGAATCTTTTTTATCGAGAATGGATTGTAATTCGTCAAGATGCTTCTGTTTTTCATCAAGCTTTGATTGAAGATCGTTAAGATTGGCAAGTTTTGAGTTTAGCTCTGACTCCAGTTTTTTCAGATCGTCTTCTTTTTTCTGCAATGCCTCCTTGGTTTTTTCAAGTTCTGAAATCAATTTCTGTGTTTCGTATTTATTACCCTTCATCAATTTTACATTACTGCTGACAAGAGTATCATAAGCCTGGTTCAGATCCTGATATTTTTGGGTTAGCTCACGCAACTTAAGGCCGTTCCTTACAGAATCTGTAATAAGGATCTCGTTATGTTTTTTTAAATCATTTGCAATGGCCGTCAGTTCATTCAGCTTAGTGGAATATTCCAGATTTTGACTTTTCAGGGAGGTGTTTTCTTCCATACAATTTTTGTAACCACTTTCTTTTTCCTGATATTTCTTTAACGAAACACAGGATGTCAGAAAAATTGCGATGCCGGCAACCAAAAATATTTTTTTCACCATATTCCAGAGTATTGTTTTTCAAAAGTACCATTATTAGGTATGGCATTAAAAACAATGCGTTTAAGATACTAACAGCGGTCTGTTAAAATGTATCCATAACAAGCCAACCCGGGTGACATAGATCTTTTCTTCTTTTTGAGGGAAGATTTCTGTTTAAGGATGAAGGTTAAAAATCCATCTCTAAAATACTGGGGCAGTGGTCGGAATGTTTTGCTTCGGGCAGTATAACCGCACGTTTCATCAGGTGTTTGATGGGTTCGCTCACCATATGGTAATCGATGCGCCAACCGAGATTTTTCGCACGTGCATTTGCCCGGAAGCTCCACCAGGTATATTGCTTGGGTTCCTGATTAAATGCCCGGAACCCGTCTACAAAACCCGAATCGATAAATCGGGATAGCCATTCCCGTTCCTCCGGTAAAAATCCCGAGCTGGTGGCGTTTCTTATAGGATCATGAATATCAATCGGTTTATGGCAAATATTATAATCACCGCAAATCACCAGGTTGGGGCGCGTTTTTTTCAGTTCATTGACCCATGATAAAAAATCTTCGAGCCATACCATTTTAAATGCCTGACGGTCTTCGCCGCTTGAACCGGAAGGATGGTAAACACTGATCACAGAAATGTCACCATAATCGGCCCGCAGCACACGGCCCTCATCGTCGTATTTCGGAATTCCCATTCCGTAAACAACTTGATCGGGTTCCTGCTTGGTCAGTATGCCCACACCGCTGTATCCTTTTTTCTTGGCGGAATACCAGTAATTATGGTATCCGGCGGCTTCAAAATCCAACGTCGGGATCTGATCGGGCTGAGCTTTGGTTTCCTGAAAACAAACGATGTCGGGATTTACGGCATTTATCCAATCCATCAGCCCTTTCGAAAGCGCCGCGCGTATTCCGTTGACGTTATAAGTGACAATTTTTTTCATCTGGATACTATTTGGATGCTAAACTACGTAATTTATAAATACCCTTTATTTCATTTTAAAAAATTAAATTTGCATATCAATCTCCTGAAAATTGGCACTCTTTTTAAAAAAACGTGTTGTTGAAAAACCGGATCCGCTGACCGATCAGGAATTGATTGATTTGTACATTAACACCGGTGATACGACCCACATCGGCGAACTTTTCGAACGGTATGCACACCTGGTTTATGGTATCGCCTTAAAATATTTCGACCGTGAAGACGACCGCCGCGAGGCGGTGATGCAGGTTTTTGAGAAACTTTATACCGCGCTGAAGGAACATAAAATAGACAATTTTAAGTGCTGGCTCTATAGTGTTGCCAAAAACCATTGCCTGATGATTTTACGGAAAGAAAACACCGTTTCGTTTAATGAACAGGTGCAATTAAAAAATTTTCAGCAGGATTTTATGGATTTTAATGGCGATTTTTCTCTTAACCAGGCTGAAGACGAAATTATTGATAAAAAACTGCCCGAAGCTATAAAACAACTGAGTGATGAACAACGGATCTGCATCGAGCTTTTTTACCTGCATGAAAAATCGTACAAAGAGGTTGCCGATACTACCAATTTTACGATGAACCAGGTAAAAAGCTTTATACAGAACGGAAAAAGAAATTTAAAAATCATGCTCGAAACCATAAAATGAAACCCAGAAAAGAACACAACCGGATTATTGGTCCTTCAGGATGCATTAGTAAAGAAGGTTTATTTCTTTATCTGAGAAACGAACTCACTGAAAAAGAAAAAAACAGCTTTGAGCAGCATGTTTCAGGGTGTTTACTTTGTCATGAGGCGCTGGAAGGTTATGAAAAACATGCCGGCAGCGATAAATTCATCACCGGAAGTGGTTCCATTCAAAAAGGTTTGAAATCAACATTTGCAGGTACTGCTAATAAAAGTTTAAAAAAAAGTGGCGCCAAAAGGACGCTCATCACAACAATTTCAATAGCGGCAAGCTTTTTATTGGTTTTTATGGGATATTATCTTATTACCACCCAAACCAAAACCGATAAAAAAGAAATCAGCCTTAATGCCCCAATACCGGAGGAAAAAACCATCTCCGATAAACAAATTACAACTGAAGCTCCTGAAGATATTGTCAAAGAGGCAAAAAAGGATGTTGCAGAAGAAACCCTGGCTGAACAAAAAATGGCAGAACTTAAAGGAAAGGGGGAGCGACAGGATAACGAACAGGATAAGTTCCGGGCCCCGACAACCATTGCTGTTACAGGCGAAAGCAAAGATGCCGATCATAGTGGGATCGTTTTTGGCGCCACCGGAACAAAAGCCGAAGGCAAGCAAGATGTCTACAATGGATTATTCGATGGCGGCCTTGTGTTGGGTGGTGCACAACCTGCTCAAAGCCAGGGAGATTCGACAAGCCTCAGAGGAGTTCAGCAGGAAACCGTGCTTGCTATGGACCAAAGGGCTATTGATGAAGTTACGGTGGAAAAAAACAGTTCCCTCAAATCTCTCGAAGAAAAAAAGCCCTATAAAAAAGAGTCCGGCAAAACTAAAAATGTCACCACGGTTGCGAGTGCAAACCGTTCCGAAAACAAACAGACACTTACCAATGCCATATCCTATTACAATTCTGCACAGTACGGCCCTGCCATCACAGAGTTCGAAAAGTCGGTGAAAGAAAATACTAATGATGACCAGGCCCTATATTATCTGGCGATGTCCTATTACAACAATGGCCAGAAAGACGCCGCCCTCCCATACCTCGATAAACTCCTGAAAAAGAAGGATAACCCTTTTTATGACCTTGCCTTGTGGCAAAAAGCCACGATCCTTGCGGAAAAAAATCAAACCGGAGCGGCTCTTGAATTATTTGACGAAATTGTAAAGCGTGGTGGCACATTGAAAAATAACGCAGCAGAGAAAATAAATGAACTCGACAAATCCGAATAAAGCTTTTCCGGAATCTGCCCTGAATAATGTCTTTGCTTTGGTTGACTGTAATAATTTTTATGCCTCCTGCGAACGCTTATTTAATCCCCAACTTGAAAAAAAACCGGTTATTGTTTTATCCAACAACGATGGCTGCGTGATTGCCCGCTCAAACGAAGCCAAAGCAATCGGTATTAAAATGGGCGCTCCTGCATTTGAGTTTAAAGACCTGATAAAAAAATATAAGGTTCATGTTTTTTCATCAAATTTTGCATTATATGGTGATATTTCAAACAGAATAATGAATACGCTCTACGATCTCGCCCCGGATATTGAGGTCTATTCTGTTGATGAAGCCTTCCTCGATCTTACCAGTATCAAGCTTGAGGATGCGACCGCATTTGCAAAGAGGATACGCAAAACCATTAAGCAATGGGTTGGCATTCCTGTTTCCATCGGAATTGGTCCGACGAAAACACTCGCTAAGATTGCGAATCATGCTGCAAAAAAGAATCCCGGATTTGCAAATGTGGTGAACCTGTGCACTTTTGAGGGCCCTGACGGGCTGTTTAAAACCATTTCTGTATCAGAGATTTGGGGAGTGGGCGGCGCCTTCAGCAAGTTTCTGGATGAAAACGGCATCCGTACGGTATTTGATTTTAAAAATGCTGACGAAAACTGGGTCAGGAAACACATGGGCGTTATGGGGCAAAAGACGCTGTTTGAACTGAGAGGAATTTCATGCATCTCGTTCGAATCATTGGCTCCGGATAAAAAAAATATTTGCACCTCCCGTTCGTTCGGCACTCCTTTGGAAACTTATGAAGACCTTGAAGAGGCAACGTCTAATTTTGTTGCCCGGGCCGCTGAAAAATTACGCCGTCAAAAATCCTGTGCCCGGGCAGTAACCGTCTTTGTCATGACAAACAGGTTTTCCAACACCCCGAAATACGTTAACTCGATTCTTGTCCAGTTGCCGGTGGCTACCAGCATTACTTCAGAATTAATACATCACACGTTAAAAGGATTGAGAAAAATATACCGGAAAGGATACAAGTATAAGAAATCTGGTATTATTCTCATGGATATCATTCCGGAGGATCAGCTTCAGTATGGTCTTTGGGATGTAAAAAACCGGAAAAAGGTCACAGACCTTATCCATGTAATAGACAAAATAAATGCCGGAGTGGGGCAGGGGGCTGTAAAATTTGCCGTGCAGGGTACGAAACGGCGCTGGAAAATGCACCAGGAACGCTTGTCTCCTCAATATACCACCAAATGGAACGATCTCTTAAAAATAAAAATTTAGGGTCATATTACTTTGCCATAATACTTTAATGTCGTAAATTTGCATGGTATTGCAACCTTCAAGGTGTTTTTTTCGTCTAATTAGACCATTATGATTTTGTTTTACCAATTTTTAAAAAGGGAAATACGTTCTAATACTGAAAACCGATAATCTCTCACCAACGATGAAAACTTTAAAATACTTAATCCTGTCATTTCTAACACTTTTGCCAAGTGCTATTGTTATGGGGCAGCCTGGGTGCGCCAGCGTTACGATAACAACAAACGCCGGTAATGACTTTGCCTTACCTTGCAGCCAGCCATGTACAACACTTTCGGCGACCGCTATACAAACCAGTGGCGAAACGAGTTCCTATACGGTATCATCCGTGCCGTATGCTCCCCCTTATGCCTATAATGCAGGTACTCCTATATTAGTGAATATTGATGACCGATGGAGCAGCGTTATCAACCTGCCGTTTACCTTTTGTTTTTATGGTACCAGTTATAATCAAATTATAGCCGGATCCAATGGCGTTGTTTCTTTCAATACTTCCGCTGCCGATGGATATTGCCCTTGGTCTTTTTCCACTACCTGCCCTTCCAGCAGTCTAATTACAAATGCAATTTTTGGGGTTTATCATGATATTGACCCTTCAATTTCCGGAACCATGTATTATGCGATCCTGGGTACTTATCCTTGCAGGACTTTTGTAGTTAACTGGTATCAAATCGCCATGTATTCAAGTAGTTGCAATTCGTTGAAAGCAACCCACCAAATCGTTCTATATGAAACATCCAACATTATTGAAGTTTACATTCAAAACAAACCGCTTTGTAGTTCATGGCAATCAGGAGTTGGTTTAGTGGGAATTCAGAATGCAGCAGGGACAGCAGGATTGGCCGCTCCGGGACGCAATACCGGTGCCTGGACCGCATCAAATGAAGCGTGGAGGTTTACACCAACCGGATCAACCACGGTTGGTATTAATTGGTTCGAAGGGGCTACCCAAATAGGTAGTGGTAATTCAATACAGGTTTGTCCAACCGCCAACACTACTTATACAGCCCAGGCTAGTTACTCTACCTGTTTTGGTGCAACAGTTACGGTTGATGATGATATTACCGTTTCTCTTTCAGGTGGCAGCGTAAGCCTGGCTCCCGCAAATCCTACTATTTGTACAGGCGGTTCAATAGATTTGACAGCTTCCGGATCAGATACTTACGTGTGGGATCCACCTACCGGCTTAAATCAAACTACCGGTTCCACTGTAACGGCATCACCAACCACCACCACAACGTATACGGTTACTGGGACAACGCCAATGTGTACTGCATCAAACAGCATAACGGTTACCGTTAACCCCCTTCCGGTCATATCCATCACCCCGCCAGGGGGGAATATCTGCATCGGTGATTCAATAACACTCACAGCTTCGGGTGCTGAAGCATATACATGGGACCCTCCTGCAACATTGTCAGCAGGGGCAGGAGCCTCAGTATCTGCGTTTCCAACGAATACTACTATGTATACAATAACCGGAACAGACAGCAACCAGTGTGTCAATACTACTACTACAACTGTTATTGCATCCACCGGACCGGCAATCCTCGTTACTGCCGATCCTCAAAATTTATGTCCGGGTGACACCAGTACCCTCTCTGCATTTTGCACAGCACAAATTTATACCTGGGCTCCGGGAATTTCGCTTACCAGTACCAATACGGCAGTCACACAGGCTTATCCGCTTACGACCACTACTTATACCATCACAGCTGACAATAACGGGTGTATTAGTACAGAGGATATTACCATTACTGTTGAACCCTTACCGCAGGTTGATTTTACCGCAGATATCAGGGAAGCTTGCCAGGGATTGAAAGTTAATTTTACGGACCTTACTTCGCCAGAACCGGTAAGTTGGTTATGGCATTTTGGAGACAACCTGACTTACGGAAACACATCGGCACTGCAAAATCCTACGCATTATTATGAAGACGCCGGATCCTTTGACGTTTCACTTTCTGTTGTAACCCCCGCAGGTTGTAAAATGAAAATGTTATTTCCCGATTATATTATAACGCATCCAAACCCACTTGCATTTTTTGAAGTGAAGCCCGAGGTGGTTAATGAACTTGAACCCCTGGTATGGTTTCACGACCAATCAGTTGGTGCGTATATCTGGAACTGGTATTTTGGCGAAGACAATGTTATCGGCAACAATTCAAATCTGCAAAACCCGACACACGTCTATTCGGATACCGGAACCTATTACCCTACACTTGTTGTATTTACTAATTATGGTTGCACGGATACCATCAGCGGGGAAGTAACAGTAAGGCCTAATATGACCATCTACGTTCCTAATGCCTTTACCCCCAACAAAGACAACAAAAATTCCGTTTTCAGGGCTTTTGGAGAAGGTATTGACCTTTCAACTTTTGAAATGAGAATATACGACAGATGGGGCAGGCAAGTTCTTCTTTCCAATGATATAGAAAAGGGCTGGGATGGTACCTATAACGGAAAAGAAGCCAGCGAAGGTGTTTATGTCTGGTATATTACGTATTTTGATGTTCTGAAACACTCTCATGCGTTAAAAGGATTTGTGACCCTTATTAAATAAGCGGGTTTTTATAACCATGTGCGGAAGATTTTCTTTTGCCATTACTGAAAAAATTATTGAAGAGCATTATGGCTTCCCATTTCCCGGATTAATGCCACGGTATAATTGCGCCCCTTCTCAGATATTGGCGGTCATTACAAATAAAAACCCCCACACCTTCAGTTTTTTAAAATGGGGCTTTATTCCTTCCTGGTCAAAAGTTAGTTCAACAGGAAATATAATGATCAACGCCAAGGCGGAAACCATTTCTTCTAAACCGGCATTTAGAAACTCAATACAAACCAAACGCTGCCTTGTTCCTGCCGATTCGTTCTATGAATGGTCGCAGGATACGGATAAAACTCCATACAGGATCTTGCTGAAAGACAAACCGGTTTTTTCAATGGCAGGTATCTGGAGTGAGTGGCAATCTCCCGAAAATGAGATCATTTCATCATTTGCTATTATCACAACGGATTCTAACGAATTAATAGGGAAAATACATACACGGATGCCGGTTATTTTTGACAATGATGGCGATGAAAAGTTATGGTTGAAAAATAGCCCGGGTGCTGAGGTTTTATCGCTGCTTAAACCGTTGGATGCGGGTAAAATGCGGGCCTATCCGGTTTCTAAACTGGTAAATCTTCCTAAAAACGACTTCCCCGAAATCCATAAACAGGATAATGGTTCAAATCTTTTTTGGTAAAATCTCTGTAGTGTAAAAATAAAACAGCAATAATTGTTTACAATTATTGCTGAATATGAAAATTTCAACGTATTTAAATACAGCTGGTTACAGCTATAATATCATAAATTCCTGTTAGTCGTTGGTACAGGATGATTCAACTCCATGGCGGTTAGCATCAGCTTCAACAGTGGCTTTGAAATCTTTTATTTTCTTGCTGGTGCCACATTCCTGCGGATACGTAACAACCATTTTTTCTCCGACATAGTCGTATTCATAACTGCAGGTAACACATTTTTTACAAGAAGCAAAAGCGGCAACTACAAAAGCGGCAATAAAAATTAAAAATATTTTTCTCATTGATAGATAATTTTTCAGATTTCAGCTACAAATATATAAACTAATTTGGAAAAAGAAGATTTTAATGAAAAATAATAATCAGGTGAGCAAACTGCACCCTCTGATATCGCTGTAATCGAATCTGCCTAAAACCTCAAAAGTGCCGGTTTTATGAAGTATTCCGATATCCTGGGTGGAGATGAACGAGCAGGTGAATAAATTTGCCAAATCAATGATGTTTATTCCTCCACTTTTCTCATTTTCAAGTTTTGCAAACGGATCGTTTAATTCACGTATATAAATTTTCATCCAGGGTGGTGTTTTATATTGCCCCCTCCCCAGCGAATATGCCTGTGACATAAGTTCACACATGCTGTATTCAGAACATAAATCCGTGATCTGTAGTTTTTTGGTTAAAATGCCATAAAGCTCATCACGGGTAATTTCCTTCCTCCGGCCTTTCATTCCACCAGTTTCGATTATCAGGGTGTTTTCAGGCGTAATTCCTGGGTGTCCCGCGAAATCCATCAAAGCATACGTAATACCAAAAAGTATTTTTTTCTTGCCGGATTTCTTATTTAAAACGGGTACCAATTCATCAACTTTGCTCATATAAAAACCGCTTTCCGGCTGCCCTGATTTTCTGATAAGAAGATCAAGCATAAACGCCAGGGAAGATTCTTTTGCCACCTGATAATCTGGTACTAATGCCAGAATAATATAATCTTCCGGATTTCCAAAAAAGGAGGAAAAGCTTTGTAAAATGCTTTTTTCATACAAGTCCTGCGAAAATACCAGGCTTCGGCTTTGTTGCCCCGAGCTTGTCCCGCTGCTTTTAAATACCAGTTCCGGAGCTGAATTTACACTGCGAATTTCGTTTGTTTTAAAGAGCTCTACAGGTAGGCACGGAATGTCATAACAAGAGGTGATATCATGAATGTTTACCGACAGCAAATCGATAAACGTATGATAGGTTTCGTTGTGTCGATATTGAAAATGGAATATTTGCAAAGCTAATGTGTTGAAATCTTCGAAGGATTTAATACTAAATATCCCGGATTTAAGTTTCTCAATATCCATTACATTGTTTTTTTTTGTAATTTTATATTCAAATTTAAGAATAATTACCAGATGAAGGCCCGTATCGCAATAATTATCCCGTTGATAATAGTTTTGATGGTCTTTATATCCTGCACCAAAGAAGAAGATTTTTCTGAAATACCTCATATTGAATATATGGATTTTACGAAAATCCGGAACTCAAGTAATATTGATGAAAAAGGTATTCTAAAAATCTTCTTTACCGATGGAGATGATGATATGGGGCTTGCAGATTGGGACACCCTGCCACCTTTTGATAAAAACAGCAAATATTATTACAATTTTTTTATTACCTATTTCGAAAAACAGCATGGGGAATTTGTGGAAGTAGTGCCTTCCGTAACCTTCAACTCAAGGATCCCCGTATTAACCTCTTCCAGCAGCAATGGCGCGATTAAAGGAGAAATTGAAATTGAGCTTTTTATCAACAATCCGTTTTCGGTCTACGACACGATACGGTTTGACGCATACATTGCTGATCGCGCCTTGCACGAGAGCAATATTATTTCCACCCCGGAAATAATCCTGAAAAAACACTGATCTTATACCACCTTCCGGATGGTATACGTTACCACACCCCATACCGAGGCGTCCATGGATTCATTGATTTCAACCGGTTTATAATCCGGGTTTTCGGGCATCAGGAATAATTTGTTGTTTTTTTTCAGCAGGCGTTTAACGGTAAACTCACCGTTAACAACGGCAATAACTATTTTGTTGTTTGCAGGCTCTATGGAACGGTCCACCACAAGGATGTCGCCATCATTAATTCCCGCATTGATCATCGACTGCCCCGATACTTTTACAAAAAATGTGGCAGTCGGATTTTTGATCAGGTATTCGTTCAGGTCTAGTTTGCGCTCAATAAAATCTTCTGCGGGAGACGGAAATCCGGCAGAAATTTTTGCAACAAAAAAGGGTAGGGCGGTGTTACTTCCTTTTTCGGGAGTAAAGATTTCAATATGGTCCTTAGGCTTTTTTTTCATATCAATCCTCAGAGAATTGCTTGATCATTTGCCGGTATTCTGAAAAGAATCTGGCTCGAGAAACACACCCAAGGTATTTTCCGGCTTTAACCACCATGAGGTTGTAGTTATCTGTTGTCTCAAATTTTAATGCCACTTCCTCCATCGACTCGTCGGGATCGACCAAAGGTGTAGGCATAAACATTAAATCGCGGACGAATAATTTTCCATACAAGGACTGATTAAAAATGATATCCCTGATATCGTTCAGGAAAATTATTCCCAGCAGGTTGTTTTCGTTGTCGACCACAGGAAAAATATTTCTTTCGGAACGTGCTATAACCTTTACAAGTTCCCCTAAATAATCATCCGGTGATACGGGGATAAAATTTGTTTCTATCAGTTTGTTGATTTTCATGAGGTTCAACACCGATTTGTCTTTGTCATGCGTGATAAGTTCTCCCTTTTCAGCGAGTTCAATTGCATCGACCGAATAAGGGATAAAAGATTTTATGGTAAGGTAGGAAATTGATGCGGTTATGATCAGCGGAACGATCATGTCGTACCCGCCTGTTATCTCGGCAATAAGAAATATCCCGGTGAGGGGTGCATGCATAACGCCTGCCAGAATACCCGTCATCCCGGCCAAGGCAAATTTTGTTACGGGAAGGTCTCCGGCATTCAGAAAACTTGCAAGCAGGACAAACAACAATCCTGTAATGGCTCCTAAAAACAGCGAGGGCCCGAAAATACCTCCAACCCCGCCTGCACTGAATGTTAAAGATGTGGCAATAACTTTAAAAATGACGATGGCGGTTAATAAAATAATGGCTGCGCCTATGCCATTTCCTAAAAATCCAAAGGGTGTATTTTGAAATACGAATTCATACTTACCTTCCAGGCATAAATTAATGTTTCGGTAACCTCCACCGTATAAGGCCGGAAACAACAAAATGAGACCCCCAAGCAACACGCCGCCGATGACCAGTTTCAAATAAATATTTTTATACCGGTCAAAATATTTATCAAAAAACATTAGCACACGGGTAAAATAAACAGAGATGAATCCGCAAAAAATTCCTAATGCTGCATAAAAAGGTAAGTTCGAAAAATCAACAGGATCAAGCTTTGAAATATGAAAAAGAACATTCTGTCCGAGAAAAAAATACGATGTCAGGGTCCCGGTAACTGCTGCTATCAGCAGGGGGACAAGAGAGGCCATCGAAAGGTCAATCATGAGAATTTCGAGTGCAAGCACCACCCCGGTGATTGGCGCTTTGAAAAGTCCGCCGATAGCCGCTGCAGAACCGCAGGCAATAAGTAAAACAACATGCTTATATTTCAAACCAAGCCATCTTCCAACGTTTGAGCCAATCGCGCCGCCCATATTAACAGCTGGCCCTTCCATTCCCACAGATCCGCCAAATCCAAGCGTTATGGAGCTTGCCACTCCGGGCGCATAAATATTCTGAGGAGGCATATAGCCGGTTTTTTTTGAAATAGCCGACAGCACGCCCGGGATACCGTAATTTAGTTCTTTCTTTACGATAAATTTTTTGAAAAGTATCGTAAGAAAAATTCCTGCAATGGGGTAAAAAAAGTATTCGTAATGAATATTCCAGGATGATTTCTGGAAGAACTTAAGGCCTTCGATAAAATATACCAGGTTTTTTGTAAATACTGCAATGATACCAGAGATAAATCCGCACAGAACGCTCAGGATCATAAGAAGGTTCCTGTCGCTGATGTGCTTGAGACGCCAAACCAGAAAACTGTCGAATATTTTTTTGCCTCTGTTCATAAAAAATTTTTCAAAAGCAAAAATACATTTTTTAACAGAAGTACAATTTATTATGTGTTGGCAGTTTCCTGAGGATTCAGAAAAAGATACGCATTTTCGGCACCATTCTGCTCGGCTTCCTTAATAGAAAAACCATATCCTTTAGCAATAATCTGCTTGTCGTAAGATACTTCCACGGTATATTGCTTATGAAATCCCTTACCGCTATGCTCAATAACTTTAAAGTCTACAGGTTTCTTCTCTTTTTGGGATAATTCAAGTAAAACGCTTTTATAGTTCTGCTCTGTTTTTTCGAGGGTGTCAATATCCACATGGCATTTGATAATGCGGTTAATGATAACTTTTGTGACAAACTTGTATCCTTTATCAAGATATATGGCCCCAATCAGCGCTTCAAAAGCATCACCGTTCATAGATTTGCAAATGCCGCCTCTGTCCTGTTCGGAATGGATCAGCTTGTCGAGGCCAAGTTTTTGTGAAAGTTTATTCAGGTGTGGCCTGCTTACCAGTTTTGATCTCATTTCGGTAAGAAAACCTTCATCTTTTAAAGGGTATTTTCTGAAAAGGTAGTCGGCAACAACCGAGCTTAATACGGCGTCTCCCAAATATTCCAGGCGTTCATTGGAATTTTTGTGGCCATTTATCACCTCCCGTGCTGCCGAACGGTGCAAAAAGGCGAGCTGATACAAATCAATGTTTCGCGGGTTGAATCCGAGAATGTTTTTAAGTGCCCGTGATAATTGTTTGTTGGTAAGCGTAATCGGTAAAGATTAACCGTTATATTTTTTGAAAATTACCGTTGCGTTGTGTCCGCCAAAACCGAAGGTATTGCATAAAGCTGCTTTTACTTCGCGTTCCTGAGGTTTATTAAATGTGAAATTCACCCGGGAATCCAGTTCCGGATCGTCTGTAAAATGATTGATGGTCGGAGGGACGATACTGTTTTTAACCGCCAAAATGGTTGCAATCGACTCGATAGCGCCAGCAGCTCCCAGCAGATGTCCTGTCATGGATTTTGTTGAACTGAGGTTCATCTTGTATGCATGTTCCCCAAAAGCGGCAATTACGGCTTTCGTTTCCGAAATATCTCCCAGAGGCGTTGAGGTGCCATGTGTGTTGATATAATCTATATCTTCCGGTTTCATTCCGGCATCTTCCAATGCGCTGACCATAACCCGGTATGCTCCTTCACCTTCAGGATGGGGCTGGGTAATGTGATAAGCATCGGCTGACATTCCACCGCCGGCCACTTCACAATATATTTTCGCTCCTCTTTTCAATGCGTGACCTAACTCTTCAAAGATCAATGCGCCGCTGCCTTCGCCAAGCACAAAACCATCACGGTCTTTATCGTAAGGACGTGAAGCAGTTGCCGGATCATCATTTCGTGTTGAAACAGCATGCATGGCATTAAAACCACCCAACCCACAAATACCGATAGCGGCTTCGGACCCACCGGAAATAAACACATCAGCTTTTCCCAAACGGATATAATTGAATGCGTCTATCATGGCATGTGACGAGGACGCGCATGCGGCAGTAGTGGTATAGTTAGGGCCTTTAAAGCCAAACTTAATTGAGATACTGCCGCCGGCGATATCAGCGATCATCTTGGGAATGAAGAATGGATTAAACCGGGGAGTGCCATCGTTTTTAACAAACTCTGTCACTTCCTCGGTAAACGTATCCAGTCCGCCAATTCCTGAGCCCCAGATAACACCGGCTCTGTTCAAGTCAATGTTTGCAGGATCAATCCCGGAATCGGTGAATGCTTCCTGAGCAGCAACCATGGCATATTGTGCGTACAGATCTAATTTTTTTGCTTCTTTGCGGTCGAAATAACTATTTACATCAAAGTTTTTTACTTCGCATGCAAATTTTGTTTTAAATTTCGAGACATCGAAACGAGTGATTAATGCAGATCCGCTGACTCCTTTAAGTAATGCATCCCAGTAATCGCTGAGATTATTACCAATCGGAGTTATTGCACCAAGCCCGGTAACAACAACCCGTCTTAATTCCATTAATAAAGGCGCTTACTTTGTGTTATTTTCAATGTACTTGACAGCGTCGCCAACGGTTCCGATTTTTTCTGCTTCTTCATCGGGGATGGCTATGTTGAATTCTTTTTCAAATTCCATGATCAATTCAACAGTATCAAGAGAATCTGCACCCAGATCGTTGGTGAAACTTGCTTCAGGTGTTACTTCGTTTTCGTCCACACCAAGCTTATCAACTATGATAGCTTTTACTCTTGCTGTAATGTCTGACATAATATAAATTTTTATTAAATGAGGGTGCAAAGAAAAATATTAATTCAGACATAGCAAAGGTTTTTTTTAATGAACTTATTACCGCCTCTTCATTAAGAGCTGTAATTCAATTTGTTACAGCGGTTTAATATTTTATCTTTTAACAAATTTTAAGAGAATTGATGCGGTTATTTACTGCCTGTGTGCCCAAATCCTCCTGCTCCGCGATGTGATTCTTCGAGTATTTCAACTTCGACCCACTCCGCTTTTTCGTGCTTTGAAACCACCATCTGAGCGATTCGTTCACCATCATTAATTATAAAATCCTCAGAAGACAGGTTTACCAAAATTACCATTACCTCACCGCGGTAATCGGCATCAATGGTCCCGGGAGTGTTTAATACCGTAATTCCTTTTTTTATTGCGAGGCCGCTTCTGGGCCTTACCTGTGCTTCATGTCCCACAGGAAGTTCGATGAAAATACCTGTTGGGACCAAAGCCCTTTCCAGTGTTTTTAGAATTACAGGGGTATCAAGATTCGCTCTTAAATCCATTCCTGCAGAAGCATTTGTTTCGTATTTTGGCAGGGGATGTTTCGATTTATTTACAATTTTTACGTTCATGATTTTCGGATTATATGTAATATTTTTGGCTTCTCAATCAGGATTACCATCATTATAAAAAGCAATAACAGTAAAGTATTGATAAAATAATGCAGCCATGTCTGGGTAACAGGCATAAGGGTACTTCCATAATAAAAAGCCACAGGAACGGCGATGTATAGAAGGATCCTTTTAATGTTATAGTTTACATGGTAATGCTTTTGGCCGATAAAATAGGAAGCGACCATCATGGAGGAATAGCAGGCGAAGGTTGCCCACGCAGACCCCATGTACCCGATACGTGGGATCAAGACATAATTTAACACCAGCGTGATAACGGCTCCAAAAACCGATAGGTAGGCACCAAAACGTGTTTTGTCGGTGAGTTTATACCAAATGGAAAGATTGTAAAATATGCCGAGGAACATATTGGCGAGTAATAAAATCGGCACGACCACAAGCCCTTCAAAATACTCCTTGCCGACAAAATACTTCACCACATCAAGATAAAGCATAATGGCTAAAAAGATAAACGAGCAGACAATCACAAAATATTTCATCACATCGGCGTACAAGGCTTTGGCATTGGTTTCTTTTGCCTGTGAAAAGAAGAATGGCTCGGCCGCATATTTGAAAGCCTGAATTACGATGGTCATCATGATTGAAATTTTATAACAGGCAGAGTAAATGCCCACCTGCGACATGGCGATGTCTTCCGGGGATAAATATTTTAACAATACGCGGTCGATGGTCTCGTTTATGATGCCGGCCAAACCGAAAATAAGCAAAGGCAATGCATACACGATCATTTTTTTCCAAATGGCAAGATCTACGCGGAATTTACTTAGCGGCACCACCACAAATAACAGGAATAGTGTGATTCCGCTGGCAACCAGGTTTGCGATGAAAATGTATCCAACGCCGATGGACGGGCTGTAAACCAAATCGGTAAAACCGCTTAATATGCCATTTTTCACCAAATAAGGGCAGAGCAACAGGAAAAAAAGATTGAGCCCTACATAGATGCAAATATTGAAGATCTTGATAAAAGCAAAAGTTTTGGGTTTGTTTATAGCCCTGAGCTTTGCAAACGGTATAGTTGCCAGTGCATCAAAGGCGATGATTAAAGCAAACCATCGGATATATTCGCTGTTTTGCGGGTACCTGATCATCGTGGCTACCGGTTGTGCAACGATGAAGGCGATGACAATAAACGCTGCTGAAGTGATGATCAGCGAAAATATGGTGGTGTTATAAACACGGTCTTTTTCCGGGCTGTTTTTGTCGTAATACCTGAAAAACGCCGTTTCCATTCCATAGGTAAGCAACACGATCAACAAGGATACATAGGCATACATTTCGCCAACGATCCCATAGTCCGGCGGAGAAAAAATGCGGGTGTGGATCGGTACCATTAAATAATTCATCAGGCGCGCAACTATAGTACTCACGCCATAAATGGCGGTCTGCCCGGCTAATTTTCTAAGTGGGTTCAACGAATAATGGTTTTTTGCAAAATTAAAAATATATAACAGTCCTTTGCATCAAAACAGAAAATGAAATGGAATATTTTATCAACAAAAAAATGTTTGGGGCAGTCCATAACATTTTCATGACATATTTCGTTATCCCTTATCAAGTTAACGACAAATGAAGAAAAATTTCACCATACTGTTTTTATGCCTCTTTTTTTCCTTTCAGATCCATGCACAAAACATACCCGAGCTAAATCAAAAAATTGTTGATTATGTTAAGACCACGGTAGGGAAAAAAGTAAACAACGGCGAATGCTGGGATCTGGCTTACGAGGCCTTAACACGGAACAACTGCGAATGGAACGGGGCCTTTGTTTTTGGGAAAAAAATCAATCCGAAAACCGACAGTATTTTTCCCGGAGACATCATACAGTTTAGCAATGTTGTGATAAAAACCAACAAAGGAAACATGGTTTACAAAGAGACCTACAAAAAGCATACGGCCATTATTTACGATGTTAAAGAAAAAGGAGTGTTCGAAATCGCCCATCAGAACAATGGCTTTTCCGGCCGTAAAGTTGGCCTCAGCGAATTAAACATCAACTCAAAGTATTCGGGAACTATTGATTTTTTCAGGCCTGTAGCAAAAGCTACCCGATAAAAATTTTCTGAAGTATAATGGAAACGATCAGCAGCGCTATTACTATTTCACCGAAAAGAATCTTTTTCAGGTTCAGGTAATAATAGGAAACCAGGATAGAAAGCGGCAGTAGCATATACGAAAATTCGTAAATGATATTTGTGGTTAAAAACAACATACTCAAAGTATTCAGCGCAAACAGCCAGAAAATTACGTTAAAAATCTTACGTACATAAATCACCTTTTCACGGGAAATTAAAAACATTTTAACGGAAGAAACCAAAAACAAAACCGCAATAATCGCCGTGGTCAGGTATTCGTAAACTGAATAAGTCCAGGCGCTTCTGCCGAAATTCAGCACGGAAAAAAAATGCTGAATTTGCGTGAAAACGGACGCTAACTGATCGGTAAGTAAAAAATAGGTGAACAAATAAAGAAATACAGTTGCCAGGCCCATGATGCTTATTAACAATTCGCGCCAGGAAAACGAATGAAATACGAGTAAAAAAATCCAGACAATAATTATTAACCCGGCCGATTTAAAATAAAACAACGAGCATATACCGGTTAAAAAACCGCATAAAAAAATTTCTTTGTAGCTCTCTTCTTTGGTTTTAATTTTAAAAAGCATCAGTAACAACAGAATTGTTAATGCATTTACGATTAAAAAAGGGTGTAATGTCAGCATGGCCGGCGTATAGCTCATCATCAAAACATAAAAAAAAGCGGTCAGGTATGAGTTTTTTGGGATGATCTTAAAATCAGCTAATGTGGCATTCAGTAATATCGCTTCGCCCATTAATAAAACAAAGGCTATTATCGCTGTAAGTAGCGATGAATCAAACAGTTGCCGGTAAAGAAAATTATACCCGAATGACAACTCCACAGGCTCATACATCGGATATCCCTTTACAAAAGCAGGAAGCCAGAGCGCCGCTGCAGTCAGAAACAGTACAACCAGTTGAATATTCGTGTGATATTTAAAAATACGTGTAAACAAAGCTGAACGGTTTTTACATTAAATCTTTTCCAATATCGCTGCGGAAATACTTGCCTTCAAAATCAATAATTCCGGCGCTTTTATAAGATTTGTCAAGCGCTTCCTGAATGGTTTCGCCAAATGATGTTACGCCAAGCACACGGCCGCCGCTGGTAATAAAATTACCTTTCTCGTTAAGGCTGGTTCCTGCATGAAAAACGATGCTGCCGGTGACAGCGTCAAGCCCCGTGATTACTTTGCCTTTTTCATAACTGCCCGGATAACCTTTTGAAACCATCATGACGGTAGTGGTATAACGCTCATCTATCTCCAGACTCACTTCAGGCAAACGGTTATTGGCCGTGGCCATCAGTATTTCGACCAGGTCGGTTTTGAGGCGCGGCAGCACGCTTTCAGTTTCCGGGTCCCCCATGCGTACATTGTATTCAATGACGAAAGGATCTCCTGCCACATTCATCAGGCCGAAAAAGATAAAACCTGTATACACGATATGTTCCTGTTTTATCCCGTAAATGGTAGGTTCTATGATGCGCTCTTTCACTTTGTTCATAAAAACATCATCGGCAAAAGGTACGCCTGAAACAGTCCCCATGCCACCGGTGTTCGGGCCGGTATCCCCTTCACCAATTTTTTTATAATCTTTTGCTGAAGGCAGTATCTTGTAATTTTCGCCATCGGTGATCACAAAGACCGATAGTTCAATTCCCTTAAGAAATTCTTCAATAACAACTTTCTCACTTGCTTTTCCGAATTTTGCTCCGGCCAGCATCTGTTCAAGTTCGGCTTTTGCCTCAGCCGTATCATTCAGGATCACCACGCCCTTGCCTGCAGCCAGGCCGTCGGCTTTAAGTACAAAAGGCGGTTTCAGGGTGTCAATAAACCGGCAACCTTCATCAAGTGTTGCTTTTGTAAAGGACCTGTATTTCGCGGTAGGGATGTTATATTTTTGCATGAAGGCTTTTGCAAAATCTTTGCTGCCTTCCAGCATGGCGCCTTTTTGTGAAGGCCCGATAACAGGGATATTTTTAATATCATCATGGGCCAAAAAATACTCATGAATTCCCTGAACCAGCGGATCTTCGGGCCCGACAAGCACCAGGCCGATATTCTTTTCTTTTACGATCTGCCTTATTTTTTCAAAATCCACCGGGCTGCAGTTTATGTTTTCACCGCACATGGCGGTGCCTGCATTTCCCGGGGCAATATATAGCTTCTCCAGCAGCGGGCTTTGCGAGAGTTTCCAGGCAAAGGTATGTTCCCGTCCGCCCGATCCCAACAGCAAAATATTCATAAAATTCCTTTTAAAGTGTTGTGATAAAATTAATTAATTTTTTGAATGTTTTTGATTTCAGAAAACATTGAATTTTTGATAAAATTTTCTATCGGCCTGTTTGTGTAAAAAACGCTTTCAACCCTTCAATAGCCCTGTAACGATGGCTAATGACGTTCTTTTCATCCGGCAGCATTTCGGCAAAAGTTTTATCAAAACCCTCGGGCTGGAAAACCGGATCGTAGCCAAAGCCCAGTGTTCCCCTGCGTTCAGTGAGAATCTTTCCGCAAACTTTTCCGTGGAACAGGTGTTCTGTCCCGTCTATGATTAGGGCGATTACCGTTTTGAAGCAGGCATTCCGGTTTTCACAACCTTCCATTTCCTTCAACAACTTGGTGACATTATCGTCAAAACTACAACCCTCACCTGCATAGCGCGCCGAATAAACACCCGGTGCGCCGTTCAGGCAATCAACCTCCAGGCCGGTATCGTCGGCAAAACAATTAATATGGAACTTATCAAAAATATAATGCGCCTTCTGTAGTGCGTTACCTTCAAGGGTTTCAGCTGTTTCCGGTATGTCCCCGGTAAACCCGGTGTCTTTCAGGCTGCCGATTTCCACATGGCTATCCTTCAGAATATGCCTGATCTCTTCAAGCTTGTGCTTGTTGTTGGTTGCAAAAACCAGTTTCATTTTTTTAGGCAAAAGTACAACTATTTTATGTCGGAATTTTATTTTGTAATTTCTCAGTATTCTAATGGTTGATTATTATTTTTATACATTTGTATATCCTAATTTTACGATAATGTATTTTAAATCAATACTGGCAACGGTCTTATTTGTTTGTGTTTATATAGTAAATGTATGGGCGCAAAACATCATTTCCCATGATTCTCTGGATTATCCGGATCGTTTTATTTCAAAAGACCTTCCCATGCTGACAGACAAGGAGCTGATGAAAATTGCTTCTTTGCCGGATCTGATTGTGCCTCAGGGTTATGGATTCATTAATAAAACAACCTTACCCTATAAAGTTGACAATTCAACGCAACCTTATATGATTGCTACCACATGGCAGAGCGGTTATGAATGCGGTCAATCGGCAAGTATTGCTGACGTTTTTACTTATGAGATGAACCGTTTGCGGGGCTTATCCTCTTTGGTGGATTCAAACCGCTATGTTACCCATTTTGCCTGGAATTTTCTTAACAGCGGAGGAAATTATACGGGTGCCAGCTATTATGATTCCTGGGAAATTATTCGCATGTGCGGCACGCCCAACGTGGTGGATTACGGAGGCGCCCTGAACACGGGCGGCGAAAAACGCTGGATGTCGGGATACGACCTTTATTACAAGGCCATGCAACATCGCTTATATACCGGATATAATATTCAGGTAGGCACACCTGAAGGCCTGATGATACTTAAAAACTGGCTGGACAACCATTTAGACGGTTCTGCGGTGGGCGGGCTTGCAAATTTTTATGCACAATACGGTTCTCCCAACACCACACTTCCGGCCGGTACCGAAGAAGGAGGCAAAGCATTAAAAACCACATGGGGCGCAAGCCCAAGCCATACCTGGACCATTGTCGGGTACAATGATTCCATAAGATACGACTATAACGGTGACGGACTATACACTAACAATGTTGACATCAATTCAGATGGGTTGGTTGACATGCGCGACTGGGAAATCGGAGGGATGAAATTTATTAATGGCTACTCAGGTCCCACCTGGGGAGACGGAGGCTATTGTTATTTGATGTATAAAGCGCTTGCTGATGATATCACCAATAACGGGATATGGAATCATCGCGTTTCTATTCAATACGTGAAGCAGGATTATGATCCGCTCCTGACCATGAAAATTCAACTGAAACATAATTCCCGAAATAAAATCAAGGTCATGGCGGGGCTTTCAACTAATATTTCCGATACCAAACCCGCCGTCGTCTTAGATCTCCCGATCTTTAAATTCCAGGGCGGCGATTATTACATGCAGGGCGACAGCACAGAAGCTGCAAAAACCATTGAATTCGGCCTTGACATCAGCCCGTTGTTAAGTTATATCCAACCCGGCCAAAATGCAAAATATTTTTTACAGGTTGCAGAGAATGACCCCACAGGGCTATATTCCGGGGAAATAATCAGTTACTCCATTATGGATTATACTTCCGGGATTTCCCAGCAGGATTGCCCTTCAACCAACGTTAATCTTACCAACAACGACACCACCATGCTGTCGATCAACCGCATCATGAATTTCAGCAAAGTGGGCATCACCACCAATGCGCTTCCTGATGCAACCATCAATGAACCGTATTCTGTCCAGTTAAATGCTGCCAACGGAACCCCACCTTATCACTGGGATTATTTGTTTGATTTTTCCGAAAAAGACACCACCGGGACATCCCCGGCGGTTACATCAACCCAGCTGGTAGCAGGCACTACGGGTTATGCCATCCAGAACCTGAGTTTCGATTTCCCTTTTTACGGTGAAAAATATAATAAACTTTTTGTAAGCCCTGATGGATACATAAAATTCGATGACCAGAAATATACCTGGCCTTATATCATTGACAATGTCTTATTGTTTAAAAGCACCAAAATGATTGCTCCATTCCTTACCGATCTTGTTTTTGGATCGGGACAGGGCTTTTATTATGAGGGAAACAGCCAATATGCTGTATTTCGCTGGAATGCATACGTTTCAGGCCAAAGCGGCAGCAGTGTAAATGTGGTGGTTAAACTTTTCCCAAGCGGAAAAATTGAAATGTATTACAATACCATTAACGTGGCAAACACAACCGGATGGATCAGCGCAGTTTCGCGCGGCGACAACAATAATTATCAGTATACCGGGTACTCAAATAAATTAAATGTAAACAGCGCCACCAAACTGGCTGTGCTGACACCGCCTGCCATTCCCCTGGAACTTAAAATTTCGGAAGAAGGGCTGCTGTATGGGACACCCTTGGCCGAATATAACAACCTGCCTGTTACGGTTAAAGTTACCGACAACAACAATATTGAAAACATTAAAACACTGACGTTCAGCTCGGATGGCATTCTTGCTACCTATCATGTGGTTGCAGGGGTTGACTCGGTTATCAATGCCGGAGAACAGGTTTCTTTAGATATTGCCTTAAAGAACATCAGCAACACCACTTTTACCAATGCGCAGATGGAAATTTCAACCAGCGACAGCCATGTTTCTTTGATCGACAGTGTAGAACCGGCCGGCAATCTTGCGCCGGATGATACCGTTGAATTTCTGAATGCATTTTCATTTACTGTTGATACCACGGTTCAGGACAACCATATCATAGCATTGAACCTGAAGGTTTATAACGCCGCTGACACGTTTAACATACTGTTCAATCTTCCGGTACGTTCGCTGATCCTGGAATTAGGATCAGTTTCCGTTGCCGATGGCAATAATAATATTCTTGAACCGGGAGAGAATGCTTCGGTATTGGTTGAGATAAAGAATATTGGCGGTACAAACGCCTATAACGTAAACGGAATTTTAACCTGTAACGATCCGTATGTTAATATTATCAGCGACTCTATGTATGTTGCCGGCATTAACGGCGGAAATTTTTCGACGGGTTTTTATGTGGTCAACATTTCGAATGCCGTTCCCGACGGTCATTTAGCGGTATTTAATTTAAAACTTTCGGCGGATGGCGGATACGTCACCCACAAGTTTTTCACCATACAGATCGGTGGAAATGCCGAGGATTTTGAAACGGCCGATTTTTCAAAATTCCCCTGGACGACAACCACAAATGGCGACTCGGCCTGGTTTGTGACTACGCAATTGCCCTTTGAGGGTATCGACTGTGCCGAATCCGGGAATATTTCTGAAAACCAGGAAACATCGTTATTTGTGACCCTGAACATCCTGAATAGCGGAACAGTCAGTTTTTACAGAAAGGTTTCCTGTGAGGCTCATGCGGGATATACGGATTATGATTTCTTTGCTTTTCTGATTGACGGCGTTGAAATGGGCCGCTGGGATGGAATAACAGGCTGGGTGCGGACGGAATATCCTGTTAGCGCCGGTGTGCACACATTCAGGTGGACGTATAAAAAAGATTATTCGGTCAGCGCGGGCGAGGATTGTGCCTGGCTCGACTATTTGGTTTTTCCACCTTCAATTCAACTTGAATCGGATATCTCTCAAACACCGGCTTCGATTTTTAAATCGTTGCCTGTTGATTCATCAACAATTGATTCTGTAGTGATTACAAATAACAGCATCGATAATCCTGTGATTTACAATTGCACACTAACCGATTTCTCTGCAAACGGAAACAATACCTGGCTGACACCGGAAGTAAATTACGGCTGCCTTGATGCGTCTTCCACAGGTTCGTTAAAATTAGTGTTCGATTCTCACGGCCTGGCCAGCGACACATATAATTGCCTTATCAACCTGACCTATAATTTTGCCGATACCATTAGTATTCCGGTAACATTCCAGGTTGACAACCCATATTCGGTAGACGAGGGTAACTTACATGCAAACAACTTTCAGGTTTTTCCCAATCCGTTTAAAGAACAGACAAGCATTTCATTCACCCTGGATCATCCTGCACATGTAACACTGGAGATTCTAGATATCAATGGGAAAGAGATAAAAACCCTCGTCTACGGAAACGTAGGTAAAGGAACCCATAGATTTCAGTGGGACGGGACAAATGGAAACGATAACATTGTGGCTTCAGGAATTTATTATTGCCGGTTCATTACTGATGAAACCATTGCTTCTGAAAGAATCATTTTCATGAAATAAAACGATGGTATTCAGCAGTGTACTTTTTCTGTTTTTCTTTCTTCCGGTTACCTTATTTTTATATTATATAGCCAGCAAAAAATATAAAAACCTGGTGGCGTTGCTGGCCAGTGTGTTTTTTTATGCCTGGGGGGCGCCGTTATTTGTTTTTGTCATTTTCGGATCCATCATCTGTGATTTCCTTTTTGCAAAATTCATCCACAAATCCGAAGGCCGTAAAAAAAGGATCTTACTTGCGATAGCTATTTCGCTCAATATAGGCATTTTAGCATACTTTAAATACGCTAATTTTTTTGTGGAAAATGTCAATTCATTGCTGTTTTCGTTGGGCCTCAAAGAGATGCATTGGGTAAAAATTGCCCTTCCGATAGGAATTTCGTTTTTTACCTTTCACGAAATGAGCTATATCATTGATGTTTATCGCGGTGTGAAGGCGCCCATGAAAAACATCCTGAATTATGCGTTGTATATTTTGTTTTTCCCTCAGCTTATTGCCGGCCCGATCATCCGGTTCAACGAAATTTCTGACCAGATCGAGGACAGAAGTTATCAGTTTACGGTTGATAATCATTTGCTGGGATTTTTCAGGTTTGTCATCGGGCTGGCCAAAAAAATACTGATAGCCAACGTTTTAGGGGTTGAAGCGGATAAAATATTTGCGCTTGGGTTTGACGACCTGACCACTCCGCTAGCATGGCTGGGAGTTACCGCGTATGCGTTCCAGATCTATTTCGATTTTTCGGGATATTCCGACATGGCCATAGGCCTTGCCCGTATGATGGGCTTCATCTTTCCCGAAAATTTCAACAACCCGTATATTTCGCAGAGCATCACTGAATTCTGGCGGAGGTGGCACATGTCGCTGAGCCGGTGGATGCGCGATTACCTGTATATTTCCCTTGGCGGGAACCGCGTTCCGGTTAGAAGGATGTATTTTAACCTGATTTTTGTCTTTCTCATTTCAGGCTTCTGGCACGGGGCCGAGTGGAACTTCATTTTGTGGGGGGCTTTTCACGGGCTTTTTCTGATCCTCGACCGGCTGTTTTTATTGAAGGTATTGAAAAAAATCGGGAAATTCCCCAGCATCATTTTCACATTTTTTCTCACATTAATGGGCTGGGTTTTATTCCGTTGCGAAAGCATCACCCACATAAAGTATTATTTCACCAGGTTGTTTGATTTCCATTTCAGGCCGACAGACCTTTATTTCGACACCCGCTTTATTGTGATGATGGCTTTTGCGGTATTATTTTCATTTTTTGGGGCTTTTGGAACTGTCGAAAAGTGGCAGGAAAAAGTGTATAGCTCGGATCAAAAAAACCGTAATGTGATCTTTTTAAGTGTTTTCGGAATGTTACTCTTTGTGATCTGTTCTGCGGGAGTGGCCTCGTCGGGCTTTAACCCTTTCATTTATTTCAGGTTTTAACATGCAAAAAACGGTAAAAAAAATATTCATCCCTTTGATTGTCATCCTGCTTTTTTTGCCGATGGCACAGCAGCATTTCCGGATTTTTAAAATCAAACCCCTGAATGGTTATTTTGCAAAAGAAGACAAACCCGATACCCTTAGTTTTGAATCATGGTTCAGCGAATCGTATCAAAAGAAATTTAACAAATACCTGGAGGATACCCTTGGATTTCGGGAGGTGTTCATTCGCATCAACAATCAGATAAACTATTCGTTGTTTAAAAAAACGGATGCCACAAATGTGATAGTCGGCAAACACAATTGTTTGTATGAAGAAGGCTATATTCTTGATTATACGGGCGCTGCTTTTCTGGGGACCAAATTCTGGAATGAGTTGTTGCGCCGCACCAAACTTGTTCAGGACACCTTAAAAAAAATCAATAATACAGACCTTATCATTGTGCTAGAGGCGGGCAAAGCCAGTTATTATCCCGAATACATTCCCGACAGGTATCATCCTGAAAACAGGACGTTGTCCAACATGGAATATATTGCCGGGCAGACAAAAAAACTGCACATCAACATGCTGGATCTGAATTCGTGGTTCTGCTCGATGAAAGACACTTCGAGGTACCCGCTGTATGCAACCTACGGCGTTCACTGGAGCACTTTTGGGATGTATAAAGCCGCGGATACCCTTGCACGGTTTATTGAACATCTGAGGAACATTGACATGCCGGATATGGTCTGGAAAGGTTATACCGTAACGGACGAATTGAAAGATGTAGATTTTGACATCGAGGCGACCCTGAACCTTTTGTGTGATTTGCCGCATTTGAAAATGTGTTACCCCGAAATTGCTTATAACACTAAGCCTGGCAAGGTTAAACCTAAATTACTCACCATCGGCGACAGTTACTATTGGGGATTTATCAATAACCATATTGTAGACAGCATGTATTCGAACCACCAATACTGGTATTATTTCAGGGGTATCTGGCCCGACATCTGGAATGCACGTGACATTCCACGGGAGTTGAATTTGCGGCAGGAGGTTGAAAAACAAGATGTTATTTTAGTGGGGCTGACTGAAATGAACGCCTTTTATGGGTTCTGGGGCTTTATCGATGAATTGTATAATATTTATTTCCCGGGCCACATAAATGAGGAATATGATGCGATGAAACAACTTATGAGAAACGATACGTATTTTTTCAGGCACAGGGCATTGGCGGAAAAATATGGGAAATCCGTTCAGGAAATTATTGAAATTGAAATTAAAAACAGGGATATTTGCCGTTAAAAAAAATGAAACTCTGATCACTGTGTTAAAAAACTATTTTAAGGATAAGCTATTTGTCGTTATTTTTTTAACCGCCTGTGTGTTAAATACAATACCGGTGGTGTTCAACACCTTTGTTTTGAGCCTCGATGGCCCGGCACACCTGTATAATTCAAACCTGATCGCTGAACTGGTCAGGGGGAACGCCGCAATCAGCAAATATGTTACGTTCAACACGTTACATTTCACTAACTGGAGCGGGCATTTCATTCTTGCACTTTTTAATCTGGCGGCTCCTGCTTGGATGGCCCAAAAAGTATTTTTAATCCTGCTGGTTTTTTTCTT
>DAOQAT010000033.1:0-2221 GCA_035354195.1 Bacteroidales bacterium | reverse complement strand
TACCTGTTATGGCCCGTTGTTCAGAAGAACAAATTTCATGTTTTCAGAACCCTCAGGGAAATGATGAAACCCTTGTTGAACATTCTTATCCTTGGCGGCGGAGGTATCTTGTTGTTTTTCTTTTATCTTTTTAACAGCCCGGGACAACTTGTTGAAATGCAATACCATCCTGTGTCCTGGAGTGATATGGTTTTGCCTGTTTTTAACATATCACCGTTGTTAAGCCTGGGGTACGATTATTTGTGGGCAACCAGGGTTCTGTTTGGGTTACTTGTGTTAAGCACCCTTGTGTTGGTGATCAAAAAAAAGTTGCCGGAAAAAAAAGGAAACAGGAATTTTATACTTTACTCAGCGGTAATAGCATTAGGGCTTTATGTGTACACCATGCTTTTTTCAGATCGGGGATTTTATATTCAGTCCCGGTTTCTGTTTGTGTTTTTCTTGTTATGGATGGCATGGATCTCATTGCAGCAGGCCCCGAAAATACTTCAGATAGGGCTGATCGCTTTTAGTGTTTTTGTTTCATCGTTATTTCTTGATTATTATAAGAAAAACCTGGAGGTGCTTTCATTTCATAGTTATTTTATCTATGACACCGGCTGGAAAATTGAAAAGAATTCAAGGGTTTATTGTATAAATTTTGGCAGGCACTGGCTGGAAACCCATCAGTTATCTTATCTGGGCGCTGAAAATGCCCTGATTCTTTATGATAATTATGAGTGTTCTGAAAGTTATTTTCCGCTAAGATGGAAAAACCCTGAACTCATCAGAAAAATCAACCATGATTTTGATGAAGGAATGTATTCACAGACCATTGCGCAAAATGTTGATTATGTTGCCGTTATCGACGAACCCAAACCGAAGTCACACGACCAAAAAAACAAAGCTGCCACCGGTGTACAAAATAATTTTTCTGAGACACAAGTTTTAAAAAACTCAGCTTTCCCCTTGAAACCGGATGCTCCGAAAAACATCCTGCAGGATGCTGATAACGTTGACTGGAAGGTAAATTCCGATAAGGTTTCAACCGCTAACAGCCAGGAAACCACCATTACGGCATCAGGGCAAACAGGTGGCCATCAAATAAACAAAGCCCTGGCCCTTACCAAAAAGCATTTTTCCAAATTTATAGTTTCAAAAGACCGGCGCCTCACTGTTTATAAAAAAATACAGGCGGAATAAACCAGGGTGGAATTATTATTTTTCCCAAAGATCATACCCATACCAGGTTCCCGTAGCATAATCGCCGTCGTCGGAAACAAACACCAGCCCGTTGGCATACGACAGGGAAAATCCGTAACTGCCTTTTTCTATTTCTACGGATTTTATCTTTTTGCCTTTCATGTCGTAAACAAAAATCATTTTATAATCGGCATTCCAGGTATAGATATGTTTTCCGTCTATAGCGATACAACTGTTCCCTGAGGTTGTTTCCTTTCCGCAGTCGAAACCGTTGATCTCCTTTTGTAACGTACCTGAAGGGAATTTATAGGTCTTTAACACCCCGTCGTTAAAATAGTAAATGAGTTTCCCATCCGCACTCATGGCTAAGTTTGCCTGGCCGTTATCATACATGTCGCTTTTCACCAGCTCGTAGCGGCTCTGCTGCAGGTCGGTGATGCGATAGATCTGTTTTTCGTAGGTGCATACGTAAAACTTTTTTTCTTTGGTGTTATACATTATGGAGCGCATATCAAGCAACAATTCGTAGGTGTCGAGCAGCTTGCCTGAAAATGAAAACTTATTTATCTGTCCTTTGTTTGACCGGCCGCCATTTATCGTATAATAATATTCGCCGTCGGAAGCAATGTGGACGTTGTGTGTCAACGGATCTTCCTGAAACGTGATCTTAGGCTTAAGCACCTGGGCATTTGCTTTAAAAGAAAACACACACAGAACTAATAGTGCGAAGGTTACAAGCGATAACTTTTTCATAATGTTAATTTTATGGATTAGTGGATTTTTATTTCAATGTGTAAAGGTAACAAAAACCGCAGCTGATTGTTAATTTTTTCAAAAAATTTCCTAATCTATCAGTTAGACTTAGGGCAACTTAGCGCCTCCTTAATCACTTTTTTCAAAAAATCCTTCGTGTTTTTTTAACCTTGATATTATCAATAATTTTATATTTGTAAGGAAAAATAAAACCAACCAAAAGGTACGGAAAGCCAACTGTTTTTTGTTGTATAGCCTTACCTTTGGTAAGGCTATAAACTAGTTA
>DAOQAT010000032.1:0-34541 GCA_035354195.1 Bacteroidales bacterium | reverse complement strand
CGTCGTTGGTTGGTATGCCAAACCATCCCGGTAACACGGCTATGAAAAAATAGGCGTACACCGAGAAAAACAACACCTGAAAGATGGAGTTGAACGCGACCAGGCCCGCAGCATATTGTGTGTCGCCTTTGGCGAGGTCGTTCCACACGATCACCATGGCGATGCAGCGTGCCAGCCCGATCATGATGATTCCATACATGTAGGGGAGGTTGGCATTATTTTCACCGGGGAAGAGTTTGAAAAACGCGATGGCAAGCGCAAACATGAGCACGGGGCCAATTACCCAGTTCTGAACCAGTGAAAGCCCTAAAACTTTGTAATTGCGGAATACGTCACCCAGTTCTTCGTATTTTACTTTTGCCAGCGGCGGATACATCATGACGATCAGGCCAATGGCAATGGGAATATTGGTGGTGCTGCCGGGCGATGATTTGAGTGACTCCCAGAAATCGGCAATAGCAGGAAAAAAATATCCGGTGAGAACACCTATGGCCATGGCCAGAAAAATCCAAAGTGTGAGGTAACGGTCTAAAAAGTTTAATCGAATATTTGAAGGCATGTTGTGAATTTATTAATTATATAATTGGTCAATTGGACAATTTAAAAATTTGAAATGATTGAATTAATGGCTAAGATTTCAAGATTCTTATTGAGGTGGAAAGAATTTTGGAAGGTATTTTCTGTTTTCTTCAAGAATTTCACGATAAGCCACTATTTTTAGTGCAAACTGAAAAGTTTTTTCAGTAACAATATTTTCTCTGTCGTTTCTCATAAATATTTTTTTTTCGGTTATTACGATAAAAATAATAATTCCTTCAACTCTGATAGCATAATTGTATCATTGCTAATTTTCAAATTACTCCTCTTCCAACCTGTAATTGTAATTGCTGATCAATCCGCTTGGCTTTTCGGCCACCACTGTGATGCTGAAGATGCCCGCACCTGTTGTTTTAAAGTCGTTGAGTTCTTCCTGGCTGAGGTATTTAAGCATGATGTTGTCCGGCATGGAGATCTGTTTTTCTTTTTTTATCTGGACATTTTCGAAGCCGCTGTCGCGGATGATTTGCAGGTATTCTTCTTTCTGGACAGCGCCTGAAACGCAACCAGCGTACATCGCCATGTCGTTTTTTATGCTTTCAGGAAGTTTTCCTATCAGAACCACATCTGAAATGCAGAAATGCCCGCGTTTTTTCAATACACGGAAAATTTCTGAAAAGGCCTTTTTCTTGTCAGGCACTAAGTTTAGTACACAATTGCTGATAACGACATCGATGATTTCTGCATGAAAAGGCATTTCTTCGATATCTCCTTTGAAGAATTTGACATTTTTATACCCAAGTTTTGCATTGTTTTCTTCAGCTTTCTGCAACATTTCATTGGTAAAATCCAGACCGGTTACTTTTCCGGTTTCGCCTACCAACGAGCGGGCTACAAAACAGTCGTTCCCAGCGCCCGAACCAAGGTCAAGAACATGGTCGCCTTCTTTAATATTGGCAAATTCGGTTGGCAGCCCGCAACCAAGGCCGAGGTCGGCGTCAGGATTATAACCCTTGAGGGAAATATAATTATCACTGAAAACAGTGTAACCGGCGTCACTGCAACAACCGCCAGAACGGCAGCATGAAGTTTCCGATTGCTTTGCTATTTCACCGTATTTGTTTTTTACTATTCCTTTTAAATCTGTTTTTTGCGTTTTCATTTTTCTTAAATGTCAAAAATTTGTTTAACAACACGAGTCTTTTGTGCCTGAGCAATCGCAGCTGGGTTCCGAACCTCTCAAAATTCCATTGATGATACCGGCGGCACAGCCTACCCCTGACCTGACGCTGATAGCGCCTTCCGGGCAATTTTTTTCACAGGCACCGCACTCCATGCACTGGTCTTTATTTTTAATAAATGCCTTTTTTTCCCGGAAATCAAAAACCTCGTGCGGGCAAACCGTGATGCACATCTTGCAACCGTTGCACTTTTGCATATCGAGTTCAAGGGTTACCACCTTTTTCAAATAAGTTAATTGTTTCATGTTATATAAATCTTGTTATGATCCAACCAATAAATCCTGTTGCTGCAGCTGCAATCTGTAACGGCAACGAAAGTTTCATTTCCTTCCTGACACCGGAAAGTGAGGTGAAGGTAGATGAACCTGTAAAATTCATGGCCAGGAAGGTTGAAACCGCACCCATGATCAGGAACCATGAGATTTTTTCAAAAACAGAGCTTCCCAGCAAATTCAGAAATAAAAATAATACAGCGATCAGCCAACCTACCGTGAGGCCTTTTAAAGAAAATCTTTTAAAAGGTATCCAGGGCAGTAATGCCGGAGTTAAGACACATCCAGCCACATAGGCCGCCATCAGATTGATCACAGCCCTTCCGCCATTCGACCATGCCGCATCAATGGAATATCCGTGAGGGTTTAACCCGGCAAGGATAAAGAATACGGCAGGGATAAGCAGCAGATAATATTTGCCGTAGGTTAATTCGACAGGGATCAGCTTGAGCCTGTCCCACAGAGGAAATTTCACCATTCGCATTTCCGGTGTTGCCTTGTATCCTGATTCAGCGAATGATTTTATATCCGCAGCGCGCACGGGGCCATAAACGACTTTAAAACCTGTCTGAGTTTTTACTTCGTGTGCTGATACACCTGTAGCTCCTAATTGTGGCACTATCACTGCCTGATGATCAATAATTTTATCAAGCTTGTGGGCCCGTATCCTGTATACCAGCTCACGTGTTCCGAACGTTCCTTTTCCGGCAGCGCACCACACGTTGACGCCCTTTGTGTCAAGCACGAGTATCCAGGCATTTAGTCCGTCCAGGGCGCGGCGCAGATGGTCGAAGCTTAATTTAAAATTAGATGTTACATAAACTTTTGATGTTGAATCGGGGGAACCGGTAGCATATAATCCCGGCCGTACCTGGTAATTGTTTCTGCCAAAAGCCCAGCGTACTTTTATGGTACTCCATACATCCTGCCGGCTCCATTTGGTGGAAACACGCGGCACATCCCCGTTCGGGGTGGTGATGGTTCCGTTGATAAATCCTGGTTTCATTGCATTCTAAAGAGTTATTAATAAATAAAATCCTATTACGATCATGATGGTTCCTCCGGCATATTTCAGCACTTTTCCTGCTTTTTCAAACGTCCTTGATGTTTTACCCAAACCCAGGCCGATACCGATAATTATAGCGGCAAAGGTCAGCCCGTAGCCAAGTGCATATGCGACCATCAGCAGCATCCCCCATACAAAACTACCTTTTACAAAAGAAACGGCCAGTATGATGGGGAATACCGGGTTACAGCAACCGCTGCAAGCCAGTGTCAGCCCGCCAATGGTCAGTCCGAACAGGATAGAGGCTATCGTTCCGGTCCTTTTCTTTTCCATATTTATCTTAACTCCCGGCATTTTAAATGGCAGGAAATCCATGGTGAAAAGCCCGAAAAATATGGCGATCAGCCCGGCAGCAATCTTCCAGTAATTGCCGAAGGAAACACTGATCAGTTCGCTTGCATATCCGATAATACCACCTAATGCAGCCATTGAAATGACCATCCCGATAAGGAAAAACAAGGTGTTCAGCAGAACTGCTTTTGTCTTACCTGTCGAACCAAGTGTTCCCGAATACCCTGCAATAATTCCTATCACTGAAAAATTACAGGCACATGAAAACACGCTTAATATGCCGAATATAAAAACAGCCGTCAGCACAGTGAATCCTGCCTGGTCAGAACTTAATGTTTGTTGTATCCAATCTTCCATTATTTTTTACCGCCCGGGCAGCATGGTTTTTCCTGTGAAGGATTAGTTATTTGAACTATATTTCCCTGCTTAACGGTATCACATATTCCGGAATGTTTTGGACACAAGGTGGTATCGCATTTTTGTTCGGTAACTTCATTACTTTTACCCAAAACTTTAATAATAATTATTGCGCTTGCAGCAAGCAAAACCGCAATAAAAAGTAATTTTGCCCACAGCTTGCTTTTCTTTGGCTGGCAGCAGCCGCTGTCGCAGCCGCAATCATTTTTTTTATCATTTTGATTTTCCATCTTTTAATTTTATTTAATTATATTTATTTCTAAATCTGTGATTGGATATTTTCAAAATAGAACTTTTTGAATTGTTCCTTTATTTCGTCTCTTACCCTCCTGTAAACGCTCATAATTTCTTTTTCTGATCCTTTGGCAGCAGCGGGATCATCAAATCCCATGGGCAGGCGATGATTTACCTTGCCGGTAAATACTGGGCAAACTTCTTTAGCGCTATCGCATACGGTGATCACCCAATCAAAAGTGTCTTTCAGAAAAATATCCACTTGTTTCGGGTATTGTTTGCTGATATCTATGCCGATTTCCGCCATGGCTTTAATAGCAAAAGGGTTTACCTGCTGTTCTGCCCTGGTTCCTGCTGAATACACCTCAAGTTTTGGATCAAAAGATCTTAAAAAGCCTTCTGCCATCTGGCTGCGACAGGTATTTCCGGTGCAAATGATCAATATTTTCATGGAAGATTTATTTTGTCCGTGGTTTTAACTGGCAGACACAGGAACCGTCAAGTTTTTCTTTTTTGTTGATTTTTAAGGGCAAACCATCTCTTTCCCATTCAACCATGCCGCCCGCCATATTGGCTATATTTTTATAACCTTTGTTTGCCAGGAATATCATAGCTTCTTTGCTTCTGAGGCCGGCAGCATCAGCAATGATAAGCGGAATGTCTGAGGACAATTCTGAATATTTTTCTGCCAACCTTGTATTTGGCAAAAAAATGGTTTTTGGAACATCAAATTGTTTATATCCGGTAAGTTCTTCTTCCCGTACATCAATGATGACCGCATCTTTTTGTGATTCAGCGTAAGCTTCAGCAGGCGTAAGGTTTAAAAAGCCTGCTGACCTGAATCCTGAAGATGCAAAATATGTTTTATTCGATACCATCATCTTCTATTTCTATAGATTATTTCCTGGATTTTTTTTGTGGTGTTTCCGATATTTTATCAACTTTTCCAATTATGGACAGGATAATTGTCGACTGATCAGGATCGTTGCAAACAACGGTTATCGTTTTGTTCAACTGGCCTGCTCTGCCTCTGGTATCAACTGTTGCATGGATGGATGAACATTCCTCTTTTTTTAATTGAATTTTGTCAATATGGGTTGCCGTGCAGCCGCAGCTTGCCTTGACCTTTCGGATAAAAAGGTCGTTGATTCCCACGTTCGTGAATTTGAAATCTGTTTCAATTTTTTCACCTTCTTTAATTGAACCGAAATTATAGGTGGTATTCTCGAACTTTATTTTTGCGGCATTTTGCAATTGTTCCGGTGTCAGATTCGAAAAATCTTCCACGATATAGGCGGTAATATCCAATGGCTTTATAAGTTGAACACTATCGTTGGTTGATAAATTGATCCTTTCGTAGACAGAACCAAAATAGTTGCTTTTTAATGCATCCCAGGTCAGCACTATTATTCCCTTTTGTTTAGGCGACAATCGTTCAGGTATCAGCTTGCAGGTAATATGCGCCGGTAATTCAGAAAAACTCATGGATATTTCCTTTTCCCCAACATTAATTATTTTCAATGTATCTGTCAAAACATCCGTGTTTTTGATGGTGTTAAAAGCAATTTGCGGCGTACTAATTTGGATATGCCCCATCGCAGTTGGATATTCTTCGTTAATGGATTTTTGTGCCATTGAGGTATACACAGACATTTGTATCATAACGAGAAAAAATAAAACTGTTTTTTTCATTTTGTGATTTTTGGTTGTTTTCAAAAAGTGATGACAAATTGTTTTATTGATTTTTATATTGTGGTTACAGTTAACACCAATATTATTTAATCGCATTTGCAGCAAAATGAACTTATGGAGCAATCGAAGAATTTATTGAAGGTCTTTTTTATTTCCTTCAGTTTTTTCATATCTAAACAATAATGGATCTTGAGCCCGTCGATCGTTCCCTGGATGATCCCCATTTCGCTCAGGTCTTTCAGATGCTGAGATACTGTTGGTCGGCTGATGGGAAGGAAATCTGAAATATTGCCGGTTCGAATCTCTTTTTTATCTGCCAATAGCTGTATTATTGCTATTCGTGCAGGGTGTGACAGGATTTTACCAAACAACGCAATGTTTTGTTGCTCCTGGCTGAATTCGTCAAATTTATTGTTATTCATAATTATTAATGTTTAACGTCGCAAACATACGACATTAATTTAAAACTACAAAATAATTTTTATAAATGATGCAAGCGTTCATTGAATTTGTTGGCTAAACTATCAAATGAAAAATAACCAATATGCCTGTAATACTCCTTGCCATTCCGGTCGAGAAGAACCTGGACGGGAATCATTCTTATTTCAAAATGATTTACTATGACCTTGTTTTTTTTGTCACGGACGTCATAAAAAACCACATTTACAGTTGAACTGTATGCAGCCTTTACGGAATCCATAACCCGTTCCATTCTTTTGCATGGCACACAACCTTGCGAACCAAATTCAAGCCAGGTAAGTTTGTAAGACAAATGACTTGAAGAATAATCGTACAATGCTCTGATACTGTCATTGACGCTCACTAAAGTATCCTTAACATCAGCGTTGCCATTTTTATATTTTTGGCCGGGATTATTTGAACAGGATGAAAACTGCAGTGATGCGACACATAAAAGAACACTTAACAATGAAAATGAAACCAAATTGTTGATTTTAGAACTGTGTTGGTTATATAATTTGGATATAATAAACATTGTTTGGATTATAATTTAAAAGAAAACCGAAAATTACCCTTAATCTTTCATTGATCGCCACAGCTACATCCACGAAATGTTTTACCGGAATAAGAATTTGGATTGATATTGCTGATTGCTTTAATAATTTCACTGGCGACTTCATCAACCATTTGTAGGTGTTCTTCCGTAAGGTCTTTATTTCTTACAATTTTTGAGTTCAATGAATTTTCGTTGCCTATAATTTTCGAAACATCCACAGAACCATTGATCTTACCGCTGTATTTTTCGGTGCTTCTTTTTGCGCAGAGTTTATTGCAACCATCCACAGATATGGTCGGAAAAACTTTTGCAAAGTTTCTTTCTTCTTTGCCGCCGGCAAGATATAGCGGCAGGCAGAGCGTTACAGTGTTAACGAATTTGAGTTCTTCAAGAACTTTTCTTGTGGCAAGTCTTGAAATGGTTCCGCCGAGACATTCCTCACCGCTGCATGATAATATTCCTACTTTTAGTTCTGACATGAATAAACCTCCTTAGTTTTTTTCATTAATTATTTTCGCGATCTTCGTTGCGATTTCATTCACTACGGATTCTCCATCAGCACTAAGCTGTGTGGGAGAGCCGAACTGCTTTCCTTTGTGTTCTTTCACCGTGTCGAGGACTTTTATTTCTTCTATTACCGTTCCTCCGGTTAAGGATACATTTTTTGCTGCGCACATTTTCGGGCAGCCGTCCACGGTAATGCATTCACAGCCTTCTATTTTTTCCTTTGCCTCTTTATCGCCGGTAACTATGTAGGCAAGACAAACGGTTTCTGATGTATTCGGGCACAACTCATGCACGGTTTCAAGAGCGGCTTCCCGTGCCATGAGCCCGAAAACCTTACCAATGCCGCTGCATGGAATAACTTTTACTTTTTTATCCATTTGTGTTCTCCACCTTTTTTTTCATAATTTCAAAATACTTGTCAAAACCAATTAAGAGTTCTTTATCACTCTCAAAATCTGCCAGTTCAATTTCGGCCACCCAACCTAATTCGTATGGGTTTTCGTTGATCATTTCCGGCTTCTGTACGAGTGATTCGTTTATGGCAACCACCTTTCCGCTAACGGGAGAAATCAAAGCAACCAGCGCCTTTGACGATTCGATGTCGCCAACTTCGCCGAACTGGTCAATTTCATCACCTATTTCAGGGGGCGTAAAATACAAAATATCGGAAAGGTTTTGTTGAACGAAATCTGTAACACCTATTCTGGCGCGGTTTCCAACCACATATGCCCAGCAATCATTTTCATTATAATAAATGTCCGGGTTTTTCGGTACCCTGAAGATGAATTTACCATTTTGAAAAATTTCATAATCAAAATTATATGAAGTAATTGTTTCATCGGAGACCTGTGCAGGCTTGACTTCGGCTTTGCTTAGTCCGATCAGGATAATTTCGATCAGGGCATTTTCATTTTTCAGAATCCTGAGGCCGCTGTTTAATTCAATATGGTGGTTTTTGGCTTCTTCTGTAATTAAAATTTTTTGAGAAATTTTCAGGTTTTTTTCCGCTGCAAGTTTGCTGGCACATCTGGTAGGGCAACCATCTATGACCAAAAGCGGATGTTCGCCTGCGATCTTATTGTATTTGGTATCAGCAACCCTGTAAAATACCGGGCAAATGAGTTCATTTTTAGCGTTCTCGCATAATTTTTTCGCGATTTCCGCTGAAATTACTCCGGCGCATTTATCCAGGCCGTTGCATGGTAGGATGGCATAATTTTCAACCATTGTTTTCCTCCTTTCTTATTTCTTTGATCCTTAGCGTCGTTGCATTTTTATCTGGAAACGAGAGTGCATCGGGACCGCAGATCTTTGAACAAGCCCTGCAGAAAACAACACAATTATTCGGGTTCCGCACGATCAATTTAATTTCTTCGTTTTCCCGGACTTCAAATACTCTATGGGGACAGAAATTTGTGCATTCCATGCAATAATCGCATTTACTATAATCGATGGTGGGTTTCCAGTCGATCTTATCACGTTCGACTCCCATGAAAGTTGTTTCGCTCATTGCTCTTCCTCCATTTTCTCAAGGGCTGCGCTTACTTTTTCAACAGCCTGATCGGTAGTCATGTCGCGCACATCAATAGCAGTCAAATCTTTGTTTACATCGAGGCCGGCTTCTGCAAATGCGTCTTTGAACATCTTGCGTTGCATGTTCAGGGCACAAGCTCCTATGACAACTTTACGGTGTGCTTTCAGGTAGTCAGCTAAGAACCGGTCGCCATCTTCTTCGCAAAGCTGCGGATGGATAAATCCATATTCAACAGGCAATTCTACTCTTACCCTGTTGATAAAATCCCAAATATCCATTTGCGAAAATCCGGGGCATTTTCCGGTACAAACGCACATGATAAAACCTGGTTTTTGTGTTTCTGTCATAACATTATTTTTAATTTGTTTGATTTTTTGAAATGTTTAAACGGTTCTGTTGAAATAAAATCTTATGCAATTTAGTTTTCGCTTAACTTGTATATTTCCCGCATCATGTCGTCATGTTCTGCTTCGCCTTCTTTCGACCAACGTGGTTCGTAGGCGCAACTGCACTTCCAGGAAGAACCACAATTCCCGGGTTTCTGGCCTTGACTCAATTTATCAGCACATGCCAATAGCGAACGAACATCATAGTTGGTATATTTTTCATTGGTGCCGTCATAAGCAGGAGATACCGTGGCATATTTTTCAATAAACCTGTATATCCGTTCGGCTAATTCTTTCATAGATGTTTCTTGTGTACTCATAATTTTGCAGGTTATATATTTTACAAAGGGCTATAATGGGACCCTTGCACTAAAATCAAAAGTTTTTTTTGAGGATTTTTCTTATTTGTTTCCATAACAATTCATTTTTGTATTTCGCAAATAGGCGAAATGTCTTTGAAAAAAATTATGTAATTAACTGCTGAAAGTAAAACATATATACGTAGTAAAACCCAACAACAATAAAGACAACAGCAATGATCCGGCGGAACCACTTTTCAAAAATTTTGATTTTATTGTAAAATCCGCCGAGGCTGGATATGCTGAAGGCAAGAAGGTATGCGACAATAATAACAGGCAAGCCGGTGGCAATAGCGAACACCAGCGGAAGGAAAAGCCCCGATGGCGAGCTGATTGTAATAGGGATCAGCATGCCGAAATACAACACGCCGCTGTATGGACAGAATGCCAGGGCAAAGACTACACCCAATAGCAGTGCGCTCCACCAATTGTTATTCTTACGGTTTTGCATTTTTTCCCCGATCCTGCTAAAGCCGGGAATCCTGAACTTTATGATATCCAACATCAAAACCCCGACGATAATTAGCAAGGGGCCCAGGAATTTTTCACCATTGGATTGAAAAAACTTGGCTATATGGAATGTGCTCGCCCCGAAATAAAGTATAACGCCCAAAGCAGTATAACTAATAGCCCGCCCCAACGTGTACCATAGCCCATTCAGAAAGATCTTCTTTTTATTTTCGATGTCCTTGCTGATAAACCCTATCGCCGTAATATTAGTAGCCAGCGGGCACGGGCTGATAGCAGTCATGATACCCAGAATAAAAGCAGTGAGGAATGGGACATTAGTTGCGTCCAGCCAGTTTTGTAAAACATCCATGATGGCTTATTTTAACATCCCGTCAATCTTAGCGATGAGCTCTGTTTCGAGGGTTACTTTATCCTGGTTTTTCAAATAATTCCGGACAAGGTCAGAAACATTAATACTCGCTTCTTTTTTCTTCTTTTTGTTAATAATAATAACCGTTTGTGAACCTGCCTGGTACTTGTCAACCAAGGGTTTATTGCTTTCTTCTGCAATTTTGACCTCTTTAAAAACCACATTGCCTTTCGGATAGTTTTTCTCAACAATACCTTTAATATCTGCTTCCAGCGCGTTGCAGGCTTTTGCTTTGCAACAGGCAAGATTGGCTTTGAAATACAATACTTCCGCTTTTCCTTTGGTGCTTTGTGCAAAAAGTGCAGAAGCTGAAATGATGATGAACGCTAAGAATAATGCTGTTTTTTTCATGTTTATTTATTTTATAAATTCATTAATTTTTGTTTTTAATTCATCCATGAAGAGTTCGGGGTTGTGTACTTTCTGAAAGGCCCAGTTGGAAAGGTCTTCAGATTTACCTTCTTTGCCATTTATGTACGGTGTAATGGCCAGTGTGGCGCCATAAGCCTCGTATTTTTTAACAAGCTCCTGATTTTCGGGAAACTCACAGTTCAAGACATACAGATCAATGATACCCAGTTCGAGCTGGTTTGCAAAATTTGAATCAATGGTTTGCCTTACATATTTTTCAATGGAAAAGCAGGTGTTGCAACGGTTGGTGATGTGAAAGTACAGAACTTTCAGTTTTAGGTTTTGCGGATTGTTTGCGATGATAGTATCGCTGCTTTTCTGCGCAAAAATGTTTAAAGAAATGAATAGTAATACCGAAATGATTGCCAGTTTTTTCATAAACTTATTTTAAATATTCAGTAATTTTAGTTTTTAAGATCTCAATAAACTTTTCTTCCTTGTTACGTGCATATTTGAATCCATCGCCGGTCATGTCGGTGGTAGTTTCCTTTCCTTTATAAACTTTGGTCACAAATAATCCGGAACCAAAAGCCTGGTATTTCTCTGATATCTTTTCATTGGCTTCATCATCTACATTCAGGATATACTGCTTGATACGGCCTTGTTTGAGTTCTTCGGGGAAATATGTTTTCAGTGTTTTTGTGGTTGCTTCCTCGATGGCAATGCATGATGCACAACGGTTGGTTATATGGAAGTTGTATACCAAAACTTTTGGTAAATCCTTTTTTTGTCCGACATTCATGTTTTTGCCAGCAGAATCGGTTGCCGGCAATGAGTCGGTGCTTACTTGTTCAACTTTTGCGATGGTGTCATTGGGCACTTGTTCTTCAGTTTTTTTGTTGGCTTGATTACAGCTGAAAAATAACATGGTAGTTAATAAAAAGGTCAGTGATTTTAATGTTACTAAATTTCTCATTGTTCAATTTTTTGCTTGTTATTTATTTTTGCCTTTATTCAAAAATTCTTCCATAAGTGGTTTTGCAATTTCCCAGTTTTTACGGTTAATACAATATTTTATCATGGGAGGTTCAATTTCTCCTTGTATAAGACCGGCAAATTTCAACTCTTTCAGATGTTGGGAAAGGGTAGAGCGGGCTATCGGAATATCGCCTATCATTTCGCCGCTGGTACAGCATGAATTTAGTCCCAGAAGCTTTTCAATTATGTAAACCCGTGCAGGGTGGCTCAGTGCTTTAGCAAAAAGCGCTATTTGTTTTTGTTGCTCGGTAAATTTGGGTTTTGGGGACATGGGTTTATTTGTTTTTTTCAAGTAGTTCTTTCAATTCGTTCGAAGATGGAATGCGCCCACTCAAAACCACTTTCCCGTCAATCACTAAACCGGGGGTTCTCATGATTCCATAGCTCATAATCTGAACAATGTCTTCCACTTTTTCTACATTGGCATCAATATTTAATTCTGCCAGGGTGTTAATTACTGATTTTTCAAGCGTTTTACAATTCGGGCAACCGGTGCCTAAGACTTTTATTTCCATAATGATTATTTTTATATTTCGCAAAATTACGAAATGTTTTAAAATAAAAACGAAAAGAATAAAAATATTTTTATTTTAACTTTGCATTATGTTTTCTTGAATCATGAAATCATGGCTGTTACCTGGAATCCCTGGCACGGGTGTAAAAAGATCAGCGCGGGCTGCTTAAACTGCTATGTTTACCGTATTGATGGCCGGCATGATAAGGATAGCTCCATGGTTAGCAAGACACTTAACTTTGACCTTCCCATAAAGAAGAAAAGGACCGGAGCTTATAAAATTCCATTTAATCAGGATATCTATACTTGTTTTAGTTCCGATTTTTTTCTGGAAGATGCCGACCCATGGCGCCCGGAAGCATGGGCAATGATGAAAGAAAGGCAGGATTGCAGCTTTTTTATCATCACAAAGCGCATCCATCGCTTCACTGTCGGGCTGCCCGCAGATTGGGGCGAAGGCTATGAAAATGTTACCATTGGCTCCACTGTTGAGAATCAGGACAGGGCAGATTATCGGTTGCCAATCTTTAAAGCGGCCCCCATAAAGCATAAAATGATCATTTGTGAGCCGCTTCTTGAAAAAGTAAATCTTATAGATTATTTGGGAGATTGGGTCGAGGAGGTGGTTGTTGGCGGAGAATCGGGAAATGAAGCGCGCATTTGCAACTTTGACTGGGTGTTGGACATTCAGAAGCAATGTTTACAAAAAAACATCCCGTTTCATTTTAAACAGACCGGCGCCCGTTTTATGAAAGGCGGACACCTATACCTGATACCCCGCAGGTTTCAGCACCTTCAGGCTTCAAAAGCAGGTATAGACTACGATAAGGTTCAAAACTAAATATAAAAATTTCTGAGTTTATCTTTTATCGATCATTGTTTCATATTTTTGTGCAACAATAAATCGAACATTACAGGTAATTAAAACAAATAAAATGAAAATAAAATTAAAGATTTCGCTGATCTCCGTGTTTATGCTCCTGATCCCTTTGATGAGCCATGCAGAACCCATAACCATTGAAACTGTATCTAAGGTTGTAAATGCTCAAATCGCCGCTTCAGGACATAAAAATGAACTTTGCATTAAAAATATTAGTGCGGTTGCTGATGAGAGCCTGGTCTTGTTTTATGCTGTTGAATTAAGCCCTGCAGGTTATGTGATTGTTGCCGCTGATAATGACCTGCCTCCTGTTATTGCATATTCATACCAGGATAAGTTGGATCCTGAAGGTGATTTTTTTAAAATTTTAAAGTTCGATGTTAAAAACCGTATGGAATGCAGGGATAAAATACCAGCTGCCATGATCAGCCAGAGAAAAATGCAGTGGAACGCACTCATCAACGGCAACCATAAAGACAACCTTATTTTTACTCAATGGCCTCCGGCAGGAACAACTTCCACAGGCGGCTGGCTGGAAACCAACTGGACACAAAATCCTCCTTTTAACCAGATGTGTCCTATGGACCCGGTAACTTCTGCAAGAAGTTATGTAGGCTGTCCTGCTACGGCTATGGCACAAATACTCAATTATCATCGGACAACAAATAACACAGTTTTTGACGATGGGGACGATTACTATCATAATTATGCAAGCCGCACCTACTGGATAGATAATGATTATGCGGCGAACGGATTTCCATCTTTTCCGGACCTTAATGTTTATCTTGACACACTCAATGTCCATTTTCAAAATCATATTTTACCAACGGATCAGGATAAAGCGGCATTGTCCTTTGCTTGTGGCGTGGCAGCCACACAGGTTTTTACGTCGGAAGGTTCGGGCACATTCAGCGTAAACCAGGCATATGCCGCCTATCAGCGGTTTGGGTGCAATACAGCTGAATTGCTTTTTCCCAGTGACACAACACTTTTTGACCGGCTCATTCAAAACATGAAAGATTCACTTCCTGCACATTTTGCAATTGTTGATGAAGCTAACACTACGGGCCATAATGTGGTTGTTGATGGTTATAACACCGATAATTTTTTTCATGTTAATTTTGGCTGGGGCGGCTCCAACAATGGCTGGTACCTGCTCCCCGACGAGATGCCATACAGCCTTACTGTTATTGAAGGAGTTATTGTTGATATCCTGAAAACTGAATTTGCTTCGGTTCCTTCTACTGAAAGCAATTCACTGTTTGAAATATTCCCGAATCCTGCAAAAGAAATACTTACCATTGAGCTTGCCGGGGATCCGAAAGATGGTTCTTCTGTTGAAATTTTCAGCATCGACGGTAAATTGATTCAACGATTCCCGGGTATTCAAAAGAAAACCGAAGCCGATATTTCTGCTTTTTCATCGGGTCTGTATTTTGTAAAAGTGAGCGGTGATAAAGGTATTGGCATCAGGAAGCTGATCATTAAATAACGTTTTTATATTGCCACAAATACTAATTACTTTTTTCTAATCGCTATCTTTGTAAAAAAGTGAATATGCGGAAAAGAAGAACCATAGATCAATGGTCGCTGGGGTACTGGATGGTGAAATATCTCTGGGCAAAATATGCCTTTGACTTCTATTATAGGAAAATCGAGCTCAGAAATGCGAAGGTCATCCCGCATGATAGGCCTGTGATCATTGCTCCAAATCACCAGAACGCTCTCATGGATGCGTTAGGCATTGTGTTCGAGATACCTTTCCAGACTATTTTTATGACACGGGCCGACATTTTTGCAAAACCTTTTGTAAAAAAAATTCTTACGTTTCTGAACATGCTTCCCATTTACCGCAAACGTGACGGCATAGCGAGTTTAGCAAAAAATGAAGAGATTTTCATCGAGACCACCCGTATTCTCAAAGATCATCATAATCCGGTATGCCTTTTTGCGGAAGGGAATCATGGCGACAGGCGAAGGCTCCGGCCGCTGGTGAAAGGAATTTTCCGTATTGCTTTTAAAGCCCAGGAAGATTATAAAGAGAACCCATTTGTTCAGATCATTCCTACCGGGATCGACTATAGCCATTATCAGAAATCCTATCAGACATTATTTCTAAACTTTGGTCAGCCTATCGAAGTTTCTGAATACTGGAAACTATACGAGGAAAACCCTGCTGTCGGTATCAACGCCTTGCGTGAAAGATTGATTGAAGAGATGCGCAAGTATATGATAGATATTCAGACCGAAGAGTATTACAACACGTATATGGGGCTTCGTGATTTATACCGGCCCGAAATGTATGTCAGGCTCGGCGTTAAAAAAGACAAGCTGTCAAACCGGTTTGATACCGATAAAATCCTCATTGCCGCACTGGATAAAACGTTAGAAAACAATCCGGAAAAAATTAAAACGATAGATCAGAAGTTTAAGAGCTATGCGGCACTTCGGGATAAACTAAACCTGCGTGATTGGGTATTTTGCAAAGAAAAGTATTCCGTGGTGTTAAATTTTTTATCACTGGCTTTATGTGCGTTGCTTTCCCCACTGTTTTTATTAGGTCTGTTCAACAATTGGCCGAATTTCTTCATCCCGGTCAAAATGATTAAAAAAATAAAGGATCCCCAATTCAAGAGTACTGCGGCATGGGGCTCGGGCGCTGCCATTCAGGTCGTATATTACCTGATACTGGCTGTGCTGGCCCTTATTTTTATTCCATATTGGTGGGCGGCTGTTTTGTATATTTTTTTATTGCCGTTCACAGGAAAAATTGCTTTGGAAATTCGCCGATTGTTTATAAAATCGCTGGCACGTTTGAGGTACACTTTTAAAAGAAAATCTTCATCCGATATTCGGGAAGTTGTTAACCTAAGGATGGAAATTATAGCGTTGCTGAAAACCATCGAACTATAATTTTTATTATCATCCCGAAATAAATATCAAAATTTTACTTACTTTCGGTCGAAATTTTCAGGCCTGATCATGAATTTTGCAGAAAAATCTATATGGATCACCGGTGCTTCATCCGGAATAGGAGAGGCACTGGCAACCGAATGGGCGACTTATAAACCAACGCTGATTTTATCTGGAAGGAATGTTGAAAAACTGAATGCCGTAAAAGAAAAATGTGAGTCAAAAGGCGCTGTGTGCCTTGTGGTGCCAATTGACCTGACCAATGCTGCCTCTATTGATGAAGCTGTTATAAAAGTTTTTTCTGTATATCCGAAAATCGATATTTTAGTTAATAACGGGGGAATCAGCCAGCGGTCTTTGGCTGTTGAAACACCCATTGAAATCGACCGTTCCATATTTGAAACCAATTTTTTCGGGGCCATTACACTCACCAAGAAAGTCCTGCCTTCGATGGTAAAGAACAACAGCGGGCATATCGTTGTCATCAGCAGTATAGTCGGGAAGTTTGGCTTCCCGTTAAGGACCGGTTACGCTGCCACCAAACATGCATTGCAGGGTTATTTCGAAAGCTTACGTGCTGAATTATCGGTGAATAATGTCAAAGTCACGGTTGTCAGCCCTGGCCGTATTCATACCAATATCTCTGTGAATGCGATTGATAAAAACGGGAGAAAACATGGTGTTATGGATCAGGCACAAGCCAAAGGCATGCCGGCTGATACATGTGCCCGAAAAATTATTCATGCCGTTAAAGTTTATAAAAAAGATATCCTGGTCGGACGTAGTGAATTGATTATGTACTATATCTATAAATACTTACCGTTCCTGTACTATCGACTTGCTCCTAAAATAAAGCCAACATAAAAAATAAATTTAATGAATCGTATTATTAACAGCGGAATCCAACAACTAGGCATTGGTGTTAAAAATGTCCACGAAGCGTGGGCGTGGTACAAAAAATATTTTGGCATTGATGTCAGAATACTGGAAGAATCTGCCCCTGCAGAGTTTATGCTGCCGTATACCGGCGGAACTCCTAAAAACAGGCATGCTGCGCTTGCTGTTACACTTCAGGGTGGCGGCGGGTTTGAAATATGGAGCCACCAGGATTTTGTGCCTCGTTCTGCTGATTTTAATGTGCAGATCGGGGATTTAGGGATTTATGCCGGAAAAATTAAATGCAAAGACCCGGATAAAGCCTATGATTGGTTTTTACAGCATAATCAGGATCTGATTGGGAAGGTAGAAGTAGTTGAAGGAAGAAAGCAGTTTTTTGTGAAGGACCCTTTTGGCAATATTTTTCATCTTGTTCCCGGTAAAACCTGGTTTCGCGAAGAAAATAAAATGACCGGCGGTTCGTATGGCGCCATCATCGGATGCAGCGACATACAGAAATCGATGGATTTTTATAAATCCCTGCTTGGCTATGATGTGGTTATTTATGATAAAACAGGGACTTTCGCAGATTTCAGCGTTTTGCCCGGTGGCGGGCACCAATTCAGAAGGGTATTATTGACACACAGTGAGCCCCGAAAAGGGCCGTTCAGCAGCCTTTTCAGCGATAGCGAAATAGAATTGGTGCAGGTGCTGGACCGGCAGCCGCGAAAGATTTTTGAAAACCGTTTTTGGGGAGAACTTGGTTTTATTCACTTATGTTTTGATATACATGGAATGGATGAACTTCGCGAATTGTGCAAACAAAAAGGCTACCCGTTTACTGTGGATACCGCGGAAATTTTCAAAGACAAGAGTTTTGATATGGGCGATGCTGCCGGGTTGTTTGCCTATAACGAAGATCCCGATGGTGCGCTCATTGAGTATGTGGAAACACATAAAATACCTATTTCGAAAAAATTAGGAATCAGCATTAATCTTCAAAAACGCGATCCCGAAAAACCGTTGCCTGTTTGGATGCTGAATGCCCTGCGTTTTTTTAAAGCAAAAGATGTTAATTAATCTTTGAGCTATACTTTTCTTTTTCAATTGGCATTTTCGTGGTAGAGTTTAAAAGCCATCAAACCAGTTTCTTCAAAAACCTAAAGCGATTCAATACATTTTTCCGCACACCGTATACCGTCAAGGGCGGCTGAAATAATACCGCCTGCATAACCGGCGCCTTCGCCGCAAGGGTACAGGCCTTTAACAGCAATATGTTCCAGGCTTTCCGGATCGCGCGGAATTCGTACCGGTGATGAAGTTCTTGATTCAGGCGCATGAATGACAGCATCATTGGTTAGAAAACCTTTCATCGCCTTACCGAATTCAACAAAACCCAATTGCAGGCTTCGAACGATAAATTCAGGAAAGACAGATTTCATATCGGCCGAAACGATACCCGGCTTATACGAAGTAAGGGGTAAATCTTTTGAAATCTTTCCATTCACAAAATCCTGAAGCCGTTGGGCAGGGACTTTTTGGGTGCTTCCCGCTACCATACAGGCTTTTTGTTCCACAGCCTTCTGAAACTCCAAAGCCGCTAATGGGCCAAAGCTGCTAAAACTTTTAAAATCGTCAGGTTTTAGTTCCACAACAATGCCGGAATTAGCTGAAGGATGATCCCGTTTTGACGGCGACCAGCCATTGGTGACCACCTCTCCCTGCTGTGTGGCGCAAGGCGCGATAACGCCGCCCGGGCACATGCAAAATGAAAAAACACCACGGCCGTTGATCTGCCTGACAATGTTATAGGCCGCCGGTGGCAAAAAAGCGCCACGGTCGGGACGCTTGTATTGGATCCGGTCGATCAGGCTTTGCTGATGTTCAACGCGGACACCCATGGCAAAAGGTTTTAACTCAATAGCGATCTCTTTTCGGAACAGCAATTCATAGATATCGCGGGCAGAGTGGCCCGTGGCCAGGATCAGTTTTCCGGTTTCATATTTATCGCCCGACATGGTAATAACGCCGGAAATACTTTGGTTTTTGACGATAATGTCAACAACCCGGGTATTAAAATGTATCTCCCCACCGTGTTCCAGAATACATTCCCGTATATTTTTAATGATTCCCGGCAATTTATTGGTTCCTATGTGCGGGTGCGCATCCACGATGATTTTTTTATCGGCGCCGAAAGCCACAAATAATTTTATGATCTGGCTAACGTCTCCTCGTTTTTTGGTACGTGTAAATAGTTTGCCGTCTGAATAGGTTCCTGCGCCTCCTTCACCGAAGCAGTAATTGGAATCTTCGTTCACCAAATGATTTATATTGATAGCCTTCAGGTCAGCAACTCTGGCGTGTACATCTTTTCCACGTTCCAGGATGATGGGTTTTATCCCTTTTTCGAGGCATTGCAAAGCGGCAAACAAACCGCCGGGGCCCGCGCCGACAATAATTACCGGCTGTGCGTGTGAAACATCAGGATAATCGGGCAGGCTGACAGGGATGTCTTCAAAATCTTCATTAATAAATACCCTGATCAGCAAATTCATTTTTATCATCCGCTGGCGGGCATCCAGTGAGGATTTCAGAATTTCGATGTGACGGATTTCCTCAGCAGGGATTCCTGTGCTTGCTGAAACCTCCCGTAAAAATTCTTCTGAATTAGCAGCAATTTCTGGTGATACCTGTATTTGAAATTCTTGTTGCATAATGGTAATAAGCCCGGTAAATCAATAAATCATATTCAGTGGAACAAAAGGAATTAGCAGATTTCGTTGCCGGATTTTTACAAAAATACCTGTTTTTTTTACAATATTTACCCTTTCATGAATATTGATCAGGGTAATAAGAGAAGGCCTACCAAACAATTTTCTTAACCCCGGGCACTTTTTTCATCCAACCTCTCAGCAGCACATCAGCATCGGGATAATAGGTCGCTTTGGTGATGTAGTTTTTAAAATCATCCGGTTCGCTGACGACACAGGAGGAGTCAATGTATCCATAACCGGAATATTTACGATTTTCAACAATAATGACCGAGCGTTCTTCTTCATTTCTTCCGCGGTCGATCAGCGCATAATTTATTTCCGGTGTCAGGTAATGGTTCAGGATTTCATTAGCTCTTGAATTATACACTTCCACCTCTTCCTGCCCCGAACAGATGCCGTTGCATTTTTTGATCTGGTGGTTGAAACATGCCGAATCTTTTGACATCAGCCCGCAATAATTGATACAAAGCGTAAATTCTTCGATCCAGTTTTCAAGCCGCTCCCTCGCTGAGATAAGGCTGGTGAAGGACTGCAACGTGTTTTCCGATTCTTCAAAAGGGACAATTTTAAAGTTGATGATTCCTTTTTCATCAATGAACCAGTCAATGGAATGAGTGAAGGTATCCGTAACACGGCTTCGGTTGAATTTAGGTTTGTGCTTTTTGATCTCTTCCGATTCAAGCAGCAGTGCAATGGCTTCGCTGCCGGTAAGGACAAAATCAACATTGTACAATTCGTTGAGCATGTTCTTGCCTTTTTTCTCATGGCTGTTGAAATGGCTGATGGCCCGGCTATACATATTGAGGCTTTTCCCGATGTAGATGATGTTTTGGTCTTTATCCAGAAAATAATACACCCCGCATTCTTCGGGAAGTTTTTTTAATATATATTCTTTGATTTTGTCGATCCGGCGTGTCATGATGCCTTCAATGCCCACGTTTTTGTATTGCGGGTCAGTGGCTTTGAGTTGTAACAACAGATCAAAAAGCTTTGCAGTTGCAACAGCGTCACCTTCAGCCCTGTGGCGGCCTTCGATGTCAATACCTAGTGAGGCGCACAGATTTCCCAGGCTGTAAGAAATTCTTCCGGGCAGCAATTTCCTTGAAAGACGTACGGTACAGAGCTGTTCCCTTTTGAACTTATAACCTAATGAAGCGAACTCCGCTTTAATAAAGTTGTAATCAAAACTAACATTGTGGGCAACAAAAACACGGTTTTCGGTCATTTCGAGAATTTTTGCTGCGACCTCATAAAACTTAGGCGCATCGGCCACCATGGCATCGGTAATGCCGGTAAGATTCCGGTAAAAATGGCTTATATGGCACTGCGGATTGATCAGGGTGGTAAATTTATCAACCACCTGAAGCCCGTCGTGGATCAGGATACAAATTTCTGTAATGGCTCCTTTGCGATATTCGTAGGTTCCCCCGCAGGTCTCGATGTCGATGATGGCAAACATTTTTTTACTGATAATTATGAATAACGATTGTGTTTATTAGATATTACTTCATAAATCAAAGCATTGAGTTTATTTGATTAATAAGCATCAAGAGCTTTTTATTTTACCACAAAGGCCCCAAAGGGTTGCACAAAGTGACACTAAGTCTGATTCAGACAATTTATAAAATTACTCTTTTTATGCCGTCCTTTAAATGAATTACATTAAAGTTTGCTAATAAGCCCAATTTACACCCTGATAGCTTTAAGTAGGTAAGTATTATTGCCATATGGATGTCGCATAATGCTTCAACAGACTTTAATTCTACAATAACACTATCTTCAACTAGTAAATCAACCCTGTAGCCAACATCAAGTTTCACCTCTTTATATACTAATGGTAAGGGTTTTTGTTTTTCCACTTTTAGTCCTAATTGGATAAGTTCATAATATAAGCACTCTTCATAAGCACTTTCTAATAACCCAGGCCCTAACGCGGTATGAACGCGAAAAGAACAGTCTAATACTTTTTTGAAAACTTCTTCAATATTCATGTTTAATTAAATTTTCTCTGTGTAGCCTTTGCGGACTTTGTGAATTTCCTTCGTGCCCCTTTGTGGTTAATATTAATTTTTACCACTTGATTTGCATAATAAATTATTTTTTCTTCTTCAGCTGTTCCATTTCGACCTTCATGCTGAGCAACAGTTTCATCATATTTTCCATATTGATCTCATCTTCTTTTTTGTCGGAGGTCTTCAGGCAACAGACAAATTCCCATATCTCAAGAATATCCTGCGCCTTGACAGTATAGGGCTGATATGATTTGTTATCCGAATGCAGCTCAAAAATAGTTGCTGATTTTTTACTGATGCGTTTATAAACTATCCCTTCATCTTTGGTAAGCAGGACATATGTTTTACCATCAGTGATATGCTTCAGGGATTCAACATATTTGCCAACCACATAGTCACCGGTTGCCAGCGGCGGCATTGAATCACCCTTGACCGGGAATGCGCGGTGTTTTCCCGTAACGGTAAACGGCAACTCCATGAACGGCATTTTTTCAACATATTCGTGGTCGGCGTAACCGTTTAAATATCCTGCCGATGCTTTGACAGTAACCACTTCTATGCGGTCTTTGTTCTCTTTGTCAATGATGACGGGGAAAAGCAGCCGGTTGTCGCCAATATTCATAAGTGCATTTATATCCGTTTTTCGCAGATCCGCTTTTACCAGCACATCAATTGAAATGTGAAAATATTCGGACAGCCTGATAAGGATCTCTATCGGCGGCTCGTTGCGTGCTTCTTCATAGGCGCCAAGGCGGGCGCGTGTGATAGAAAGCTCCTCGGCAAGGCCTTCCTGCGAGAGTTTTTTTAACTCCCTCAGGTGCCTGATGTTAAATGAAATTTTACTCATTGCTACAAAATATAGCACAAATATACTACATTATGTAGTAACTTTGCAAATAGTAATTAAAATATTTTTTTAAGATGGACCGGCGCATCGTACATCTTGATCTTGACACTTTTTTTGTATCGGTGGAACGCCTGCTGGACAGCAGTTTGAATGGGAAACCTGTCATCATCGGCGGCACTTCCGACCGGGGCGTGGTAGCGTCGTGCAGTTACGAAGCGCGTTCATTCGGTGTCCATTCGGCCATGCCTGCAAAACTGGCTAAACAGTTATGCCCCCAAGCGGTGTTTGTGTGTGGTGATATGGAATGTTATTCAAAATATTCGCACCTGGTGACAGATATTATCAAAGAAAAATCACCGCTTGTCGAAAAAGCCTCAATTGACGAGCATTATATCGATATTACCGGAATGGACCGCTATATCAAAAGCAGCATGTTATGGACGCATGAACTGCGTGAATCCATCATCAAAGAATCCGGCCTGCCCATTTCTTTTGGTTTGTCGGTAAATAAAACAGTTTCCAAAGTAGCTACCGGCGAGGCAAAGCCCAGCGGTGAAAAACAGGTGGATAGCGGAATAGAAAAGCTTTTTCTGGCTCCTTTATCCATTAAAAAAATTCCGGGAATAGGAGGGAAGACCTTCACGATTCTAAGGAATATGGGCATCGAAAAAGTTAGCACCATCCAACAGATGCCCTTGCTGATGATGCAAAAAGTGCTTGGCGAAAACGGCCAGGTCATCTGGAAAAAAGCCAACGGCATCGACAACAGCCCCGTTATTCCCTATTTTGAACAAAAAAGCATGAGCCACGAAACTACTTTTGATAAAGATACGACGGATATGGAACAGCTGAAACGTGTACTGCTGAAAATGGTGGAAAAGCTTGCGTATGAATTGCGAAGCTCGAAAAAAGTTACCGGTTGTATCACCCTTAAATTAAGGTATTCGGATTTTCAGACCCATACGTTTCAGTGCAGGATCCCATATACGGCATCCGACCATGTGCTGCTCAACAAAGTACTGGAGCTTTTTCAGAAGTATTATTCAAGAAGGGTCCTGATCCGCCTGATAGGCGTCCGTTTGAGCAACCTGGTACCTGGTTTCACGCAGATCAACCTTTACGAAGACACGGAAGAAATGATCAACCTGTACCAGTCGCTCGACAGGATACGCAACCGCTACGGATTTAAAGCCATCATGCGAAGCATCAATATGAAAACAAAACATGATCCTTAACGCACATTCATATTACAGCCTGCGGTATGGGGTGATCTCCAACGAAGACCTTGTAAAAGCCGCGATCAGCAATGGCTATGAAGCGATGGCGATTACTGATATAAACAATTCGTCGGGCGTGCTGGAGTTTGTTAAACTTTGTTTTGAGAATAACCTCAAACCGGTTGTTGGCATGGAGTTTCGCGACGTTGATACATTGCTGTATATAGCGCTGGCAAGAAATAATGAGGGATACAGGGAGATCAATGAGCTGATGACCAGCAGCAACATGAATAAGTCCAGCTTGCCGGTTCGTCCTGATTTCATGCACTGTTATGTAATTTATCCTTCCGGGAAAATAAAAGCACAGGACTTAAAAGAGCATGAATATATCGGGATCCATTCTTCGCAACTTATCAGGCTGGGTAATGACATAAAGGCCGCCCCGGAAAAATTTGTTGTGCTGCAGCCCTTGACATACCTGGACTTTAAAGGATATGAAGCGCATAAGAAACTCCGGGCGGTGGCCCATAACATTTTATTCTCGCAGATCAATCCGTCCCAGGTGGCCGGTACCGATGAGTATCTTATCCCCAAAAAACAGTTGTTGCAGAAGTTTGAAGATTTCCCGCAGTTGATAAAAAATACGGAAATGCTGCTGGATGACTGCACATTTACGTTTGATTTCAAAAGCATCAAGAATAAAAAAAGCTATACCGGTAGTATTTATGATGATAAATTACTATTAGAAAAACTGGCCCTTGATGGCATGAAATACCGTTACGGAGCATCGGATAAGATTGCGCTCGGCCGTGTGCAGAAAGAACTTGAGATCATCGACAAGCTGGGTTTTTCTGCCTATTTCCTTATTGCTGCCGACATCATCCGTTATTCCATGCAGCGCGGGTATTATCATGTCGGAAGAGGAAGCGGCGCCAACAGTGTGGTAGCGTATTGCCTCCGCATCACCGATGTTTGCCCCATCGAACTGGATCTGTACTTTGAACGTTTTTTGAATCCCAAACGCAAATCCCCGCCCGACTTTGATATAGACTACAGCTGGAAAGAACGTGATGACGTGACGGAATATATTTTCAAAAGATATGGACGCAAGCATACAGCTTTGCTGGGGGCCATGTCCACATTCAAGGACCGTTCGATCATCCGTGAGCTGGGCAAGGTTTACGGGCTGCCTAAAGAAGATATCGACCGGCTTATAAAATATCCTGATTCACCGCTTAATAAAAATGAGATATGCAGGGACATTCTCGATCACTACCATTCGATAGAAGATTTCCCCAACATCCGTACGATACATGCCGGAGGGATATTGATTTCTGAAGAGCCGGTAACTTGTTATACGGCGCTGGATCTGCCGCCCAAAGGTTTTCCTACCACGCATTTTGATATGTACCTGGCCGAAGATATCGGTTTCGAAAAGCTGGATATCCTTAGCCAACGCGGGATAGGGCATATTAAAGATGCCGCTGATATTATTTATAAAAACCGCGGAATAAAAGTAGATGTGCATGAAGTGCAGAAATTCAAAACCGATGAACATGTACGCAGACAGCTGAAATCGGGAGATACCATCGGCTGTTTTTATATTGAAAGCCCTGCCATGCGCGGTTTGTTAAAGAAACTGCATTGTGATACGTATCTTACGTTGGTTGCTGCCAGCTCGATCATCAGGCCGGGCGTAGCACGCAGCGGTATGATGAAAGAATTTGTCTACCGCTTTCATAATCCGGGAAAGTTCAAATACCTGCATCCCGTAATGGAAGAACAACTGAAAGAAACATACGGCGTTATGGTTTACCAGGAGGATGTGCTGAAGGTCGGGCACCATTTTGGCGGGCTTGACCTAGCTGATGCCGATGTGCTGCGCAGGATGATGAGCGGTAAATCGCGGAATAAAAAACACCTGCTTGAAATTGAAGGTAAATTCTTTGGACATTGTATGAAGATGGGCTACCCTGCCGAATTGAGCAAGGAAGTGTGGCGGCAGATAGAATCTTTTGCCGGCTACAGTTTCAGCAAGGCGCATTCGGCAAGCTATGCCGTGGAAAGTTTTCAGAGCCTGTATCTCAAGACTTATTTCCCGCTTGAATTTATGGTGGCGGTGATCAATAATTTCGGAGGGTTTTATTACACCAGGGTATATGTAAATGAAGCGAAAAAAGCCGGTGGACAGATATTGCTGCCCTGTGTGAACAAAAGCACGTATTACACTACCATTTACGGAACCGATGTGTATCTTGGGTTTGTCCATATCAAATCGCTGGAAGCTTCCATTGCCCAGATAATAGAATCAGAACGGGAACAAAACGGAGCATACCAAAGCCTTGATGATTTCATTGTCAGGACCCATATCAACATGGACGCCCTGCGCATCCTGATACGCATTGATGCGTTGCGGTTCACGGGTATGAATAAGCGGCAGCTTTTGTGGGAAGCTTACCGGCTTTTTGATAAAGACCGCTCCAAAGAGCACAACAACCCGCCAGCCATGTTTGCTGTAAACCTTCCTGAATGGGAGATTCCCGAATTGGTGCATAACAAAATTGAAGACGCTTATGACGAGATCGAACTGCTGGAATTTCCGGTGAGCTGTTCGGCTTTTGACATGCTGAAAACCAGGTTCAGAGGCGACTGCATGGCCCGCGACCTGATGAAATTTGTAAATAAAAAAATACGAATGGTGGGCAATTACGTGACCTATAAATGGGTGCACACCATCAGGGGCGATACCATGGCTTTCGGGACTTTTCTGGATGAAGAAGGCAATTTTTTTGACACCACTCATTTCCCTCAAAGCCTGAAAGCATACCCTTTCGGTGGCAGTGGCGTGTACCTGATTTTAGGCAAGGTGGTTGAAGATTATGGTTTCCCGGGGATAGAAGTTGAAAAGATGGCCAAGCTGCCAATTCATCCTGACCCCAGAGTGGTATGACCGTAAATAATTTTAATCAAAACAGATAGCCGCTACTGTGCCGTATCCTGCTTCACAATCGGTTCTTTGGGTTGATATTGCTCGTTTCTGTATTTCTTTGGTTTTCATTATCCGGGAAAACAAAATAATCCCGGATTATCGTACCATGATCTCGTCCACAAAAATCCAGGCTTTTCCATCAGATCCGTGCCATGCCGGAAGGTCGCCGATGTTTTTCAGTTTAATGTTCACGAAACGGCAGTAATGGGTGGCGGGAAATTCAATAAGAAAGGGGACTATGGATTTTTCCATCTTCTTTCGTGCGGTTGCATTTATATAAGTGGTTATTTCAGAAAAGTCCCTGCCGTTGTTTGAGGCCCGCACTGTTATGCTTAAAGGGGCAAATATCCAGCTTCCCTGGTTTACCAGGCAATTCAACCGGATACTGCTTATGGAATCTTCAGAACCCAAATCTATCGTGGCATCCATATCTTCACCATACCATCCCTGCCATAACGAAAAATAATTGTCGGTGCCGCATACCCCGTCAATCAGTGTGTTTGGGCCACTGGCCGAATACTTTGGAGAAGCGGCCGTGACAAACCAAATACTTTTACCAACAGCCTTATGCATCTGAACACCGTTCTCAAAATAGTTTGACATTCGCTCGTAATATTCCTCCGGCTTAATGCTGATTTCATGGAAAAGGATGGGACCATAGGTATTTGCGGTATCGCATAATTCCCTGAGGTATTGTCTGGCTTTTTCTTTTACAGAATATGTTCCAATTTTATCTTTTTCAAACAGCCAGTTATCAGTGAACGGAAGCGATTTAGCGACTTCGAGCCAGGCATAACGTAACGGCTGCATGGCCATTTGTATGCGATGACAATACGCTTTGTTCCCGTTGGATGCCATGAGTGCATCATCAAATAAATCAAAATAGGTGTCAAGATTTTCCGGCGACAGGAAACCCTGTGAATGCGCCGACATAGGTTCGTACAGGGTAAGCGCCTTGCCTGATTTTATTAGGTTCTGGGTGGAAAGCTGAATATAACGGTACACATATTTACCGCCGGGCCCATAATAGCCATTGCAGAAATCCTGCATCAGGCTGTCGGTGTTAAGCGATGGATTCCATAACAGTTTTGCCAGTACATAACACCGCAGCTCCGTGAATTCACCGTTATTATAAGGCCAGCCCTGTTCAAAAACCATGGAAACATGATTTTGTTGGAATAATTGCAGGTTGGGTTTCAGGACGTGGAAGTTCGGGAAAGGCCCAATAATGTTGGAAAAATTAATTACATAATCCCAGATCAAAATATTTCCGGTCAGTGCACCCCAGTCTTTAAGGTCTTTTGTAAAGCTCCCTTCAAGAGAATCCTGGCTGATCGGTTTGTTTCGGTCGCATTCGATGGTGCAAAGCATGATGTTGACATTGGGCAAGGGCTTTACCTTGAGTGGCGCCTTTCGTGAATATTGATATGCCAGTGTGGAAATTATTTTATCGGGAAACTCTTTGGCGATGGCATTTACAAAGGTTATTACAGATCCTGATGGCGACCCGTTAACCTCATCAATGGCCCTGCACTTATCACACATACAATAATTGAAATTATCCAACTGGCTGACCGACCAATAAATCGCTTTTGGGTTTTTCTTGATTTCTTCATGCAACGATGCTATGGTGATCTTTAAAACATCAGGATTGCTGAGGCAAAGCTGATCTTTTACACGCACGCCGTTACGAAGAGCAAAATATTCCGGGTGCGAATTAAACCATTTTTCGGGAGGCACCAGTTTATGGAGCGTATGCACCCACATGCCCCAGTTTTCCGAAACTGCGAAACCACCGGTATTGGTGTTTCGTGGTTTGTTATGCAACCCGTGCCATTGACTAAAATCTTTAATAGATGCGTCTCCGTTATAGTCGATCCGGAAATCGAAAGCGGGATTCTGCAACGTGTTTACAGGTGAAATTTTTATGTCTTTATTCTTTGGGATGACCAGCGCATCTGCTGCATAAAAACGGCAGCCCAGCTGATGTTCCAGAAAATAATACACGGCATTCTGAAAACCGGCAGCATTTTTTGCATAAACGAAAATATCTTTACCAACGGTAGTAATGATAAAACCATCGCCACGCAGGTTGTCAGGGAAAGGAACAGCATGTAATTCCGAATAATCAACAAACCTGATCTGATTGTTTTTTTCTGTTTTTTTAGTAGATACAGGTAACAGAACACCGGAGACGGAATCCACATATTGCCGAAGAATGCAGGCCGCATCGGTAGCAGCCGGAGATTCGGTTTGGATGCTGTAATTGGCTTTCTTATTACCGGTTATGATCAGCGAATCGTTATGTTGTGCCTCAACGGTGATGATGATAAACAGAAGGAGGGATGTAAACGCAATTTTCATCTTCTATGATCCTACATTACCTTTATAAAGGGATACCGGTTTTTCGAATCTGACTTTAATTACCGTCATGTATTCATCCTGAACGCCTTCGGGAATATCAATAAAAACAAGTCCCGGAACATTGCTCCATGACATTTTTCCGATCACTTTATGTGAGAGTCTTGTTTTGGTGCCAACCACTTCAATGTTTTTTATGTCATTCGTGATCCCTTTGAGAATGATGTTCCCGCTTTGTTTTCCCTGTAAAAAAAGATACAGGCTGCAGGAATCCTTCGAAAGGGTAGTGGGCCCGTAAAAATACCCCGGAGGTAAACCGCCAAGCGTACCGAAAATGGCTTCGCTGTGCTTGTTTGTCCATTTGCCGAATTTTGCAAGCAGTGCTTGTTGTTCTTCAGGAATGGTGCCATCTTCACGGGGTCCGATGTCAAGCAGCAGGTTTCCGCCAAGGCTGATGCAGTCGGCAAAGATGCTGATGATCTCATAAGGTGTTTTGTACGAACTATCCCCGATGTAATACCCCCATGAATCATTAGTGGTCATGCACAATTCCCAGTTTTTCATTGCCGGACGTGTAACCGGGAAACTTTGTTCGGGTGTGTCGTAATCGCCGTATCCTTGCAGCCTGCCATTGATAATGGTTCTGGGATTGCTGGCCAGGATCATCTGACGGATTTTTGCAGCCTGCCATTCTTTGGCATTATGTTCCCAGTCCCCGTCGAACCAGACCAGGTCAGGGTTGTAGGCTTTCAGAAGCTCCACAATCTGGCCGTGGCAAAATTTTAAAAAATGTGCCCAGCGGGCTGTGTCGTTTTCAATTTTGTATTTGGAAGAATCCCTTAAAAATCCGGGATAATCAGGATAAGTCCAATCTATGAGGGAGTAATACAAACCCACTTTCAGGCTGTCTTTACGCAGCTGGTTTACAAATGGTGTCAATACATCTTTTTTGGCGGGTGATTTTTCAGGAATACTCAGATCGTTCATTTTAGTATTCCACAGAGCTACTCCGTCATGATGTTTAGAAGTAATGACGACATATTTTGCGCCGGTAGCTTTGATAAGTGAGGACCACTGTTCAGGCTGGTAATTTTTGGCCGTAAATTCTTTTATCTGTGCCATATAATCCTTATGGCTGATGTGCCTGTTGTGGAATTCCCAGGATTCTGAAGTTTTTCCTGTGGAATAAATTCCCCAGTGAATGAATATTCCCAATTTGGCATCGCTGAACCATTGCATTTTATTTGTGTCTGCGGCTGACGGACTGACCTGGGCGTCTATTCCTATGCCTGTGGCGAGGAATAAAAAGATAAAACCCAGGATGTTTTTGGACATTGTTCGCATTTGTCGGTTTTTGTTAACTAATGCAAAAATAGCATTATTTCAATTCGGGTTAAGCCTGAGCTGAAACCATGCAAATTTATCTGCACATTTCATTATGCTATATACTTCGGAGTTTTAAACCATTTTCAAATAAAGATTTACAAAAATTATAATTTATTCAAACAGAATTGATAAATTATGATTGTTATAATAATTCTTTACTCATATTGGTCTGTTTCAGGTGATCATCAGCGCTTGCTGTTAACTACCAGGGCTGGCAAGCCGGCCAGGAGGCTCCTTCGGAGCGGCTCTTAAACCCCTACTTTGTCCGTAAGGACAAACTTGGCGATGTATGAGTTTCCCATAACAACTAGGATACTTTTGTCTTCCTAAACTTTATGATGGAAATAATTTTATATTATTTAAATTACATATTAGCAGTCAATACATATTACCACCTTGCAGAAGGCAAACAAAACGAATTTCTATAATCAACAAAAACCTCAGTAATGTTACAAATACAATTTTTATTTAAATGAAAATTTTCTGTTGTTTTGTAAAAAGTACCTGTTGCATAATATGCTTCCCTAGTGCTTACTTCGAATTCAGGTAAAACATAAAAATGAATATCAATTTTATTTTTATCACTGATATTAGTACTTGCATAACAACGGCCTATTTTATCACCTTCACTAGTCACACCGTCAAATGGGTCTTTTAAATAAAAATCAATATAATATGGTTCATGCACATGGACATACAAGATTTTATTTACAATATTTCCCTTTTTAACTAATATTTTTGCTACATATCCTGGGGCAAAAAATGTATATGATAAAGGCTTCCAATATTCTAGTTCATATGTAATAACATCAGATTTGGGATTACTATTATCATTATTTAAACTCGTTTGGATTTCATCTTCTAAACAAAGGTGCCATCCTTTGCCACTCGAAGATACCCAAATAGTGTTGTTTTTTGTAAGCTGTTCCCCCTCATAACTGCCACCCGGGCTAGTTAATATTTTAACTAAAACTTTGGTTTTATTTTCGTTCCATTGATTTAGCACCCCACATATTATTCCATTAGTTGTTTGATTGCATAATTTACATCCAAGTTTCCATAGTGCTTTATTGCTATTGGTTTTTATTTTATTAGCTCTGTTGATTTCCTGAGTTTTTTTATTTTTTAACTTAGTTATTTCAGCAGAATAAGTTCCACTTGGGTATTTTAATAGATAAGCATTATAATCCGTTAACCCACCATCTAATGCTTTTTTATAAAGCTGTCTTTCGGTTTTTAAATTTACAATTTTATCCAAATATTTACCTTGAGGATAATTATTCAAATAATTGTCACATTCAGAAACAAAACCACTCAAAGCTAAATCATAAAAATAGTCTTCTTTCAATGCGGATATTTCGCTATAATATTTACCATTAGGATATTTAGTTAAGTAGGAATCAAAATCATTACGATTTTTCGCTATCGTGTAGTCTTCTTCTTCTAAGGTAGAGTAATTTCTATATATGTATATATAGTCGACAATGATTCTTTTACAACCATATAAATTTTCCGGGTCACAAGTGAATGCATTAGGTTGGAAAATAGTACCTTGTAATGGGAGAGTATAATTATAACTGGTTAAGTACGAGCCGTTAAAATAAATTGAAGCAGTTTTATTTTTACTTACTATTTGAATTGTAGAGAACTCATATACATTGATATCGTTTGATTTATATATCCACGTATACGTAGTGGGAGTACTTTTAGTTAAATCTACTATTTGAAAAAGTTTTTCTTTAATTACATATCGAAATTCTAAATTCCAGAACTTAAATATTTGACTTAGCATCCATTCCTTATTTTGTGCTCTACTAAAATCATCAATCATTTTAATTCTTATTTCAAATATAACATCCTTTGCTTGATCAATATTATTCAGTTTGTCACACTTTAAAGCACCTCCGTAGACAATCAAATTACCATTAGTAATTTCAAAATTTGTCTTATTACCGTTATTTTGCCATTGATTATAATTATCATTAAAATCATCAAGAAATAGAGCCATTGATCTCTTCCATGTTGAATCTTTATATGCAAGATTCGCATATGGTACTTGTTGTTGAGCTATAACAACTTTACTTATTAAAATCATTAGAATTAGTGTCTTTAGTGTTTTCATATATATTAAATTTTGGTTTGCCTTGTTGCTAACTAGTTTATAGCATTACCAAAGGTAATGGTATACAACAAAAAATAGTTGGCTTGCCGTACCTTTTGGTTGGTTTTATTTTTTTTACAAATATAAAAATATTCATAATATCAAGGTTAAAATAACACGATGAAATTATGTAATAGTTGCGACTTAATCTGACAATAAGGTATAAGTCATCCTTGTTCCTGCATTGCAAATTTACTATTCATTCCGAAATTGTCAAGGCTAAAATGAACTCCTGCGTCGGCCTTGACAATTTCTCCATTCATACGTGGCTTGCCGCTATGCAGTAACAAGGATTCCTCCTGAACCTGCAGTGCATTATCAAGCATTTTTGATTTAGCCAGGGCCAGACTATCCAGGAACGTTTGCATTGGTGTTTTTCCAAAACAAAACTTACCGGTATGAGTCCTTTCCTTATTATAGTAATCAATCCAAGTGTCAAGATCAGTCTGTAGTTCTTCAATATTATGGTATAGCTTTTTACGAAAGGCAATAGCAAAAAATTCATCCTGAATGGTTCTGTGAAAACGCTCACAAATTCCGTTTGACTGTGGTCTCCGTGCACGTGTTTTTGAGTGGTCAATATCTTCAAGGGTCAGGTACAACTCATATTCGTGATGTTCAGGCCTGCCACAATACTCGGTTCCACGATCAGTTAATACTCGCAATAAAGGAATTTTGTGTTCCTGATAAAACGGGATAATTCTGTCATTAAGTAAGTCGGCAGCCACAAGAGCATTTTTGCGGTCATACACTTTTACAAATACCACCTTGCTGTATGTGTCAATGAATGTTTGCTGGTAAATACGTCCAACACCTTTAATGTTGCCAACATAATAAGTATCCTGCGCCCCGAGGTAGCCGGGATGTTCTGTTTCAATTTCGCCAACCGCTTCATTTTTTTCTTTTTTGCGTTCTAAAGCCACAAGTTGGGCCTCGGTCAGAATAATGCCATCCTGTGCCACTTTTGCCTCAAGTGCTTTCAGGCGCTTGGGAAACGTCTCTAAATCGTGTCTTTGCCATACGCATCTCACGCCACATGGAGAGATAAAGATTCCTTGCTTTTTTAACTCATTAGATACACGAAGTTGACCCAGTGCTGGATTCTCAAAGGCTATAGCTACGACAGCTTCTTCAATGTGCATTTCAATACGGTTTTTAGGGATAGGCTTTCTACGACTTATTTCCTGAAGAGCCGTTTCACCTCCCGTATCGTACAGTTCTTTAATCCGATAGAAGCTGTCTCTGGAGTATCCCATCACTTTACATGCATGGGATATGTTTCCTAATTGTTCTGCTAAATTTAGCAGCCCTAATTTTGTTTTTACTAATTTTGTTTCTGTATTCATTTCTGACAGTTTTGGGGTTAAACATATTTGATTTCTTTTCAATTTCAAATTTATGCTTTAATCCCTTACTGTCAGATTAAGTCTAAACTAATTCACTTGTGTAACCTAAACTATGAATTTAACGAGAAACAATTTAGGGTGATTTACTAAAAAATATTTACAGATTTCGAAGTTGTATACTTAACACAACAGGTTTTCAGCATGACGCATAACGGTCGGTGGCTGCTTTACGCCCCGCAATTTACTAACCTTTCCTGTCAAAATCCACATAGTTTTCAAAATATTCCAGAACTGTCATATTTGCCTTACCTGCGGGGTGAAAGCAGACACAAGTTATAGCTATTACCGGTTCTTTACACTTTGTGAATTAAATTTAACTCCGACAACTCTCGGCCAATTTGATGGATACCATGTAAAATTTTGTCAGTCTGCTGTCCAGACGGCT
>DAOQAT010000031.1:0-34807 GCA_035354195.1 Bacteroidales bacterium | reverse complement strand
TTGTGGAAATCTCTACCTGCAGCGCCAATAATAATAACGTTTTTTCGGTTCATATGTATTTTTTTTTGGTTTATTAAACTTTTGACAAAGATAAAAGTTTAAAACGTACAGAAATCAAAGAAAAGAAAATTTTTTTTTCTTAAATGGTCTATTAATTCTATAAGTCAGCAGGGGCAAAGGAGGGAACAAGTTAATCAAAGAACATAATCATTTAAAAAATTTATATTATTATCAAATTTTCAAAAATAATTCCTAATTTTATATTTGTATCCACTCCGAAAAGTATGAATTTTGAAAATTAGCATTGTCACGACCTAAATGTTGGCAGATTTTCCGCAACCTTCCTTTTGGGATTAATAGCAAAAAGTTGCAGGATAGAAAAAATGGGGCTTTTCGTAATGGATTCAAATTTATATTTTTGATTTAAAATTATAATAGAGTTATGAAAATTATCAACAGAAGCGCAGTACCAATGGCTACTTTGGGACTGCTGTTTTTTTGCTTTTCATCATTTGCTCAAATCATTAATGATGAAATCATCACAAAAACAAACGATACAATTTGGGGTAAAATCTTATATATTAAAAACGAAATTATTTTCTACAGTACCAAAGATGCCTTTAAAACCCAAATAGATTCGATTGAAATGATAAAGATTGACCATTATTCATACAATATGGAACGCAAACTTAAAAATAGCATTAAACCTATAAAGGCGATGACCACGGAGGACAGTTTGCAGAGAAAATATGATTCTATCCGGGAAAGCAAAGAATTTAAAAATAGTTTATTTGTTGAGTTTCTTGGAAATGCCACCATATATTCCCTGAATTATGAGAGAAGGATATTTCATAAGAAATTTTTATCAGTATCAGCCAGAGTTGGGGGGGCATACTTCAACTTACCAGGGCTTGGTGTTGATGTATTTGATGTGATTTTGAACATGACTACTGTTTATAAAATCTACAAAATAATTTATTTTGAGTTAGGTTCCGGAGCGACTTTTAAGGGCCAAAATTATTTTGACGATTATGATTCAAAATATACAGATTTTTATATTGATTTTGTTTGCACAGCAGGACTCAGAATACAAAACTATAACGGCTTTCAATGGAGGCTTTGTGTAACACCAAAGTTCACCTCTTATGATGGCCGTTATTTATTTGGCCGGCTGTGGGGAGGTATCAGCATGGGATACAGCTTTTAAAATACGGTATAGAAGCACCTTTTAAAACTAACGGACAAACATTTACTTTAGTTTTTTGATTTGCTTCACGTATTCCTTTGAGAAATAACTGAACCATTTGTCCCCTAAAGTATATTCGGTAACTTTTACTTTTGGGTCTGACATCATGCCGGCATTATGATCCCTGATGGCAAAAGCCCTGGCTAATGAAGTCTGTTGAATTTTTGTGGTCGATTTAAGAATGTTCCGCTGCTTCAGTAATTTCAGTAAAAACATGGCATTATCGGTTTCGCCGTTATCAATGAGCCAGTTGAGCCCGTAAGTGACAAAACCTGATTCGAAGGAAGCAATATATAAATGTAACGGCTGATGGGTGATGCCGTAATTAATAATGGAGTTACTATTATAATAGGTGCTGAGCTTATTATAGGATTCTATTGCTTTGTAGTAGCTGTTGCTTTTTACCAGATCGTTGCATTGATTAAGCTGTTGCTGGTATTGCGACGGTTTTTCCACATTCAGTTTCCCTTTTTTTGCAACTTCGTTATTTATATCGCAATCGGGATTTTTTTCAACGGTAAGTAATGCAGCATTATAATTGGTTTCTGCCGAGATGAAATTTTTTTCATTTTCTGCATTGGCAGCAGCAGCGGTTTTGGAGTCGTATTCTTTTTGTGCATTCATGCATTCCTGGCTGAAAATTGATTTTTTCAGGTTTTCAATACGGACCGACAACGCAGAATTATCGTTAAGTCCATAGGTTTTTTGTTCATCGATCACCTGCCGCAGGATGTTACGTGCATTGGTAAGGTTATTGGTTTTTACATCCGATTCAGCGTTGTCAATGTCAAGAAACAGCACTTCGAGTTTTGATTTTTTCAAAAGTTCGGGAAGCAGCCTGTCTTTTTTTACCGGATAATCCTTTTCAAGTATACTGGCATTATCGAATTCAGAAAAGGCTGCCCGGTATTCCTTTGATATCATTTTTTCCTTGCCTTTTGTCATGGACTGGTAATATTCTTCAATGCCGATCTTTTGTTTCAATGCCAGTGCATCATCGTTATTTGGTATGTACCCCGAGAACTTCTGTTGGTATAAGATCGCTTTTAACACCTCATTTCCGGCTTCTTTATATTTTTTTACGTTAAACAAATTTTCACCTGATTTTAAATAGCTGTTATAAATACCTAGATGGCAATCACGCCTGATGAGTTCTATGGTGTCATTGCAGGTGTAGGAGGGAATGCTCTTGCAAAAACTTTCGGCTTTGTCAACAGCAGCCAGCGCTTCGGTAAATTTGCCACCCGTTAATAATCCTGCAGCGCTGTTCATGTCGCGCCATTCGATAGCGCTGACAAGGCCGAAGGCTGCTTTTTGAGTAATGCCGTCAATGTTATCCAACGTGAATAGTTTTTTCAACAATTGTTTCGCCTCTTCGGTTTTATTGGTTTCAAAGGCGATCTGTGCCAGGTAAAACTGCGAAGGTGCATAGGAGGGATTGTAACTCAGGGATTTTTCGAAAGCCGTTTTGGCATCATAGGCCTTTTTATTGTTGTAAAGCTCCACGCCTTTGTCGTAGTATAGCTCATGTATTACCGATTTGGTATAGTTTAACTGATTTTGAATTTCAGTATGTTTCTTTTTAACGTCAAAAAGTTTCATATTCAACTTCAGCGGGTCAAAGGCTTCGATATGCAGCGCCTGCCAGAAAGCAGCGTTTGAAATATTGTCTTCCAGGGCTTTTAATTTATTCATTTCCGACTGGGAATTTTCAAGATATTCAAAAGCCTTGAGGTCAATTTCACCTAATTTCTTGTTGATGTCGTTCAGATCAAGGTCGGCAGAAAAGTATTGGTCAATCAGCCCTGCTTTTTCACGGAAACGGTTACGGGCGGCATAATCATAATAAAATTTGACTGCGGTTACCTCAAAGTTATAACTGTTTGAAAGTGCGGTATCATTGCATTGCAGCAGCACTTCATTGAACGGCGGGGTGAAGTTGCTGGTCTGCTGCACAAAATCTTTAATCTTAGTTCCGTTTGTATAGCTTAGCGTGGCTTTAAAATCATATTTTGATGGCACCAGAACGTCGGTCATATTAAAACCTTTGTAAAACACATCGCCGCTCATTATGATATTCTGATGTGTGACGTAAATGCTGACAACCGTCTGGTTGCGCGTGATCTTTACGTTTTCATCTACATTAAACATAATCTTTGTTTGATTCACAGGTTTGGGAACGAACTTAGCAATCGCATCAATCATTTCGTTAATTACCTGCTGGCTTTCTTCGTAGGAATTTGTATAGGAGAGCAAATATGATTTCGTTTGGTTGGACTGAAATAATATCTGGACCTGAGCCTGAGTTTTCAAGCAGATGAAAATCAGTAATATGAGAAGAATCTTTGTTTTCATAATATAAGTTTTTGAATCACAAAAATAACGATTTTAGACAGAATAATTGCCATGCGAAAAAAACTCTACTGCATTCCGGGTATGGTAATTTGAATAGTTTATAGACAATTATTTTTAACTTTGCGGTAATTATTATGATATGAAAAAACAGCTCGCAATAGAATACTTGATTACCAATGCTACCGTAGAAGCGATGGCGCATTTATTCGAACAAAAGATTGATGCAGGCCTGGTCAGTATCCAGAAAACAAACATGCAGTTCCGTGCTCAGGCTGATTATACGATTATGGTTTTTCCGCTGGTTCGTTTTTCGAAACAATCACCCGAGCAAACAGCCGGGAAACTGGGTGAATACCTGATGCAGCAGCTTGATTTTATTGAGAATTTTAATGTTGTTAAAGGTTTCCTTAATTTGCGCATTACCGCAAAATACTGGATCTCGTTTTTAAATGATACTTTTTCTGATGAACATTATGGGATTCAGCAACCTGATACTTCTCAAAAGCCTGTCATTGTTGAATATTCGTCTCCTAACACCAATAAGCCTTTGCATCTGGGGCATATCCGAAACAATCTATTGGGTGATGCCATTTCCAGGATTTTGAAAGCCAATGGTAAAAATGTGATCCAGGTGAACCTGGTGAACGACCGGGGCATACATATTTGCAAGTCGATGCTGGCCTGGAAAAAATGGAGCGGGGGCGAAACACCCGAATCTTCAGGAATCAAGGGCGACAAGCTTGTTGGCAAGTATTATGTGGAGTTTGACAAGCACTATAAAGCTGAAATTTCAGAACTTCTGAAACAGGGCATGTCTGAGGATGATGCTGCCAAAAAAGCTCCGCTGATATTAGAAGCTCAAGAGATGCTGCAAAAGTGGGAGCAGGGTGATGAACCAACCAAAGAATTGTGGAACATGATGAATTCATGGGTTTATAAAGGCTTTGCTCAAACGTATAATGATCTTGGTATCAGCTTCGACAAGACCTATTTTGAATCGCAAACCTATCTTTTGGGAAAAGATGTGGTGATGTCTGGGGTTGAAAAAAATATTTTTACAAAAAAAGAGGATGGCTCTGTCTGGGCCGACTTTACTGATCAGGGCCTTGACGAAAAAATACTGCTCCGCGCCGACGGTACATCGGTTTATATTACTCAGGATTTGGGCACAGCTAAAATGCGCCATGATGAATTCCATCCTGAAAAAATGATCTATGTGGTTGGCAATGAGCAGAATTATCATTTTGATGTACTGAAAAAAACCTTGCTGAAAATGGGTTATTCCTGGGCCGAAAACATCATTCACTTTTCATACGGCATGGTGGAACTTCCCGAAGGTAAGATGAAATCACGTGAAGGAACTGTGGTTGATGCGGACGATCTTATGGATGAAGTTACGGAAACTGCACGCCAGATCACCACAGAACTTGGAAAACTGGAGAATTTCGATAACGAGGAAGCATTCCGGCTCTTCAGAATGATCGGCCTGGGTGGATTAAAATATTTCATTCTTAAAGTGGATCCGGTTAAAAACATGATGTTCAATCCGAAAGAATCGATTGATTTTGATGGAAATACCGGTCCCTTTATCCAATACACCCATGCGCGTATCCGGTCGTTGCTGCGTAAATCGGGCAAGATGGCCCACGAATTTACTTTTACCGGTATTACGGATTTGCTGGAAGAAGAGCGTGAACTGTTGCTCCTATGTTATGATTTCGGACGCATATTAGCATTGGCTGCGGAGGAACTCAGTCCGGCCCAGATTGCAAATTATGTTTATGAACTTGCCAAGCAATATAACCAGTTTTACCAGCGGATCCCGGTTTTAAAAGAAGAAAATATGGACCTGGTAAATTTTAGGCTGGCATTATCAAATTTTTCAGCTGTTATTATTAAAAACTGCATGAATTTACTCGGAGTTGAGGTCCCGGAAAGGATGTAGTTCATTTGCCGGTTATTTGTTTCATGAGAAAGGCCTTGTTTTATTTTATAAACCTGCTTAAATAATCATTTAAACTAATGATAAAAATAAACATAAAAATATTATTGATAATCATTATATTAATGATGAGTGATTCCTGCAAAACAACCAAAATTTACCGCTCGTTTACGATTGGAAAAGGAGGCGGGGTCACAGGAAAATACGACACCTATCTTGTGAAAGAAAACGGAGAAGTATATAAGGTAAGCGAGGCTCAATCTGAAGACCTGATCAAAAAAATCGATAAGAAACAAATTGCTGAGATTTTCAACCAGTTTGAACAACTTAGGATTACCGAAGAAAGTTTTTCCAAGCCCGGCAATATGACTTCCTTTATCCGTTATACCGCTGATAATAAAACGTATGAAATAAAATGGGGAAGCCCCGTTGCGGTGCCTCCCCAAAAATATGTGGATTTTTTTAATAAAGTCTGGGACCTTATTCGTGCCAAATAGGTTATTCTTTAATAATCTTATTATTGTAAATTCCTGATTTGGTACTCATTCTGATAAAATAAATCCCCGAAGTCATTCCCTGCATATCCAGTTTAAAAGAATTCTGGCCGGTGTACGCCTGTTCAGTTCTGCTTTCTATCAGTTTTCCCTGCATATCCATAAGCTCAATAGTTACCGTCTGCACTTCGTTTGAAAACAGATTTATATTAAGCATTTCGCTTACCGGGTTTGGATAAATATTCAGATAATCGCTCAAATCTTCTGCTTCAATTCCCACATCAGAAGTTTGCATGAATCTTACATTGTCGACGTAAGCATTGTCCATTGTCAGGATTAACGTGTCTTTACAAATGTTCCGGGTTTCAAAGGTGACCGTGAATTTTGTGCCTGCATAGGCATCCAGATTGATATAGTGGGTGGTAAACGGATCGGTATTAGGCAAAGTCGGGTTATACGTACCGCCAATTTGTGTGACATCATTTACAAGTACCCTGAAATTGCTCGCTATTGAATAATCATTGCCGGTTCCCATTACCATTTCATAACCGTCCTTACCGAAAGTTTGTTTCAGGTCGAAGCGCATGTTAGCCGTTGTCCAGCTGCTTGCATCCACACAGAATGTGATCTTTGCAGATAGAAAATCGTTGATAGTCCAGGTATTGGCACCATTTGGAAATTCAAGCATCGTATAGTATGAAAATGCGTTGCCACCGGTCATTCTGAAGCCTTTAGCGCCGGTATTGTGTGCGGCAGCGGCAATATCAGCATGTGCATATGAAGCAAGAGAAAGCATGAACATATCGCTGGCGTTGGCCTGCTCAAAGGTGACAATGGTATCGGACAACGATAATGGATTTTTAACCGTGTAACCCGAGAATTCATCATTTGAGTTTAAGCTATCGATATCAAAGAAGGTTTTTGCTTTGATCGTATAGGTTGTCCCTGATACCGACAAATCAGCTGGGGTGCTGAATGTGAAATAAAAAACGGAATCCGGATTCATGTCATAAACTGTTGTCAGTGTATCATAAACATAAGGCCCGTTGTTAATACTATATCCTACAGGGATTTGATTACCGGCAGGTAAAAATTCACAGCCAAAGAAACCAACCTTGATGGTTATATCTTCCATATTACTTAGATTGCAGGCTGTAGCCGGTGAAACAATGCCTGTTACTGCCACATCGCTGTTTTGGTAAAGCTTGTTTTCAAAAGTGTAGCCGGTCAAGGTATCGTTATTCGAAATGGTATCATTTCCGTATCTCAGCCAGCAGTCAATGGTATGGTTTCCGATAACCTGGACATCCGCAGGAACCGTGAAGGTAAAATCAAGTGTATCGCCACCATTCATATTCGCCTCAAGGATCATCGTATCACCAACCACGGCACCGCCATCAGCCTGGTAAAAGAAGAAAATGCTGTCGCCTGCATTTATGGGTTGGTTACATCCGTTATAAAACATCCGCACACTAACCGGCTCGTAAATCATACCGCATGCGGTGACAGGTGAGGTGACTTCATGGATATATACATCGTTATCGGCAATAGCCATTCCTACACCAACAGCATACCAGGCATTGGCAGTCTGTACCATTTCATTGGAACAATCACCGTAGAGGTCAGAGGCAGCTTGTATGGTAGCCAGGCGGGCATCAAAATACTGTGATGTGCTGGTCAGATAAACCGAAAGCGCCCGCTAGGCAATCTGTGCAGCTACATCAATCCCAAGGCTGTCAACATTGAAAACGTCTCCGTTATCATTGGTTCCGCTGCCGCCAACAGATAAAAGATAGAACCAATAGTTGGCAACGCCGCTGTTGTAATGAACGCCTCCGTTATCCATAGTACCTGAATACCAGCTGGTCCCAAGATACGTGTCCGGCTGTCCGTCTTCGTTAGGGTTTGACATATTACGGAACCCATTACCCCCGGTGAGGTCAAAATCTTCACCCACCAGCCAGTCAGCCTGGGCAGGAGTGGCAAAAAATTCTACACCGGCCGAGAAAATATCACTGAAGGCTTCGTTTAAGGCGCCTGGCTCATCCTGATAGACAAGATTGGCGGTATATTCCGTAACCCCATGAGTGAGTTCATGAGCACAAACATCCAGCGCCGTGAAGGGGCCGTTATCTGTATCGCCATCGCCGTAAGTCATCCGCATCCCATCCCAGAAAGCATTGGCATAAGATACGTCATAATGAACATAGCTGAATAGTGGTGAACCGTTATTGTCGTAACTGTCCCTGCCAAACTTGTCCATATAATAATCATAGGTAGCTTCAGCACCAAAATGTGCATCTGTGGCAATCTCATCCTGTTCGGCATTCACATTGTTCCAGTCATTGTCGGTATCGGTAAAGTCCACAGCAGTATTATAATTTGTGGAAGTATTCATATCATAAGTTTCTATTCCGCAACGGCCTGTTTCCCTAAGGCGGTAAGCTCCTGGGCCTGTAGAATCAACCTGAATGGTCTGTACCCCGTTATATTTGGTATGAGCTATGCCCGGAACTTCTGTAACCCTTATCTGGTCAATAGTGTGGATTACCTCACCGGTAGTGGCACTGATGTATATGTTTTTGTATGACAATGGCTGCGAGGCATAAACATTGACTTTATAAGCCAAAACATATTTTGATGCATCCTTGCCAAAGTGCTTATCGATAAATACCAGTTTAGCTTTTGGATAGTAGGTGGCTTCCGCATCTTTTTTGACTTTTTTTATAAAGGCCTCATTAGCCTCATCTTCCCACATATATTTTTCGGCATTGGTATAGGCGATTGCTTTTGCAATGGCACTTTGGGCCGATATCGCCGGGGTAGCTGAAGCTTTAAAACCTGTGATAATTTTACCATTTCCGGTCGTGGCCTTTCCCCCAACACTATGAATGATATATTCAGCGCCTTCGACCGGGATACCCTGATAACACTGTTGATATCTGTAATGTGTAAACCCGGATTTGTCTGTCTCTGTCCGGTAAACCTGCATCTGGTCAGCTCCGGTTAATCCGAATTCACTTTTATTTGTTACAAAAATCGTTGAAGGGTCGAGATTCAGGTTAGCTTTAAATGCTATCCAGCCCGACTGATCTTTGATGGTGGCAATTTTTGTGACATTTTTACTGATTTGTCCAACAGCAATGGTGGCAGTCATTAAAAAAATGATTGCAAAAAGAGTAAATCTGCATTTTTTCATAAATTGTTGGTTTCTTAGGAATTAATAAATAATGAGGCATACAAAAATAATAAGTTTTGGCATATAAAAAAATAAATTTCATTGTGACATTATTGTAAATTTGCCGAAAAATAAATATGAAGCGGCTGTCAAGGCAAATATTGTTTTTATTGCTCAGGCAAATGTTGTTCTGGCTGATCATTTTCGACCTGAGCCGGATCGTTTTTATTTTTTATAACCTTAATTATATAAAAGGTTCCGGCTTTTTAGATTTGCTCGGATCTTTCTGGTATTCCATTCCGCTTGATTTTTCAGCAATATGCTATATCATGGCCCTGCCATTTTTCCTGCTTATCGTGCAGAACTTTTATTCAGCAAAATGGATAGATATTATCAATAAAACATACACATTTATCATCTTGCTGATCCTCGTTATCCTTACTACTGCTGAGGCGGGCATATACAGCGAATGGAAAACCAAACTTCATTACAAGGCTTTGCTATATCTTGCTCATCCCGAAGAGATTACACGCACTGCCCAAACCTGGCAAATTATGGTCTTTGCTGCGTTGGTGGCCTTTCAGATGGCAGCATATTTCTTCCTTTACCTGAGAGTTTTTTTCAGCCGTATCATCGTAACCAAAAAAATGTATTTCTTCTCTGCTGCTTTTATCCTGCTTACACCTGTTGTCTTGTTCTGGGGGATGCGCGGCGGATTTCGGCAAATACCCATAAATCAAAGCGAGTCTTATTATTCAAAGAACGAAATTCTGAACCTGATCTCCGTTAATTCGCTATGGAACCTCGGGAGCAGCATTAAGCGCAATTCAGAAATGTTGGAAAAAAATCCATACCATTATTATAATGATGCTGAAGCCTGCAATACCGTGGATCAGCTTTTTAAGTACAGCACCGATTCGACACAAATAATATTGAAAACTGCCAGGCCAAATATCGTGATGTTTATTCTTGAAGGCTGGACGGCCGACCTGATTGAGAGCCAGGGTGGAGAAGAAGGAATTACCCCATTTTTTCATGAACTTGAAAAAACAGGAGTGTTGTTTACCAATATTTATACAAACGGAACACGCTCGCAAGAGGGGATGTCAGCTATTTTCAGTGGTTTTCCCGCCCAAACGATAACAACGATCACGCAACAACCTGAAAAATATAACAAGCTGCCCAGCCTGATTCAAAAATTAAAAAAGGCAGGGTATTTTTCTTCTTTTTATTTTGGCGGACAACTGAATTATGGAAATATTAAAAGTTTTCTGGTCGCTAATGGTTTTGATAAAATACAGGAAGACAGCGATTTTCCTGATTCGTTCCCGCGGGCAAAATTAGGAATTCATGACGAATATACCTTCCCATATTTTCTTGAAGAACTCAATAAAAATAAACAACCTTTTTTCTCCTCAATTTTTACTATCAGTACGCATTCGCCCTATGATTTTGAAATGCAGGAGGTGATATCCTGGCCAAAATATGAAAAAAAATATGTAAACGCGGCCTTTTACGCCGACAAATGCCTGGAACGATTTTTTCAACAGGCGCAAAAACAGCCATGGTATAACAACACGCTGTTTGTACTTGTTTCTGACCACAGCCATGGCTCATACCACAACTATCATTTCTGTTCGCCAGACTATCATAAAATTGTTCTGTTGCTTTGCGGCAATGTGATAAAAGAAGAATTCAGGGGTACCCAAAACACAAAAATCGGGTCTCAGACTGATTTGCCGGCTGTGTTATCCGCACAGCTCGGCCTTGATTATTCGGATTTTAAATGGAGTAAAAACCTGTTGGCTCCCCACAGTCCTGAATTTGCTTTCTTTGCGTTCAATGATGGCTTTGGCTGGATAAGGCCTGGGGGCTATGTTACGTATGATGCAGCAAACAATACCAATTGCATGCTTTCCATTGATTCTACCGCCACATTTTCGGAGGATGAACTTGTAAAACAAGCTAAGTCGTATATGCAATGCAGCTTTCAGCAATACATGAATTTCTGAAAATTGTAGTCTGTTCAAAAAATGTTTGAGCGCTGACACATTCCTGACAAAATAATTGTCCATTAAAAAATAAACCTTACAATATATTTTGTAGAAATTAGTTTTAGTAAACTAAAAATGACTAATTTTGCACCATGTTTAAAACTATGCGCATTTCAATCGTCTGTATCTCTTTGTTGGCAAGTGTTCTGATGATTTCCTGCGGACAATACCGCAAGGTAGTAAAGAGTTCGGATATTAAACTCAAATATTCAACCGCTGTTGCGCTTTATGAAAAAGGTGATTATCACAGGGCCATGCAGCTTTTCGATGAATTACTGATCTATTACAGGGGCACCGATACTTCTGAAAAGATCAATTACTATTATGCTTATTGTTATTTTGGAGAAGAAGATTACCTGGAAGCCGGGTATTATTTTACCAAATTCACATCCACATTCCCAACCAGCAAATATGCCGAAGAATGCAACTACATGTCGGCCTATTGCCAGTATCTTTATTCCCCTGAATACGGCCTTGACCAAACGATCTCCATTGATGCAATTAAACAAATGCAGCTTTTTATTAATCAATACCCTAAAAGCATACGTGTGGCCAAGTGTAATGAAATCATCGATGAACTTCGTTACAAACTGGAAAAAAAGGAATTTGAAACGGCAAAGCTATACTATAAAATTCAGAGTTACCAGGCTGCCTACATCGCTTTTAAAAATGTCCTGAAAGATTATCCAGACACCAAGCATAAAGAAGAAGTTTACTTTTATATGCTTTCCTCGAGTTACCTATACGCACAAAATAGTGTTGAAACAAAAAAGAAGGAACGGCTGGAAATTGCCAGGGATGCCTACAACTCTTTAACCACCACCTTCCCGGAATCAGGATACGCCAAAGAAGCCAAATCAATAATGAAAAATATTGAAAAGGAGCTGTCTAAATATGCCGAAAAAGAAAAGAAACAGAGTTAATTAACAATAAGTAATCAATAAAAAACATCATAATGGACTATAAAAAAGCTAAGGCCGGAACACTTGCAGTAACAAGGAACGTCAGTGATTTTACAAAAGAAACCGGAAATGTATACGAAACCGTGGTGATTTTAGCGATCCGCGCCAACAAAATTGCTTCTGATCTTAAAGAAGAATTAAACGGGAAGATCGAAGAATTTTCAACTACCACCGATAACCTTGAAGAGATCTTTGAAAACCGTGAGCAAATCGAAATAGCAAAGTATTACGAACGCCTTCCAAAACCATCATTGATAGCTATCAATGAATACCTGAACGATAAGTTATATTTCCGTAATCCCCTTAAGGAAAACCCGACCGATTTTTAATCTATCCGGATGCTGAAAGGTAAAAAAATATTAATTGGGATCACCGGAAGTATTGCGGCTTACAAGGTTCCTATCCTCGTTCGTCTGCTGATAAAAAATGGAGCTGAAGTACAGCTTGTGTTGACACCATCAGCAAAAGACTTTGTGACTCCGCTTACCTTATCAACACTTTCAGGGCATCCTGTCTTATGCGAAGGTTTTGAAATTTCAGACGGAAGATGGCACAGCCACATCGAACTGGGCAGCTGGGCTGATATTTATCTCATTGCACCGGTCACCGCCAATACCTTAGCCAAAATGGCCAATGGTCTGGCTGATAATCTCCTTACGGCCACCTACCTTGCTGCAAAGTGCCCTGTGTTTTTTGCTCCGGCCATGGACCTTGACATGTATAAGCATCCTGCAACACAACATAACATTAAAACCATTTGTTCTTTTGGCCATCATCTGATTGAACCGCGTGAAGGTGAACTTGCCAGCGGCTTGTGCGGCGCCGGCAGGATGGAAGAACCCGAAAAAATTGTTGAAATTCTGAGCAATTTCTTAAAAAAAAAACAATTTTTAAAAAATAAGAATGTCCTTGTTACCGCCGGCCCTACTTACGAAAGTATCGACCCGGTGCGTTTTATCGGCAATCACTCATCAGGACTGATGGGTTTTGAAATTGCTGAAGCCTGCGCGGAAATGGGAGCAAAGGTTACCTTAATTACAGGCCCCGTCACCTTATCAACCGCTAACCCTGATGTTCATCGCATTGACGTAGTAACTGCAATCGAAATGCAACAGCAGTGCCTGAAATCATTCCCTGATTCAGATATTACCATAATGGCTGCTGCGGTGGCAGACTATATGCCCGCCAAAATCCAGAATAAAAAGATCAAAAAAACCACACAGGAATTATCCCTAGACCTGGTCAAAACTCCTGATATTTTATCTTCCTTAGGAAAAATAAAGAAAAAAAATCAGCTCCTGGTTGGCTTTGCTTTGGAAACTGATAACGAAACTGAAAATGCCATCAAAAAACTAAAAAATAAAAACCTTGATCTTATCGTTCTTAATTCACTGAAAGATAAAGGGGCGGGATTTAAAAACAAGACCAACAAAGTCACTATTATTGGCAAAAGCCTGGATAAAAAAGTTTTTCCACTTAAATCAAAGCGTGAAGTAGCAGTTGATATTATCAACGAAATAAGAAAATTAAGCAAGTTGTAAAATATGAAAAAACTCATAATTTTTGTTTTAATTATTTTTCTGGTCAATATCGCAAAAGCACAGGAACTTTTTTGTACCGTTTCGGTCAATTCCTCCCAGATAAGCGGAAGTGATAAAACCGTTTTTGAAGAAATGCAGAAAGCGATTATGGAGTTTCTCAATAACAGAAAATGGACAAATTATACCTACAGGCAGGAAGAAAAAATTGAATGTTCCTTTTTTATAAATATAACAGAAAGAGTGTCGGATGTCGATTTTAAAGGAACCATGCAGGTGCAGTCGCGCCGTCCCATCTTCAACACCTCGTATAATTCACCGATGCTGAATATCGTGGACAAAGACATCTCTTTTAAGTATATCCAGAATCAGGCACTTGACTATGATGATAATAATTACTATTCAAACCTTACGTCTCTTCTGGCTTATTATGCTTACATGATCATAGGTCTTGATTTTGATTCGTATTCGATGAAGGCTGGAGGCCAATATTATACAAAAGCACAGAATATTGTACAGCTTGCTCAGAATACCGCCGATCTTGGGTGGAAATCTTTTGAAAGCAGAAAAAATCGATACTGGCTCGTAGAAAACCTGCTGAACGATTCATACGGCGGATTCAGGGAATGTTTATACCTGTACCACCTGAAAGGCCTGGACGATATGAAAGAGAATATGGGTAACGGCAGAACTTCTGTGATCTCCGCCATGGATAAGATGCAGGCTGTGGTCAAAGGAACCCCGAACTTGTATTTTGTAACGGTTTTTATGGATACCAAGCGCGATGAGATCATCAATATTTTTTCTCAGGCACCTGCTACCGACAAAACTACGGTTGTCCCATACCTGAAAACTATCGATCCTGCTCATTCCAACGATTTCAACTCCAAAATCCTGAATGTAAAATAAACATCCGTAGCCATGCTTTCACACCTTTCAATTCTGAATTATGCATTGATTGATGTTATTGAAGTTGATTTTTATCATGGCTATACCGCAATTACCGGTGAAACCGGCGCCGGAAAGTCTATCATTCTTGATGCACTGTCACTGATCCTTGGCCAGCGGGCAGATATTCAGTCACTGACCGACAAGAACAAAAAGTGCGTGATCGAAGGTACTTTCAATATCGCAAAGTACCGTATGAAACCTTTTTTTGAGGCCAACAACCTCGACTATGAAAATACGCTGATCCTAAGGCGCGAAATAAACCCCGAGGGTAAATCGCGGGCTTTTATCAATGATACACCGGTGTCGCTCGGGCAAATGAAAGAACTGGGCGAAAAACTCGTCGACCTGCATTCGCAACATCAGACACGCCTGATAAACGATGAAGATTACCAAATGCTCGCTATTGATAGTTATGCTGACATTTCGGACCTGGTAAAAGAACACTCGGACCTTTTTGCCACCTACCGCGAAATGAAAAAGGAACTTCAGAATCTTACCGAACAAGAAAAGCAATCCAAAGCCGACGCGGATTATTACAATTTTCTTTTTGGTGAACTGGAAACCGCGGCATTAAAAGAAAATGAACAGCAGGAACTGGAACAGGAACTGGAATTGTTGAACCATGTGGAACTGATAAAATCAGCCTTGAACAAATCAGTTTTTTCTCTCGGCAGCAGCGAGAACAGCATTAACCAGCAGCTGAATTCGGTTTACAACCAGCTTTCGCAGATTACCAAATTCGACCCCAGCCTTGAGGAAAACGTAAAACGCCTTCAAAGCGTCTGCATCGAACTGAAAGACATCACCTCAGAAATAGAACAGATCGAAGAAAAAATACATTATTCGCCTGAACGATTTGAATTGGTTTCCCAAAGGCTGAACGAGATATACCGGCTTCAGCAAAAACACCGTGTGAACTCAGTTGCAGAACTGCTCGATATTAAAAATGATATTGACCGGAAACTTCAGAATATTTCTTCGCTCGAAACCGGCATCAAAAAACTTGAACAGCTGATCAGCAATAAAGAAAAGGAGTTACAATCTTCTGCCGGGTCAATTTCGGTGAAGAGAAAAAGTGTTTTTAAAGAGATCGAGCAAAAAGTTGTTCATATTCTGCAACAGATTGGAATGCCCAATGCCCGCATAAAAATTGAGCACCAGAAATCAACAGCTATCAATGAGAACGGCTTTGACGAAATAAAATTTACCTTCAGCGCCAACAAAGGGGCGGAGCTGAAAGAAATAGACAGGGTCGCTTCCGGCGGGGAATTGTCGCGGCTTATGCTGGCCATAAAATCCATTATTTCAAGGAAAAAATTGTTGCCCACCATCATTTTTGATGAGATCGACAGCGGCGTTTCGGGCGAAGTAGCCTCGAAAACAGGTGCGATCATGAAGGACCTTTCCAAAGACATGCAGGTAATCTCTATCACTCACCTGCCGCAGATTGCAGGCAAAAGCGACCACCATTACCTGGTCTATAAGAAGGAAGAAAAGAATGCCACCTTCACGCACATTAAAATCCTGCAACCGGACGAAAGGGTGGAAGTACTCGCCGAAATGCTCAGCGGAGTGAATGTTACCGAGGCATCCATAAAAACCGCAAGACAGTTGCTTGGTTAGTTTTTTTTTAAATTAAGGACGGGTTTTTCAATATTTATTTTTGAAATTATAGCTCCGGTACAGATTACAAACAATTCGTCAACTCTAAAATAATTTTAGAAAGAATATTGCCGCTCAAGATAATTCTAATGTCTGCCAGGCGAAAAAAACATTAATGTTTGGAAATTTTGTAATATTTAAGAACAAATCGTGTCATACTCCAAACTAAACATACCAATATGGAAACAGCGAAAAATAAAAAATTCAGATTGAACAGAATCTTTCAGAAAAAAGGCATTTCGGGAATATTACTTTTCCTAATGCTATGCTTGTTTGCAAACATGACATTTGCCCAGGAAAAACTCTTTGTAAGCAAAGAAGCCATGAAAGCTTATCAATCAGAAGCAAGGGCTATGGACGGCAAACCCGGTAAAAATTACTGGCAAAACACATCCGACTATAAAATAAAAGTAAAATTCTTTCCTGAAACCGGCATCGTGGAAGGGCAGGAAGAAATAACCTATCACAACAACAGCCCCGATACATTGAAAATGCTGGTCGTGAGGCTTTATCAGGATCTGTTCAAAAAAGGCGCTGCAAGAACACTTGACGTGTATCCTGATGATCTGACGGATGGCGTTCTTATTAAAAGTGTGATAAATAATGGCAAGGCCATTTCTGCTAAAGCTGAGGACAAACGCATCAAGCGGAGAGGCACAAATATGTATGTCACCCTTCATGAAGCATTAAAACCAAATGCCACGACTGAAATAACCATTGAATGGAGCTTCAAAGTCCCTTCAAAAACTCAGATCCGCATGGGCACCTATGATTCCACGAGTTTCTTCATCGGACAGTGGTATCCACAGATTGCAGTTTACGACGATATAAGCGGCTGGGATACCCATGATTATACCGGATTGGCTGAATTTTATAATGATTTTGGCAATTTTGATGTTGAAATTTCCGTTCCGGGTAACTATGTCGTATGGGCCACAGGAAATTTGTTAAACCCCGGCGAATTGCTCAAAGAACCTTGTCTTGCAAAATATCAGCAGGCCTTGAATTCTTTCGAAACTGTTACCATTGCGCTTCCCGAAGATTATACCAAAGGAAATGTAGCTAAACAGGGGGCATGGAATACCTGGAAATATAAAGCCGACAATGTCAGCGATTTTGCATTTGCACTCAGTGATCATTATATTTGGGAAGGCTGTAGCATCGAATCCGGCACAAACGGTAAAAAAGTTTTTATACAGACTGCATATAATGCAAAACACAGCGATTATAAAGAAGCCATTGAAATAGCACGCAAAACCGTCAGGTTTTTATCGGAAAAACTGCCGGGGGTTCCTTATCCTTTTCCCTGCATGAGCATTTTCGACGGAGCTGATGGAATGGAATACCCGATGATGACCAATGTCGGCTCATTCGAAGACAGGGGAGATGTCGTTTACGCACATTCGCACGAGATCACACACACTTATTTCCCTTTCTATGTAGGAACAAATGAAACAAAATACGGCTGGATGGACGAAAGTATGGCTGTGTTTTTACCTGAAGTGCTGCAAAAAGAAATTGAACCAACCAAAGATGTGGCGCCCTATACAACTTATGTCTATTCATTGTATAGCGGAAAGGAATTTGAGCCCGCTGTGATGACACCTACTTACTACCTTACACCGGATATTTATTTTATCCTCAATTACGGGAAGGCAGAGCAAATACTAAGGCTGCTCGAAATGCAATTAGGTAAAGATACCTTTATCAAATGCCTGAAAGAATTTATGGACAGATGGAAATACAAACACCCTACGCCCTATGACTTTTTCAACACGTTTAATGCTATTTCAGGCCAGGATCTTACGTGGTTCTGGAAACCCTGGTACTTTGAACAGGGTTATCCCGATCTTACGATATCGTCTGCTAAATACGAAGCGGGAAAATGCACCGTCGAAATTAAAAATTCAGGCACAGTTCCCTTGCCCGTTTATTTGTTTTTTGAAACGGAGAATGGAGAAGGAACCCGGTATGATTTGCCGGCTGATACCTGGAAAGATGGAAAAAATAATATCTTGGTAACACGTGAAATCAAACAAAAAGTGACAAAGATCATATTGGGTAACAGCCAGGTCCCCGACAGCAATCCCTCAGATAATAGTTTTAAAATAAAATAGCCTTAGGTAAATTTTAAAAATGCCTTAATCGACAATAAAAAACGAACATGGGAAATGGTTGACCTGATGCCAAATCGCTAATGTAAGCCAATCATCAGATGACTTTAAGTCATCTGATGACTAAACATTGATGCTGAAAAATTCAAAACTTCAGGGAAAATTTCACTCCTCCTGCAATGTTTCTGCCCCCGTAATATGTCAGTGAATTCATGTCGGGTTCAATTTTCAAAGACAGGTCATCAGAAATGTCAAACTTGTATAAATGCCCGTCAACCGAAGCATCTATAATGTTGAGGATATAGAAAAGACTGCCGACGATGCAGGCAAGTTCAAAGTTCCTGCGGTAATAATTCCAGTTTTCATACAGCAGGTCTTTGGATAAAATCTCAGGGAAATAATCCGTTGAAGTGCTGTCAAGCCCGGATCTTACCAGATACGTGTCTTTGTATTTATTAAACTTTGTATAATAGTTGTATCCCAGATAGCCGATAACGCCAAAGCCGACATAAATTACAGGTAATTTCCAGTATTTTTTGTTATATATCTGTCCCAGGCCGGGCAGCACAGCCGACATCCAGGCCGCTTTTTTCGGTGAGTGCAGTTTTACTTTAACGGAATCAGTAGGGGAAGGCTTGCCGGTAATAGTTTTATTTGAAGGAAGATTCACCCTGGCCGTGCCTGTATTCACGGTGTCTTTTGAAACAGTATCCCCGGCAATGTTTTGTGCTGATAACCCTCCGGCAGCAAAGGCAAAAAAGATAATGAGAACGTATTTATAATAACAGGCTGCCATGATTTGAAGTTACTTCAGTCGCGCAATGATCTTGTTTAATTCATCATCGGACTTGAACGAAATAACGATGCTGCCCTTGCCTTTATTGCGGTATTTGATGTCAACAGGCGCCTGTACCCGGTCGGTGAGTATCTTTTTTATCTCAACGATCTTATAAGGGACTTCTGTTTTGGGCTTTGGTTTTACGTTTTTTACCTGAGCTGTTTCTTTGGTGAGTTTTTCAACTTCTCTTACCGAAAGATCTTTTTCAATGATCATGTTGAAAATGCGGATCTGCCTGTCTTGTTCCTCAATTCCTGCAATGGCGCGGGCATGGCCCATACTCAGTTTCTCATCTTTCAGGGCTTTTTGGATCAGATCGGGAAGTTTGAGCAGCCTGAGGTAGTTGGTCACGGTTGAGCGTTTTGAATTGACCTTCTGACTCAATTCGTTCTGGGTGAGTTTGCATTCATCCACCAGCCGCTGGTACGAAATAGCAATATCAATAGGGTTAAGGTCTTCCCTGTGTATATTTTCAATGAGCGCCCATTCAAGCATCTGTTCGTCATCAGCGATACGAATATAGGCGGGTATTTCTTTCAGCCCGGCTAATTGTGCAGCCCGGAACCTGCGCTCTCCGGTGATAAGCTGGTATTTGTCAAAACCTAATTTCCGTAAGGTGACCGGTTGAATAACCCCGTGCAGCTTAATCGATTCGGATAATTCTTCCAAAGCTATTTCATCAAACTGGTCGCGCGGCTGAAACGGGTTGGCCTCTATCTGGGAAATGCTGATATCTGCCACCGAACCGGCGACATATTTTCCCATAATATCACTTTTGGTTGTAATATCGGTTTCAGGATTTTCAAGTAAGGAGCTCAGGCCTCTTCCAATAACACTGCTTCTTTTTTTAGTATTAGTCATCTTCGGTTTTGATTATTTTTTCGCTTTGTTTTATTTTGGTCATTTCGTTTTTCTGGAGTATTTCCCGCGCCAGGTTCAGGTAGTTGACGGCGCCCTTGCTTTCGGCGTCGTACATGATGATGGTTTCCCCAAAACTGGGAGCTTCACCAAGCTTGGTATTCCGCTGGATGATCGTATTGAACACCATTTGCTGAAAATGGGTTTTCACTTCTTCAACCACCTGGTTCGACAGCCGGAGACGCTGGTCGTACATGGTCAGCAGGATGCCTTCAATATCCAGGTCCGTATTCATATGCGACTGGACAATTTTTATGGTGTTGAGCAATTTACCAAGGCCTTCCAGAGCAAAATATTCGCATTGTACCGGAATGATCACCGAATCGGCAGCCGCCAGCGAGTTTACAACAATCAGCCCGAGAGAAGGAGAGCAGTCAATAAAGATAAAATCGTAGCTGTCTTTGATTTTGCCGATGACCTTCCGCATCATCTTTTCGCGGTGAGGCTGGTTGATCAGTTCAATTTCTGCACCTACAAGGTCGATATGGGCCGGCAACAGGTCAAGGTTGGGAGTTTTGGTATTCAGGATGATGTTTTTCGGCTCCACATCCTCAATGATGCATTCGTATATGCTCGTTTTAATATTTTTCGGATCAAAACCAACACCTGAAGTAGCATTTGCCTGCGGGTCGGCATCAATCAACAAGGTCTTGAATTCAAGCACAGCCATGCTGGCGCTCAGATTGATGGCTGTAGTAGTTTTTCCCACTCCTCCTTTTTGATTGGCAATTGCAATGACTTTTCCCATAAAAACCTAACGTTATAAATCTTTTTTTTTACAAAAATAGTTTCTTTTATTCGAAATAATAAATAAAGTTTTTCACCAAAGGGTGATCAAAAGGATAAATCAGTCATATCAGTATGACTCAGATGGACAAGCAAACTTAAAAGAAAAAGATTTATTTAATAGTATCCGGATCTTCTTCCATATTGTTTTGATTCACATCATAATCTTCACTATGCATAAGCTCCTCTTCCGGATCAGGAGCAGGTTTTTCACCAGTGTTGATAAATGTGACGGTATCGTTTAATCCCTTAATGAACTTTTCAAAGTCTTCACGATATAAAAAAAGTTTGTGCTTTTCGTAGAAAAACTTTCCCTGTTCATTGTTAAAACGCCTTTTACTTTCGGTGATGGTTAAATAATAATCTTCACTACGGGTCGATTTAACATCAAAAAAATAGGTTCTTTTCCCAGCCCTTACTGCTTTAGAAAAAATTTCATCGCGATCATTTCTTTCTTTAAATTCTTTCTCTTCCATAAAATCCTTTTTTTAGTTGCACAAATATAAAACTTTCTGTGAATTTCAGAATTATTAATAATGACAATTTTTTTCCTGTTTTGGTTGTTGCATTTAAAAAAAAATAAAAAACCTGTACAATTTTGTGTAATTTCGTGCAAAATTTGTGATTTCTACTAGATGCTTAACCGAAGAGTACTCCGAATAAAGGTAATGCAAGCCCTTTATGCGTTCTTTCAGTCCGATACCGACCGCGTGGACCTGGCCGTAAAAAACTTACATAAAAACGTCCATGGAATTTATGACCTGTATATTTACCAGTTATCATTCCTCATCGAACTGGTGGAATTTGCCCGCGAAACCATAGAAATTCAAAAGAACAAGTATTTCCCCACGAAAGAAGAAGCCCATCCCAACACAAGGTTTGTTGATAATATCATTATTTCAAAGATTGAGAATAATGTTGATTATAAACAAAAGCATGAAGCGTTGCACATAAACTGGGCGGACGATGAGATCCTTATCCGTAAAACCTTCCAGCAGATCAAAGAATCAGATTTTTTTATTTCTTATATGAATGAAAAAACTAGTTCTGTTGAACGTGATTTTACGGTGCTTGAATCCATTGTTGATAAGTTCCTGGCAGAAAATGAAAGTTTGCAGCAGTATTTTGAGGAAAAGAATGTCTTCTGGGCCGATGATTACGATATCGCCTGTTTTATGGTGATGAAAACCCTCAAATATTTTAAAACTTCCCAGGAAAAAAATCCCGACCTGCCCAAACTATTCGGCAATGGCCATAATGATGATGAAAAAGAAGAACTGAAGTATATTACCGATCTTTTTTGTAAAACCATCATCCACCGGTCGGAATTTGATGACCTGATCGAAGCAAAAGTGGATAATTGGGAGATCGACCGTATAGCCCTGATGGATTCACTGCTGATCAAAATGGCATTGTGCGAATTCATTGATTTTCCCACGATCCCGACCAAGGTGACCATCAATGAGTATATTGAAATTTCAAAAATGTACAGCACGCCCAAAAGCAAAATTTTCATCAACGGCCTGCTCGACAAACTCCTCTTTGACCTTACTGAAAAAAAGAAAATAAAAAAATCAGGCAGGGGGTTGATCGGATAAATAATTTTTCCGTCAGGATTTTTTGTATTTTTGTAAAAAATAAATGATCTATGTTCCGTCCGTTTATAATTATATCAGTTTTTTGCCTGCTGTTAAGCGCATGCAGCAGTAATAATAAAGAGATCAGCACCGACCTTGTTGACAATCCCAATTCTGCCACAGGCAATAACGACATGGGCAACCTTCCCGTTTTTACCTTTAATTCTGAAGAACATGATTTCGGAAGGATCAGCGAAGGCGAAAAGGTGAGTTATACCTTTAAGTTTAAAAACACCGGCAAGTCCGATCTTATCATTTCCAGTGCCAAAGCTACCTGCGGCTGTACCGTGGCCGATTATCCGAAAACACCGGTAAAGCCGGGTGAGGAAAGCGGTATTGCAGTTTCATTCAACAGCGAAGGCAAAAAAGGAATACAGAATAAAACAATTACTTTGGTGGCCAATACGCAGCCAAATACCAAAGTGTTGACCATAAAAGCAGAAATAGTAGTATTAGGAATCAATTAAAAAAAAATAGAAAAATGAGTTTAATGAACGTTTTATTAATGGCACAACCAGGCGGTCAGGCCGGTGGCAGCAGCGCTATAAGTACAATTATCATGATGGTTTTGATCGTTGTGGTATTTTATTTCTTTTTTATCCGCCCGCAATCCAAGAAGAATAAAGAACTGAAAAAATTCAGGGAAGGCCTGAAAAGAGGAGACAAAGTAATAACTGCAGGTGGAATTCATGGAAAAATCCTTGAAGTTCAGGAAACTACAGTGATTATCGAAACAGAAGGTTTAGGTAAGTTAAAAATCGAAAAAGTTTCGATTGCCTCTTCAGTACCTGGAAATGGTGAATAATTGATCGTTAATTAACCATCAAAACTTTTAGCTTTGACATCAGGACGTAATGATATTTCTCTTGATGAAAAAAAAGATAATCAGAAGCATCTTAATAAAAAGCTGAATATTTTTTTCCTGTGCCTTATTATAGCCTCTGTAATGTGGCTTATGATAAAGCTTTCAGAAACTTATACCCATAACATCGTTTTTTCGGTCAGTTATAAAGGGGTACAAAAGAACAAAATCCTGGCGCCTACAACGGATACCTTGCTGATCGCCAGCATTCAGTCTTCCGGCTACAATATTATATACAACCGCCTGCGGCACAAAAAATACCAATTCCAGATAGACCTTAGCCAATACCCTGCGAGGCTTAACGGAAAGTATTTTGAAATATTTATCGAAACACAGGCGCTTATAAATAAACTACAGCCATTTTTCAAGCCGGGCGAGAAAATCGTTTCAATATATCCTTCCAGCCTTTCCCTGAAACTGGAAAAAGCCTATTCAAAAAAGGTTGCTGTTAAAGTAAATGTGGATATTACGTATAAAAAACAGTACAACGTTTACAAACACATCTTTCTTGAACCTGATTCGGTGACGGTAACCGGTAACAAAAGGATGATTGACGCTATTAAATATGTGGAAACTGAAAAACGGGAGTTGAATGGCCTGTCAGAAAATACCTATTTAATGCTGAAGCTCATAAACCCGGTAAACACTTATACCATGCGGTATTCATCAAACCAGGTTAAAATGTACATTCCCGTTGCCCAATATACCGAGGAGTTTGTTGATATACCGCTTACCTATGATTCTGTACCCGGGGATTATCAGCTGATAGCCTATCCCGATAAGGTAAGGTGTTATTTTTTTGTCAGTGTTCCGGATGTCGGAAAAATTTCTGTTGATTCGTTTAAAGCCGGTTTCAACGAAGCAGAGCTGTTTCATTCCAAACACAATGTTGCGAAAGTGGTATTGAAGAAAGTTCCGTCATTCGCAAATATTCAGCGTATCGAACCTGACAATATCGAGTATTTAATACGCAAAAAATGATCAAAGTCGGCCTCACAGGCGGGATAGGCACCGGAAAAACCATGGTTTCCCGCATTTTTTCCGAACTTCAGGTTCCGGTTTTTTATGGAGATCCCGAAGCTAAAAAACCGTATGCGGATGCAGCAGTTTTGGAAAAAGTAAAGAAGAGTTTCGGTGAAGAAGTTTTTGAAAATGGCGCTGTCAGTTACAAAAAACTGGCACAAATTGTTTTCAATGATCAGGCAAAGCTGGAAGAATTAAATTCAATAATCCATCCTTTTTTATTCAGCAATTTTAATAAGTGGACGGAAGAACAGAAAAACGCTCCGTATGTAATTATGGAGGCCGCCATTCTTTACGAAAGTTCCTTCTACCAAATGTTTGATAAGATCATCACGGTTTCGGCTCCTGAAGAATTGTGCATAGAACGCGTAACAAAAAGAGACGGTACCGGCAGGGAAGAAGTGCTTAATCGTATGCGGAACCAGCTTCCCGACAACTTTAAAACCACAAAAGCAGATTTTGTAATTATCAACGATGGTGTGGCCATGCTGTTACCCCAGGTGCTTGATGTGCATCGAAAATTGTTAAATCTATAACTTAAAAAATTACACCTATGAAAAGATATTTCTTACTTATTACAGTCATGATGTTTTCGCTGTCCTGCCTTTCGCAGGAATTAGTAAACATTTCATTGCCGGCGCCGAACAAAAAAGGAGGGAAGCCACTTATGGAAGCGCTGAATGACCGCCAGACCAAACGTGATTTTAGCCCGCAGAAGCTTACGGAACAGCAACTGTCGGATCTGTTGTGGGCCGCATTCGGAATCAACCGTCCTGAATCGGGAAGGCGCACAGCCCCGTCGGCTGTTAACTGGCAGGAAACGGATATTTATGTCAGCCTGGAATCTGGCGTCTATCTTTATGATGCAAAGAAGAACGAACTCACGGCAATAATTTCAGGTGATCACCGCAAGGACATGGGCAAACAAAGTTTTGCCGGTGAAGCAGCTGTTATGCTTGTTTTCGTGGCTGATTATTCAAAAATGGGCGCGGTAACACCCAAAGAAAACAAAGATTTATATTCGGCCGTTGATGCCGGATATATAAGCCAGAATGTGTATTTGTACTGCGCCTCCGAAAACATGTCCACCGTGGTGCTGGGCATGATCGACCGGGATAAAATAAAACAACTTTTGAAACTTAAAGAAGATCAAAAAGTAATTTTATCCCAGTGCGTGGGGTTTCCGAAATAGGATAGTCCTGAAAATTATTATTTCTTCTCTGAATTTTTTTTGCCTTCGGTAATGCGGACTTCTATCTCATCTTTCTTTGAGTCATAATCAACCGTAACCACGTCGCCTTCGTTCAACTTCGATTTGATGATCTCTTCCGCAAGCACATCTTCAATATACTTCTGAATGGCTCGTTTCAACGGGCGTGCGCCAAAATTAGGATCCCAGCCTTTTTCGATGATAAAATCTTTGGCTTTGGTCAAAACTTTGAGTTTATAACCCAACGCCTTGATCCTGGCTTCGACAAACGACAATTCAATATCAATGATTTTGTGGATGTCTTCGCGTTTGATATCTTCAAAGATCACCACGTCATCAATTCTGTTTAAGAATTCAGGAGCAAAAGCTTTTTTTAGCGAATTTTCAATGATGCTCTTCGCGTAACCGGCCTTGTTGCTTTCTTTGGCAGAAGTCTGGAAACCGACACCCTGGCCGAAATCTTTCAGCTGGCGGGAACCGATGTTAGAGGTCATGATGATGATGGTATTTTTAAAGTCAACCTTTCTGCCGATGCTGTCGGTAAGTTGCCCGTCGTCCAAAACCTGCAACAAAAGGTGGAACACATCGGGATGTGCTTTTTCTATTTCATCCAGAAGCAACACGGCATATGGTTTCCGCCTAATCTTTTCTGTGAGCTGTCCGCCTTCTTCATAGCCTACATACCCCGGAGGCGCTCCGATCAGGCGCGACACAGCGAATTTTTCCATGTATTCGCTCATATCAATACGGATCAGGGCATCATCCGAATCAAAAAGGTATTTTGACAATACTTTTGCGAGGTATGTTTTACCAACGCCTGTAGGGCCAAGGAAAATAAACGAACCGATGGGCTTGTTCGGGTCCTTCAGCCCGGCCCTGTTTCTACGAATGGCTTTCACCACTTTTTTTATGGCTTCATCCTGGCCGATCACGGCTTTACGCAACTCATCCTCCATGCTTATCAGGCGGTTGCTCTCATTTTGAGCTATTCGCTGCACAGGCACACCTGTCATCATGGCAACTACTTCAGCAACATTATCCTCGGTGACCATTTCCAGATTCATCTGGCTTTCGTTCAGCCACTGATTTTTGGCAGCCTCAAGGTCATTGGCCAGCAAACGTTCATTATCGCGAAGCTGCGCAGCTACTTCGTATTGCTGGCTTTCGATGGCTTTACGTTTTTTCTGTTTTACTTCCTCAATGCTGGCTTCGATTTTAATAATATTTTCGGGAACAAAGATGTTGGTAATATGAACACGGGCGCCGGCTTCATCCATGGCGTCGATCGCTTTATCAGGAAGACAACGGTCGCTTATGTAACGCGTAGTGAGGCTGACACAGGCTTTTATCGCCTCGTCAGAATACTTCACCAAATGGTGTTTTTCGTATCTTTCCTTGATGTTATTGAGGATGTCTATAGTTTCTTCCGGAGTAGTTGGTTCAACAATTACTTTTTGAAAACGGCGTTCCAAAGCGCCGTCTTTTTCAATGTATTGACGGTATTCATCAAGGGTGGTGGCGCCGATGCACTGAATATCGCCGCGTGAAAGCGCCGGTTTGAACATGTTGGAGGCATCCAGCGAGCCTGAAGCGCCCCCGGCGCCGACAATAGTATGAATTTCATCAATAAAAATAATGATGTCGTCATTTTTTTCCAGTTCGTTGATCACGGCTTTCATACGTTCTTCAAACTGTCCCCGGTATTTGGTGCCGGCTACCAGCGATGCCAGGTCAAGGGTAACAATACGTTTGTCAAACAATGCCCGCGACACCTTGCGCTGAACGATGCGCAGCGCCAGTCCTTCGGCAATGGCGGTCTTACCAACGCCGGCTTCACCGATTAACACAGGATTGTTTTTTTTGCGGCGGCTCAGGATCTGGGCAATACGTTCGAGTTCTTTTTCACGGCCCACGACAGGGTCGAGGCGGTCTTCTTCGGCAAGGCGCGTCAGGTCACGGCCGAAATTATCAAGGACCGGAGTTTTTGATTTTGAATCACCGCTTTTCTTTGGCTCACCGCCAAAAGAACCTTCATCGGCATCATCGCTGCTTGAGCTTCCGGGCAGCTCATCTTTCGGGTACTGACGCCCCTCGCTGCCGTCACCAATGATATTTCGTAGTTCGGCGCTTACCAGGTCATAATAAATACCATTTTTGTTCATGGTCTTGGTCGCAATGTTAGCCTCGTCCTTGAGGATGGCAAGCAATAAATGTTCGGTGCCAATTATTTCGGCTTTGTAAAGCTGGGCTTCCAGATAAGTAAATTTTAATACTTTCTCAGCCTGCTTGTTGAGTGGAGGATTACTATCCGGATTATTGTCATAGTTGGCCAGATTGTCTGCAGAACCTTTGATGCTCCTTTCGATTGAATTCTTGATCACATTGTAATCATAATTCAGTGAATCAAGGATTTTTAACGCCAAACTGTCGTTATCGCGTAACAAACCAAGAAATAGGTGTTCAACTCCAATATAATCGTTTTTTAACCGTAAAGCTTCTTCTTTGCTGTACTCAAAAATGTTTTTTACCCGTTGAGAAAATTTAGCTTCCATATAAGTTTAATAAATAAGATAATCAAAATTACGAAAATTTATACACTTCTCAAAATTATTCAACAATACTTATTGCTAAAAGGTTTGAAATGCTTATTTTTCAACAGATTTTTGTTAGTAATAAATTATTAAAAAAACACTTTTGGGATAGAAAAAAAAGTAGTACCTTCGTTAAACTTTTAAAATTACTAACGAATTAAAAATGAGCATTTTAGAACTATGAGTGAATTTGACAACATTATTAAAGTAAACATCGAGGATCAGATGAAGACTGCCTACATTGATTATTCAATGTCGGTAATAGTCTCAAGAGCGCTGCCGGATATTCGTGATGGACTAAAACCTGTTCATCGCAGGGTATTATATGGTATGTATGATTTGGGAATACTTGCAAACCGCCCGTATAAAAAATCGGCAAGGATCGTTGGGGAAGTATTAGGTAAATATCACCCTCACGGTGATACATCCGTTTATGATGCTATGGTGCGTATGGCCCAGGAATGGTCGCTGCGTTATCCGCTGATCGACGGACAGGGAAATTTCGGGTCCATCGATGGTGACAGCCCGGCTGCCATGCGTTATACCGAAGCACGTTTCAAGAAAATCGCTGAAGAAATGCTGGTAGATATCGACAAAAACACCGTCGACTGGATGCTGAATTTTGATGATACCCTGGAAGAACCAACCGTATTACCCGCCAAGATCCCGCAATTATTAGTCAATGGAGCCTCAGGAATTGCTGTCGGGATGGCAACCAATATGCCTCCGCATAACCTGAAAGAAGTCGTTGACGGGATCATTGCATATATTGACAATAATGATATTACGATTCCGGAACTGATGAAATTCATCAAAGCTCCTGATTTCCCTACAGGGGGTACCATTTATGGTTATGAAGGCGTACGCGATGCATACGAAACCGGACGAGGAAGGATTGTAATGAGGGGCGATTTTACCATTGAAGAGGAAAATGGCCGGGAAAACCTCATTGTTACTTCAATACCATACCAGGTAAACAAAGCAGAACTGATCAAAAAAACGGCGGAACTGGTCAACGATAAAAAAATTGACGGGATTTCTGAAATCCGTGATGAGTCCGACAGAAACGGCATACGTATCGTTTATGAACTTAAAAAAGGTACGATTTCAAACGTTGTAATCAACAAGCTATACCAGCAAACAGCGCTTCAGTCTTCTTTCAGTGTGAATAATATCGCACTGGTAAACGGAAGGCCGATGCTTCTCAACCTGAAAGGCATTATTTCGCATTTTGTGGAACACCGGCATGAAGTGGTTACACGCCGCACACAATATGACCTTGACCAGGCAGAGAAACGTGCCCATATCATTCTTGGTTTATTGATAGCGCTTGATAACATTGATGAAGTGATCGCCATCATCCGTGCTGCCAAAACGGTGGATGATGCACGCGCCGGTTTAATGGAACGTTTCGAATTGTCAGACGTACAGGCACGTGCCATCGTGGATATGCGCCTTCGTGCATTGGTAGGCCTTGAACGCGAAAATCTCAGAAAAGAATATGAAGATCTGCTAAAACTGATAGAAAACCTGAAAAATATTTTAGCGGATGTAAAACTGAGGATGGAAATCATTAAAACCGAACTTCTGGAGATCAAAGAAAAATACGGTGATGAGCCTAAAACTGAAATAACCTATGCAGCTGAAGACTTCAAAATTGAGGATACTATTGCAGATGAGCAGGTGGTTATCACCATTTCGCATATGGGTTACATCAAGCGCACGCCGTTGATCGAATATAAACGGCAGAACAGGGGCGGGCGTGGATCCAAAGGCAGTGATATCCGTGATGAAGATTTCCTTGAATACCTTTTTGTTGCTTCTATGCATAACTATATGCTGTTTTTTACGGAACAGGGAAAATGCTTCTGGCTTCGCGTCTTCGAAATCCCGGAAGGTACAAAAATCAGTAAAGGAAGAGCCATTCAAAACCTCATCAGTATTCCTCCTGAAGATAAGGTAAGGGCATTCTTAAATGTTAAAGACCTTACGGATAAAGAATATGTAAAAAATAACTACATCATCCTTTGTACCAAAAAAGGCGTTATCAAAAAGACAACCCTGGAAGCCTATTCACGTCCCCGTCAAAACGGTATCAATGCCATTACCGTCCGCGATGGCGACGAATTGCTGCAGGCCAAACTTACCGACGGCAAAAATGAAGTGCTGATGGCGCTCCGTTCAGGCCGTGCCATACGTTTCAATGAAGCTAAAGTACGCCCCATGGGCCGGAATGCAGCCGGAGTCCGTGGTATAACACTTGGCGGTAAAAAGGATGAAGTGATCGGAATGATCTGCCTCGAAAATGAAACCTATGATATTCTTGTCGTATCGGAAAATGGTTATGGAAAACGCTCTAAATTAGATGATTACAGAGTGACGAATAGGGGAGGTAAAGGCGTGAAAACCATAAACATTACAGATAAAACAGGTAACCTTATATCGATCTTAAACGTGCTTGACAACAACGACCTGATGATCATCAATAAGTCCGGAATCACCATCCGCATGGCAGTGGCTAACCTGCGTGTGATGGGCAGAGCAACCCAGGGAGTCAGGCTTATTGACCTCCGGGAAGATTCTATTGCCGCTGTTGCTAAAGTTGACGTCGAAATTGATGAAGATGAATTGATTGACGAAATCAATCCGGAAAGTAGTGAGAAAACGCTGGCTAAAAACGAAACTTATAATATTGGTGATGATGATATCTCCAAGGAACTGCTTGATAAATTGAAAGATGAAGATATTGAGGATGAAAACGGGAAAGAAAAAGAACCCGAAGAGCCTGAAATATAATTGTGGCAAAGTACTTGATTAATAAAAAAGAATTAATTTTGTAACAATAAAAATCAAAAAAAAATGAAAAAGTTAACATTATTTGTAATAGCTGTATTAATTACAGGTATTGCATTTTCTCAAAACACCAAAGTTGTCAGTGCTTACAATTATTTAAAAAGCGGCCAGCTTGACAAGGCTAAAACATACATCGACGAAGCCACAGTAAACGATCAAACCAAAGGACTTGCAAAAACCTGGTTTTATCGCGGAAATATTTATCTGAGTATTTCGCTTACAAAAGAAGATAAATATAAAGTGCTGGATACAAATGCTACCCAGGTTGCTTATGACGCTTATCAGAAAGCCATTCAGATTGACCCTGAAATTTCAAACGACGCACTGATGCCCAATTCACCGAAAATGGGCTTGTACTTTTTGGGCGACCAGTATTATAACAAAGGCGTTGACCTTTTTTATAAGAAACAATATGAAGAAGCTTTGGGCATGTTTGAACAGACCAAAAAGATCAATAATATTTTTGGTGTGAAAGACTCAAATGCTACGTTTAATGCTGCTTTATGCGCTGTGCAGTTGCAGGACAATAAAAAAGCTAAATCCTTTTTTGAAGAGCTTGTCAAAAATAATTTCAAACAGGGTCTGATTTATACGCAACTTTCGGGTATTTATAAAGCAGAAGGTGATTCAGTTAAATCTGAAGGGATTATTGCAAAAGGAAGAAAAGCTATGCCGAATGACCTGAATTTAATCATTGCTGAGATCAATATGTTTTTATCGAAAGGTAAAGTAACAGAAGCTCAGGATTTGCTTAACCTGGCTGTTTCTAAAGATCCAAATAATGCAACCCTGCATTTTGCAATAGGGGCGAACATGGATGAATTTGGCAATTTTGAACAGGCTGAAAAATCTTATTTGAAAGCTATTGAAATCAAGAGTGATTATTTTGATGCACATTACAATCTCGGCGCATTATACGTAAATACGGCAGCATCTGTAATGGAAGAAGCAAATAAACTTCCCATAACAGAAACACAGAAATACGATGAATTGAAAGCAAAAGCTGATGTATTACTTGATAAAGCGTTACCCGAATTGGAAATTGCTGAGAAATTAAATCCTACAGATAGGAATACATTGATCACTCTTAAACAGCTGTATGCAAGAAAAAGCAATGCTGATAAAATTAAAGAATACGACGATAAGATCAAAAATCTTAAATAATTATTCATAAGGTTAAAGGAGAGTAGCATCTCCTTTAATTTTACAAACTGTATTTAACATAATATTAATTATAAGACAATTTTGTTTCAAATAAATAATCACAATTCCATTAAAATATCATCGAATAAAACGATTATTTGACCTGTAAATAACAATACCTGATAAACTCCATGCCTTTCCGGGATTAAAAGTGTACTTTTGTAGAACTAAAGGATTTACGGAATTATTATTATGTTGGAAATTGGAAAAATAAACTCACTCAGGATTTTAAAAAAAGTAAATTTCGGATTGTATCTTGATGGCGGAGAATCCGGAGAAATTTTAATGCCCCTGCGTTATGTTCCACAGGATTGCCATGTGGATGATACTATTGATGCTTTTATTTATAACGATTCGGAAGACAGATTGATCGCCACAACCGAGATCCCATTGGCACAGGTTGGCGATTTTGCCTGCTTAAAAGTTCTTTCTGTCAACCAATATGGCGCTTTTCTCGACTGGGGTTTATCCAAAGACCTGCTCGTCCCTTTCAGGGAACAAAAAATGACCATGGAGGAAGGAAAATGGTATATAGTTTATGTATATCTTGATGAAGAGTCAAAACGGATAGCGGCAACTTCTAAAATTGAAAAACATTTTAATAAAGAAAAACCTGATTATACAGTTGGCCAGGAAGTAAACCTGTTGATATGGACCCAAACGGATATTGGTTATAAAGCGATTATCAACAATGAATTTCAGGGAATACTGTATGCAAATGAGATTTTTCAAAAGCTTGAACGTGGCCGGAAATTAAACGGCTTTATCAAAAAAATCAGGGATGACGGCAAAATTGACCTTACCCTTAGCAAACCCGGACTTGAAAAAATTGACGACTTAAGTCAACGCATTATAGCGCTATTAAAAGAAAACAATGGTTTTCTTGCTGTTAGCGATAAGAGCTCAGCCGAACATATTTACGATCTTTTTAAAGAAAGTAAAAAATCCTTCAAAAAATCCATAGGAATTTTGTACAAACAAAGATTGATCATCATTGAAGATGAAGGCATTAGGCTTGTTGCTGATAAAAACGTATAAAAAATCCCTGATTTGTGGTGTCCTTTTTATATCTTCGCTCCCATTTTATTTTTAACATATGAAAATTGCTGTAACCGGTGCCAGCGGACACGTCGGGGCTAATTTGTGCCCACTGCTCATTAAAAAAGGCTATGATGTTAATGTTTTATCTTACAGAGACGACAGGGCTTTTCGCAATCTTAACGTAAACATTTTCAAAGGTGATTTAACTAATCCTGATACCCTGGATGATTTCCTGCAAGGTGTTGAGGTAGTTATAAACACAGCTGCCTATATTTCTGTGAACCTCAATGATGATGACCAGGTGTATGCTACCAACGTCACCGGTACCAAAAACCTTATCGCAAAATGCCTTCAGCATGGTGTGAAACGTCTGATACATTTCAGTTCCATACACGCTTTTGACGCATTTCCGCTCGATCATCTGCTTGATGAACAGAGCCCGCTGGTTGAGCATTCAAAATTTATTTACGACCGGACCAAATCGGAAGCTGAAAAGATAGTCAGGGCTGCTAATAGTGAAAAACTTGAGACGGTTGTTCTAAATCCGACTTCAATCATCGGACCCGGTGATTACAAACCTTCGCTGATCGGCCGTACCATGATAAACCTGTATAAGAAAAAAATTCCTGCACTGGTCAGTGGCGGATATGATTTTGTTGATGTACGTGATATTGCCCAGGCAGCCGTCAATGCTATAACCATGGCCAAACCCGGCGAAAAATACCTGCTGTCGGGAAAGTGGCACAGCATCAGGGAATTTGGTGATTTATTTACTGAAATGAGCGGTGTCAGGCGTCCCAGGTTTATTTGCCCTTTATGGCTTGCGAGCGCCTCAGTACCTATCGCCAGGCCATTTTTAAACAAAGAAATTAAGGTGGTTTTTAACCACCAGACCATTGAAATTTTAGAATGCAGCAACAGAAATATCTGTTCGACTAAAGCACAGAAAGAACTTGGTTTTAAAAGCCGGCATGTCTCTGAAAGTATCAAAGATGCCGTGCAATGGTTTAAAGAAAATAACTATTTATAAAATAAAGAACGATGTTGTCTGAATATACTTTTAATATTATTGTTATTGCCTGGATATTAATCGGGCTTATAATTTTCGGAATCCTTTTTAAAATTACAGCTCCGTATGGAAAGTTTATAAGCAGTAAATGGGGCGCCCTGATCAACAACCGTCTGGGTTGGATCATCATGGAAGCTCCTCCCCTTGTGCTTTTTTCATTTTTTTTCTTTTGGGGACACAACGATAATAATCTGGTTTGTATAGCGATTTACCTGCTGTGGATAATGCATTATGTGCACCGCGACCTGATCTTTCCTTTCCGCCTGAAAAGCAAAGGCAA
>DAOQAT010000030.1:0-35021 GCA_035354195.1 Bacteroidales bacterium | reverse complement strand
AATTTGGCTTCTCCAGCCATTGCATCAATTAATTCTGCTTTGTTCATGTTTAAAATTTTTTAATTAAATGTTAATAAATTTAATTAAGTTAATAATGGTGCAAATATAAGCATAAATAATAAGAATGCAAGTTTTTTTTCTTAAAAAGCCTGATTTTGTTAATAAATTGCCATTTTTGTTAAAAACTATGCCCAAGAAACAAGGTTTAGAGCATTTTTGAATGGCAGATTAGCCTGCTTTCCAAAGGTTATTGAGTTTGAACCCTCTGAGTAACTCGTCAATCTTCATTATTTTTTTCCCTGACAGCTGTATCTCTTTAATGTCAATGATTCCATCAGAAGCATATATCTGAAGGTACTGTTTATTGTCAGTTTCAAGATAGCCAGGGGAATAATTATGAGCAGTGACAGTATATTCAGAGCGATAAATTTTAAATGGTAAAATTTTGCCATCAGGATCGGTAAATTCACTGTAAGCCCCTGGTACGTAGCTTAATCCTCTTATCAGGTTGTGAATTGAAATTACAGAACTTTGCCAGTTGATCCTGCAGTTTTCTTTTAAAATTTTGGGAGCTTTTCTTAAAAATGTTGCGTTTTGGATGGCTTTTTCCTGCTCTACAGCTTGGTAATTGCCATGTATAATGCTGTTAACAGTATCAGAAACCAAACCGGCGCCGGAAATTTTCATTACTTCGTAAAGCTTGGTGGCGTTGTATTCTGGCAGTATTTCAATGGTTTTCTGAAAAAGGATTTTTCCTGCATCAATTTTATCATTCAACAGAAAAGTGGTCAACCCTGTTTGTGTTTCTCCGTTTATGATGGCCCAGTTAATAGGTGCGGCACCCCTGTATTGAGGTAACAGTGATGCATGCAGGTTGAAAGCGCCCAGTTTGGGAATATTAATGATGCTGTCGGGAATTTTTCTGAATGCAACCACGATGATCAGATCGGGTGATAATTGTTTCAAGGTGTCAATAAAAACTGGGTCTTCAAGATTTTCGGGTTGAAGTACCGGAAGGTTATGGGCAACGGCAAATTTCTTTACCTCTGATTCGTGGATTTTAAGCCCTCTGCCGGCGGGTTTGTCCGGAACGGTAACAACAGCAACGATATTATATGCTTCTGCCAGGAGTTGATCAAGCGATGCAACAGCTATTTCTGGCGTACCCATAAATACAATGCGTACTTCTTTCATCACAAGGTAATTTACGAGTTATCAGTGCGGGATACTTTATCGCGTAATAGCAGCATTTTTATGGCGGCGGCCGCGGCTTCCACACCTTTGTTCCCATGTTTTCCGCCGGCGCGCTCCATGGCCTGCTGGAAAGTATTGGTAGTTAAAACACCAAAAATCACAGGAACATTAAAGTCTGAATTAAGCCTTGCAATCTGCTGGCTGACGGCCTGGCAGATGAATTCAAAATGACGTGTCTCGCCTTGAATTACGCAGCCCAGGCAAATCGCAGCATCCACATTTTTGTATTCGATGAGGTATTGTGCCCCCAGCGGGAGTTCAAAGCTGCCGGGAACGTGGTGGATGATAATATTTGTTTTTTTTATGCCCTGGCCGATAAGTGTATCTACAGCAGCCTTGCATAAGGATTCCGTGATTTCAGGATTCCATTCGGAAACTAAAATACCTATAGTGGTATCCTTTGATAATTTTTCGGTGATCTTCTTGAATTCGGAAAGGTTTTTCTTTTTCAGTGCCATCAGGTGTTATTTGCTTTCCTGCATGCCTTTGGCATAGGCAATATATTTCTCGATATCGCGCGCTTCGTAGCTTTTAAAATGTTCCTTCTGGATTTTGGTGTAAATTTCAATGGCTTTGTCCCACTGTTTGAGGCTTTCATATGCCCAGCCGGCTTTTAATAAAAACATCGGTGCCGTAAAATCATTGTTGTCTTTTTCAAAAGCTTTCTGATAGTACTCAATTGCTTTTTCGGTCTGACCGAGTTCCATATAAGCATCGCCAATGGCGCCGATAGCCATAGGAGCTACAATATGATCGTCCGAGTCAAAATCTTCCAGGTAGTCAATGGCAGTTTGGTATTCGCCGGTTTTCAGGTAGCAGATCCCAAGATAGTAACGTGCCAGGTTCCCCTGTTTGGTTGAACCGTAATCTTCCACGATCTGTAAAAAACCGGGGTTGGTACCGTCACCGTTAATGGCAAGTTGAATAGAATCTTTTTCAAAATATTGTTCTGCATAAAACATCACGGACTGGGCTTCCCGTTCTTTTGGCCCACGTACAAATTTATTGTATGCGAAAACGCCACCAACAACCACAATGATTCCTAACAGTATATAAAATAAAAGATTTTTATTTTTTTCAAGAAACTGTTCGCTTTTGCCTAATGCACTTTCAACTGCTAATATTTTATCTTCTGTTTTGTCAGCTTTTTTTGCCATATCCTTATGAATTTTAGAGGTGCAAAGATAGTTTTTTTTTATATTATCTATAAATTTAATAATTTTTTACAGCAGAATTATTTATTGATTTTGTGCAAGTCATAACTTTCAACAGATGTCTCATTTCCTTCAATATTGATGCTGAGTTTTTCCGGCGTTTTCAGGATATAGGTGATTTTTTTCTCCTCTTTATTTGAAGGATTTTCAAAAATGATCCTGCCTTTTTTAATATCGGTGAGCTTGAAAATACTCAGGTTGCCCTGGGCGTTTATGTTGCTTTTGGTGGACAAATAAATATATTGTTTGTTTGGTTTGATACTCATTACATCATAGAGTACGGTATCGCCCGAAACCATCATGATGCTTTTACCGGAATAGGTTGTGTCGTTATCTTTTTTCCAGTTTTCGCTGTAAAAATAGTTATAGGTACGAATTTCCCACCGGCCAATGAGCCATTCCATTTTTTTAAAAGATGACGTTTTGTTTTTTCCAAGTTTGAGCGATGTATTACAGGAAACAAATGTGATCAGTAAAACTGAAAAAAATATCAATCGTTTCATAACAGCCTTATTTTATCTGACCATAAAATTAATGGTTATTTTTGTAAAAAAAGATCCGTTATGAAAAAGATATTAAATCCTTACCAGGGTATGCCCGGATACAACTGCTTTGGCTGTAGTCCTGATAATGAGGTGGGTTTGCAGATGGAGTTTTATGAAGAGGATGATTTTATTTGTTGTGAATGGATGCCGGCTGATCCGTTCCAGGGATATAAAGGAGTGCTCCATGGCGGGATCCAGCAAACACTAATGGATGAAATTGCCAGTTGGGTTGTCCAGTTAAAACTTAAAACTGCAGGAGTCACTTCACGAATGGAAACCCGTTTTATCAGGCCTGTATCGATTGATTCCGGGCCCTTACATCTTAAAGCCCGGCTCAGTTCAATAAATAAAAAATTTGCAGGTATAGATGTGGAGCTTTACAACAACAGCCAGGTTTTGTGTGCAAAAGCATTCGTGACATATTTCACGGTGGATGAAGAAGATGCACGGGAGAAGTTTTTTTATCCGGGACCTGAAAGTTTTTTTAAAAGATAAACTTCTATTTGAAACATTAACATTTTATTATGTTAGCGAAACCTTTATTGTTCATAAATTTGTCCTTAAAATATTTTAATGAAAAAACGAATTTTTATTACGATAATATGCGTTGGATTTTCAATAATCCTTGCCAGTTGGGGATGGCGTGGACATGAAATAATCAGCAACAATATTTCTTTATCGTTCTTCGATCAAATGGCTCAGTTCAGCTCATGGCCCTCTTATCTTGCTGATCATGCATCGGATGCGGATGACCGTAAAGCCACAGACCCGACAGAAGCGCCAAAACATTATATTGATATTGACAATTATAATGAGTTTTTGACAAATCACAGAATTCCGCAAACGCTGGATTCTGTCATCGCCATTCATGGTAGTTCATTTGTATATAATGAAGGCATACTTCCCTGGGCGACTTTAGCTACTTATGATTCCCTGAAAAATGCTTTTATCCGTTCAGATTTGAATAAGGCCATGTTTCATGCCGCCGACCTGGGGCATTATGTTGCCGACGGCCATATGCCGTTGCATATTACAAAAAATTATGATGGCCAATATAGTGGAAATGATGGTATTCACTCCCGTTACGAATCGACTATGATCAGCGGGTATTATTCACAAATCATCTATACCGGTGATACGGTAAAAATTATTCCTGATGTCAATCAATATGTGTTCGACTATATCTATAACAACAACAAGTACGTTGATTCGGTGATGCTGGCCGATAATTACGCATACGGGCAGTCTTCTAATTATTATTCGACAACTTATAAGGCGGCCTTATGGAGTAAAACTAAAAATTTCACTATTCTTATGTTTAAAAATGGTTCCCATGCATTGGCGGAACTTATTTACAATGCCTGGGTTGAAGCCGGCAGCCCGGATATCAGCACCCTTGGCATCGCAGACCATAATCAGGGCAGGGATGGTTTGCAAACCTCACCAAATCCTTTCGGTGTTTCAACGAAGATAAGTTTCACATTAAAGGAACGTAGCGAAGATGTCAATCTGAGCGTCTATGATTCATATGGCCGCCAGGTATCTGTTTTATTTGAAGGTGGGAGTGAAGCAGGCACTCACGATATCATGTGGATTCCCGGGCATATTGCTGATGGGATATATTATCTTGTATTGAAAAATGGCAGCCAGGATGAATTTCAGAAGATGGTTTTTATTGAATAAAAAATTAATTTTCAATCTCTATAAATTCATCGGTACCACCAAGTCGTTCTAATTCAGTCCCGAACGGCATTTTCAGATAAGGGATGATGGCCTGGTCATAATTAGCAACGGTGTTTACGTCCATAATTTTACTGGTATGCGGATCGTCTACGTAATCCTGTGTTTCGGTGCCTGAAAGAAACCTCCAGCCACTGTCGTTCTTATCCGCGGGTTTTTCGCGGTACATAAAACCTACTTTTTCGCCATCCACCGTTATTTTGTTTGATACCATACAAAATCCCATCGGGGTTATCAGGTCCTTTATTTGTTCGATGGGTATTTTAAAATTGTTTTCATTCATAATATTGAATTTTAATATTTTTTAATTCCGTTGAAATTTTTTTGGCCTTCGGTGCCGGCTGACAGAATGAATGGTGCGTTTTTTAAATTCGTCGGAAAGGATGCTGATGTTTCCATCAACCTCCAGCATGGCCAGATCCACTTTTCGTATTTCAGACACTCCGTGTTCCCTCATGGCTTCTTCAAGTTCTTCGACTGTGATGCGCGTTTTTCGTAGGTTGTCATTTTTGATTTTTCCTTTGTAAACAAGCAAAACTTCTTTTCCTTGAACAATATAACCGAGTTTAGGAAAATTATATAACAAGTATTTTATACCGTAATTTAATAAGAAGAGCGTGGCAGCTGCGGTTAATCCACCCCACAATGTTGTATTGTCACCCACCATGGCATTCTGCACGGCATTGCTGATTAGCAGCACAAACACCAGGTCAAACACCGAAAGCTGCGCCAGTTCTTTTTTCCCGAAAAGCCGCAGAAACAGAATAATAAAAACATAAATTACAGCCGTACTCCCGACAATTAGTAAATAGTCTTTCATAATTTCAAATTAGTACACAAATATAGTGATAGTTTTGCCTATGTAACAAATGAAAAGGGAGGAAAACAAGCTCACTAATCAATGATTTTTCCTTAAGCTTGAACCCCTTTTTATTACAAACAAAGCTTTCAGGGCTGAAGCCCCTGTTGTGTGGGTTTCTATAACGCCGGCCTAAAGGCCGGCGTTATTCCGGACTTAAGCATGTCTTTCTGGCAGCCCCTATACCATGAGGGTTTCGATAACCCCGGCCTGAAGGCCGGCGTTGTTCCGGGCTTAAGCTTGTCTGCCGGGACAGGCAGGTCTCTTATCATAAAAACCACTAATAATCCGGACTTTAGTCTACGATAGGTGTTGTTCAGGTTAAATTATTTGAAAAATACCGCGAGCCATATGCATTTCGGCCGGGAGGAGGTATAAATAACTTTATGCCTGTGGTGTGCGGGGATCAACAGGTAATCACCTTTTTTCAATAAAATGATGCGCTTGTTTTCAAACTCCAGTTTCGCCCTGCCTTCAAGTAAAAGTACCCATTCATTTTCTTTTTGGTCATACCATCCTTCTGCCGGGGAAATCTGTCCCGAAGAATTGATCTGCTCGATCTTGATGTTATTACCTTTAAACAGCGTATTGAAAATTTCTTCTTTGGATCCTGTATCAGTAATAGAGAAAATATTTCCTTCGGTAAATTCCATATCCTTATAAATAATCGTCAATGATCCCTTTACCCTGTCGGACGAGTTCAGGTTCGCCCGAAGTACAGTCTATGACTGTGGAAGCTTCATTATCGCCATAGCCTCCGTCAATAACAATATCCACCAGCTTCTGAAATTTTTCATGAATGAGTTCGGGATCTGTGGTGTATTCAATGATTTCATCCTCATCGCGTATGGATGTGGAAGCAATGGGGTTGCCAAGCATGCGGACCAGTTCCCGGGCGATATTGTTGCCGGGTACACGTATACCTATGGTTCTTTTTTTACTGTGAAAAATTTTTGGGACATTGTTGTTAGCTTCCAGAATGTAGGTGAATGGGCCGGGCAGGGTTTTCCGCATGAGTTTGTAAACCTGGTTAGGTATGGCTTTGGTGTATTCTGAAAGGGTGCTCAGGTCGTAACAGATAAATGAAAAATTGGCTTTTTCAAGGTTGATGCTTTTGATACGGGCAATGCGCTCAAGGGCTTTTGGTTTGTAGATATCACAAGCCAACCCATATACGGTGTCTGTGGGATAAATGATGATGCCACCGCCCGCAAGGCAGTCGACAGCCATTTTCATCTGTCGTTCCGAAGGATTCTGAGGATGTATTTTTAATAACATGACGTATTCAATGAAAAATGGGTAAGCTACTTATATCGCACCGCTACAACCGCTTACCCTTGCTGCCTTCCGGACCTGGGGGAGTTCACAGGAGCTGGTCGTATAAGACTTACCCGCTGCAAAATTAAAAAAAAATCGAGAAACTGCACAAATAATATTATTTTTGTTCGTATAAATTAAAAAATATGGAAATAAATAACGAAACCGGTATTGAAAATAAGCCTGTTAAACATACAAAGGAATTGTTTAAAAACACGCTTTATTATGGCCTTATGCTGGCGGGAGCCATGATTCTCCTGGATCTGCTTAGTTACACATTTGATTTTTCCGGACTGGGAATGTTTTTTGGCTTTGTTATGCTGGTAATAATTCTTGCCATATATATTGGCTTTTTTATTTGGGCTGGAAGAACATACAGAAATAAATTTTATAACGGTTATATAAATTATGGTAATGCTTTCGTATTTTGCCTGCTGATGGCTGTTGTTTCTGTTCTTGTTCTGGCGTTATATTATTACGTTTTTTATAGTTTTTTCGATCCGGAACGGGCTGCAAATGAAACACAGAAAGCAATAGAGATGATACAAAATAATGATTTTATCCCCGACGAAAATAAAGAAGAGGCCATTCAAGGTATGATGGAAAAGATGACAACAGCAAAAATTGTTACCAATACGCTGATAAGCAGCTTTATTCGCGGAGTTATTCTTGGTGCGATTGCTGCTTTGTTTATCCGTAAGAGAGAAAAGATCAATGATGTTGTATTATAATTAACCGTTCCATGGATTTATCAGTTGTAATACCGTTATATAACGAGGAAGAATCACTGCCGGAATTGTGTGCCTGGATAAAAAAAGTTGTTGAAGAACAGCAATATTCTTATGAAATCATTCTTGTGGATGATGGCAGCAGCGATAATTCATGGGCAATTATTGAAAAAATCAATACCGAAAACTCCAATGCAAAAGGCATCAGGTTTCGCAGAAACTATGGAAAATCTGCCGCACTGAACGTGGGTTTTGAAGCTGCACAGGGTGATGTGGTGATCACCATGGATGCAGATTTGCAGGATAGCCCTGATGAATTACCAGGGTTGTATAAAATGATAAAAGAAGACGGCTACGACCTGGTATCAGGCTGGAAAAAAGTAAGGCATGATCCTTCACTAACCAAGAATCTCCCGTCAAAATTATACAACTGGATGACCAGCAAAATGTCGGGAGTTAAGCTTCACGATCATAATTGCGGCATAAAAGCGTACCGCCGGAATGTGGTAAAAAGCATTGAAGTTTATGGTGAGATGCACCGTTACATCCCGGTCATCGCCAAATGGGCCGGTTTTAAAAAGATCGGAGAAAAAGTGGTGGAACACCGGAAAAGAAAATACGGCACCACCAAATTCGGTATGAACCGCTTCATGAACGGACCTCTTGACCTGTTGTCGATCATGTTTGTTTCAAGGTTCGGTAAAAAGCCCATGCATCTTTTCGGTACAATAGGAACGGTGATTTTCATCCTGGGTTTTTTTGCCGCTCTTTCAATAGGTATTCAGAAGATCTATTACCTCCAGATCGGAATTAAAGCTCCGCTGGTAACAAACAGCCCATATTTTTATTTGGCCTTGTTAGCCATGATCCTGGGTACACAGCTTTTTTTAACCGGCTTTTTAGCGGAAATGGTCGCCCGCAGCTCACACGACCGCAATAAATACCAGATCGAACAACGGTTGAATATTTCCTAATAAAATTTCTAAGCAACAGTCATTTTTCAGATCACCATTTAACGAATAAAATTAATATTTTTCGTAATTACAACTTGTTTTTCAATGCACTTAGAAAGGGTTTTGATTTAATTTTTCAATAATATAGATATACTTAAATACGAGTCACACTGAGCAGCTGTTTTTACAACGCTTTATTTTTATACAAAATCAATGAACAGCTTGTCGAAGTGAGGCTCGTAGGTAAGAAGAGAATTCCTTAATAATCACCTATCAACTTTCCTGCCTTGCCGGCAGGCACTGTCGTTTTAGGAGTATCGGCTCAGTCGGACCGGAAAAATACCTTATTTTTTATTTGAATAAAATCCAAATAGTTTCTTAATCAATCATCAATTTACCATTTGCTATAATGGTTTTGTTACTGTAAACCTTATAGAAATATATTCCATTTGATAATCCACTGCGCGAAACAGTAAATTGTGTTCCTGAAATTTCCGGTATTGATTTTACAACATGGCCAAGGATATCGGTCAGCTGAAAAGAATAGTTTCCGGCAACAGCATCATTTTGTAACACAAAGGTCGCAATATCAGTGGTTGGGTTCGGGTATACGGTCACCATTCCGTTGGTATTTGGAACTTCATCAACACCTGCTAAATTGGAGAGTGTGTTTATAACGGTATTGGTAAGCACAGCCGGATTGGAATCGAAATAAATATTGGCATTGTTTTTAATTTCGGTTCCTAAAGGTAAAGCGTTGTTCAGCTTCACGCTAAAACGGATGAACCCATGGCTTGCCGGTTCGTTACTCGCGCTGTCAGGAAGGTAAATGTTGTAGAAATTAAATTTCACTACTCCCGGGGCTAACCACTGTGGTGTGGCGGTATGGCTGGTTCCCAGAATTTGCAGACTGTTGAGTGCAATATTGGAATCTAATGAATCTACCAGCGAAACGTTAAAAGCCATAGCTGTTCCCGTGTTTTGAAAATGTATGGTGTAGTTTAATTCATTTGTCGCGAGTGGAATATTTCCTTCAGGACCGATTCCTTTTGGCGCTACTTCTTTAAAATTAGGATCATAAGAATTTACCACAGGTAAACAAATTGTGTAGTCATTATTGGTAACATTCACATCGCCAACCGGAGGATTCGCAAATACTCTGAAGCACAAGGTGTCTCCAATGTTAACGGCAGCAGATGGTGTTAGATGTATGCCTGCCAAAAAACTATTCCAATAACCACCACTGCTTATATTTGTAAGGTTCGAGTAATTCCAAAGTAAGGTGTCACCGGAAATTTGATTTGCAGGGTTAGTGCTTAACCCGGGATTATAAACAACATTGGGGTCCAGCACTAATTTTAGAACTCCTGAAGCTGTATTGCAACCGGTATTGCTCACGTAAGGGGATAACATAAATGGAATATTTGGACGAACCACACCATTTGAGCCGGCATAACACTGAACATCCAACAGATTCGTACACTGTAACGAAAAATCAGCGTTAGTTTGCGGTAAGGTGGTAAAGCTATAGGATGCTGGTGAACAGGCCGTTGAAGGAAAAATAAACTGGTAGCTTGGTGGAATACTGACCGTGGCTGATGTCATCCAGCTTTTTAAGGCGTGAATGGAATAATCGCCGCTCACATTGCTTGAACCTGCGAAGCCAATGCTGGTCATTGAAGGACTGTTTAAAGTTTCAGAAACATTAACACCTATAGCATTTAAGGCAACATCACTGCCGTTGAAAACACAATCACTATTGTAATCTATATATACTTTGCCGCTTATGTCTGAATATTCACAAGGATCTGGAACGTAAATCTGATAATTATTATAAATATTATAAACGGTGTCAGTTCCCGATATTACTTTATTAATGGTGCCGCCAAAAAAAGCATAACCACCAGAAACCTGGTCGTCGGAAGTCCATCCAAAAGCATTAAAGACAGGAAGAGAAACATTCCAGGGATTTTGGCCGGTTGAATTCTCCGCTTCATTTACCAAATAACCAGACATATCCTTTATTTTTACAGAATCACCAATAAACGAATTATTGATAGTGATCTGGTAAAACATTTGTCCATTGGTCGCACAATTGTTTGTATCGTGTGAACCAAATGGTTGAAGTGTTACGGTAACATCACCAGTGGTGAAAATTTGTGCATAGGCCGTTGTAAATGAAAAGGCCAGCATGGCTAATAAAATAATGTAGATTTTTTTCATAATGCTTATTATTGGAAGGGTTAGTATGCTAAATAAACGCAAAGTAACGAAAATAACTTGTAAAAAAAATTAGTAGATTTCTTATTAAATAAATAATTGCTTAATTTTTTTGTTGTTACACATAAAAGTTATATCTTTGCACCCTTAAAATAAAAAAAACCACGCAAAATGGCAAAGAAAACGAAAGATGCACGGATTCAGGTTATTCTGGAGTGCACCGAACATAAAAACAGCGGCATGCCGGGCACATCACGTTATGTTACAACAAAAAACAAAAAAAACACCCCGGAACGCATCGAATTGAAAAAGTACAATAAAGTGCTGAAAAAAGTTACTGTACATAAAGAAATTAAATAAATTTTAAGCCATGGCAAAGAAAGTAATCGCAACACTGAAAACATCTACCGGTAAGGATTTTGCAAAAGTTATCCGTATGGTGAAATCACCGAAGACCGGAGCTTATGCATTTAAGGAAGAAATCGTAGCTAATGAAGTCGTAAAAGAATATCTGGCTAAGAAATAATCACCTAGTGAAATTCTCTGAAGCAAGCTTTTCACTATGGGGAGCTTGTTTTTTTTTATATAACAATAGTAATAATGGGTGTTTTTAGTTTTTTTTCAAAGGATAAAAAGGAAAGTCTGAATCAGGGCCTTACGAAGACCAAAGAGAGCTTTTTTTCTAAGCTTTCCAAGGCGGTCATCGGAAAAGCCAAGGTGGATGATGAAGTACTGGATAACCTGGAAGAGATACTAATTTCTTCTGATGTGGGCGTCAAAACTACCATTAAAATTATTGAACGAATTGAAAAAAGGGTATCGCGCGAAAAATACCTTGGTACCCAGGAGCTGGACCAGATTCTCAAAGAAGAGATCACCAGCATGCTCACCGAAAACGGCACTGAAGAATTTAAAGATTTCGAGCTTCCTGTTGGCAAAAAACCATATGTCATCGTGGTTGTTGGGGTGAATGGTGTGGGAAAAACTACCACTATCGGCAAACTTGCATTTCAATTTAAGAATAAAGGATATGATGTATTGCTTGGAGCCGCTGACACATTTCGTGCGGCTGCTGTTGACCAGCTTACCATATGGTCCGAAAGGGTAGGAGTGCCGATTATCAGCCAGGGCATGGGAGCTGATCCCGCCTCCGTAGCTTATGATACGGTTACTTCCGCTATTTCCCGCAATTCCGATATCGTCATCATAGACACCGCGGGGCGCCTGCACAACAAGGTCAACCTGATGAACGAGCTATCCAAGATCAGAAAAGTAATACAAAAAGTAATTCCCGATGCGCCCCATGAAGTGCTGCTGATACTTGATGCATCAACCGGACAGAATGCCATTGAACAAGCCAGGCAGTTTACCGCTGCTACAGAAGTGAGCGCCATTGCGCTGACCAAACTCGACGGAACAGCCAAGGGCGGCGTGGTACTCGGCATCTCCGACGAGTTCAAAATCCCTGTAAAGTATATCGGCGTAGGAGAAAAAATTGAGGATCTGCAGATTTTCAACAAAGTGGAATTTGTCGATTCATTTTTTCATAATGCCCGGTAAAAATTTAAGCGTTAAGAAACCGCAAAAACTCAGCATTAATGTGGTTACGCTGGGCTGCGCAAAAAATGTTGTTGATTCTGAAAAAATCATGGGTAGCCTGCCTGCCGGAAAATTTAAAATCATACATAATTCTAACGAACCAACAGACATCGTTCTGATCAACACCTGTGGCTTTATCAACGATGCCAAACAAGAATCCATTGACACAATTTTACAGTTCACAGAAGCAAAAAAAAATAAAAATTTCAAGGTATACGTTACGGGATGCCTTGCCCAGCGTTACAAAAGCGAACTTCTTTCAGAATTACAAGGCATTGACGGCATCTTTGGATTAAATGAAACTCCTGAACTATTAGAACAGATTACAAAGTCTTTTTCCGGTCTTACCGATGCAAGAATCCTGACCACACCAAACCATTATGCGTACCTGAAAATTTCTGAGGGCTGTGACCGGACATGCTCATTTTGCGCCATTCCTTTTATACGTGGATCGAATGTCTCTTATCCGTTAGAAAAAATTCTTGATGAAGCCGAAATGCTTGCTGAAAAAGGCGTAAAAGAGCTAATCGTTATTGCGCAGGATACCACATATTACGGCCTGGATATTTATAAAAAACGCTCGCTTGCCTTGTTACTCGAAAAGCTTTCAGATATCAGGAAATTTGAGTGGATCAGGCTTCACTATGCGTTTCCTTCGGGTTTTCCGGAAGATGTGCTTGACGTGATGCAAAGCCGTGAAAATATCTGCAACTACCTTGATATTCCGCTGCAGCACATTAATGATAAGCTGCTTGCCTCGATGCGCAGGAGCATTGATAAAAAAGGAACGATGGCGCTGCTTAAGAAAATCAGGAACCAGGTCCCGGGTATTGCTTTACGTACTGCCTTTATTGTAGGCTATCCCGGTGAAACCCAGGCGCAGTTTGATGAGTTGTATGATTTTATCCGTGAACAACAATTCGAGCGCATGGGTGTCTTTACATTCTCGAAGGAAGAAGGTACTGCAGCAGGAAATTTAAAACCTCAGATAAGCGCAAAAGTAAAGCAGGAACGTTACGATAAACTGATGGATTTGCAGCAGCAGATATCATCATCCTTAAATCAGGGCATGATTGGTAAAACCCTGAAAGTAATAATTGACAGAAAAGAAGGTGATTTTTTTGTCGCCCGCACCGAGTTTGATTCTCCTGAAATTGATAATGAGGTGCTGATTCCTGCATCAGGCGGCAAACTCAAAATTGGTAATTTTTATTCTGTGAAAATTACCGGCGCTGAAGTTTACGATTTATTTGCAGAAATAGAATAAACTTTTCTTGCATTAATAACTCAGGTATTTCCAATAAGGTATTTTTTGAATATTTAATGCAAAAAACAGACTGCCTTCTTGCACCCCCATTGAAGTTATACCGATAACTTCTCCTTTACTATTGAAAAGAGGACCGCCACTACTACCATGTGTAATAGCTGTATTCGTTTGAATATATTCATCATTATCACCACGGATTCCAGAAACTATCCCTGTTGAAAGTGTCTTTTCCAAACCTTCAGGATTGCCTATCGCAAAAACATTTTCACCTACCTTTGGTGTTTTTGATGCAATTTTCAATTTTGGAAATGTTTTACCATTTGGCTTACTCACTTTGAAAATTATGTAGTCCAGATCTTCATCTTTCTCATATACTTTTTCTATTTTATAGGAATTACCATCTTCAGTATAAATAGTAGCTTCAGATTCATATGTACCTTTAAACACATGATAATTACTTATACCAACACCAGAGCTTGTAATAAAAAAACCAGAACCTTGATATTGATCTACATAATCTGATGTAACAACGAAAAAAACTGCAGGTTTGCATTTTTCAAATAAAGAGGGTAAATCAAAAGATGTGTTTTCAGCTATCTTGACTTCTGCGGCTGCTATAAGTTTATTAATTGCAATAATTTTGTTTTTCGGATATGATTCCGTTGGTTTGATTGTAGATGCAGTCTGATAACAGGTTTTTGCTTTGTCATATTCTTTGTTATTGTATGCCGCATCACCGTCAATTATTGCCTGTTTGTAATTCTTATCATTTTTCTTTTGTTCTTCTTTTTCCCATTTTTCTTCCTCTGCACGAGCAATTTGATCGATCTTTTTCAATGCTATATCAAGTTTAGAGGCAATTTTTAAATCACTGGGATTAATGGTTTTTGCTTTATCATAGTAATTTGATGCTGCAACATAATCTCCTTTATTAAACGCAGCATCACCTTGCCTGACCATAGCATTGAATTCTTCTTCCTTTTTTTGCTGGGCAATTTGTTCCTGTTTTTGATTTATTTCCTGAATTTTACTTTCCGGGTAAGCGGCATTTGGTCTAAGTTTTTTTGCATTGTTGTAAAAGATTTTGGCATTTTCATAATCTTTTGCATTAAAAGAATTATCGCCTTTTGCAATATAATTGTTGTATTCTTGGTCCAGTGCAATCTTCTTCAGCGCATTATCAGCATCAACAATTTTTTTCTTCGGATAAGTTTCATCTGGTTTATATTTCAAGGCAGTATTAAACGCATTTTTTGCGGCTTCATATTGACCGGCATTGAAAAGCGAATCGCCTTTTGCTTCAGCCGCATTGTATTTATCGTTTAGGGCTTTTATTTCTGCAAGTATTTTGTCTATCTCAGCGATCTTTTCTTTTGGTAATGTTTCATTAGGACTTAATTCCGATGCATGTAAATAGGCATTACGGCTTGCAACATAATCTTTATTATCAAACATTTCTTTTGCATCATCCATTGCCAGGTCATAGGCTATTTTGGTATTCAGGTATTGAACCCTGCTTGTACCGGCAATAACTTTCTTACTTATATCGTAATAATAGTTGCTTCGTTCCGGAGTAATACTTTTTTTAAGGCGCGATGTTTTAACAGCAACCTTTACAATGTCATAAACCCAAATAGCTGCTGCCGTAGCCGCAAAAACATAGGACAAGGTTTTTTGGTTGGTATACGTATTGTAAAAATTATTGCGCTTTTCAATTTCCATGCTGTTCAAGTAGTTTTTCCTGTTAGTGTTTGCAAGGCTGTAATAAACAATAGAAGCACCAAGACTTCCGTAAGCGGCCACGCCATATATAAAATGATAGTTTCCGTTGCAAATTTTATAATCGCCCCAGCCCGGCACCAACAATGACTTTGCAATATGGCTACCCGCTGGTACAAACGCTTCAGATGTTGCTTTAATTTTCACATAAGCATCATCATCAATGATGTATCCGTCTTTTCTTGATTTCCAGATTATTTTTTTTCCCGTACCACCTTTTATTGATGTGCCGATATCGCCAGTTAGGCTTTCAATATTTAAAAGCTCACCGGGTTCTTTATAAAATTCAATGTTAACGGAGAACAAGGCATCGGGCCTTGCATTGCTAATGTCATAAGTAATCTCTACATTTTCACCATTAAATTTAAATGACACATTTTCAATAAGTGCGGCATTGTATTTTTGCCCGAATAAGGGCGAATAAAACAAAAGCAAAAAAACAAATAATAAGTTTTTGTTTTTTAATATTGGATGCTTATATTTATGGATTGTCATTCTTAATATTCTTATGGTATAAAATGCTTTATTGAGCCGTATTTAATATAGGCGCCATCAGTGGCATAAGCGCGGTAATAATAAGTAGTGCCAATAGTTAAGCCAGGCAAATTTCCATTAAATGAACCTGTTTGTGTTGCCGGGCCAAGAATAATTTTGTTATTATTCACACTGGGATATGAAGTAGTTACTGCCCAACAGAAGCCATGTTCGCTTACTGCCGGAATACCTAAACTGACAATAGTCCCAAAAAGATATGCGGTTGATCCACTAAATTGAACTGTATCCGTTGTAACAACAAGGTCGGGTATCGAAAATGTGAGTACATTCCCTAACAAAGTCTGAGTATTATCAATGCGGACAAAGGTTCTCGCATAATATGGCTTAGTTGTTATAAGATTTGATAACGTGCTGTTAAAAACTGTATCATGGTTCAAGCTGCCTAATGAGATGATGCTAACAGGACCGGAAGGGCTTGTAACTTCTGCCCAATACAAACCAAAATCCTGCAAAAGTAATGAACCCACATTGTTCACTGTACCCTTTATATTAACAGAAGTAGAAGAAAGAAACGAAACATTATCGGTTGTTAAAAGCAAACTATCTGTAATGGGCATAAAAGTCAAATCTTCGCCATACACAATTTTTTCGCCATCATCCATATAGGCTCTTATATGATAAGAATTGTTTGGCAAAACATTATAAATTAAACCGCTATAAGCGCCTGTTTGCGGCTGGTTGTTAAAAGCTAAAACATTATCATTGATCGTAGGCATTGATAATGTTGACCAACAAAAGCCGTAACTATTAATTTCATTATCACCAAGGTCAACAAGAGTACCTTTAGCAGTGATTTGAGAATTGGCCACAATGATTTCATCAGTAGTAATTGCCATTTCGCGCTTGCTGCTGATTTTGGTGCAAGCAGAAAAAACGATGGCAATTAATATGAAACCTGATAAAAAGATGTTAGCCTGCAGTCTCATTGGTTTATGTATTTTCAATTTCCCTTTTGTGATTGTCATCGGATGACTTCATCACTTTATTTTTTTATTTCTATTTTGGTTTGTAGTCATCCGATGACTGCAAACCTCTTCATCAGCTTGCTGGGCAAAAAGAATAATGCTTTCGGGTTTGCTTTGCTTGATAATACGGTTGATGATGTTGTTATTTATATTGCTTTATTTACACTCGAATATTTATTAATAAGTTTGATTATTTTTAAATAAATTATTAATCTCACGACCATTTTGAAATATGTCTATTAATTTGAACATCTAATCCATAATTCTTAGGTAAACTATTTGATATTTCAACAGCGGATATTAATATTGTAGCCAGCTCATTTCTAAAATCAATTTCGATATTATTTTGTCTCTTTGGATTATATATTTGAGCCGTATTTTTCTGAGATTCAATAAATTCTTCATTAAATAAAACCTTGACTATGTTTGTCATACAATATATCAGTTCTGTCAAAAGAAAAAACTCATTTAAGGTACTGGGTAATTTTGTATATTCTTTTTTAGGAAGTGTAAAAATGCAATAATAATCATTGTTTTTTCTTAGTCTGAAATTATGGGCAAGACATGTGTCTCTAAATTCTTTCATATCAGTATATTCGTCTATTCTCACCCAAATAGGTTTACATACTTTAGTTAGTATCTCAACCTTTTTTTTGTCTTGTCCATTTTCAATTTTTTCAAAATATTTCCATTCTTGTTTATAAGCCTCAATCCGTATAATTAACTCTATTGCAAGAAGGGTAATAAGTGTTTCAGAGTCATTTCTTATTTCATCATCTTGTGAAGAGTTTTCTTCTGCTCTTTTAACCAAGTTGTCATAAGGCTTAAAATACATTTGAATACAATTATTCAGTCTGGTAAGTATCAGAATCGTTTCAACCGTTTTATTATCCATATTAATTTTTTAGTAATAAGCATTTAAAAAAATAATAACCGAAGTTGAAGTATTATCAATAGACGCTTGAAAAGTTCTATTATTATCAATCGGAACAGTCATTTGATAAATTCCATTACTTGCGTATATGTGAGCTGTATTAATTGATGATGAATTTTTCCTACATGTTAAACCATTCCAGCCACTAAATTGGACTTCAAGTATAATGGCAGAAGCATTAACAGGCACATAAGGTGAAATATCAATAGTATTCCATCCGTTTGTTGATATTGTTGTTAAAAGAGTCCTGATGAATGTCGGTCCATAATTAATAATAACACTATCTGCGCTTGAAATCTTTAATGTCTTATAATTAATTGATAAACTCTGAATCTCGTTTGTTGAATCATTGTCATAATTCTTTGGCAATACTACATAATTTCCTTGAGAAAGACTTAATGTATCATTAGAGTATGAGAGTATTTGAAGCTCATTTATATTACTGTTGTCATTATCAGCAATATCAATATTCGTAGAAGAACCCCCTGAAATATTAATTGTTCTTTGTGTGCCGTTTGTTGTGCTACTAAGATTCTGGTTGTCGCTGTCTGTTACACTACCCCCGCCATTGGAAAGAGTAATTGTGCTGCCGACCTTTGAAATTATTTGTAATTCATTTGTAGAGTCGGGATCTAGTTGAGGAGGCAAAACAATAGTATTACCCTGACTTATTGTAACAGAGTTACCATTAATTGAAAGATTTTGAATTTCATTTAATGGGTCCCAGTCCAAGTCAACTGTTCCTCCAAGCTGAACAGTATTTCCATTACTTATTTGTAATAGGGAGCCATTAAGACTTAAGATTTGGTTATCACTGTCAGTAAAAGAGCCACCGTTTTTGTTGAGAGTTACAGTATTGCCAACTTCTGAGATTGTTTGGATTTCATTTGTGCTATCTTTATCAAAATCATCAGCAGCATTGGCGCTTTTTCCGGCAAACAATGCATAAGGTACAGACAATAACTGAGAGGTTCCCATAAACTGGTAATCGCTGCCTCCAGCCATATCAATTTCTGTTTTAACAAAATGTTCGTGTGTGCCCCAGTCTATAGCCACAAAGCTGCCCGAAACAATACTACCTGAACCTATATTCAAATTTACTATCCCAAAATCATTGGTTGTGGTGTTATGTGTTTCTACATAAACAGATGTTCCAGCAGGGTTGTCACGCAATATGCTGATACGAAATGACACTATTCTGTTTGCATAAACAGCGCCGGCAGCATCACGAACCACCGTCTGGTATTTAAACACCTGCGGTGTCTGTGCATATAGGCCAACAGCAAAAATAATAAATGCAAAGAGTAACAATATTTTTTTCATAATGATTTGAATTACTTTAATTTTTGGATAATCACCGTCTTTTGTTCTATACCAGCACTAAGCCGCAACAAATATGCACCGGAAGCATAATCAGCAACCTTGATACGTGAAGTTTTTTCCATATTATCTACATAAAGAAGGTTGCTTTTAAGGTCATATAAAAAAATCAACACAGTTTCGTCAATATTCCATAAAATATTAAGTTCATCGGTTGCCGGATTCGGAAAAACACTGAAATCAATATCTTCCGACAAGGTATTTTCTTCTATAGTAACAGCAAAAAAATGGCTTTGCTGGAAACCCTGAGTGAGAAAGATGTTATTTTCGTTAAGCGTTTCAATCACCGTTTCGCCAATGGTAACTTCCATTTTACCAAATGGCTGACTGTAACTGTCGCCACCAGAAGAAATCGCTTCAGGGGTAGTAAACTGACCAAAGGCGTTGGTGGCAATGGAACAAAGTAAAATGGATATATATTTTTTCATTTAATTATTTGTCTTGTAAAAATAATTAAAAAAACTGTTAATATTTTATATGTGTCAAAAATTTTTATTTGCTCGGGAGGAATGTGCAGGTTATCAGGGTTGTTACTATGGTTTCAGTTTTTCTTTCAGGAATTTCGCAGTGTAGGATTTTTTATTGGCGAGCATATCCTCCGGTGTGCCTTCGAATACCACGTAACCGCCTTCGTTACCTCCTTCAGGGCCTAAATCAATCAGCCAGTCGGCACATTTGATCAACTCCATGTTATGTTCAATCACAACGATGGTGTGGCCATTATCAATTAGCGCGTTAAAAGCTTCATACAATTTGTGGATATCATGAAAGTGAAGGCCGGTGGTAGGCTCGTCAAAAATGAACATGGTAGGCCTGTCTACACTGCCTTTTGAAAGAAAACTGGCTAATTTTAAGCGCTGCGCCTCACCGCCGCTGAGTGTGCTCGAGGGTTGCCCGAGCTTGACATATCCAAGTCCAACATCTACCAATGGTTTCAGCTTACCGCTGATATGTGCTTCTGTGGAATTTTTCTTTCCATGGCTATCGAAAAATATCAAAGCTTCTTCTATGGTCATGTCGAGTACATCGCTGATATTTTTATCATGCCAGGTAATATCGAGCACCTCGTCTTTAAACCGTTTTCCACCGCAACTTTCGCATACCAGCTGGATGTTGGCCATAAACTGCATCTCAATGCTGACAAACCCGTCGCCCTGGCATTCTTCGCAACGCCCGCCGGGGATGTTAAAAGAGAAATATCCGGGTTTGAATCCCCTTAATTTCGAAAGCTGCTGATCTGCATACAGGCTGCGGATTTCGTCGTAGGCTTTGATATAGGTCACCGGGTTTGACCGCGAAGATTTTCCGATCGGGTTCTGGTCCACATATTCGATATTTCCGATACGGTCAATATCGCCAATCAGTTTGACGTGTTTTCCGGTTTTTTCGGAGTACCCGCCATAGATCTTTCTTAAAGAAGCATACAGCGTTTGTTTCACCAATGTGGTCTTTCCCGAACCGCTTACCCCGGTGATCACGGACAGCACGTTGAGCGGGAATTTGACGCTGATGTTTTTCAGGTTGTTTTCGTGAGCGCCGACAACTTCGATATATTGTTTCCAGGGCCTGCGGAGCTTTGGCAGCGGTATGGATGTGGATTTGTTCAGGTATTTTGATGTCAGTGAATCAGGAAACTTCAGAAGTTCCTCATAGGTTCCCTGAAACACCAGTTCACCACCGTGGATTCCTGCCATTGGGCCGATATCCACAATCTGGTCTGAAGATTTGATGATATCTTCGTCGTGTTCAACAACGATGACTGTGTTTCCAAGATTACGTAAGCGTTTCAGTACGGAGATAAGCCGCTCTGTGTCACGCGGATGAAGCCCGATACTGGGTTCGTCAAGAATATACATAGACCCGACAAGGCTGCTACCCAAGGCTGTGGAAAGATTGATACGCTGCGATTCTCCTCCGGAAAGGGAATTGGATGCGCGATTCAGGGTAAGATAGCCAAGGCCGACATCGGTCAGGAACTGCAGGCGGGCATTGATCTCCAGAAGAATTCTTTTTGCCACCTGAGTTTCGTAATCGTTCAATTTAACAGACCTGAAAAATTTCTGTACCTCCGTAACCGGCATCAGCACCAGATCGATGATTGATTTTCCATTAATTTTAACATAGGACGCATCCTTACGTAAGCGTGTTCCGTTGCAGTCGGGGCAGACCGTCTTGCCGCGGTAACGGGCCAGCATCACACGGTATTGAATTTTGTATGTCTGGCTTTCCACATATTTGAAAAAATCGTTGATACCTCCAAAATATTCATTTCCTTTCCAAAGCAGCTCTTTTTGTTCTGCCGATAATTCCATGAATGGTTTGTGGATCGGGAAATCGAACTTATAAGCATTCTTTACCAGCTGATCTTTCCATTCACTCATTTTTTCACCCTTCCAGCAGGCAATCGCTTCTTCGTAAATGGAAAGCGTTTTGTTGGGAACCACCAGGTCTTCATCAATGCCGATAACGCTTCCGAAACCCTCGCAAACCTTACAGGCGCCGTAAGGATTGTTGAATGTAAAAAGATTTACCGACGGTTCTTCAAACGACATTCCGTCAAGTTCAAATTTATCCGAGAACGAACGCTGGTCTTTGATTCCATTGTTTTCAGTAACAACCAGGCATTGCCCGCCCCCTTCATAAAAGGCCGTCTGTACGGAGTCTGCAATCCGATCCCTGTTGTTGATGGTGTCGGCGTTGATTTGTAGACGGTCAATGACAATATTGACCTGAGTTTTGGCATTGATTTTTTTTCCGCTGTCCTTGACATCATCTATCGTCACGAGGTCGCCCTGGAAGTCAAGCCTTCGGAATCCCTGTTGCTGCAAAGTCTTTAACTGTTCTTCGGCCGTACGGTTATTGTTGATTACAAGAGGGCATTCCACATAAACCAAGGAACCTGGCGTCCGGGCAAGAACAAAATCAACTACATCTGTGGTGCTGTCTTTTCTGACTTCCTTACCTGATACCGGAGAAAAGGTTTTTCCAATCCGGGCAAAAAGCAGTTTCAGGTAATCATAAATCTCGGTGGATGTTCCGACTGTTGAGCGCGGGTTGTGTGTTTTAATTTTTTGCTCAATAGCGATGGCAGGGGAAATACCTTTTATATAATCTACCTCGGGCTTTGGCATACGGCCAAGAAACTGACGCGCGTATGAACTCAGGCTTTCGACATACCTGCGCTGGCCTTCGGCGTATAGGGTGTCGAATGCTAACGATGATTTTCCCGATCCGGACAAGCCGGTGATAACAATCAGTTTATTCCTGGGAAACGCGAGGCTTACGTGTTTCAGATTGTTAACCCGGGCATTTTTGATAATGATAAATTCTTTGGCACTTAGCGAGTCAAGGTCAGGTAGGTTCATCAGTCAGCGTTTTATTAACTTAAAAAATCTTAATTTTTTATCAAAATTATAAAATAAGTCTTGCAATTTGTATGAAATTGATTTATCTTTGTCAAAATTATTTCCCAAGCAATAATTATTTTAATTTCATCGTTGAATATTTAACCTTTAACCAAAACTGGAGGACATTTATCGGATAAACTATTTACCTTAAATTTTTATAAACTTAAAAAAGGAGGTAAATATGTCCCTTCAGTTAGCCAACGACCAGGCCTTAATTGATAGTTATTTATCCGGTAACCATTCAAGTCTCGAAGTCCTTATCAACCGGCATAAAAAAAGAGTTTTTACCTACATCCTGATGGTTGTTAAAGATACCCATCTTTCGGAGGATATTTTTCAGGATACTTTTGTAAAGGTTGTTAATACTTTAAGGACCGGTACTTACAAAGAAGAAGGAAAATTCCTTCAATGGGTGATGCGTATTGCACACAACCTTATCATTGACCACTTCAGAAAATCAAAACGTATTCCGATAGTCGAAAATAATGACGACTATGATATTTTTGATTCCATAAAGATTCTTGATGGCTCCATCGAGGATAAAATGGTACATGATCAGATACACAGCGATGTCCGTTCGCTGATCGATTACTTGCCGGCAGAGCAAAAGGAAGTCCTTATTATGCGGCATTATTATGATATGAGCTTTAAAGATATTGCCGAATCTACCAACGTGAGCATCAATACCGCTTTGGGAAGAATGCGCTATGCTCTGATAAACCTGCGGAAGCTGATTGAAGAGAAAGAACTGATACTGACAGCGTAATAATACAGAATATAATTATTGAAAAACCGGGAGTGATTCCGGTTTTTTTATTCCACCTCGTCAAAGGGATTCATGCCGCGCCGTTCTTCTTTTTTCTTCATCCCGAAATTGTATCGTATGCTTATACCAATACGCTGAGTGTCGGAATACCTGTCGCCATATGTGTAAATGGAACCCTGGCTGAGTTCGAATTTTGTGTCCATGGTCCTGAAGATATCACGGGCATTTATGGATATGTTGAGTTTGTTGTTTAATAATGATTGGCTGATACCGATATTCAGCTGGCCAAAATTTTTGAGTTTATAAAAATTCTGCTGCCCGTTTATCATCATAAACCCAAACAGGTTGATCCTGGTATGTTTCCAGAGTGTGAGCGAATGGAACGTATAGAGGCGCCAGCTTCCATTGCTGAACGATAATGGCTGGTTATCATAAATACCATCATAATGATTATAACTATATTCCGTGCCCAACGCAAAAAAATACTTTTTACCCGGCGGGTATCCGATCATCAGCCTGAAATATGTTTCACGGTTTTTTCCTAAATTGTCGTATGTTTTAAGTAATACCCCCTTTTGGTTTTCATCTTCATAAACCACATTCGAAAAAACATCCCGGGTAAAGTTCTGCCCAAAAGCAAATATGGGCATGTCTTCATAACTCACATTGATTTCGTAATTATCGGTAAATTGTGGTTTCAGCGCAGGGTTTCCCGTTTCGGATAAAAACTCGTTCACATATTTGATGTATGGGTTCAGGCTCTGGTATCCCGGACGGCTGATGGTCCTTCGGTAAATCAGGTAGCCTTTTAACTCAATGCCAAAAATCTTGAGAATCCTGCGGCTTATATAAATATACGGAAACCAGTCCACCCGGTTGATGACGAAGCTCGTGTCGGAAGGAACCGTCTGGTGGCCGGCCATATAAGTATGCTCCATTCGCACGCCGGCTTTAACGACAAGGGATTTGCCAAAAGTTTTGGAGGCCTGCAGGTATGCCGCGTTAATGTTTTCCTGATAATTGAATGCATTGGTGCGCGATGGATCGGATAGCAGGCTGTCGTTTTGATTGATAAAATAATCTGCATCGCTGTTGTAATACTGGTATGAACTCTTGATGCCTGTCTCCAGCTTTATTTTGCGTGGAAACTGGTACGTAAAGTCCGACTGGAGAATGGCAAAGTGCCTGTTTTGCCCGTTATCACCTTCTCCCTGAAACAGTGCCGTGAAAGGTGTTACATAGGTATTGCTATAATGTTGCGCTGTGCTATTGTTGTTGAAATTATAACTTAGTTTGGTATCCCATTCCGATCCGCCGGTGTCAATTTTCCATAACAGGCCAAAGTCTTGTTGAAGATTGATAAATGCTGAACCGTTATGGATTTGGTTGTCGCTTTCGCCAAGCAGTTGTTCCATATTATTAATCTGGTTGTTGCTTGCGGTGGTAGTTTTCGTAAAGCTGGCGTTGATCCTGCCATCATAGCTGAAATTCACTTTTTTACTGAAATCATAGTTCAGCCCATAACCAAGATAGGCCTGATGCCCCTGGTCCCGGGTGCGTGCTTTCTGGCTTAGCGTTGTATCTGATGTGAGATCCCTGTATGAATTTAGTTCTTCCAGTTTGTCATTATGGTTGTAATTGGCATTGAGGTAATAGGTGCTCTTATCCCCGCTGCCGTTGATGCTGAAACCGGCAAACTGGTTCCCGTAAAATCCCTGGTTCATTCCTGCGCTGACCGATCCAAATCGGCCTAATTTCACACCTTTTTTAAGCACGATATTTATTATACCACCGGAGCTGGCAGCATCATATTTGGTGGAAGGTGTCCTCAATACTTCAATTTGCTGAACGCTGTTAGGAGGAAGGCTCCGAAGCAGGGTGGAAATATCCTGGTTGCTCATTTTGAGTTCCCTGCCATTAATATAGATGGCAGCCGTTGAAGTACTTGATAGGTAAATGCCGCCATCCTGATCAACAAATAATCCCGGAGTTTTTTCAAGGATCTCCAGCGTATTGGTGCTTGAATTGATCAACGGAAGCGGATCGATGATCATCTTGTCGTCTTCCTGCCGGATCAACGGCCTTTGAGCAGCCACGGTAACTTCACCCAGCGCAACAGCATCTTCTTTCAGCCGGTACTCAAGGTTCACGCCTTCAGGCTTTACCATGATGGTTTCTTCCCTCGTCTGAAAACCAAGGTAACTTATTTTTAATACATACAAAGAATTTGTCAGGCCTTCAAAGCGCGCTATTCCTGACTGATCGGTTACATTGTATTTTATAACTGAGTCGGCAACCCGGGTCATTTGAACGGATGCACCGGGTAATGGTTTTCTATCCGGACTTTTTACACTGATAGTTACTGTCTGCCCTATGCAAACCGAAGCTAATAAAATCATCAGGCATGCACTTAAAAAGACAAAAAGGTATCGGGGTTTCATCAGGGTAGGTGCAAACAAATTTTCGGACTTTCTTTTCAAGGTGCAAATCTACACATCATGAATGAATAATGTGCAATAGTCTTTATTTTCATTGGTGAGATTTGCATTTATTTTAATTATCAACAGCGAGGATGTATGTTGTACAAAGTATATATGACTTACGGAAATTTTTTTTAACTGTCTCACAATAAGGCAAAATAACCGCCGTTAATTGTATAGTTAAATGTATTTACAAACAAAAATTGCCTATGAACAAAACCTTGACCCTTGAACAAATTTTACTACACACTTACGGAAAACCTTGCGAAATGTCTGACGATGCTGTTATGGAAAGCCTGCTTATCACCGATGAATCATTGAACGAAGAATATGAACTTCTTAATGGCACGAGGCAACTTATTGAAAATAGCATGGTAAATCCTCCCGAAGACCTGGTAAGTAAAATTATTTCGTATTCAAAAGCGCTTACGGTTTTAAACCTGTGTGAGCCCGATTTGAGAACGATGATGAAAAACTAATCATGAAGCCCCCGGATCGACGGGGGCTTTTTTTATCTTTGCATTTTTCCTTTTATTATGATTTTAAAAAAACAACGCTACGAATTCGTTATTGAGTATTTTTTAAAGCACCGGCCGCAGGCCGACACCGAGCTCGTTTATACCGATCCTTACCAGTTGCTGGTGGCTGTGATTTTATCAGCGCAGTGTACCGACAAACGGGTAAATTTGATTACTCCTGCTTTTTTTAAGAAATTCCCGGATGCAAAATCATTAGCAAAATCTACAGAAGCGGAAGTTTTTGAACTGATTAAAAGCTGTTCTTATCCCAATAACAAAGCCAGAAACCTGCTGGGGATGAGCCGCATGCTGATAAAAGATTTTAAGGGTGTTATGCCGGATAATATTGATGATTTGCAAAAACTTCCCGGTGTAGGCCGTAAAACTGCCAATGTGATGGTGGCAGTAGTTTTCAAAAAACCGGCTATGGCTGTCGATACCCATGTCTTCAGAGTGGCTGCACGCATCGGGCTTACCACCAATGCAAAAACCCCGCTTGAAACAGAAAGACAGCTGGTAAAAAATATACCTGAGAAGTATATTGGCATTGCCCATCACTGGCTGATCCTGCATGGAAGATATGTCTGCCAGGCGCGTAAGCCTTTGTGTGAAACGTGCGGAATTAGTGAGATTTGTAAATTTTATAACGAGAAAAATAACGTATGAATATCGACTATTTTAAAGGCCTCAATGTGGCGGTAACCCTATGCGATGAAAACGGGGTGATTGTTTATATGAATGACAAATCCGCCCTTACGTTCCAGAAATACGGAGGCGCTGATCTGTTGGGAAAAAACCTGCTGGATTGCCACCCTGAACCGGCTAAAAGCACACTTGCAAAAATGCTGCTGACACATCAGCCCAATTCGTATACCATAGAAAAGAACGGGATCAAAAAACTGATCCATCAGGTTCCCCGCATTGAGGATGGTGAATTTAAAGGTTATGCGGAATTATCGCTGGAAATACCTTTTGAAATGCCGCATTTTATTCGCAAATAATTAATTCGCGATCACTACTTTTTTTGTTGCAGAACCCTTGCTATTGCTTACTTTCAGGAAATAGGTGCCGGGAGCCAGATGTGAGACATCAAAATTTACATGAGTTGTGCCACTGCTCACTTCTTTCTGTTTTGTCAAGGTGCCCACCACATTAAAAAGGTTAATTTCATTTTTATCTTGTGTGGCCTGTTCAAACCGGATATTCAACATATCTTTGGCAGGGTTGGGATACACTTCGAATTTTAATGCCGGTGCAATTTCCGTGATCCCAACACAATTGTAAAGCGGGGCTTCCCAAATACCTCTTCCGTAGGTTGCGGCGCGTATCATCCCGATCGAATAATTTATTTCGAGCTCTGAGATTTTTACATTCGGGAGGTCGTAGTTATATGGGATCCATTCTGCCATGGTGGAATCTTTAAAGAAAATTCCGATCTCGGTACCAACATACAGGCCATCATTAGCATTTTTCTGGTAGGCAATACAATTAAATCCCATGCTGGTCAGGTTGCCGGTGATGTTACTGAACGTACTGCCGGCATCTGCAGAAAAAAGAACTTTGTCGTTGTATGAAGAAGTCAGGGTGAGCCATAACCGCTGCGGATTATCTGGATCCACGGCTATTCCGGTAATATACATACCATTTGATGGTTCGTAAGTGGACCAGTTTGAACCGCCGTCGGTAGTGACATACAGGTACCTGCTTTCGGAAGCGTAGATGTAATTGTTGTCGGATGGCGCCACGGCAAGATTTTCCAATGCAAAACCATTGGTCAGGTTATTGGTGACTTGAGTCCAGGAAGCCGCGCCGTCGGTAGTCTTATATATTTCCTGAAAACCTGCATACAGAATTTCGCCATTATTGGGGTCCATCACATAAGGTGTAAACCAGCCTCCGTCAATAGTGTCATATGGTTTGGCGTTATCAAAATTGTTTCCGCCGTCCGATGATTTTAAAATCCCTCCGCTCTGATAAGACACATATATGTTCTGCGGATCAAAATTATTTACTATGGCTTCCATGCCATCGGCGCCGAAGACATGTGTCCATTGTCCGTTGTTCAATACATTCGATCCTATATCCTGGGCGCCTGCTGCTATGGTGTATGGTGCCGACTCGCAACTGCCCATTCCGTAAAACTGTGCAATGCCAAGCCCGGTGCTGATATCTAACCAGGAATTTCCATGGTCGGCCGTGTAAAAAATTCCGCCGTCGCTACCGCAATATAAGGTATCACCATAAAAATTCAGCGAATGAATATCACAATGGATGTAGGTATAGGGGCTTCCGGTATACCACATAGTGTTAACGGCAAAATTCTGGCCCCCATCCATCGATTTCCATACGTTGACACCGCCGACAAAAACCTCGTTGGCATTATTCGGTGACACTGCTATAGCGAGGTCGTACCATGCCTGGCCGGCGTTATCATCACCAAGTTCCGAATAACCAAGGATATTTGGGGCATTGCATCGCGGAATAAATGTGAGGCCTGCATCATCGGAACGGTAAACACCTTCAAAGGTATTGTCGGGCCTGGAAACAACCACATACACATAATCAGGGTTGGCTGCGGTCACGTCAAGTTCAATTCTCACGGTATCATGAGGCAGGGTTGTGGTGTTTTTCGTAAAAGTACTACCACCGTTTGCCGACCTGACAAAATAAGGTCCGCTGCCATAAATCACCGTTGTATCATTAGGTTTATATTTAAGATCTTTTACTTCACTGCCATTATAGATCAACTGCCAGGTAGTTCCACCGTTTTTGGTGCTGTAAATTCCATTATTGCAAGCTGCAAAAACACGATCAGGGTTTAACGGGTTAATGATTATTTTGTTAATGTTTCGGTTCGATGGGCCGTAATGGAGGCCGGTTGCCGTCCAGGAAGAGCCTCCGTCAATGGATTTATAGATCCCGGTGCCTTTGGTGTCCCAGGCATCGCGGTCTCCCGTGCCGATGTATATGATGTCAGGGTTTTGCGGGTGTATGGCAATGGTGGAAGTTCCTAATACTGGCATGGTGTCAAAGGTGGTGTTCCACGACATGCCGCCGTCTTTGGTTGCCCAGATGCCTCCGGAAGGAGCGGCAACATAAATATTATCCCGGTTGTTCATATCAACCGTTACGGCATTCAGGCGGCCGTTGCCGGGATTATAACCGCTGTTACCGTTGGTCCATGAGTTTAATCCAAGCGGAGTCCACATAGTGCCTGATTTTGATTTGTTAACGGGTGTAAGAGCGGACAGGAATTTTTTGTATTCCTGATAATATTTTAATGGATCGGGGATTTTTCCATCGGGGAAACATTTCGGCTGCATATCATATTCCCAGCGTTTGAATTGTTTGTAGCCTTTGCTGCGTTCATAGGGTTTGTCACCCCAAAACTTATAAAATGCTTTTTGAATATCGTAAAAATTTGCTTCGCTTTTGGTTTTTTCAAGGTAAGGCGCCCTCATCCATTGCTGGGCCGAAGTATATGAAATCAAAGAAGAAATTAGTATGGACAGAAAGAACAAAAATGATTTTTTCATGTAATGTCAGAATTATAATGTAAAGTTACGAATTATTTTCCATGTAAATGTCATTTAATCATTATTTTATCGCTATTTATCAACAAAATAGTTCATTTTGTTTGTAATAATGCTGATGATTCAAATCGGATGCCCATGCAAATGTACTGAAATGGGCATAGTAAAGTTGGAAAAACTGAAAATTTCTGCAGTTCAGTAGTTATTATCACGATTGAATAAATATTATAACTAACCGACAAATATAATTTAATAATTATGCCACTGAGCCACTAAGCCACTAAGCCACTAAGCCACTAAGCCACTAAGCCACTGAGCCACTGAGCCACTAAGCCACTATGCCACTATGCCACTAAGCCACTGAGCCACTAAGCCACTAAGCCACTATGCCACTAAGCCACTAAACCACGGAGGTATTAAGGGTATTATGTTGCACTTTATCAAAGCATAAAATGATGAATCTTTCTTTTTAGCTAAAATAAAAATAAGTCCAAAAAAAATGATGCACTATGAATAGATTTATCATCATCACTTTAAGCATTTCTCAAATTTTATATCGGGCAGTAGTAAAATATTAATATAAATTTTTACAATTAAGAAATTGCTTTTAACTTTGTCAGGAACTAAAAAAAACTATTATGTCAGGAAAAACCTATGCAGAAAAAATTCTGGGCGCCGATTGCGGAAGTATCGTTTTCAAAAAGCCCGACATCGTGCTCTCGCACGATAACACAGCCAGTATCAACGCGACATTTACCAAAATGGGAGGTGAAAAGGTAAAATATCCTGAACAGTTGCTGATCGTGCTCGATCATAACGCACCACCTACCAATACCAAGCTTGCCAACGATTACCAAAAGATCCGGGATATTGTGGCAAAACAGGGAATCAAAAAATTTCATGATGTGGGCAACGGCATTTGCCATCAATTGATGTCATTGTATGCCCGGCCAAATATGATCATTGTCGGAAGCGACAGCCACACCTGCACCGCAGGGGCTTTCAATGCTTTTGCGGCCGGTATCGACCGCACCGAAACTGCCGGCTTGTGGAAACAGGGTGAGACCTGGTTCCGCGTTCCCGAATCCATCAAAATTTCACTGAAAGGAAAGTTGAACAAGGGCGTTTATGCCAAAGACCTTGCTTTATGGATCATCGGGATGATGGGGTCTGACGGCGCCGATTATATGTCGATTGAATTCCATGGCGAAGGCGTGAGGTCGCTGAGCATTGCTGACCGGATGACCGTTTCCAACCTTTCTTCGGAAATGGGAGCCAAAAATGCTGTCTTCCCTGCTGATGAAGTGCTTTGGGATTTTATCGGTGCAAAAACCCCGGGAACCTGGGCCGATGCCGACGCACGATACCTGAAAGAATTTTCGATCGACCTGAATGAGATATTCCCCGTAGTTGCAGCGCCGCATCATGTTGATAATGTGAAAGCTGTTTCTGAAGTTCAGGGAACCAAACTCAACCAGGCACTGATCGGAACGTGCACAAACGGCCGTATTTCAGATATACGTATTGCTGCGGAAATATTAAAAGGCAAGAAAATACCGGCAGGATTTCAACTTTTGGTGATTCCTGCTTCAATGGAAATATACAAACAGGCCATGGATGAAGGTCTGGTTATTGATTTGCTGAATGCCGGCGCCAATTTCCTGTCGCCTTCGTGCGGGCCTTGTCTTGGTACAGGGCAGGGCATACCGGCCGACAATTATAATGTGATCTCTACCGCCAACCGGAATTTTTTGGGCCGCATGGGCAATGAAAAAGCAAACATATACCTTGCTTCACCGGCTACCGTGGCTTATTCAGCGCTGAAAGGCGAAATCACCGATCCCAGAGGCATTACCGCGAATGATAAATTCCCGTATGCCAAAGAACAAAGCCATACCGTACAGGTGCAGAAAGGCGAAGACCGCTACGATAAGGGAGTCTGGGGCTATCAGGATATTGACAACATGAATACCGACCAGATGTTTGCCGGCAACCTCACGTATAATATCAACAGCTCCGAAGGTGATAAGATCATGCCTTACCTTTTTAAAGGCGTTGATGAAAGTTTTGCTGAACGGGTAAAAGCCGGAGATATCGTCATGGCCGGGCTTAACTTTGGTTGCGGCAGTTCACGCGAACACCCTGCTGTAGGGCTTTCTTTTGCCGGAGTACAGGCGGTTATCTGCAAATCGGTGAACCGAATTTTCTACCGCTCTTCAGTAAACCAGGGCTTGCCGATCCTTGTTGTTCCCGAAGCGGTGGACAATTACAAAAAAGGCGATGTTGTGGAAGTTGACATGCCAAAAGGCACGATCACCATCGCCGGAAAAGCCTATACTTTCAGCCCGTTACCGGAAAAGCTGATGAACATTTTCAAAGCCAAAGGGCTGGTGAATTATGTGAAGGGAAACAATTAGAATTCAGAAGTCAGAATTCAGAATTCAGAATTAAGAAGGCAGTCCGCCGAGGCGGATCAGAAGGCAGTCCGCTGAGGCGGATCAGAATTAAAAAGGGCTTGCATGGGAATGTGCAGGCCTTTTTTATGTTTCACTTTGATCATTTTTTTGCCCTTGACTTTTGGCCTACAATGAATTACATTTGTATTTGTGAATTAAAAAAAATAATTCGCATTTTTGAAAATTACTATTTAATAACCCGCATTTTTTTGCGTAATAATTTTAACATTATGAAAAAGAAAATTACACTTTTTAATGTATTATTACTACTGTGTTTTTATGCAGCCATCCCTCATGCAAACGCACAGGCGCCTGACTGGCTTTGGGCAACAAATGCCGGTGACAACAGTTATGATGAAGCCTATACCGTTACCTATGATACGTCAGGCAACATTTATGTCGCCGGCTATTATAATACCTACATTTTTGATTTGCCGCTTTCTCATGGCCCGGATGCGTATTTAGTTGAGTTCAGCCCCGGCGGCAACATTTTGTGGACCGGCGGCATCAGTGATACAGGCGCTGAACGGATCACGAACATCGCTTTTGACAAGCTCGGTAATTATTTTATCCTTGGGCTTTTTGACGGCAACCAACTGGATATTTGCAGTGAGCATTTTGTAAATTCCAATCCCAGCGCCTATGATATTTTTCTTGCCAAATATGATTCGCAGCACAACTGCATCTGGGCCAGAAGTGCCGGCGGTACTGATGAAGATACGCCTACGGGCCTTGTGGTTGATTCCATAGGCAACTGCTATATCACGGGTTATTACAACAGCCCATCGATCAACTTCGGGATATATCCATTGGTGAACAGCGGTGGGGGCAATTCTGATATTTTTGTGGCTAAATATGACCCGGAAGGCACAGCCTTATGGGCGCGATCGGCTACCGGCACCACCGGCGGCATTGAGGTTTCCAGATCCATTGCCGTGGACAAGCTGGGCAATAGCTACATCACAGGCAACTTCAACAGCGATTCAGTGAAATTTGATGGCATTGTTCTCGAAAAAGTAAGCAATATCAACATGTATATAGCTAAGTTGGCCCCGAATGGCGCTGTGGCCTGGGCGAACCGTGCCAACTGCAACGGTGACTCATATGGTTATTCTGTTGCGGTAGACCCTGAGAACAACTGTTATGCTACGGGTTCATTCAAGAATACGCTTCAGATTGGTGATACCACGTTCACCAGCGCGGGATACCGTGATATTTTTACAGTAAAATATGATCCTGCCAACACGGTGTTGTGGGCAACTGCAGCCGGAAGCACGGCAGATGACGAGCCTTACGCAGTGGCCACTGATTATCTCGGCTATTGTTACCTGACCGGGATATACAAAAGCCCGACGATCAGTTTCGGTTCATGGCCGCTGACAAACAACAGCAACGCCGGTTTTGCTGATATTTTTGTTACAGAATACGATTCGTATGGCGGTGTGGTGTGGGCAAAATCCATCGGCGGGCTTACCAACGACAACCCCAACGCCATTGCGCCGGACCTTTCACGGAATTTCGTAATTGCGGCAAGCCTTGGCAGCACGAGCATTATTGTTGGCGATACCACACTATACAACGCCGGCACCGTGGATGCACTGGTCGTAAAATCAGGCAACACACCGGCCACGGGTATTACCGAAACCGTTGGTATGTCCGGCATTTCGTTATATCCTAACCCTGCCAAAGATTTTATTGTGATTGGCGGAGTGGAAAATTCGGAAATTGAAATTTTCGACATGCAGGGACAGTTGTGCCGTAAGTTGATTTTAACATCAGCAGAAATGCGGATCAATATTAGCGACCTGAAGGCAGGGGTTTATTTTATCAATGCCAGAAATGATAAGTTTTTCAGGACGATAAGGCTGATCAAGATTTAGAAGCCAAAGAAATAGACGTATGAATTTTGGCGGGTGCTAATAGCTGGAGTTCAAAGGCCTTGTAATTGACTTTGGCGGTGGGCAAAAAAAGTGCGAAGTTCGGAAACTTCGCACAACGGGGGAATAAAATTCGCGCAACTTTGTTCGGTCGTTATGGCTCAAAATAAAAAAATTAAAGCTCATTTTTGAGGAAAATTGAGCCGTATTTCGTATATTTGTGAGCTATAAAATGTAAAATCATGCCGGAAACGAGACAAAATGAAATTTTAAATTTTATTAAGGACCATGCAAACTGCTCTTCTAGCGAGGTTCATAAGAATTTTGCGGCTTTCATAAGTTATTCGACAGTTAAACGAATTTTATCTCAACTTCTAACTGATCAGTATATAATTTCGGAGGGACAAGGGAAAGGAACAAGATATTTTATTTCACAGTCCTACGAATTACTATATCCGATTGACATTGATAGCTACTATAAAAAGGAAATTGACGAAAGGAAGATCAAGGAAGAGTTCAATAGCCATATCTTTGAATTATTGGACAAGAGTGAAATTCTAAGCGTGTCTGAACTTTCAAAATTGGCAGATTTACAAAATGAATTTTCTAAAAATATACTACAATTATCTGACTTCGAATACAAAAAAGAGCTGGAACGACTGGCCATTGATTTAA
>DAOQAT010000029.1:0-35449 GCA_035354195.1 Bacteroidales bacterium | reverse complement strand
TCATCATGATGATCGGGCCGATGGCATAAACCATTTTTATGTCGTACCGTTCTTCAAGATATTTTTGCAGGGGTTGCGTGACAAAGCCAAGTTGTCCGTAACTCCCGTCATCCGTGGTTACGACCAATTCATCGCAAATGGCTTTCATTTCACTTTCCATGATCAGCAGTTCTTTTTCCTTGGCACCGATTATTCCAATCACAAAATTGCCGGCCTCCTTAAACGCTTTGGCAATGCTGTGTAAAATGGCTATACCCGTACCGCCACCAACCATGATCACGGTTCCAAGTTTTTGAACTTCTGCCGGCTTGCCGAGCGGGCCTGCCACATCTTTGATGGTATCTCCATCATGGAGTGACCGCAACAAAGCAGTTGTCTTTCCTACCACCTGAAAAATAATGGTAATGATCCCGGAAAACTCATCTTTATCAGCAACGGTCAGTGGTATCCGTTCACCTGTTTCATTAACGCGTAAAATAATAAACTGGCCTGCTTTGATCTTTGCAGCAATCTTTGGAGCACTGATATCAAACCTGATTATCGTACCTTTTGCCATTTCCTGTTTTCTTACAATCTGAAACATATTATTGTTTTTAGATTAAAAGGTACATAACCGGTTCATTAATTAAACAACTATCACCATTCCATGCTGTCTTCAAGTCTTATCTCATTCAGGTCATTTTTTGACAATCCGTGCCAGGTACACCCTTTTTTGGCACATATGTAAAAATCAATCATCTTGGTACGTGCGCTTACAAGGATTTTAGCAATCTTGGTTCCGCATTTTCCGCACACCCCATCGGGCACGATCAGGCTTTTATCACAATGGAAACATCTGATATCAGCGACTTCCTGTGCTTCCGGCAGAAAAATCGTCGACTTTGACGAAAACACATTCAGATAAGGGCTCAGCAAAATTTCACCGGACTCCCCGTCATTTCTCATAACCTTAAGCTTGATCATATCATTTATGATGAGGCTTTTTTTACAATACGGGCAATATGACTGCAGGAAGGTGCCGCTGGCAATAATTTCTTTGCTTTCATCTTCGGGTACGACAGTTTTTTTTATTTCATGCGTGGTTGTATCAACAGAATGCTTGCCAATGCTGAATTCCTGGTAAAATTTTGTCAGCGCATGTGAAAGATCTTCAAATCCAATATTATGATTCTTGCAGCCCCGGCGTGAACAAAAACTAATTTTTCCGCCTATGTCGAGATTGACCTTTGACATTGGGGCGCCACAGGTTTCACATAGTTCCTCCGATTGGAGTTCCTCTTTGCAGTGCGGACAAGAAAAGGAAGCAATGGTCCCATCTTCTATTTCAAAATCGCATATAAAGTTATAGCTACCGTAAATTGAACTCAGATAAATCTTACCTGAATTTTGCGGCGTGCTTATTAATAATTTTATTCCGGGTTCGTTATCGACTTTATGTTCAGGATCCATTAATGATTTGCCACAATGGGGGCATTTTACATTTACTGATATGAAATTGAAATTATTCATTGTTTCTCCTTTTTTAGTTGTAAATGTTATACAAATATAAGCTTTTTAGAGGTAATTAGCAATAAATCAGCACTTAAAAAATCTGATCGTCAGCGCTTTTAATCACGATCACCTTCACAAACCTGTATCAAAATATTTTACCACTGAATCTCCTCCATGATCAAACATTCTGCAAGAATTATCCTTATCAGTAGTGACAAGAATATGCTTGCGCCCATCAAGGCAAACAGGCAGCAAGGAAATCGCTTCCATCATGACATCAACAACATCGCTTAAATCGCTCCTGTTAAATTTATTAAGAAGTGCCAGTAACTGCTTGATATTGTCATCCTCAATTTTCGGGGGCAGGCACTTATCAAATTTCTGAATGATTTTTTGTGTATTTGTATAGCTGCCACCTGTTTCGGCAGGCAACGAAGCCGGCAGTATCAGATCCGCTTTTCCGGCAGTTTCTGTCATAAAGTAATCCTGAACAACCAGAAAATCAGCCTTATCAAGCCAGTTATTTACAACATTCTTATCAACAGCACAACCCAGTGGATCTTCACCAAATATAAATAAGTTCTTAACCGAACCATTTTCCAGAAGCTGTTTCTGATCTTCGTTCACTGTTTGGGCTAAATCCGAAAGGTTCCATTTAGCCATAAGTTTTTTCTGCAAATCACTATCTGTTATAGGAATCCCTCCTATTCCGATTTTTGAAAAGACACCCATATCCATCAGGCCCTGAGCATTATTTTTTTCTTTCAGCGAGATGATCCCGTTGGCCGTTTTACCAATCTTTCCGGTTATTATAGCCAGGTTGACCATTTCGGTACAGGCATTTGAAGACAGTTCTTTTTCAGAAAACACAAGGATGGCGTTCATCTCATTATTGAGTTCTTCCGCAAAGCTTTCCAGATACTTTTTGTCAGATACTCCCGACAATTTTACCAGACTCTCATAGTTCTCACCTAATAATGCCTTTTTGTATGTATCAAGGTCCAGGCAGTTATCCTTAATGAACATAACGTTTTCTTTTCCTTTGGCAAGCAAATAATAATTGATCGCCTTTATGAAATAATAATACGAGCTTATCCTGGTTTGCCTGTCAACCTTGTGTTTCATTGGGCTGTTGTCCATGGTCGTAAACAGTTCCACAGGAATATTCTTGGTAAAGCGTGCGTTGTTCACGAAAAATCCGGCAACGGCATTGTCCCTGTTGATCTCAGAGCCAATAAGGTATATACGGCTGGCTTCTTTCAACTGATGGAACGGCACATTGGCATCGGCGTTCCTGAGATACCCATCGCCTCGTCCAAGGTAATGGAAGCTCGCAATATTATTTGTTTTACATCCGGCCCTGGCCAGTTTCTGAACCAGGTATAGCTCCTCATTCGAAAGGCGTGCACCAGCAAAGAACGCATTTTCATCCGGTTTTACCGATTTGATTTTTTGGAAAATCAGTTCGTACGCTTCCTTAAAAGATATTTCAGTAAAGGTGTCTCCTTTTTTCAAAAGCGGCTTTACTATCCTGCTATGATCATTAATGTAATGGTATCCGAATTTCGGGTATTTACAAAGGTTGCCGTCTTTATTTACTTTTCCTTTGCCACCGGTTACCTGCATCACAAATCCGTTTTTATGATGAAGGTTTATCGCGCAACCGACAGCGCAATAATTGCAAATTGTTTCAGCCTTTTCAAGTTTCACCGGGCCGGGTTTGAAGATCACATTTTCAGTAATAGCAGCAGTCGGGCATGCCGAAATACACAACCCGCAGGATTCACAAAGGGTATCCTGCAATTTATCACCCATCGACGGCGCCACGTAGGTCTCAAAGCCACGGTTCACAAGGCCAAGTGCGTTCGCGCCCACCACCTCGCGGCAAATCCGGATGCACCGCGAACATAACACACATTTATTATTATCGATCTCAATGAATGGGTGACGGAAGTCTATCTCCCTCTCCTTAAAATTACCGGCAAACTTTGTCTGATCGGCATCATATTCGGTGGCAAATTTCTTTAAATCACAGGTGTAATATTCCACGCAACCACATTCAAGACAACGCTGTGTCTCATGCAATGCCACTTCCTCGCCTTCATATCCAAGTTCCACTTCGCTGAAATTCTTCCTTGCCAAAGGCTCCAGGGTCGGCATTTCTTCACGCATCTGGGTAAGGAATTTCTCCACATATTCTTCCGTTTTTTGAATCCGGAAATTCTCTTTCTTGCTGATAAATTCTTTCCTTTCGGGTTCCAGTGGCAACCCGGATAAAAATTGGTTGCAACTTCGTGCTGCTATGCGTGCCTGAGCAACAGCCTGAATGAGTGTGGCAGGGCCGGTAACACCATCGCCGCAGGCAAAGATACGCGCCACACCGGTTTGCAGCGTTGCAGGATCTGCTTCAATATCGCCCCATTTGGTAGTTTTCAGTTCGCCATTATTCGTAGCGGCATTTACTTCCGAAACAAATTCAGCTATTGTTTTCTGGCCGATGGCCGCTATGGCATAATCCATATCGACATCAAATTCGGAACCTTCGACCACCACGGGCCTTCTTCTGCCGGATGCGTCAGGTTCGCCAAGTTCCATTTTTACACATCGCAGGGATTTTATATTCCCGGCTTCGTCTTTGTTAACCTTCACCGGGGCTGTCAGGAACATATATTCAACACCTTCGAGCTTTGATTCATGGATTTCTATGGGGTTTGCAGGCATTTCCTTTTCGGTACGCCTGTATATGATATATATTTTTTTCGCTCCGCAGCGCATGGATGAACGGCAACAATCCATCGCAGTATTTCCCCCGCCAATAACGGCAACGGTCTTATTGTTGAAATCATAACGCTTTCCGGTTAATTCCATGGTTTTTAGAAAATCAATCCCCGAAAGTACGTTACCGGCATCGTCACCTTCACAGCCAATGGAAGTTCCTTTCTGAGATCCAATGGCTAAGACAATGGAATTATATTTAAATTTAAGCCCTTTGTATGAAAGGTTTTCACCAAGTTTCTGGTTGTAAAATATTTTTACACCCATTTCCGTAATGTTATCGACTTCTTTCTGAATGATGTCATTAGGCAGCCGGTATTCCGGAATTCCATAACGCAGCCATCCTCCCGCATAAGGCGCTGCTTCATAAATATCCACCTGATGTCCTTCTTTCTGAAGGAAAAATGCGGCAGACAAACCTCCCGGGCCGGCGCCAATTACAGCAACCTTTTTCCCTGTGGAAGGCTTTATGACAGGCCTGTACTTTTCAGGAGACAACAGATCCTGATCGGCAGCAAAACGTTTTAAATAATCGATACCTACGCCGGTACCTTCTTCCAGGAGGTTCCTTCGGCAGGCTGCTTCGCAGGGCCTGACACATACCCGCCCGCAAATGGCCGGCAGCGGGTTGGTTTCTTTGATCAGGGCCACAGCTTCGTGATACATTCCCTTTTCGATCAGAGAAATATATCCCTGTACATCCACACCCGCAGGGCAGGTCTGCTTGCACGGGCCGGTGCAATCGGCATAATGATTACTCAGCAGGAGCTCAAGAGCCGTCTTCCTTGCTTTATAAACCTTGCCGTTGTTGGTTTCTATCTTCATGCCTTCCGCTATCCTTGTCGAACACGCAGGTTGCAAGGCCCTCAAACCTTCGATCTCAACAACACAAACATAACAGGAGGAATATGGTTCAAGGCGGTCGTCGTTGCACAAGGTCGGGATGTTGTAGCCATTACGCCTGGCAACTGATAGTATCGTTTCGTTTTTAGATCCTTTTACGATCTTACCGTTTAATACGATATTTACTTCATTCATACTTCTTGATTTTTCGGATTACAGTTGTTAGCTGATACTGATTACATTAAACTTACATTTGGAATAACACATTCCACACTTGGTACACAAGGACTGATCAATAAGATGTGGCATTTTTTTCTCACCTGAAATGGCAGACACCGGGCAAACTTTCTTGCAAAGCATACATCCGGTGCATGTTTCGGGATTGATCTCATATTTTAACAGCGGTTTGCAATTTTTCGCCGGGCACTTTTTATCACGGATATGCGCCTCGTATTCATCACGGAAATACTTTATTGTTGTAAGAACCGGGTTGGGCGCTGTCTGGCCCAGTCCGCACAGGGAGCTGTCTTTGATCTGATTTGAAAGTTCCACCAGCATTTCAATATCGCCTTCTTTTCCATTACCTTCGGTGATGCGGGTAAGTATTTCGAGCATACGTTGCGTGCCGATCCGGCAGAAAGTACATTTCCCACAGGATTCTTTTTTGGTAAAATCCAGGAAAAACCTTGCCATATCAACCATACAAGTTGTTTCATCCATCACCACCATACCGCCGGATCCCATGATCGCCCCTGTGGCATTTACCGAGTCATAATCAACCACGGTGTTGGCAAGATATTCGGGAATACAACCTCCTGAAGGCCCACCCATCTGAACTGCCTTAAATTTCTTATCACCGATGATCCCGCCTCCCATTTTAAACACCACATCACGGATGGTAATTCCCATAGGAACTTCCACCAGGCCGCCATTTTTAATTTTTCCGGTTAGTGCAAACACCTTGGTGCCCTTGCTTTTAGCCGTTCCATATTTGGCATATTCCTGTGCACCGTTTAGAATAATCCATGGGATATTAGCAAATGTTTCCACATTATTTATGTTCGTCGGCCTCTTCCACAACCCGGATTCGGCAGGAAACGGAGGCCTCTTGCGCGGCATACCCCGTTCACCTTCAATGGAGGCCATCAGGGCGGTTTCTTCACCACACACAAAAGCGCCGGCACCTTCTTTAATATGAATGTCAAAATTAAAACCTTCAATACCCAGAATATTTTTTCCGAGGTAACCCCTAGCACGGGCCTGGTCAATGGCTATATTCAGACGTTTTATTGCCAGCGGGTATTCTGCACGGCAATAGATCCAGCCTTCACAAGCCTGGATGGCATAGGCGCCTATCATCATACCTTCAAGGACAGAATGCGGGTCACCTTCCAGGACAGAACGATCCATGAAAGCTCCGGGATCACCCTCATCGGCGTTACAGATGATATATTTTACGTCAGCCTTATTGTTGAATGCAAACCTCCATTTTAATCCGGTGGGAAAACCACCGCCGCCTCTGCCTCTTATTCCGGAATCCAAAACATGCTGGATGACATCGACCGGTTGTATCTTTTCGGCTGCAATTTTTTTTATGGATTCGTAACCCTTCCTCGATTCATATTCCTCAATGGATTCCGGATCTATGTACCCGCAGTTGCGAAGCGCTATCTTCACCTGGCCTTCGAAAAAACTATTGTCTTTTGTTTCAAAAAGATCTGTTTTCACTACATAGTCCTTTATCGGTAATGATTTTCCGACATGTTCTTCCAGTATCTGAATTGCTTTTGCTTCGGTAATATCACCATAAAGATATGATCCATCATCGTCCACAACTTCGACTAATGGTTCACGGTAACACATACCGATGCAACTGGTTTTTTTCAAGTCAAAGTCGAGGCCTTTTTTTTCTTTTTCCTTTTTAATAACTTCGAAAACCTTACCGGCACCGGCTGCGAGTCCGCAGCTGCCCAAACCGACAATCACCTTTATTTTTCCCATGGCACAAAATTTTATTTCAAAAATCAATGACTACAATTACTACCTGTTTCTTTTTCCCGGATTTCACGGATCACCTCTTTTGCATGCTTACCTGTCAGCTTTCCATAAGTATTTTCACCGATCATCATGACCGGCGCCAGCGAACAGCAACCCAAACATGCAACCGATTCCAGCGTAAAAATATGATCAGCCGTGGTTTCACCATCTTTAACCCCCAGTTCCTCCTCAAGCGCATCGGTAATGGCAGTGGCATTCTGCACATGACAGGCGGTTCCATGGCATACCTTTATAATGACCTTTCCCACAGGTTTCAACCGGAACTGAGCATAAAAGCTGGCAACCCCATACATATCACTAAGCTTCAATGAAGTTTCACGTTCCAGTTTTTTGAATGCTTCACGGGGAATATATCCATACAATTCCTGGGTATTTTGTAAAAGAGGGATCATATTTCCCTTTATATTCTTATATTTTTCTATAACAGCATCCATCAGGCTAAGGTCAACTTCAGATTGCTGTACCTCCTTTTCATTTTTAGATATCCTTGCTATTCTCATAAAAATTATTTTGCACAAATATAATACTGTTTCAAAATAAACATTGTTTTAAAGATTTTTCTATACCAGGTGTACAATTTGTAAATAGTTAATAATCTGAACATTGCAAGCAATTCAGTATATTACTTAGTAAAAATTACACAAAATACCTATCATCTTAAAAGCCAACGTTTTAATTCAAATCATATGAATAAAATCGAAAAATGATGATTTTCATAGCAAAAAGAAATTCAAATGACTTACAAAAAAAATAATAATTAAAATGAATTTTCCTGAATTTGCATTAAATTTGCAATCCGAATTACTTACTTCACATTTTTTTTATTAATGTAATTAACTTACTTTTAAAATGAAAAACAAATATATTGATTTAATTGAGCAAACTTTTGATTTCCCCCAGGATGAATTTAAAGTTGAAGAAAATGAACTTTATTTCAACGGAGTCTGCCTGACAGACCTTATCAAACAGTATGGAACCCCATTAAAAATATCATATTTGCCTAAAATTTCTTCCCAGATTCAGAAAGCAAAGACGCTTTTCAACGTGGCTATTGCCAGGGCAGATTACCAGGGCGAATACAATTATGCCTATTGCACCAAAAGCTCTCACTTCCTTTTCGTTTTAGAAGAAGCATTACAGAATGATATCCATTTGGAAACATCTTCTGAGTTCGATATTAATCTTATCGAAAGCCTTTATGAAAAGAAACTGATCGATAAGGAACGATATATTATTTGCAATGGTTTTAAAAAACAAGGTTATATTGAAAGCATCTGCAGGCTGATAAACAACAATTTTATCAACACCATTCCCGTACTCGATCACAAAGAAGAACTTAAACAGGTGGAGAAATACGCCAAGAAAAAATGCAAGCTCGGGATCCGGATCGCCTCTGAAGAAGAGCCACAGTTTGACTTTTACACGTCCCGCCTTGGCATACGCTATAATGACATTGTAGACTTTTATAAAACCTATATCCGGAATAATCCAAAGTTTGAACTTAAGATGCTTCATTTTTTTATTAATACCGGCATCAGGGATTCTGCGTATTACTGGAGTGAGTTAACCAAGTGTGTCAACGTGTACTGTGAACTGAAAAAATACTGCAAAGAACTCGACACATTAAACATCGGTGGTGGATTTCCGGTCAAGAATTCACTGGCGTTCGACTATGATTATGAATATATGGCCGAAGAAATTGTATTGCAGATTAAAAACATTTGCCAGCAAAACAATACCGTTGAACCTAACCTTTTTAGTGAATTCGGATCCTATACCGTCGGTGAAAGCGGTGCAATTCTTTACTCTATTATCGGACAAAAACAACAAAACGACCGTGAGTTATGGAACATGATCGACAGTTCTTTCATGACCACCTTACCGGATACATGGGCCATCAACCAGCGTTTTGTCCTCCTGGCAGTCAATAACTGGGACAGGGAATACCAGCGTGTCCATCTGGGCGGGCTCACCTGCGACAGCCACGACTTCTATAATGCAGAAGCACATGCCAATGCTGTTTTTCTTCCGAAATACGATGAAAACCAACCTTTATATATTGGCTTGTTCCACACAGGAGCATATCAGGAGTCACTCGGTGGTTATGGCGGAATACAACATTGCCTGACACCGGCGCCCAAGCATATTTTACTCGAGAAAGATGATGACGGTGAAGTTTATCCCAGGCTTTTCGCAAAAGAACAAAGTTATAAGTCCATGCTCAAAATTCTGGGATATTAGCGATGACACACCTGTTAATTTCTTTATTGATAACTTTTACCAGGTGTTAAATCATTGATAATTCTAATTTGATACTTTTGCACTATTATAAATGGTATTATATTTGCAAACGCGTCGTAAATTTAAAAAAAACAATCATGAAAAAAGCTATCAGTGCATTAGTAATCGTTATGACCGTATCATTAATTTGCGGCATTAACAGTTACGCTCAGAAAAAATTCAAAGGAATCGTAAATTACACTATCGCCTACTCCGGAACAATAGATCCGGCCACTGCAGCCCAGCAGCCTAAAGCGATGATTCTTTCCATTTACGAAAACAAGCAAAAAATGAATATCCCGATGGGTCCGGTAAATATTGACATCATTACCGACGGCGATGCCAAAACCAGTACCACTCTTTTGGATATTATGGGTGAAAAAAAGTATTATAAAATGACCACGGAGGAAATCGAAAAACAAATTTCTGAAAACCCGGAACCTGTTATCACTTATAAAGAAGAAACCAAAACTGTGGCAGGGTACACTTGCAAAAAAGCCGAATATTCAGAAACAAAAGACGATGAAAAATCCACTACTATTGTGTATTATACAGAAGATCTTGGTGGTGAATTGCTGAATTACGGCGGACAGTTTAACAAGCTTAAAGGCGTACCTTTGGAATATGTCATCACAACTCCTGACGGTATCATTACCACCTTCACAGCTACTGAAGTTAAAAAAGGTAAAGTAAAAGATACTGATTTTCTGATTCCTGATGATTATGTTGAACTTACTGCTGAAGAAAAACAGCAGATGATGAACCAAATGAAGGGTGAAGAATAATATGTAATTTTTTTTCAATAAAATCCCCTGCCATCAGGGGATTTTATTTTTTTGATAAACCACGAAAAATGCCCCGGAAAGAACAAACTTTTTCTAAGAATACTTTTAAAGAAGAAAGCATTTCTGGTGAGAATAATGAATCATCAACAAAGCAGGAACCGGTCAAGAAAGCCAAACCCCAGAAGGTTAAAAAGGAAAAAATCAAAGAAAATAAACCTAATGGGATTATCGAAACCGTAAGAAGTGAAAAATTTCAAAAGGTCACAGGGCTGTTCTTTATCCTGGTGGCTTTTTTTCTTTTAATAGCCTTCATATCATATCTTTTCACCTGGAAGGCTGATGATAATATTTTTAACAATTCTTTTTTCAGGGTATTGACCGACAACAGCCTGCAATCCGAGAACTGGATGGGAAAAATCGGTGCGGTGCTGTCATTTTGCTTTATAAAAAAATGGTTCGGTATTGCTTCTTTTTTATTTGTAGCCTGGATGTTTGTTATCGGGTTCAAAATGTTCCTCAACATTCGCTTGTTTCCGGTGTCAAAAGCCACAAAATATCTTATCTTCGGCCTGATATGGATTTCTGTAACCTTATCATTTATTTTGCATACCGAAAATTTGCTCATCCTGGGAGGCGCCTTCGGCTACCAAATTAATTTATGGCTGAACAGTATCCTTGGAAAAATCGGCACTGGCATTTTACTGTTCTTCCTTATCTTAAGCTTCCTCATTATCGAATACAACATCCACAAATACTGGCAAAGGCGGCATAAAGAAACCGTTGAGGAAGGAGAAGGAGGAGAAGAAGAACAACAACCTGATATTTCTTTACATAAAAATGAATTCAAAGAAACCGTAGCAAATACGGGGGATGAAATGCCAGATGTTGAATTTATTAAAAAGACAGTTCCCGTTGCCGACGAGCCCATTGAACTCGTTAATAATGTTGTGGAACCTGAACCAAAAGTGAAGGAGGAAACATCAGGGATTCCATTTACCATCACTCCTTCTGAAGAGATAATTGACCCGGCTGCCGAAATAGTTCCTGTTGATGTTGTTGATGAGGATGGCGATGATGAACCCGAACATCACGGCATCGACACACCATACGATCCAAGGCTTTCATTAGGTTCATACCAGTTTCCCGGCCTTGACCTGCTCAAAGAATACGATTCGGGAAATATCTCTGTACAAAACGATGAACTGGAAGCAAACAAAAACCGCATCCTGACAACGCTGAATAATTATTCCATTCAGATCGACAAAATAAATGCCACCATCGGGCCAACCGTTACCCTGTATGAAATAGTCCCATCGCCGGGAATTCGTATATCAAAAATTAAAAATCTTGAAGATGACATTGCGCTGAGCTTGTCAGCCCTTGGAATCCGTATTATAGCGCCTATGCCGGGCAAAGGCACCATCGGCATCGAAGTTCCTAATCAGAATCCCAGAATCGTTTCAATGCGCTCTATCCTGGCGTCTGAAAAATTCCAGAATAATAGTTACGATCTGCCAATCGGACTTGGGAAAACTATTTCAAACACCAGCTATGTCGCTGACCTTGCAAAGATGCCTCACCTGCTCATGGCCGGTGCTACGGGACAGGGAAAATCAGTAGGGCTGAATGCCATTATCGCCTCACTGCTTTATAAAAAACACCCGGCTGAACTCAAATTTGTGTTGGTCGACCCGAAAAAAGTGGAGTTGACACTCTTCTCAAAAATTGAACGACATTACCTGGCCAAACTTCCCGATTCTGAAGAAGCGATCATCACCGATGTCCGGAAAGTTGTCCGTACGCTCAACTCCCTTTGCATCATGATGGAGTCGCGTTACGATCTTTTGAAGCTTGCCAATGTCCGTAATATCAAGGAATACAATACCAAATTTATTGCCCGTAAACTGCTCCCTACCGACGGCCATGATTTTATGCCGTACATTGTGGTGATCATCGATGAATTTGCCGACCTGATCATGACTGCCGGGAAAGAAGTGGAAGCGCCCATCACGCGCTTGGCGCAACTTGCCCGCGCCATCGGGATCCACCTCATCGTGGCCACACAGCGCCCGTCGGTGAATGTTATCACGGGTACTATTAAAGCAAATTTCCCGGCCCGACTGGCTTACCGTGTTATTTCAAAGATTGACTCCAGGACAATTTTAGATACCGGCGGTGCCGACCAGCTTGTCGGAAGAGGCGATATGCTCCTTTCAACCGGAAACGAAATGGTGCGGCTTCAATGTGCATTCATTGATTCACCGGAGGTCGAAACCCTTACTGATTTTATCGGGCAGCAACGTGCATTCCCCGATATTTATGAATTACCGGAATGTCCCGATGAAGAAAATGAAAATGCCAAAAACCTTGACTCCTCAGAACGTGACGAAATGTTTGATGAAGCTGCCAGGGTGATTGTTACACATCAGCATGGATCCACTTCGCTGTTGCAACGCAAATTAAAACTGGGATATAACCGTGCCGGCCGTATCATCGATCAGTTGGAATCCGTTGGCATTGTAGGTCCGTTTGAAGGCAGTAAAGCCAGGGAAGTCCGTTACAAAGACATGGAAGCTTTGGAACAGTTTTTGGATACGCTGCGGAACAATAATTGAACCCCATGAAAAAAATACTCATTACCGCGATACTGCTAAGCTCAGCAGTCTTTTTAAACGCACAGGATAATTCAAAAGCCAAGGCGATTTTAGATGGCGTTTCCAAACAGACAAAATCATACGCCACCATCGACATTACATTTACATTTACAATGCAGAATACGGCCAAAAAAACAAAGGATACCAAAACGGGTGCGGCTTGTATGAAGGGTGAAAAGTATTGGATGTCATACAATGGCCAGGAAATTTCCTGTGACGGGCAAACTGTCTGGACTTATATCAAAGAAAATAATGAAGTTCAGGTTAATGTAAATGACCCCAACAACGATATGACGCTAAACCCTGTGAAATTACTTACAGATTATGATAAAAGTTACACGCCAAAATTCATAAAAGAAGAAACCCGCGGCCCAAAGATAATTCAGATTTTAGACCTCACTCCTGTCAAGCCCAAATCATATTATAAAGTCCGCCTGGAAATCGATAAAGCAGCAAAACAAGTGGTGAATGCGATTATTTATGATAAAAACGGGATTAATACCTATACCTATTCCATAACAAAATTTGTTACGAATAAATCCATCCCCGACACAAAATTTACTTTCAAAACCGCTGACCATCCCGGTGTTGAAGTAATTGACCTCAGGTAAATCGTGAAATTTCAATTAGTAAATCATCGTTGCATAGCTAACCGGATACTATTGCTGTTGTAGGTTGAAAATTAATTCCCCGATAATCGGGTTTATGTTCTCCCCTTTTTACCTTGCAATCTGGTAAATTTGTTATAAATTTGAACTTTGACAGGTTAATCCCGTTAGCTTTTTTAAAACTTAGAAAAAGGGAATCCTGTGAACTTTAATAACAAAACTATGAAAAGATTTTATTTACTGCTGGTTCTTCTGTTCCTGACAGGTTTTTCTTACGGACAAATAAAAAAATCCGTAGAAATTCCTGTAAACAATAATGGTGACACCACTCAATTGTATAAATGGATCACTGATATACAAGTAAAACTAAAAATGAACCGGCTCAGATATTCCAGTGACCCTGTTCATTTTAGATTCTGGCAGGACGGACAGGCGATAGATATTTGGTCCGTCGACAATAAAACGCTTCATGGGCAGGTCACTAATTATGTTTGGGAAAACAAAACAACCATTTGGAAAAAGAAGAAGCTAAAACCAGGCAAATTGTATTCAAACCAGTACGCATTAGATGGCTTACAGGCAAGGACAGTTTACAATCTTTTTCTAAGAGATTCCATCAAAAATATTTCATCTGAAGAAAAAAATTCGGGATGGAGCCAGGGCAGTGAAGGAAATGCCTATTGTTTTGAAATATCAACCCCCGGTTCATATACGTTTAAAACGTTCTGGGCCCCAACATCGCTGGGAAATTTGAAGGATGCAACACCAATTGAAGAATTCGTAAAAAACATTAACACTACGGCAAACCTGCAACAGTTTCTAGCAAAATTTTATGACTCCCTGCCCGGCGGAAGCTACACCAATGGCGGCGCCAAAACAATAGTGATCCCTGAAAAAATCTTTACTGATTATTACTACGATTACGACTACGATTACGAATATGATGATTATTACCTTGACTATTAATCCAGCAATACACATCACATTGCATCAATGAAAAAGGCATCACTGTTGACCTGACCGAATAAATTAATACTTCAAATCGTCTACAAAAAAATCAAATATTTGGAAAAATTTTAGTAATTCCGGACATAAAAAACCGGGCCCGGGGACATTAATCGAGTAAACGTTTTTGACCTTCCAAATGCATTATATCTTCCACATCCCGCGTACATTCCAGACAGCCCAGGTACTTGCCTTCAGGACTGTGAAGGGCGAAGAATTCAATGAGTATTTTATGAGGGGTTTCACCTTCTTTCACATGCATATCAATCCAAAAACGAGCACTTTTCCGGGTGCCGGCTTTCATTTCCGATACAATTTTTTCAACCTTATCAAGACTGGCTTGCGGATGGCAATCTCTGAAATTCATCCCCAGCGATGTAAGAGGCCTTTTGAAAAGCCTGCCTTCATTTTTGTTCCAGCCAATAACTTCGTCGTTGGCGTCAATCACAGTGATTTCAATGGGTATGGCTTGAAGAATTGCCTTGACTACTTCTTCTTTCATGAGGTCTATCATATCTTTATCATTTTAAGTTTGTTACACAAAGGTATAAAAACTGATGAGAATTCACAATAGGATTTCTTTGTTTAGCAATGAATTTAACTAAACGGCTGAGATCTGAAAATTCAATAAAACAAAAAAGTGAATAAGATATATTTATTACAACTTTGTAATCTTTTTGCGCTCTAAAATAGTCCCTTCCGTATCCGAAATTTCAATGATATAAAGGCCGCTATTCAGGAATGAAAAATCATAGGATAATTCAGATAGCCCCGGAACAACAAAACCGGAAACCTTAATGCCCCTCAAGTCAAAAACCTTAATATTTTGTATGCTTTCCGAAGTATTCCGAATTTGCACCCAAGCTGTAAAAGGATTCGGATAAATGCAGGGACTGCTGACCGGATTAATTTCACTTATTTCGGTTACATCATCATAAGCAACAGCAAAATATAATGTAGCCCCTGTAGCTGCTTGTGCAATCTGATAAACATAGCTGGTGTCAAGGTGTGCCAGGTTATCACTGGAAGTATGCACCACCGAGGATTCGTTATTTTCATAGTATCCGGTTATAATTTCGCCATTGTATTCAAACGGCATATAATCCGAACCATAAGCGTTTGTAATTTCTGTACTCAGCGTCGAATAAAGCTGTGTTAATGTTACCAGCGTGTCGGTATATGCTGATGATGCCGCATTATTGGAGGAAACGGAAGGGTACCCCGACGACTGGTCGCGTTCGCAACTGATGGTATTGTTTGCCATTCCTGCAATTCCGCCGACTTCATCAATATTGAAAACAAGGCGGATATCCATGCCCTGGGCTTCGGCAATATCATCCGCATAATGTTTACTTCCACGCAGCCCGGCTTCTTCTCCGCTGAAATTGATGAAACGCACCGAATATTCAGTGCTGATGTTCGCAAGCAGGCGGGCAATCTCAAGCAGGATCGAAACTCCGGAGCCATTATCATTTGTGCCCGTTCCGGAGCTTGTATCGTAATGGCCGCTTACTATTACAAAAGTATTGGGATATAAGGTTCCTGTTTTTGTCACCACCACATTGGTGAGTGTGTTGCTTACATAGGTAAAATTATCCTGAACAATGTCGGTATATCCGTAGGCCTGGTATTTTGAGATGAGCCAATTCTTTGTGTTCGTCAATGCCGAGCTTCCCGGGGATTTTACACCCAGACTTTCGAAATGCTGAAGGTGGCTTAAAATACTGTCGTAAGAAACATTGTTTACAACAGACTGGTAAAAGGGATTGCTGACCTGTCCGCACAGGTTATACGAATAAAAAAGAATTATCACAGCCAGACATTTTTTCATATACGCGGGTTTTTATAGTTCTCGAGCATCACAATTGCTTTGATTATTCTACGTTCACGAGTTTCAGTCCTTTTTGCTTCGTTGATCCATTCCGTCAATTCCTTTTTGTGCGAATAGGAAAAATTTGTGAATGTGGTTATTGCTTTCCGGCTGGTTGAAAATGCTTCAATAATGTCGGCGGGAACATCGACAGTGCGCGGTTTAACATCCTCCTCAATTTGTATTTTTATATAATCTCCGACTGTCTTACCAATTTTTTTTTGCAAAGGTTGGCTTACAAATAAATAATAGGTGCCATCGCCTTTTGACAGGATCGAAGTGCGGAACGATTCATGATCGACAGATCCGGCCACAGGAATGCGGCCTTTATCCTTAAATTTTTTGCTCACAGTTGCCGGAATATCAACGTAGGTCCACCCCTGACGATTGATACCTTTTTTAAGTTGTGCTTCAAACGTATACATAATTCTTTATGATAATTAAAAGAATTTAAGTCACATACTGATTTTTGAACGGGCTAATTTAGTATATTTGCGTCAGAATCTATTCATTTAAAACTAAAAATATATGGAAGAAACAGTTAAAACAAACAGCGCCAGCCAGGCCATCATGGATCTTGAAGATAAATACGGCGCTCACAATTATCATCCCCTGCCGGTCGTATTGAGCAAGGGCGAAGGCGTTTTTGTATGGGATGTTGAAGGCAAAAAATATTTTGATTTTCTTTCCGCTTATTCAGCAGTTAACCAGGGACATTGCCATCCGAAGATCATCAACGCTATGATAGAACAGGCAAAAACCCTCACGCTGACGTCACGTGCATTTTATAACGATTGTCTGGGGCCATATGAAAAATATGTTACAGAATTTTTCGGCTATGACAAGATTTTACCCATGAATACCGGCGCTGAAGGTGACGAGACCGCGTTGAAACTTTGCCGTAAATGGGCTTACAAAGTAAAAGGCATTCCTGAAAACCAGGCAAAGATCATTTGCTGTGAAAATAATTTCCACGGCAGGACCATTACGGTGATCTCCATGTCTACTGACCCTGATGCTACGTCAGGTTTCGGGCCTTTCACACCCGGTTTTATAAAAATTCCATATAATGATCTCAATGCCCTGGCAAAAGCCCTTGAAGATCCTAATGTTGCCGGTTTCCTTGTTGAACCTATTCAGGGTGAAGCCGGAGTTTATGTTCCGGATGATGGTTATCTTTCTAAAGCTTATGCATTGTGTAAAGCTAAAAACGTATTGTTCATAGCCGACGAAGTACAGACAGGCATTGCCCGCACCGGAAAAATGCTTTGCTGCGATCATGAAAATGTAAAAGCAGATATTCTTATACTGGGCAAAGCCTTATCAGGAGGAGTATTACCAGTATCGGCCGTCCTGGCTAATGATGACATTATGCTTACCATTAAACCCGGCGAACATGGCTCTACGTTTGGTGGAAACCCCGTTGCTGCTAAGGTTGCTGTTGCAGCTTTGCAGGTAGTGAAAGACGAAAACCTGTGCGAACGTGCAGAAAAATTAGGAAAGATCTTCCGTGAAGAAATCAGAAAGATCGATTCAGACATGATAGAACTGGTTCGTGGAAAAGGCTTGCTGAATGCTGTCATTATCAAACCACGGAACGGCAAGGAAGCATGGGATGTTTGTTTAAAGATGCGCGACAATGGATTGCTCGCAAAACCAACCCACGGGCACATCATCCGCTTCGCACCTCCTTTGGTAATTACCGAAGAACAGATTCATGAAGCCGTTGCAATCATTAAAAAGTCCATATTATCTTTTCATTGATCCGCACAATTTATTTTTGGAAAAAGCTCTTCAGTTTTGAGGAGCTTTTTTTTTATTTGAAAATAGCCAGTATTTGTTCCAATTCGCCCGACTTCACCGTATTTCCTGAGCCCTTATAGGTATTATACAGTTCCTGCAACATCCTTTTTATTATCACAATATTGCTGCAAGGCCGGTAATAATCGTATTTAGGTTCAATATTTTTCTGCTTTAGAAAAACATCAATTTCTTCATGAGTGAAGAAGGAACCTTTGTTGAAAGGTGCAATATAAAACAACACCTCAGATTCTGATACAGGCATTCCGGGCAGGCATTTGTGTTCGTCCATATAGGCCAGAATAAACTGTTCAGGAAGATTTACTCCGAATACAGGTAATTCGGCGAGGCCGGCAATAATCAGATAAATCAGTGCAAGAGACAGGTGGTTACCTTTATGTGTTTCTAGAATATTATTCAGGTAATAATTCAGCGGGGAAAACAAATCAGACCTGTCGGGCTCAAATTTATTTTCGGTGAAAAGTATTTTATTAACCACAAATGCTTTCTCAAAGGCAGTCAATTCAGGGCCGAACTCAAGCCATACGCCTTGTTTGAGCCGTTCCAATTCTTTTTTTATTTTCTGTTCGTCCAGGTTTGGATATTGGAATTTACTGACAATGATATAGCCCGTCAGCAGGTTTGTCCCGCCAAGGCTGTACCAATTGTTAAGGTCTTCGCACAAGGTTTCAAACTGGATTTTATGCAAGAGAATCTCAATACGTTTCTGGGGCAGCGGTTGAAGGTTGTTTTCCCAGGCTTTTTCAAGGTAAGGGATAGCCGTTTTTCCGTAGGTAAGGATGCGGTCGCGGATTTGTTTATAAATCAGTTCATCGGGTTCATCAATAAGATTTACCAAAGCTGCCAGCTCCTTATTTACTTCTGATGAATCCATTTATTGATGCGTTACATAATGAAGAACTATTATTAAAATAAAAAAGCAAGATTTTTGAACCTTGCTTTTTATGGATATTTTGTCAGGTTTATTGATTCAGCATCACGGGCATCACCAGCATCAGAATGTCTTCGCCTTCGTTTTTAACAACCGGGAACAGGAGCGCTGCGCGGTTGGATGCGGACATTTCGATACAGATTTCTTCTGAATCAAGGTTGTTGATCATTTCCAGAATAAATTTTGAGTTGAAACCAATTTCGATATCCTCTCCGGAATAATTACAGCTCAGTCTTTCCTTGGCTTCATTCGACAATTCTGAATCTTCGGCAGACATGATTAATTCCTGACCGTTGATGGAGAAACGTATCTGCCGTGTCAGCTGGTTTGAAAAAATAGACACGCGTTTTATGGAAGTTAAAATCTGCTGGCGGTTGATGGTGAGTTTTTTGTTGTTATTGGCGGGAATTACGGCTTCGTAATTAGGATATTTTCCATCGATCAAACGGCAGATCATCAGAATATTTTCAAATTCAAAAAGTACATTCGTATTGTTATATTCAATTTTTACAGGCACATCAATGGCGCTGAGAATATTTTTGATCAGGTTCAAAGGTTTCTTAGGCAGAATAAATGAACCTGTTTCAGTGGCTTTGGCATCGGTCCTGCGGTAACGCACCAATTTATGGGCATCGGTAGCCACAAAGGTGATGTCTTTGTCGGACAACTGGCAGAATACGCCGGTCATCACGATACGCATATCGTCGTTTCCTGTAGCAAAAAGGGTTTTATTAAAGGCATTAGCCAGGGTTTGTGAATCAAGTGAAATATTAGTGCCGTTGTCAACCACAGGCGACTGAGGGAAAACGTCTCCGTTAAATCCGGTAAGTTTATATTTACCGTCTCCGGCAGAAATCTCAATAAGGAAGGTTTCATTGTTAATGTTAAATGCCATCGGAACATCAGGAAACGTTTTCAGTATATCGATAAGGTAACGGGCCGGAACAGCAATAATGCCTTCGTTGCTGGCTTTGGTAACCGGAATAACAACTGTCATGGTTGTTTCAAGATCGGAGGCCGTCACCCTTAAGTTTTCTTCTTTAAGATCAAAAAGAAAATTGTCTAATATCGGGAGTGTGTTGCTTGATGTAAGCACGCCGCTGATAGCCTGGAGGTTCTTTAATAAAACTGACGTTGATACGATAAATTTCATATAGTTTAGATTTTACTTAATTATCAAATGATGGTTAACTAACTTACAAAAATATAAAAAAAAATGATTGTTTTAAAAATTTTTATTTTTTAACTAACTTACTGATTCTGTAGCTGAACACCTTTATAGTAATCCAATGGTTTGAAAATGGTGCCGAAGGTATAAAACTGTATCAGCACCAGGTCTTTTTTATTGTTTATCAACGCATACAGTCGATCCCGATCATAAATTACCGGGTTGCCCTGCTGGTCAATTTCGTCTTCCGGAGCTTTACGCAAAAAGGAAGTAACATTGTAAACCTTTCCATCGGAGCCTTCCACATCAATGATGATATAAGGCTTTGATGAAATAACCGAATCTTTCTTCAGCCTGTCCAGGTCATTTATCAATGCTTCAAAACGCACATCTTCAAAGGCAGAAAAAAGCTCCATCATTTTTATGGTATCAAAACCTGCTACTGGCTTGTTATCAGCAAGTGCAAATAGTTCAAAGTCTTTCGGAGATTTTTTTATGGCTTTAAATGAGTTTTTCGGGTCATCCAAAATTTTAACACTGACCGATTTGATTTGCGGATACTTCAGGTTGAAAACCACATGATCGCGCCAATCCTTCACCAAGGGGCTGTATCGTGTTGTAAGGAACCCGTTAAAACCAAAGATATGGGTAATATAAGGATCATCAGTACCTTCGATCAACATGTAGGTGCCCATATTATTCTGTGTGGCGCATCCCACATAATACGTTTTGGTCAGTTTCTCGTGCGGGAACCATTTAATTTTATCAAAAAGGTTGATACGATAGACTTTCTGATAAATTTCGACCTTAACGGAGGTGGTGGCAAGTAGCTTTACGATCTGCTCCCTGCCTGCTTTGGATACAGGTTCTTTAACTTCCACGCTCATCAAGGTTTTCAGTAGCATGTTGATCGCATCTTTGGCTGCATTAAATTCGTTGTTGACCTTCCATTGAGACGGGCTGAGGCGGGTTAAGGTCACCGTATTATTTTCTTTATCGGCTAAAAAAACTTTAGTAATGCTGGCGGTGTCTTCAATGGCAAAACTGCTGTTTTGCTTATCCAGTGTATTCTTATGGTTTTTAAAAAGCAAGAGGGCAGCGGTAATGGCAGCTAAAATTACAACCAATAAAACAGGCAGGCGGTTTTTTTTCATTATTAAAAAGTATTTGTGTTATTTTTTGGCAAACCTGTACCTTCTCACGATCAGTTGAATGATGCCAAAGATCAGGATAAGAAGCACCGGGCCAATAGTATTAATCAATTGCATAGAAGGCTTTGTGCTTTCATTTTTTAGTTTTTTCGGGTCAAGCAACCTCATTTTAACTTCACGCGAACGTACGGAAATTATTCCGGAATCATCACATAAGTAATCAATACAATTCAGAATAAAGTCTTTATTCCCAAATGTTTCGCCGGTATACTGATCGAAGCCCAGTGGGTAAGGGTTGCCGGTTTTTTTGTCCAGTTGGTTTTTTATCACATCGCCGTCGGACACCACGATCATTTTTGTTTCCGGGCTTTTCTCTTTAAAGTCGAAGCTTTTATTATCGGTGATCATTTCAGGCGGCAGGCGGTTCAGGTACAGGGACTGAAAGCTGCCTTCGAGTAACACAGCTACCGGCAGGTACGATTGATTATATACCCGCTCATCCGGAACAGATTGCAGCAGATCAAGTGAGATGCGGGCCGGTGTGTTCACCACCCTGGAGTATTTTGAGCTGGTAAGCAACACTGTTTTTTTGATCCCTTTACCTCCAACCGTATCGATAGAACTGGCAAATTCTGTTTTTATGGCGTTCAGGTTTGTCACTATAGGATGTTTTGCAGTAGGCATGAGCACAGGAAAATAATACCACGGCATCAGTTCCACTTTGGGTTGTCCGCCGTACTGGCCGGTAACAGCCGGTATGGGGAGCGCATTCATATCGAGGATCAGGTTGGTATTGATGCGAACCCCGTATTTAAACAACATATCATCAAGGTTGCGGTCAATGGCGATAGCAAGGGTTTCACTCGAACGCTGCAGGCTGTCCATGCTGACAATGACAGGATCCAGCATCCACAATATTTTGCCGCCATGCATCACAAACTGGTCAATAAAATATTTGTCTTTTTCATTGAAGGCGCTGTCAGGCTTGGCGATAATTAATGCAGTATATTTATTCAGCAACGGTTTGTCTTTGGTTCCGCGAACCATAAGGCTGTTGATCTTTCCATCAATATTTACGGTATCAACAGCATAATAATCCGACAATGAATAGATGATATCTGCCAGCCGGTCCAGGCCAAGCTCTCCGTGGCCCCTCGTAAAGGCAATGCGCGGTTTGTTTTTAACTAACAGTTTACGGACGGCATTGATAAGGTTGTATTCAAGACTTTGTACGGAATTATTCAGCACCTGGTCAGACGGTGTGCCAAGCTGGTTGGTGAATAGTTGAACGGGTACTTCTTTTTGTCTGTATGAAACCAATGCACCGGGAAAGATCCATTGCTGCGAACTGCCTTCGGTAGTCTTAGTTTTGATATTGGTAGGCTGTATCCCTTTGTTGACAAGCTGTTGGTAGGTGTTCTGAATTTTCTTTTTATCATCACCTTCCGAAGGGTTGATAAAGGTGTATTGGATATTGTCGTTGTATGCCCTGAATTCATCCAGCATTTCCTTGGTTTCGGACCTCAGCCGTTTGAAACCGGCCGGGAAATCCCCATCAAGGTACACCTGAAAATACATGACATCATCAATTTGTTTCAGGTATTTTTTTGTTGATTCGGATAAGGTGTAACGCTTTTCGGACGTCAGGTCAAAACGTGTAAAAATAAAATAGGATATTATGTTGATGAACACCAATATCAGCAAGCTCAGCAGAAGCTGCAGCAGGTTGTTCTTTTTGATTTTGTTATTACGCTTGCTCATACCTGTTACCATTTTCGTTTTTCAATAGAAATCTTCGAAAGTAAAACAAACAATACTATGATGCTGAGAAAATAGATGATGTCTCGTGTATCAACCACTCCCCGGCTCAACGAAACATAATGTGCGTTCATTCCTATTGATTTAATAAAAAGGTCGATCTTTCCAAACAGGTCAAGTGAATAAATAAAATCAAACCCGATATAAAGAAATCCGCAGAAAAAAACCGCCAGCACAAAGGCGAGGACCTGTTTATCCGTCAGTGAAGAGCAAAAAAGCCCAATGGCAACAAAAGCGGCGCCAAGCAGCAGCAAGCCAATATATGACCCCCATGTGGCTCCGACATCCATATTTCCGACCGGAAAACCAAGCCAGTAAACGGAAATAAAATAGATTAGGGTTGGTAATAAAGAAAAAAGTACCAATACCAGTCCGGCAAAATATTTGGCCAGGATGATCTGCAAATCGCTCAGCGGCTTGGTGAGCAGCAATTCGATGGTGCCGGATTTTTTTTCGTCGGCAAAAGAACGCATTGTGATGGCTGGGATAAGAAACATAAACACAAAGGGTGCAATAATAAACAGCCCGTCGATATTGGCAAATCCAAAGCCCATGATATTGAAATCGCTGTTGAAAACCCAAAGGAATAAACTGTTTATCATTAAAAACACAATAATGACGATGTATCCTATCAGGGAACTGAGAAAACTGTTTATTTCTTTGACAAAAAGCGTTAACATGTTTTATTTTTTTGAGCATGCGAAGATACGCATTTTAATTTTTTCGTTAACAGTAATAAGGGTTTTTATTTATAATTTTTCCCATTGTAAATGGTTATAGTATTTTCAGGCAGATTTTCGGCAGCCAATATCATATTTTTACGATGGTACTGCATTACAACAAGAAAATTACTATAAATAATAAATTGAAAACCAAACCCTTAAATTAAAAACAACATTTTATCTACAAAAACTTTTGGTAATTAAAATAAAGTCAGTATTTTTGCACCCTCAAAAAAAGGATAGACAATGTAGCTCAGCTGGTAGAGCATTGCCCTTTTAAGGCAGGGGTCCTGGGTTCGAATCCCAGCATTGTCACGGAAAAGCACTCACTATGAGTGCTTTTTTATTTGGGCACTTCTACCATTTTCTTATTCATCACAGCGGCCACAGCAAGGATGATTCCCAAAACAATTCCTAAAATTGCGGCAAACAACACCTGGAAATGCGGCGGTAGCAAAAAAGTAATGGTGTGCGCCGGAAACCAAAACAAGGGTATGGTCTTTTTGTAAACAAAGTTCCACTGAACATCCCAGTTGATGCCAGAAAATATTTTCGCAAACGGAATGGGCGTTATCAGCGACCTCAGGCTCCCTTTGTTCATGGAAATATGCGTATCGGTGATCTTGTGAAACGTCATCATGACCGGTGCATAAGCCGTGTTCAGGCAAACGCTTATGCAAAAAGCTGATAAAAGTTTCAATGCGGTAAAGCCGCCTTTCATTGCAGCCACGGCGCCCGGAACACCAAGGTATTCGAGGCAGGCAGGGGTTCCTACAGAAAATATTTTGAAGGCGATGGCAATGGTAGCGCCAAGAAACGCCCACACAACAGCCCTTGGAATTATTCCAAAACCTTTTTCAAAATAATTTCCGGTTTTTATTCGTAAGCCAACCAACTCGCCGGTGGTCGCCAGCACGCCAAACTTCAGCATGGCCAGAAGGATTCCATGTTTTGTATTGGCATCAATATAAAAATTATACAGCGCCGGAAAAATTACAAAAGGCAGGAACAGGGCTGCGATAAACAATATCATGTAAAGGTCTTTGAGCTTCATAGGTTGATTTTTTCTGCTAATTTAGATAAAATAATAAAAATTCAACTTACTTTTTTGATTGTCCAAAATAAAAAGTATCATAGAAAAAAATAATATTCCTAAATTCTAAGACCTCGGATGAAATTGTATAATTGCGTCTCTTAAAAATTCCCGGTCGAGGTGCGTGTAAATCTCCGTTGTGGTTATGGATTCGTGACCAAGCATGTCCTGGACGGCCCTCAGGTCGGCGCCTCCTTCAATCAGATGTGTGGCAAAAGAATGCCGGAACGTATGCGGCCCGATTTTCTTTTTCAGGCCGATCTTTTCTGCAAGCCCTTTAATGATCAGAAAAATCATTTGCCGGCTCAGCTTGCTGCCCCTGCTGTTCAGAAACAAAATATCCGTATTACCTTTTCTGATCTCTACATGGTTACGCACGTTTTGGAGGTAAATTCGGATCTGTTTCATAGCAGCACTACCAATGGGCGCCAGCCGCTCTTTATTGCCTTTGCCGATGATACGGACAAAACCTTCATTAAAATATATGTCGGAAATTTTCAGGTTTACCAGCTCCGACACACGCAACCCGCAACCATACAATGTTTCAAGGATAGCTTTGTTGCGTTCGCCCTGCGGGGTACTTCTGTCTATAGCGTCCATCAGCCGGTTGATTTCGTCTATGCTGAGCACATCGGGTAATTTGCGGTTTATTTTCGGCGATTCAAGTAATTCTGCCGGGTCGTTTTTTACGATATTCTCAATGATGAGGTATTTATAAAATGCCCGGATGCCCGAAATGATCCGTGCCTGCGTATAAGGGCTCATACCAAGCTCATTGATCCATTTGACGAAGCCCTGCACCTGTTTCAGCTCTACTTTTTCGGGGCTGCATTCCTGCTGCGTATATTCCAGGTACTGAATTAATTTTTCTACATCATGCAGGTAAGCGTCAATAGAATTAACCGAAAGGGATTTTTCCAGCAGTAAAAATGAGCGAAAGCCTTTGATATAACTGTTCCAGTTCATTTTATTCCCCTTACATTTTATAGGTAGCATTTTTTTTATGATTACCATCGGATAAAATGCCGAAAAGTCTTAATGTTACTATTTCAACTTCAATGGTATTTATAGGAATATAAAAAGCTATCATCACTGTCCGGCTAAAAATCATACAAATGCTTTGACTTACTGACAAACAAGCTGTTCATTATATATAATTTTAAATGAGGTTGTCCATTTTTTTGCCACCAAGTCACGAAGACACAAAGTTTTTATTATTTTATATTTTTGATTTAGTACAACTTAGTGCCTTAGCGTCTTTGTGGCATTGTAATAAATATTATTTGTCGGTCAATAATGAAAAATTATATAAACAGAGAATACCATCATAAGACAAAACCAGCGATTACCAGCCGCTTGCCAGGACATCAGCAATATGGATCGTTTTAATTGGAAGTTTGTGTTTTGAAATGTAACCCTGAAGGTGCATCAGGCACGAGGCTTCTGTAGAAACAATATAGGATGCTCCGCTGTCGATGGCATTCTGAACTTTCTGTTGGCCCATGGCCGTTGAGATCGGCTCGAACTTCACAGAGAACGTGCCGCCAAATCCGCAACACACCTCATTGTCTTTCATCTCGATCAATTCCAAACCTTTCACATGGCTTAAAAGCTGCCGCGGCTGTTTTTTAAGCCCATACTCACGCAGGGCAGCACAGGCATCGTGGTAGGTGATCAACTCATTGAATTCTGCACCAAGATCTCCTACATTCAGCACGTTGACCAGAAAATCGGTAAACTCATAAATATTTTTCTGAATCTGCTTGCATTGATTATGCAAGGACGTATTATTGAACAACTCCGAATAATAATTGCGAACCATGCCCACGCAGGATGCCGAAGGCGCGACGATGTACCGGTTATTTGAAAAATCATGGATGAACTTCTCTCCCATCTTGCGGGCATCTTCCCAGAAACCGCTGTTGAAAGCCATCTGCCCGCAGCAGGTTTGCTCAGTGTTGTAATCCACGCCGACACCGAGTTTTTCAAATATCTTTACCATGTTCATGCCGACCTGCGGATAAACCTGATCAATAAAACACGGTATAAACAAATCGACTATCATGGGCACATAAACTTTACTGCGAACAAATGTAAAAATAAATTTTGTTTTTTAGTACTTTTGATAAATTAACTGTTTAATATTTTACTAAAAAAATGCAAATCCTTTTTCTCTTATGCCACAGCGTTACTTTATAAAGCTCTCTTATGACGGAAGCCGCTACCACGGCTGGCAGCAGCAGGATAATGCCATGAGCATTGAGCATAAACTCAACGTTGCGCTGAACACCATACTGCGGCAGGAAGTGAAAATTACCGGTTGCGGGCGCACCGATGCGGGTGTGCATGCCAAAGAATTTTATGCACATTTTGACGCTGAACAAGCTGTTGAAGCCGGCGAAAAGATGGTGTATAACCTCAACAGCCTGCTGCCGGACGACATTGTGATTGACAACATTTTTAAAGTCAAACCCGAAGCCCACGCCCGTTTTTCGGCAACAAAAAGAACCTACCGGTATTTTATCAACTCCAAACGCAATCCGTTCAGCAAAGATTATGAATATTTTTTCTTCCGGAAATTAGATATGGGACTGATGAACGAAGCCTGCAACATTCTTATTGAACATAAAGACTTCTCGTGCTTTTCAAAAACTCATACCCAGGTAAATAATTTCTTTTGCACGATTTATGAAGCCCGATGGGAAACACAGGACAGCCGGTATATTTTCACGATTACGGCAAACCGTTTTTTACGCAATATGGTCCGCGCTATTGTCGGCACCATGCTGGATGTGGGCCTGCACAAGATCAGCCTGGAAGAATTCAGAAAAATCATTGAAAAAGGTTCACGTTCCGAAGCAGGCATGTCAGTAGCGGCAAAGGGATTGTTTTTGACAAAAGTCGAATATCCGCCGCAACTATTTGAAAATATTGAATAAGCTAAATTGAAAAATCCGTTAAATAACATTTCCCTGAAAAGCATTATTGTTGTATTCTAATGATAGTATTAATGAACAAGAAATTATTTTTACAACGAATAGAAAATATACGTTAATATGAGAGTTTTAATTTTGTCATGTGCAACAGGAGAAGGCCACAACTCGGCAGCCAAGGCTATTTATGAGTATTTTCAGATGCACCATACCGAATGTGATGTGGTTGACACATTGTCATTGATTAGTCCGGCTGTTTCTCAAAAAGCCTCTGATATATATGTGTTCAGCACAAAAACAAAATTATTCGAGTTGATTTATAATACAGGTGCCCTGGTAAGCCGGAAAAAATCAAAGTCCCCGGTCTATTTTGCAAATAAACTCTATTGCGGCAGGTTGCTCGAATATATAGATACAAATAAATACGACACCATCATCTGCACTCATTTGTTCCCGGCAGAGGCAATTACCGCACTTATCAGGTTGAAAGAGCTTTCAGCAAAAACCGTGTTTGTATTTACCGATTACACCTGCATTCCATTTGTGAGTGAAACCCAACTGGATCATTATATCATTCCTCACGAACATCTAATCGAAGAATGTGTTAAAAAGGGACTGGAACGTAGCAAGCTGCTTCCTTACGGGATACCGGTAAAACAAATATTCTATTCATCACAATCCAGGGTTCTGGCCAGAAAAGAATGCAAACAACTTTTCGGAGAAAGAATTAATGAAAATGCAAAATGGCTGCTGATCATGTCGGGAAGCATGGGATTCGGCAATTTAAAAGACCTGGTTAAACAGACCATCAGCGAATGCGGTATGGATGCGGAGCTTTTCCTGGTATGTGGAAATAATACGCGATTGCAAAAAACACTGACTGAGGAATTTGCGAATAACAAAAATATAACCGTTTTAGGATTCACCGATAAAATTCCAGCGTTGATGGATGCATGTGATGTGCTTTTTACCAAACCGGGTGGGTTGTCGAGTACGGAAGCGGCAGCCAAGAATATTCCTATTATCCACACTGCTCCTATTCCGGGATGCGAAACAAGGAACGCTGAATTTTTTCATTACCACGGCATGTCATACAGTACCAGTGACATTAAAGAACAGGTACGGCAGGCATTGCGGTTATGTGATGATAAGCCGTACAGAGAAAAAATGATTTCTTTCCAAAAAATGCATATCAACCCCGATACAAGCAGAGATATTTTGAATATTTGCTCCGGTCAGGGAAAAATCAAATAGAAATTGTTTGGATCCGCCGCGGCGGATATCTTTTAATATCTTTATGCGTCTTTTTTGCTGCAACTTCGTTAGATTTTTCGACATAGGATAAACTATGTCTGCAAAATCTGCCTCGTTTCGCTAAAAAATCCATCATAAATCTTATTCAACATAAAATTCAAACAGTTTCTAATAAATCATGCGGTTTTACAACCCTGATTATTTTGTAAAAATTTTCGGAGTGACTACTAAAAGGGTTTAGCATGTGTGCGCCGAAGGAACTTTTGAGAAGTAATAACCCAGACACAAAAAGCCTCATTCGCAATTCTTATTAACACTCATCATATTATTTATTATCATTTCTAATTCATCCGGCTCAGGGTTTGAGCTTATTTGACAAAACTTAATTTTTGATAAATTCATAGATGAAAAACAGGCCGTATATTATGATAAATAATAGTTATCTTTGTAATAACTATGAAAAAACTCCTCCTCCTTTTTCTCTTATTTTTGTTTTTTCCATGTAAAAATTCCATTGCACAATATAATTACGTTCCAAACCCTAGTTTTGAAGAGTATGATTCCATACCTATTTACGGATGGGATTCAATATTTTACAAATATGTATATGTGCCTAAAAATTGGTTTGTGCCTGTTGACTGTAGTTACGCATTTTATTTTAATTCTTTATTAAATAATGTTGATACGTTGAGCACTGGTATTTCATGGTATGGTGTACCCCAAAATCCATGGAGTTATACCTATCCTTATGATGGTAATGCACAGTCCGGCTTTACATCATTTACATATTCTGCTAATGAAGGTTTGAGAAACTATTTGAAAATTAAACTTAATAATCCTCTAATCATCGGACATGAATATTGCGTAAGTTTTCACATCACAATATTAGATTCTTGTTATATTGCAATAGATCAAATTGGTGCGCGTTTTACTAACGATTCACTTTTAAGACATAATCCTTTCGGGAATCCGCCTTGCTATTTATTAGAAAATCCGCAAATTGTAAGCCCGCCGGGTTATTTTTTCAATAAAAGAAATATTTGGCAGCAGGTTTCGGGTACTTTTACTGCAAACGGAGGCGAGCAGTTTATGACCATCGGAAATTTTAAAACAGATTCAAATACAAATTATGTCTGGCTGCCTGATATCAGTGGTTATGATGCTGGCGCTTGTTATCATATTGATATGGTATCCGTTATAGAATGTGATAGTAATATCAAGTATGCTGCTGCCGGAAAAGATACAACTTTATGCTTAGGAGATAGTATTCGGATTGGCTCAAATGATACATTAAACGGTTATCAGTTTGTATGGTCGCCGGCTGCAGGATTAAGCGATTCCAGCATACAAAACCCTTATGCAATGCCGGAAGTAACAACCACTTACCAGTTAATGCAAAGTTATTACAACTCCTATTATTCCTCAGACGAGGTAACCATTACTGTCATAGACTGTAGCACGCCGCCCCTTGATACCACTGCAAGCCGGGTGTTATACATACCCAACATTTTTTCGCCTAACAGCGACGGGCAAAATGACGTGCTGTATATACGGGGAGAAAATATTAAAGAAGCATCATTGTGCATTTACAACCGCTGGGGCGAAAAAGTTTTTGAAACGCAAGATAAAAACACCGGATGGGATGGCACATACAAAGGCAAAGCGTGTCCGGCGGATGTCTATATTTTCTATGTTTCCATTACTTTTGCCGATGGTATAACGGAGCAGCGGAAAGGAAATATTACGCTGGTTAGGTGAGTAGGAAGTTGTTCCGATAGCTATCGGAAGTTGAAAGTTGAAAGTTGAAAGTTGAAGAAAAGTCACCCCGACACTAAAAAAACTTACTCACACCCCTGATTAATACTCATCACATAGTTGTCTATCACCTTGAGTTCTTTGGCTGTCTGGCTGCCGGCAAAGCCCGTAATATGATCATACGTGACTTTTTTCTGGTATTCCTTTAAGAAAATTTTTGCCAGCGGCAGGTACGACCAGTGCCACTTTTCTTCCTGGTAACCGTTTTTTCTCTTATCGCCCAAAGCGCTGAAAGGCTGGCAGAATCCGTATTTAGCTGCATTATTACACAGCCAGTCGTAGATCTTTTTTCCGGCGGGAGTCTCAAAGTATTTGTTTTCCATGCTGTTCAGGTCCATATCGGTGCCCCAATGATGGCGCGAAGTGCCGGGCATGGAACTGTATTTTAAGATTATTGTCGCACGTTCAACGGGATCTTTTACAATGTTGGCAAGGTTTTTACCGTCAACCAGGCGGCCGCCGTTCCACTTTTGTTCCCATATCGACTTTTGATAATTAAAATTCCTTGCTCCTGAAATGATCTTCAGGCTAACACCATCGTTTTTGGCCGCGTAAAACATTTTGATAAAAGCCTTGTAAGTTTCCTCCTGAAGATAGATGCCTTCACGGTTGGCATATTCAAGGTCGCATTCGGTAAACGATTTATCCTTGGCGGGATTGAATTTTCCCATAAGGTATTCGATGCTGATCGTGGTGTCGGCTTTGGCTGCATCGTTTTTGTTTTCTGTTTTTACCGTATCAGTTTTACTTACAGGCGATACTTCAGCGTTATTGTTGTTATTTTTATGGTGCAGTGCAAGATAGTACACCACAAGCAGCACGACTGCCACCAACATAAAAACGGCGCTTCCCTTAAAAATTTTCATATCGGCATTAATGGTTGTCATTCAAAAACTGTGTAACGGTGGCGCACATATCTTCGGCGTTGAGTTTAAATTTTTTCATCAGTTCGGCGGGTTGCCCCGATTCGCCAAAGGTATCGTTTATTCCGATCATTTTCATCCGCACGGGATGATGCTGCACCACGACTTCTGCGACGGCGCTTCCGAAGCCGCCATACACCTGATGCTCTTCAATAGTAACAATGCATTTGGTTTCGCGGGCTGCGTCAATGATAATCTGTTTATCGATAGGTTTTATGGTGTGAATGTTTATCACGCGAGCCTCAACACCGGATTTTGCCAACATGTACGCTGCCTGCAACGCTTCCCAAACCATGTGGCCGGTAGCAATAAGGCTGACATCAGTCCCATCTTTTAAAATTTGTCCTTTTCCTATTTCAGTTTCTATGGTTTCAGGAATAAAATCAGGCACGGCTTCACGCCCGAAACGGATATACACGGGGCCCTTGAGTTCACCGGCAGCTTTTAATGTCAGTAATTTCGCCTGTGTGGCATCGCAAGGGGAAAGCAACGTCATGTTAGGAAGCACGCGCATAATGGCAATATCTTCCAAGGCCTGGTGGGTAGCGCCGTCAGGGCCTACCGAAATCCCGGCGTGTGCGCCGCCGATGATCACATGCAAATTATTATAGCATACGGAAACCCTTATCTGATCGGCAGAACGAAGCGCTGCAAAAACTCCATAGGTTGAAAACACGGGTATTTTACCACTGAGGGCAAGGCCGGCAGCCACGCCGGCACAATTCTGTTCGGCAATTCCCAGAGAGAAAAAGCGTTCGGGAAAGGCTTTGGCAAACATATCAAGGCCTACAGATGCGGTGATGTCGGCACCAAGCACCATCAGTTCGGGATAAAGGTTACCTGCTTCATAAATACCTTCACCAAATCCGGCCTTGGTAGGTTTGTTTCCTCTGTTGATCAAATCCATTATCGTTTTCATTTTTTATTCAGGCACTCAATAAACCTTAGTGTTTCTTCCTTTGAAGGCGCCTTTCCGTGCCAGCGGTAATCATTTTCAATATCGGCAACTCCTTTTCCCATCAGCGTGTGGGCAAGAATTACCTGCGGTTTAGACGTAACCTTTTTCGCTAAACCAAAAGTGTTTAATAACTCATTATGGTCATTGCCGTTGCATTCAAGCACCTGCCAGCCGAAGCTTTTCCACTTATCAGCCAGGGGTTCTAATTCCATCACATCCGAATTTTTCCCGTCAATCTGAAGTTTATTCCGGTCCACCAACACGCACAGCTGATCCAGTTTGTAATGCGCAGCGCTCATGGCTGCTTCCCATACCGAGCCTTCCTGCAGTTCCCCATCACCCATGATACAATAGATACGATGGTTTCGCTTGTCGTACCTGGCCGCAAGCGCCATTCCTACAGCAACGGACAGGCCCTGCCCCAGCGATCCTGCGGATAATTCAATACCCGGCAAACCGTAATCCCTGCCCGGATGCCCCTGCAGGCGCGAGCCGAACTTGCGCAGCGTCAGTAACTCTTCTTTTGGAAAATATCCTGCATGAGCCAGCGCAGCGTATAAAACCGGTGCCACATGCCCGATGGACAAAACAAGGCGGTCACGCTCTTTCCAGGATGGATTTTGAGGATCATGGTCCATCACAGAAAAATACAGGCAGGTAAAGACATCGGCTAAGCCCAGAGAGCCTCCTGTGTGCCCGGAGCGGGCTTCAGCAATACTCAACAAAATATCTTTACGGATATCGGAGGAAATCTCCTTCAATTTTTCAATATCCTGAATTTTTTTAAAAATCATACCGGCTACTCCTTTTCAGGGTCATCCTTTTTAACCACAACAATAGTGAAATCATTAACCAAAGCAGCCAGCGCACCGACAGCCGCGAATACAGGAAGCAGCGCGATCCCGACAAACCCTACGGTAACCGGAATTTCCATAAAGGTTCGGCCTTTGTCATCTTTGATAATGATGCGGCGGATATTGCCCTCGTGTATCAGTTGTTTAATTTTTTCCAGGAGTTTCTCCCCTGTAACTTTGAATTCGGATTTATTTTCTTCCATGATGATTTTTCTTTTGCAAATATAAAAAAAAAGATAGCCTGAATTATCTCCAGGCCATCCTTTTAAATAACAACGGCGTAAATGAATCAGGGCTTATTCGGGTCCTTCATTTTCTCTTGTTTCTTTTCTGCTTTTGACTTCAGCTCAGAAACCTTTGATATTTTATCATCCAGTTTGATGTAATTGATCCCATTATCCATCAACAATTTCGATAAGGCATCCACCTTTGTGCCTTTTTTAATGCTCATGTATGCCTTTCGTTCATTGTTCTTCATCTCATCCGAAATGGTAAACTCACTTATAAAAGCGCTTTTTTTCACATTCTCTTTCAGGACAAACGCCTGCTGATCAGATTTGATACCGGATATAACAAAGTTTACAAAACGGGAACCATCTTCATTTTTGGTAAACACTTTACCGTTTTCTTTCTTGGTAAATACACAGATAACATCATCCGCGGTTTGTCCAAATGAACTGGCACTGATGATCAACAATGCAATTATTAGGTTAATGTGCTTTTTCATGATTATTTTGTTAAAATCGTTATTTTATTAATGTTACTCCACCCCTGATCACTTTATGTTCTTTACCAGGCTTTGTTTGATACTCTATCATATAAACATACACGGCTTCCGGACATTCCTTTTCATCATATTTTCCATTCCAGCCTTCGTTTACATCTTCGGTTGCAAACATTACTTTTCCCCAGCGATCATAGATATATAAATGATAATTTTCATTATCAATTCCGGAAATAACAGGCTTCCATATATCATTCAAGATATCATTATTTGGTGTAAAGGCATTCGGGATGTATATCACCAGGGAAGGATAAATGGTTACCGGCTTTTCAACGGTATCAGAACAATTATGGCTGCTGGAAACTATGAGTTCTACCATGTATGTACCCGTGTCTGTATAGGTATGATAAGGATTCTGCAGCACCGAGTAATTCAAATTGTTCGAAGCAGGATTTCCAAAATTCCAATTCCAGGAATTAGCACCAACTGATATATCCACAAATCCGATTTCCGGATCATCCATATAGCCAGCCTCGGGATTAAAGTAAAAATCAGCAATTGGTTTGTGATATGCCCTCACCGTATCGGTTGCAGCAACAGGGCATCCATCATTGGTCGCAGCACTTAGGTAAACGGTATAGGAACCTTCATAATTAAAAATATGTTCCGGATTTATTAAATCAGAATTATTATCTATTGATGCAAGATCGCCAAAATTCCAATGTAATGAATTAGTATCTATTAATCCGGCAGGCGCATAACTGAACGTAACATCCAGTGGGCTGCATCCTTCGTCAGGGAATGCCAAAATAGTTAATGTAGGCACTGTGTATACACCTACAGCAACTGTTGTTGAGCCACTGCAACCATCGGGATTACTTCCTTGTACCGTGTAAATGGTGGAACTCGTAGGAG
>DAOQAT010000028.1:0-35535 GCA_035354195.1 Bacteroidales bacterium | reverse complement strand
ATCATAAAAAACAGACATTTTATGAGGAATACCTTGATTTTTTGAAATTGTATGAGGTTGAGTTTGATGAACGCTATGTTTTAAAACCTATTGAATAATGGTTTGTGTATATTCCCTACGGGAAAAAAGGATATCTTTAATTGGGTCTTTTTATTGATATTTATGCCCTACGGGCAAACGCTGTTTCAAGAAACACATTTTTAGTAAAAAAGAGCATTTTATTACATTAGCGAAGAAAAATTAATTAAATTAGTGCATAAAACTTTAATGAGTATAGCCCGTAGGGCTTTAATATCAATAAAAACAATAAGAATAGAAATTAATATTGTCCGTAGGACATTAACAAAAAAGTCAAATCAATAAGATCGGCGGATGATCTGGCAAAAACATTTCGATAAAACAAAACACAAACCGCGTTTCGGCGGGCTGGAAATCCTGAAATATATCGGCCCCGGCTTATTGGTTACGGTGGGATTTATCGATCCGGGCAACTGGGCATCCAACATAGCTGCAGGGTCTCAGTTTGGATATGCCTTGCTTTGGATCGTAACACTTTCGACGGTTATGCTGATTCTGCTGCAGCACAATGTGGCGCATCTTGGCATTGCCACAGGCTTGTGCCTTTCGGAAGCAACCTCCAAATACACCCCCAAATGGATTTCCCGGCCAGTGCTTTCCATAGCCATGTTGGCTTCGGCAGCTACTTCGCTTGCAGAACTGCTGGGCGCCGCTATTGCATTGAAAATGCTTTTTGGGATTCCGATACCTGCAGGAGCGTTGCTGGCATCGGTGCTGGTCCTGATCCTTTTATTTACAAACACCTACAGGCGTATCGAACGATGGATCATTGGGTTTGTCTCCATCATCGGGCTTTCGTTCATTTATGAACTTTATCTTGTAGACATTGACTGGCCTGCTGCTGCGGTTGCGTGGATAACACCTGTGATTCCTGATAACTCGATTATTATCATCATGAGTGTGCTGGGAGCAGTGGTGATGCCGCACAATTTATTTCTTCATTCCGAGATCATACAAAGCCGGCAATGGAACCTGAAAGAAGAAAACGTGATCAGGCGGCAACTGAAATTTGAATTTGCCGACACGATTGTCTCGATGATTATTGGTTGGGCTATAAACAGCGCCATGATTTTGCTGGCAGCAGCTACTTTTTTCAAGAGCGGAATTTTGGTAAACGAACTTCATCAGGCTGAAAGCATATTAAAGCCGATGCTTGGAAACAGCTCAGCAGTGGTCTTTGCTGTCGCATTGTTGTTTTCGGGTATCGCGTCGAGTGTAACTTCCGGGATGGCAGGCGGGAGTATTTTTTCGGGTATCTTTCAGGAACCTTATGATATCAAAGACAACCATTCACGGCTTGGTGTTCTTATTTCTGTGATGGTGGCGTTGATCATCATATTTTTTATCAGTAACCCGTTGATGGCGTTGATTTATTCGCAGATGGCGCTGAGTATCGTATTGCCTTTTATCATTTTCATCCAGATTTATCTTACCTCTTCCAGAAAAGTAATGGGCGAGTATGCTAACAGTGTTTTTATGAAAATTTTACTACTTGTAATTGCTGCTGTTGTTTCCGGGTTGAATGTTTATCTGCTGGTGGATACTCTTTTTTAAATATCAACCATTACATGGCTTTTAGTCACACTTGGGAATTCAAAATTATAATTAATCGTCAAAAAATGCTAATTTTGAATATTCAATTTTAAGTTATGCCCAAACTATCACATACCGACTCCTCAGGAAAGGCCAACATGGTGGATGTGGGTAACAAACCCCAGCAAACACGCATTGCCAAAGCAAACGGAAAAATATTTTTACAAAAAGATTCGCTGAAACTGATAAAAGAAAATGAGATAAAAAAAGGCGATGTGCTTACACTCGCTGAAGTGGCCGGTATACAGGCCGCAAAACAGAACGCTCAGCTGATCCCCTTGTGCCACCCGCTTTTACTCACAAAAGTTGAAGTAAAATGTACCTTAGAGAAAGACGGCGTGAGAGCAGAAAGCATGGTAAAATGTATCGGCCAGACCGGTGTGGAAATGGAAGCCCTGACGGCTGTGAGCATCGCTTTGCTTACGGTGTATGATATGTGTAAAGCGGCAGATAAGGGAATGGTTATTTCGGATATTAAATTAGTCAGTAAAGAAAAATTTTGAAATGCTTATGCATGCCGCTGTGGGTCATTACCTCAATGTTTTAAAATGAAAGTATTAAAAAAAATACTTCTTGGTTTATTGATTCTGGTTGTGATTGTCAACCTGGTTATTGTTATTTCCGGTAATTCATACATTTATAAAGCACTCGTGTATCAGTTGCCCGGAATTGATGATTACAAAATTTTTGATAACAGAACTGTGAGCGCAGGTACCTATATTCCTATCGCCGAAGCCAAAAATTATAATAAAATGACACTGCCACCAGTGTTCCGGAATTATCTGCTGGAAAGTGAAACTGTCGCCCTGCTTGTTTTAAAAAATGATTCGGTTTGTTATGAAGAATATTGGGATGGCTATGGCAAGGAATCACTTTCAAATTCATTTTCGATGGCAAAGAGTGTTGTGAGCATTTTAACAGGTATTGCCATTGATGAAGGTAAAATTAAAAGTGTGGATCAAAAAGTTTCGGATTTTATTCCCGAATATGCACACGGCTTTAACGCGCAGCTTACAATTAAGCATTTGCTGACCATGAGCGCCTCTTTTAACTGGGATGAAAGTTACAACAGCCTTTTTTCAAAAACCACCAAGGAATATTATGGCAGGAACCTGAAAAAAATGTTGCTAAACCTGAAAGTTACCGAAGCTCCGGGTAAAATATTCAATTATCAGAGTTCGAATCAACTGGTACTAGCCTATATAATAGAAAAATCCACCGGTAAAACGCTGAGCGAATATGCTTCGGAGAAATTATGGAAACCCCTGGGAGCTAAAAACGATGCCCTATGGAGTGTTGATAAAAAAAACGGCATGGAGAAAGCCTATTGCTGCTTCAACTCCAATGCACGCGATTTTTCAAGGATAGGCACGTTGTACCTTCATAATGGGCAATTCAACGGCCACAGGATTATATCTGAGGAATATGTAAAAAAGTCCATAGAACCTGTTTTACTAAAAGATGAAGATGGCTTCACCGTGGATTATTATGGCTATTCATGGTGGCTGGCAACTACTGATGGCATGAAAATTTTTTATGCCCGCGGGATTCTTGGCCAGTTTATTATCGTGGTTCCCGATAAAAATATGGTCATCGTCAGGCTGGGCAAAAAAAAGGCAGACAGAGGCGTTACCCCTGCTGTTGAATATATTACCAGAAATGTTATTGATGCATTGAAAAAAATTAATCCATGAAAATTAAGATCGAATCCGTAAATATTTCAGAAAAAAAAGGCACGATAAAGCACCCGGTTGAAAAAATTACGATCAATGATGCCGGTGTTGAGAACGATGCCCACTCCGGCGACTGGCACCGGCAGGTGAGTTTATTGTCGACAGAAAGTATCGCAAAGTTTGAACAACAGGCAAAGCGAAAAATCAATTTTGGTGAATTCGCTGAAAACCTCACGGTGTCCGGAATGATACTGTCGGATGCTGCCCCACTTGATACTTTCAGGTTTGACGACGTTTTGCTTGAGGTAACACAAATTGGAAAAAAATGCCACGGTGATTCGTGTGCCATTTTCCGCGAAGTAGGTAATTGCGTGATGCCGAAAGAAGGCATTTTTTGTCGGGTGATCCATGGCGGGAAAATTCAGGCAGGCGATGAGGGCCTGTATATCCCCAAAATTTTCAGGGTACATGTCATCACATTAAGCGACCGCGCCAGCCGCGGGGTTTATGAAGATCTAAGCGGAAAAAAAATCGAAGCCCTCGCTACCGAGTTTTTTGGGAAAATAAAACGTAAATCAGAAATACAAAGGACGCTGATCCCCGATGATGCACACTTTCTTGAGCAGCTGATAAAAGACTCGGTAAATAACTTCGATATAATTATAACCACCGGCGGTACAGGTATAGGGCCTAAAGATTTTACTCCGGATGTCATAAAGCCATTACTTGAAAAAGAAATTCCCGGCATCATGGATATGATCCGCCTGAAGTACGGCCAGCAAAAGCCCAATGCACTGGTGAGCCGTTCGGTTGCAGGAGTCATTGGACAGACGCTGGTTTTTACCTTGCCGGGCAGCGTTAAAGCTGTTGATGAATATATGACGGAAATTACGCCCATGCTGGAACATCTGATATATATGCTTCATAGTTTGGATTTTCATTGAGAAGTCAGAAGTGAGAAGTCAGAAGTGAGAAGTCAGAAGTCAGAAGTGAGAAGTCGGAAGTCGGAAGTCGGAAGTGAGAAGTCCGAAGTCAGAAGTCAGAATGCAGAAGTGAGAAGTGAGAATTCAGAAGTCGGAAGTGAGAAGTCAGAAGTGAGAAGTCAGAAGTCGGAAGTCAGAAGTCAGAAGTCGGAAGTCGGAAGTGAGAAGGCAGAAGTCGGAAGTGAGAAGTCAGAATGCAGTCCGCCGCGGCGGATCAGAAGTGAAATGAACCCTAACAACCTCCCGATAGCTATCGGGACAACCTAAACACCTAAATTACCTAAACACCTAAAAATGTCAAGCGGAATAACAAGAGAAAAATCGTTGCAGCTCCTTCAGGAGTACATTAAAAAAGAAAACATGATCAACCATTGCCTGGCTTCAGAAGCAGTGATGAAGGCTATTGCAAAAAAGCTGGGACAGGATGAGGAAAAATGGGGCATGGCCGGACTGTTACACGATATTGATGTGGAGGTCACCAATGCCGATGCCAAAACTCACGGGCAAGTTGCGATTGAAATACTGAGAAAAGCCGGTGTAGACGAAGAAATAATTGACGCCATCAGTATGCATAACGAAGAGTCAGCTGCTCAGCCGCGTTCTTCAGTTTTCCATCATGCACTGGCGGCCGGAGAAACCATCACAGGGCTGATTATGGCCACCACGCTGGTATATCCCGAAAAAAAACTTTTTGCTGTCAAATCCAAATCTGTGGTAAAACGCATGAAAGAAAAGGCATTTGCTGCTTCGGTGAATCGTGAAACGATTTTGGAATGTGAAAAGATCGGGTTGCCGATCGCAGATTTTGCTGAAATTTCTGTTAATGCAATGAAGGAAATAGCCGGCCAGATTGGCTTGTAAGAAGATAACTTAAATGATAATTTTATGAAGATTTCGCTTAGAAAAGCTGTAAAAGCTGATATCCCCGAAATATTAAATTTGATCAGGGAACTGGCTCTATACGAAAGAGCTCCGGAAGAAGTAACCATTACAGAGGAAGACCTTGAACGTGATGGTTTCGGTAGTAACCCAATCTTTGAAGTACTACTCGCATACGACCACGAACAATTGCTCGGCATGGCATTTTATTATTACAGTTATTCTACATGGAAAGGCAAATGCCTGTACCTTGAGGACATCATTGTCAAAGAACAGTTCCGGGGAAACAAAGTCGGGAAAACACTGTTTGAAGCGGTAATAAAAAAAGCCAAAGAAGTGAACGCAAAGCGCATGCACTGGCAGGTGCTCGACTGGAACGAGCCGGCCATAAATTTTTATCAGAAATACAGCGCTGTCCTTGATGGCACGTGGATAAACGGTAAGTTGACCGAATCACAATTAAAAGAGTTTGTTGTTGATATGTAAGTTTATTAAAAAATGTTTTAAGGATTTTTTTTAGTTTCGGATTGAGTATATTTGTGTCTGCAATGAAAACGGTTTTATTAAAAATCTGGCGTATCCTGAGAAACTATTATGTTTTAGCCACCCTGGTTTTTGTGGTTTGGGTAGGCTTTATAGATACCGATAATTTTATCAGCCAGCGAAAACAACGTAAGGAAATGGATGGCCTGTTGGCGAAGAAGAAGTTTTATACTGAAGAGATTCAGAAGATGAAAAAGCTTTCTAACGACCTCGCGACCAACAAAGAAGCTATGGAACGTTACGGCCGTGAAACTTACCTGATGAAAAAGCCAAACGAAGATATTTTTCTTGTCGTTAATGAACCCTCAAAAGGAAAATAAGTTTCTTTCACTGATTATCCTGGTAGATATCCTTAAAAAATAATTGATGTTTGTACATTCTGATTTTAGTGGTTTCGAATTTGTACAAACGATCATATATTAAATGAATATGTTATTAAATTACCGGCTGCAATTATATGCTTAGCATGAAATATTCAAATAAACTAATTTTAATATTAATTTTAGTTGTCGCCTGCGTTTTACGATTTTATAACTTATTTGATATCCCATTCATAAATGATGAATTCAGCGCCCTTTACCGGACACACGTTACTTCTTTTGCCGAGTTGATAGAAAAGGGCGTTATTGCCGACACACTTCCTGCCGGAGTACAGGTTTTTCTGTATTATTGGATTAAATTATTTGGTAGTACCGAATGGGTGGTCAAGCTGCCTTTTATACTTTTCGGAATTTTTTCCGTGTACCTGATATACCTGGTGGCAAAAAAATGGTATAACGAAACCGTCGCGCTTGTTTGTTCAGCATTTCTGGCGAGCCTACAGTACACGGTATTTTACAGCCAGGTTGCCCGGCCTTATATCAGCGGGCTGTTTTTCTCGTTATTAATGGTGTATTCCTGGTCAAACCTGATCAAGACTCCTGAGAAAAAGTTTTTATTGAACAGTGTTGTTTTTATTTTGGCGGCGGCCGTTTGCTCGTATAACCACCATTTTAGCCTGGTGTTTGCTGTCATTGTCGGTGCCAGCGGATTGTTTCTTATTCAAAGAAAGTTTTTCCTTAAATATATTGCCTGCTGTTTCATAATAATGATACTGTACATTCCTCACATAAATATTATTCTTTGCCAGCTAAAAATGGGCGGCAATGAAGGCTGGATCGGAGAAGTGCAAAATACTTTTTTCATTAATTACATGAGTTATGTTTTTCAGTTTTCCACTCTTTCATATTTGCTGATAGTCCTGCTGATAGTCTTTGGGTTAGTAAAAATTAAAAAGCAGGATGTCAATTACAAGCAGTTTATACTTTTTAGCTGTTGGTTTATTATCCCTTTTGTAGTTGGTTTTTTATACTCAAAATTTGTCAATAATGTGATGCAGTTTTCCGTATTGATTTTCAGTTTTCCTTATTTGCTTTTTATTTTGTTCGGACATATTAAACAACAGAAAACCATAATCAATTTATTACTGGTGCTGGCCATACTTGCAGTAAATACCTATGCTTTGGTTGTTGAAAGAAAACACTACACATTGTTCTACAACTCAATTTATGAACGAATAATGACTGATCATCAGGATGCGGTGAAGTCGCACAAAAGCCTTGCTTCCATAGTTGATTCTGATAAAGTAATTTCTGAATATTACGCCCGAAAACTGAACCTTGATACAAATTTTGTTTGGTATGATTCATTCGTATCTGAAAAAGGCCTGATTACATTTTTACAAAAGGAACAACAGCGTTCAGAATTCCTGTTCTTTGGTTGTTTGTCCAGCAACAACCCGGTTTCAGTGGCGCTAATTCAGGATTATTTCCCGACCATAGTTCAGCAAAAAAATTATTTTGGCGGAACAACCTATTTATTCTCCAAAGCAATTAGCAAGGGAAAAAATATCATTGAATATCAGGATTTCGAAAAAAAAGAAAATATGTACTGGTCTTCAATGGATAAAAGCAAATTCGTTGATACCATTAGTTTCTCTGGAAAATGCTCATATGAGATTGATAGTAGTTCAGAGTTCTCATTTTTATACTCAAGGCCTTTAAAAGAAATCATAAATCATGAGAACAATTTCATTGATATTTCTGTAAAAGTTTGTATGCCTGATACGAATATTGAATCTAACCTTGTGGCAACGCTGAGTACCGAAGATTCTGTTTATTACTGGGGCGCTTCGGCTTTCTATACATATAAAACAAATAAAACTTCAAAGGAGGGTTGGGTTACCGTGCATCATTCGGTAAAACTTTCGGATATAAATGTTGATATGGAGAAAATGAAATTGAATGTCAATATATGGAACAAAAGCAGGAGTAACTATTTAGTAGATGATATTATTATTAAATTAAGAACAGGGAATCCTGTGATTTATAAATTGTTTCTAAAAAAGTAGCTTTTTCACACGTTCCCATGGTAAAACTTCAGTTACCTTAGGGATTCTTTGAATTTCCTATAAATTGTAGAGATAAACAATCTTCTTTGTCTCGAAATATTCTTCAGGAAAATATTGATAGATATCGAAAATAAACTTCCCGGCTTTTATTTTTTTAATTTCCTGCGAAGCATCGTCACCCTTAAGGTATAAGATTCCGTTTGTAAGGCTGTTGAAGCTTTCTTCACTGATGTTTTTCTTTGTCATTTTGATAAAATCGGGCAGGTTGGTGACGGCACGTGAAACAATAAAGTCAAATGTTACCTGAACTTCTTCGACACGTTTTTGTTCGGCAACGACATTTTCCAGCCCAAGTGATTTCGCTATTTCATTGACAACCGTAATCTTTTTTCCAATGGAATCGATCAGGTAAAAATCTGCTTCAGGAAATAAAATGGCGAGCGGTATACCGGGAAACCCTCCGCCCGTTCCCACATCCATGATCGTGGTTCCGGGACTAAACCTGATAAGTTTGGCAATGCTTAGCGAATGCAGAATGTGATGCAGGTAAAGGTTGTCAATATCCTGCCGCGAGATAACATTGATTTTTTCATTCCAATCCGAATACAATGGGCCGAGTTTTTCAAAACGCTCCAGCTGTTTCGCATCCAGGTCCGGGAAATATTTTTTCAGCAGTTGCATATGTTTTAACAAATTAATGTGGAAAATTACTAAAAACGTAAGTTCCCGATAACAAAAACTTTAATACTTTTGAACAAACCTATGTGCGTGAAAAAGATTTTAATGTTGTATGGCTTGCTATTTTTGGCCCTGAGTATTTCGGCTCAGTCAAAGATGACAGTACATGCATACATTCATAAATATAAGGGTATCGCAATCGAGGAAATGCAGAAATATAAAATTCCTGCAAGCATCACGCTGGCACAGGGTATTCTGGAATCTGCCAATGGCAACAGCGAACTGGCCCGAAAAGCCAATAACCATTTCGGGATAAAATGTAAAAGTGAATGGACGGGTGGTAAATATTATTATGATGACGACGCAGAAAACGAATGCTTCCGCTTGTACCCCTCGGATACCGATTCGTACCACGATCATTCAATTTTTCTTACTACCCGTGATTATTACAAATCATTGTTTCAGCTTAATATTATGGATTACAAAAGCTGGGCCTATGGACTGAAGCAAGCCGGATATGCCACGGAGCCGAGATACGCCGAGATGTTAATAAAGATCATTGAAGAAAATAAGTTAAACAGGTTCGACTCTTGTGCATTGGTGATTATTAAAGATTCCCTGGCAGTGAATAACATAAATATTCCGCCCAAAGAGGTGGTTCGAAAAACAGACAGCTTAAAAAAAGTTAAGAAAATCAACGAGATTAAAAATAACACCAACGATTTTCCGGATATTTCCATTTCTCCGAAAACCAGGGAAGTTTTACTAAACAACGGGGTGAAGTATGTCGTTGCCGGGAAAAAAGACACCTATACTACAATAGCGGAATATTTTGGGCTGGCGGCTTTTGATATTTTGAGGTATAACGATTTAAAAAATCAAAAATCACTTTATCCTGGTGAAAAAGTTTATATCGAACCAAAGAAGAAAAGCTCACCCGTTGAATTTCATAATTTTTCTGTGGGCGAATCGATGCACAGTATTTCTCAGTTATATGCGGTTCAGTTAAAGGAGCTTTACAAAAAAAACCGTATGAAACCAGGGACAGAACCAAATAAAGGCCAAAAGATCTGGCTGAAAAACTCTTTGCCGGTTTATTAACCTGGGTAATTCAAGAAAAAAAAGAACTGAGATTCGTTATATCAATTCCAGGTACTACCATTAATGAGTACAAAACATTTTTGGCTCCAACACGCAAGCGCGCGAAAAAGAAACCCGGTAAATTAATAATAAAAATTATTATAGCAAAACATTAAGGAAATGCGTTTCATGTTTAATTCAAAGTGTGATTGAACATGGAATGCAATTCAGCGCAGGCAGGGGATGGTTTGTTGCAAAGTTCGGAAACTTCTCACAACCGGGCGTTACTTCCGCATGCAATAATAGGCTATTCTTTAACAAATTTAGCGGTTGTAGATCCTTTCGTAGTGAAAACCTTAAGAAAGTACGCACCTTTTGGTAAATTGCCAACGTCGATTTGATTCCCGGTAATTTGTCTGTTGAGAAGCTCCCTCCCGCATAAATCATATATAGCAACAGTTGCATGCTGATAATCTTTTTCAATATATAAAAAATGGTTTGCCGGATTAGGATAAATATGAATACGATCGTTAGTAATATTTGAGGATATACCTACTGAAATGTCGGTTGATTTAATAATCGCTTCATAATCACCAACAGCATAGCCAATAAATGCATTAGGAAAGCTGGCCGACCATAAATTATTAATATATCCGCTATTATGAGGTTGAGGAATCCAGGTTATGCCACCATCTATTGTTTTCAGAATTATACCCAGAGTGCCAACAGCAAATCCGGTATTTGCATCTGTGAAACAGACTGAATGTAAATTTAATGTGGTATTCGTTGTCTGAAACGACCAGTTGAAACCGCCATCTGTTGTTTTCATTATGGCTCCATCTGTCCCTACTGCATAACCCGTATGGACATCCGTAAAATATACTCCAAAAAAACAGTTGACTGTTGTAATTGTCTGACCAGTCCATAATTCACCGCCATTAGTTGTTTTCAGGCTCACACCATAATCACCGACCGCATAGCCTGTATCAGCATCCATAAAATATACAGAATATAAAACAAATTGTGTCCCGCTTATCTGTGGTGTCCAGGTAAGGCCGCCATCTTCAGTCTTCATAATACGTCCAAAATGGCCGACAGTGTATCCAATGCTCGAATTGACAAAATAAACAGAATATAAATTCACTGTTGCCAGGCATGGTTGAATGGACCAGTTCATCCCTCCATCCGTTGTTTTCAGGGTGATTGCCATGCCATCATTACCCACTAAATTACCTACTACATAACCAGTATCAGCGTCGATGAAATACACTGAATTTAAATCCGTCGTTGTTCCGCTTGTTTGAGTTGACCATGTTGCTCCTCCATCGGTTGTTTTAAGGATCACCCCATAATTACCCACTGTATAGCCGGTATCAGATACCGGGAAATAAACAGACCGTAAAAAAATATCTCTTTCTACCGTCTGTGAAATCCAACTGTTGCCACCATCCGTTGTTTTTTTAATAATTCCATTGTCACCAACAGCATAACCGGTGCTTATGCCAGTGAAAAATACAGCATTAAAAACATTAGAGGTATTAGTTGTTTTCGTTGTCCAGGTTGCACCACCGTTAGTTGTTTTCATAATTGTCCCTGTTTCTCCTGCCACATAACCTGTATCCGCATTGATAAAAAATACTGATAATAAATCTTCAGATAATTGCTGATATGTCCAGGTTATACCGCCATCGCTTGTTTTTAAAAACATAAAGCTATAGCCAACAGCATAGCCAGTATCTGCATCCACGAAGTACACCGAATTTAGATTAACAGTAATGCCGCTTGCTTGAATAGCCCAGTTCAAGCCACCATTATTTGTTTTCAGGATTATGCCATATGTACCGACAGCATAGCCAGTATCAGTTGCCGGAAAATAAATTGACCTCAGGTCATTTGTTACTCCACTGGTCATAATTGCCCAGGTTGTACCTCCATTTGTTGTTTTCAGGATCCTTCCACCATCGCCGGAGATATATCCTGTTGTATCATCTATGAAATAAACCGAAAATAAATTATTTGATATTCCGCTTGCCTGGCTGATCCAGCTATTACCCCCATCAGAAGTTGTTATAATCCTTCCCGATTGACCAACAGCATAACCCGTATCAGCAGTAGTAAAATAAACCGAATTTAAATCATCCGATATCCCACTCGTCAGAACTTTCCATGCTCCGCCTCCATTAACTGTTTTTAATATAATACCCCCTAACCCCACGGAGTAACCTGTATTGCTATCTACAAAAAATACGGACCGTAAAGGATCATTTTGAGGCACTGCCGGATTTAGGCTCGACCAGGTGTTTTGCCCAAAAATAATGATCGTGCAAAACCAAACAAAACAAATAGTAATTAATAATCTTTTCATTTTAAATTAATTGAAAATCTTTAAAAATATTATTTAGCAAAAATATGTCAGAATATCAGCCTGAATAATTTATAAAAAAAGAGTTAAAACCTGTCAATGCATAGATATTCAATATTATAGATAGTGATAAAACTTTTAAACAAACTTTTCCAGGGGCGAATATACTAAAACCCCGAATATAGATACATTTCTTATGAAGAAAATTTTCATATCACCCTTTTTGACCATACTCCCGTTTGCAAAAAGCCGATAAAATTAGTATTTACTGCAGAACGGGCTTCCTCTGATGGAGGATTATTGTTACTACGGGAAGTTGAGCGTCGAAGCGGCATATTAAGAGCTATCACTAATTGTATTAGGGAAGAGAGCCACCCGGGTTATATTAAACATTCGTCACACTTAATGCTGACCCAGCGGGAATTTCAAATTGCCGTAGGATACGAAGATGCCAATGATTACGGCAGATTAGGAGATGATATATTATTGAAGATATGCGCCGATGTGGCGCCGGTCAGATAAGTTTAAACGTGATAGGCATATTAAACTGCACCCTCACTTCTCTTCCATTCTGACGTCCCGGGTTCCATTTTGGCATGGCGTTTATTACCCGTAAGGCTTCTTCATCACAACCGCCGCCGATACCACGGAGGATTTTCACATTGGTGATGCTACCGTCTCTTTCAACCACAAAAGTTACATAAACCGCTCCTTGTATGCCTGTTTCTTTAGCGGTTTTTGGATATTTAAGATTTTCATTCAGATATAGGATCCTTGCCGTGTCCCCGCCGGGGAAGGATGGCCATTCTTCAACAAACGTGTGAATTTCCAGTTCTTCACCTTCGTCAATAACATTGATTTTTGTGTTTTCTTCCGGTACTTCTATAAATACGGCTGTTGAGGTGTCCATAGGTTTGGTGTTTCCTGAATTTTCAATGATATCCGAAAGTTCCTCGGTAACCTCTTCATCGCTGGTGACCACAACAGGAGCCCTGAAAGCCACGATTTTCTTTTTCTCCACTGTGGGTAATTCGGGAATGATTTCAACAGCCTTTTTTTGAGGGGCATTCGTCAGGGTAACAGAAACACTTTCCTCCTCGCTGATCATTTTTCCTTTGCTGAAATAGTTGCTAATTACAGGTACAGAAACCCCCAAAAGAAAAATAGCAATACCCATACTCATGGACAATAGTAGGCTTTTTCTGTAGGTCTTGCGGAGAAAATAGGCGCCGTACTCTTTGTTTCTGTGCTCAAAGATGAAATCCTCCAGATAGTTTCCTGAGGTTTTCATGGCTGAAAAAGTTTGATATACTTTTTATTTACCTCCTTCCAATACAAAGATACGAAATTTTCCACCTTAAATCAATAGCAAAGCATTATTATTACTGCTATTCTGACAGATTTAATGTTAAAAAAGTAAAGAAAATTTTTTTTCTTATTTCCTGGAAATTATTTCAGCTAAAGCAAAAAAAAAGCGGAAAAATTTCCGCTTTTCTTAATGAATTTTCCGCTTACATTAGCTTGAAGTTGATCGGCATATTAAACTGTACGCGGACTTCTTTTCCGTTCTGGCGGCCGGGTTTCCATTTAGGCATGGAACTTACAACTCTGGTTGCTTCTTCATCGCAGCCGCCGCCAATGCCGCGCAGGATGTTCACATTAGTTATACTGCCGTCTTTTTCAACTACAAAAGTCAGATGAACAGGCCCTTGTATGCCTGCTTCTTTGGCCACTTTGGGGTATACGATATGTTCACTCAGGAATTTTACCCTAGCCATATCACCACCCGGGAATTCGGGCCATTCTTCAACAAAAGTGTGGATTTTCAGTTCTGCGCCTTCGTCAATGATATTGGGTTTGGGCTTGTCTTCCGGGATGTCTATATCCGCAAGGGTGTCTGCAGGGTTTGTGTTCTTTGAAATTTCTATCAGGTCAGATAATTCCGGAACATCTTCATCGGTATCGGTTACGATGGGCGCCCGGAATACAGGGACTTTCTTTTTCTCCACAGGAGCATCCGGAAGTTTTTCAATAATTTTATCATTCAGGTTTGTCTTGAGTATGACCGTAGGATCATAGTTCGTGATAATGGTTTTTTCACTTTTGAAATAACTGGCTATCAGCGGCACCGAAACGCCGAGGAGGAAAATCACAATGGCAATGACGACTGCCGACATCATGTTCTTGTTGTAACTTTTACGGAGTGAATAGGCCCCGTAATCTTTGTTTCTGTTCTCGAAGATGATGTCATCGAGGTTTTTTTCTGTGTTTTTCATGGCTTTGTGTTTTTTATGGGTTTTATATGTTGCTTTGCTTATACAATAATACATCGTCCCACAGGCATGAAAAGCCATTAAACAGTAATACTGTCGTTTAAAACAGTTAAAGGGGTATATTTTTAAGTAAAAGGGAAATTATTTCCGGGCCACGACAAAAAAATCGGATTCATAAGAATATTCTGAATTTCGTTGGTTTTCATCTATATAAATAGTATATTTGTAAAATTAATAGATCCAAAGCAGGGGAGCTGATCAGAATTTTATAGGGAAATCTTTGCGAATATGCAGTTTCAAATTGCCGGATGTTATTGAACTAATTAATTTTCTGGTTAAAACTAATATCAGAACAAATGAAAAACAAAATTTTCTTTTTAGTGATTTTTCTGATGGCATTATACTGTATGGATGCCAACGCACAATCCGGTACTAATGATGCAACATTTAATACTTTCGATCACGGGTATAGTGCGGGTGACGGTGCAAGTAACTATGTTTATGCAACCACTATCCAAAATGACGGAAAGATTCTGATAGGAGGTAATTTTTCTAGCATCAATGGGACACATAAGGGCAATATTGTCCGCCTGAACGCCGATGGTAGCAATGATTCGACTTTCAACGGCGGTTCAGGCGCGTATAACGGGATCACTTCAATATCTGTCCAAAGCGATGGAAAAATTATTATCGGAGGAAATTTTTATTCATACAATGGAACAACAAGGAACCACATTGCCCGGCTGAACAGTTATGGCGACCTTGACACTGAATTTGATCCGGGCACTGGGGTCAACATGAGCATTGAGGCTACTGCCATTCAAGGCGATGGGAAAATAATCATTGGAGGTACTTTTACTTTTTTCAATGGAATCATAAGACAACATATCGCACGCCTGAACACCGATGGAAGCCTTGACACAACTTTTAATCCCGGCACAGGTGCGGATAGTAACATTTCCTCAATAGCCATACAAGCCGACGGAAAAATTCTTATCGGAGGTTTTTTTAATGTTTATAATGGAATAACAAGGAACAGCATTGCACGTTTGAATCCGGATGGCAGTCTTGATCCATCATTTGATCCCGGTACAGGGGGTAATGGGCCGGTAAAAACCATTGTTATCCTGAATGATGGGAAATTATTAGCCGGAGGTTGTTTTAATACGTTCAACGGGGTGTCACGAGGCCATATCGCTCGCCTGAACGCGGATGGTAGTCTTGATGAATTTTTTGATCCCGGAACAGGGGCAGATGGATTAATAAATACCCTTGCCTTACAACAAAACGGGAAGATTATTGTGACCGGTAATTTTGTTTCTTTTGATAATAGGGTAGAAACCAACATTGCCCGCCTGAACTACGATGGAGAACTTGATACGACTTTTAATACAGGTACCGGGACGGACCAGGGTATTGTGACTACTACTGTTCAAAACGACGATAAAATAGTTATCGGTGGTTTATTTGGTGTTTTTGACGGGAAATCCAGAAATTACTTTACCCGTCTGAACAGCGATGGCACCATTGATACAGAATTTAATAAAAATACAGGAGCGAATAATTCCATTCATACCACCGCGATTCAAAGCGACGGAAAAATAATTATCGGCGGTTATTTTGATCAATTCAATGGTGCACAAAGAGACCATATTGCACGTCTAAATGCCGATGGCAGCCTCGATACTACCTTTAATCCGGGTAGCGGTGCAAATCGTAGTATTTATGCATCCGCCGTTCAGAGCGATGGAAAATTACTTATCGGTGGAGCTTTTGATCTTTTTAATGGCTTTTCAATAAAAGGAATAGCCCGCCTGAACACAGATGGCAGCCTTGATACGACATTTAATCCGGGAACCGGGACAGATAATGATGTGATTTCTATAGCCATTCAATCCGATGGAAAAATACTTATCGGTGGCTATTTTGGTAATTTCAACGGAATATCAAGAAGATCCATTGCCCGTCTGAATCCTGATGGCAGTCTTGATGCATCTTTTGATCCAGGTACAGGAGGGAATGGGCCGGTGTATAAAATGATTATCCAGAATAGTGGAAAAATCTTGATCAGCGGCTGCTTCATTGAATTTAACGGGATGTCAAAAGGCCATATTGCCCGTCTAAATCCTGATGGCAGCCTTGACGAATTTTTTAATACCGGAACCGGGGCAGATTGGGGAATTTTTGATATGGCACTGCAACCAGACGGCAAAATCATTATTGCCGGCAATCTCACCAGTTTCAACGAAATCCCGGTAAATTACATTGCAAGGCTAGATAAAAATGGCAACCTGGACCCCACATTTTATACGGGCACCGGGGCCAATGAAAATATCCAAACAGTTGTTACCCAAAGTGACGGAAAAATACTGGTTGGAGGTTGGTTCACTGAATTTAACGGAAATTCAATACCCTATTTAGTCCGGCTAAACTATAATGGCGGTATTGATGGATCATTTAATCCGGGTAACGGGCCAAATATGCCTGTCTATTCAATTGCCTTTCAAAGTACAGATCGACTGATAATCGGGGGCTATTTTACTTCATACGACGGAGCAGGAAGAAACAGAATTGCAAGAATACTAAATGATGCAGGATCTGATATTGAGGAACAGAAAGCTGAAAACTCACTTTTATTATATCCTAACCCAACCACGGGATTCATTACAATTTCTTCTGAGAAAAAAATGACAAATGCTTCGGTGAAGTTGTTTGATATCCGGGGTAAATTAATATCGAAAAAAATGAATGTAAATGGTGACCAGTTTTCTTTAGACATAAGCAACCAGACAGCCGGCTGTTATATTATTGAGGTCATTCAGGAGAATGGAATAAACAGGATGGAAGTTATTAAGAAATGACCTGAAAATGTTGAAGTATTTGTTTTATAAATGCCGGAAATATTTCTTATTTCTGTGCCACGACAAAAAAATCAAAACAATTTTCCCTGGCTGTGTCAATGAAGAAATCACTGGTAAATACTTTATTAACCAGGGATGTATTGCTTTTCATCAGCTTATTGCGGTTCATGCGGTTGGCTAAGTCGTAAGGGATCCGGAGCAGCCATCGTGGAGCAATGTATTGCAGCCTTAAAATATCAAAACGTGTAAATTTCCGCACTGAACGGCGGTTCTCGTCATAATAAGCCATTACTTTTTCATTGCCGTATACGCCTTTGACCTCGACGTTTGAAAATACTTTTCCCGCAATGTCGTTCATCTGGCTCAGCGTGTATTCACGCACATGCCAGGGATTACGTGTCAATGACATGGCGATGTTTGGCGTGGTGAGCAGGAGCTTCCCACCTGGTTTAAGTACCCGTTTTATTTCTGATAAAAACAAGTGGTCGTTTTTGATATGTTCAATGACCTGAAAAGTTACCACGACATCGAAAAAAATATCTTCAAAACCAGCCAGTGGTGGCACGTTCATCTGTTTGAAAACAATATTCGGAACATCAGTAGTTACGGGTGTTTCATGTTTATCCACTGCATAGTAGGCTGAAGCGCAGGGAGCCAGTATTTTTATTCCGTAGCCTTCTCCGCTGCCTATTTCAAGTACGTTGCCATGACAATGTCTGGCGGCTTCCTGGTAGGCTATCAGGTGCCTGTGATGTATCACATTATCTTCAGGCAGTATCCCAGAGTTTCGTTCGGCAGTTTTTATACTCATCAGCTTGCGGTATTTATAGCGGGGGCTAGTTTGTTTGATTCATGGAAATCGTAAGGTATGGCTTTGAAATTATATCCTTTGTTGTGGAAGTGTTTTAAAAAAGCCGGTAATGCCACCACCAGGTTTTTTCTTGCTTTTATGCTGTCGTGAAATACGACAATAGAGCCTTTTTCAGTAGATGATATTGTTTTTTCAAGACAGGTTTCCGGTGCGATCGTAGGGTCAAAATCACCACTGATTACTGTCCAGTAAATCAGTTTATAATGTTTTTTCAGCAAGTGGCGCTGTACCAACGACATTTTGCCGTAAGGCGGACGGAACAAGGAGGTGGTGAAATACTTGTTGCATTTTTTTACATTAAACAAATAGTTGTAAAAATTCGATTTCCACCCGTTCACATGGTTAAATGTGTGGTTTCCAACAGTATGTCCGCGTCTTTTGATTTCAGAAAAAATTTCATGGTTTCTACACACATTGTCCCCAACGCAGAAAAAGGTTGCCTTGGCATTATACATATCCAACTGGTCCAGCACCCAGGGTGTTACTTCCGGTACGGGCCCGTCGTCAAAAGTAAGGTAGATATCATTGTTTTCCGATTCAATACACCACAAATCCCATGGCCTGTATATTTTGTAAAATAAAAATGGCGTTTTTGTCAGGTACATCCTTCAGCAAATATTGTTTACAAAGAAAATAATAATTTTCCAAAAACTCCCGAAAAAATGAACTTACCTGTACGAATTATAAACACGGGCAAGTTGTTTTTCAAGGGCTGCCTGCTTATAGGTTTTTGAAATCTGAAGCAGTTTTTCAAGCAGGTCAAGCAATTCGGTTTTTTCGGTATCTGTATAAATAGCATTAAGGCCTGTAAACTGGCTCAAATAGGTTAGTTCCTGCTCACAATATTCGCCCAGCCTGCTTGCAATAGCGGTTGCTTTGCCGTTTTCTCCGCATTGATAATAAACATTGATAACGGGCACCAGCGTGTGGTTGTATGGAACCGTATTGTCAGGCATTTCTGCAATGCATTTGTCACAAACTTTTACTGCTTTTTCGTTTTTACCTTCGTATTGCAATGCCGTTGCCAGTCTTGAAAACAGGTTTCTCAGGGTGTTGGTCATGCGGAAATTGGTTTCATCAAGGTAAATACCCGGATGATTCATGTTGCCGTATTTGAATTTATTCATCATGTTTTCGTACATGATATCAGTATTTACCCTGCCGGTTTGTTTGTCGATGGAATGGCAACGGTAGGGCACAAGCCGGTATGCAAGGCCTTCGAGCTGGAGGTAGTCGAGCAGGTTCAGGTAAGCCTCGTCGCCGGTGGTGGACGCAAAATATACCGGCCGTTGCCAGTTTAATTGTGATAAAATATTTAAGACGATCAGGTCGCTTTTTAATACACCATAGTCCGCATAATCCCAGTAAATCTGCGGTTCTACGGAATCGGCATATTCAGGAGGAACCGTGCCGTTTTTCAACACCAGGGCCGTATCCACAGGCAACAGGAATTTTGCCGTAGGAAAATAATTTAACTTACCCTTATAGGTGTTCAGCATCAGGGTTTCATCATCACTGGTGGCAAAATCAACAAGGGCTTTGACGTTTAAATAGGTGTCGGGTTTTACCAGGTTGGTATCTTTATAGATCAGAACGAAATCGCGTTTTGAGGCCACGTATTTTTTCTTATCCAGCGTTACCGGCAGCGGCTCCGATTCGTACACTTTGTTTTTCATCTGGTCAATATACCAATCCATACTCAGCAGGCTCAGGTTCACAATTCTGACATCGCGGCGTATGCCTTCTACCTCCTGGGCATACCAAAGGGGAAATGTATCGTTATCGCCAAGGGTAAATAATATGGCGTTGGGAGCGCATGAATTCAAATAATCAGAAGCTATGTCAACTGCGGTATAACGTTGGGAGCGGTCGTGATCGTCCCAGCCTTCTTTAGCCATGAGCACCGGCACTGCCAGAAAACATAACAGAATGGCAACCACCGAACTTATCCAGGGCTTGACATATTTTTTCAGTTTGGAAAAAAGCAAGCACATTCCGACAACTCCCAGCCCTATCCAAATTGCAAAGGCATAAAATGATGCCGCATACGCATAGTCCCTTTCGCGGGGTTGATACGGAACCGGGTTCAGGTATACATTAATGGCCAATCCGGTGAAAACAAACAGCAATAGCACCACCAGAAAACCTTTAAACTCTTTGTTAAGCTGGAAGATGAAACCGAGTAAGCCTAACAATAATGGCAGCAAATAGAAATAATTCCGGCCTTTATTTTTTGCATAGGTTTCCGGCATCTTATCCTGTGGGCCAAGCCTCGCCTTATCGATAAATTTAATCCCGGTGATCCAGTTGCCGTTCAGTAATGCACCATAACCCTGCAGGTCGTTCTGTTTTCCGGCAAAATTCCACATAAAATAGCGCAGGTACATATGCCCGACCTGGTAGGTAAAGAAAAAGCGGAGGTTTTCGATAAAGGTCGGTTTGTTGATTATTTCCGTATTTCCGCCTAAATCCGTAACTTCAAGGGGCGTCCCTTTAATTTCCCCCCACGATTTGTACCCGCTGGCATGCAGGTCGGAACTGCTGCTCCACATGCGCGGGAAAACCGTATAGAACCTTTTGTCGTAATTGGGAACGGAATATTTTCGCTCATCCACGACCACATATTTTTTTGCGGCATCATCCCTTGCATACAAGGGTTTGCCCTGTTTATACGGTTCTTTATTGTCCATGGGTGCGTTGAAGTAAGGCCCGTACAATAAGGGCCAGTCGCCGTATTGTTCGCGGTTCAGGTAACCCAGCAGGCTGATGGCGTCTTTCGGGGCATTTTCATTGATAGGCGTATTGGCGTTGGACCGAACCACCAGGACTAAAAATGACGAATACCCGATGAGGATAAAGGCAAACGATAAAACGACCGTATGTAATACAGTTTTTCCCCGTTTTGTTGAAAATAATAATCCGAAAATGATCAGGACGATAAGGAAAATAAAATAGATGACTGTCCCGGAATTAAAAGGCAAGCCAACGGTATTTACAAAGAACAGCTCAAAGTATCCGGCGAGTTTCACGGTCCAGGGAATAATGCCGGATTGTACAAACCCCAGTATAACGACAGAGAGGAACAGGGCAATAATAAAATTCTTCCTGGACTGCCTGACTTTTCTGAAATAAAAGAGTATGGTCATGGCGGGAATACACAGCAGGTTCAGCAGGTGGACACCGATTGACAAACCCATCGTGAATGCGATGAAGACGATCCAGCGGTTTGCATAGGGATCATCTGCAACTTCTTCCCATTTCAGCATCGCCCAGAATGTGACGGCTGTAAAAAATGAGGAAGTCGCGTAAACCTCACCCTCCACGGCTGAGAACCAGAATGAATCTGAAAATGTATACGCCAGCGCTCCGACAAATCCGGCGCCCAACACTGTGATCATTTCAGCAGTGGTAACTTCGGTTTTGGTGAAAACGATTTTTTTTGCCAGGGCAGTAATCGTCCAGAACAGAAAAAGTATCGTGAACCCGCTTGCCAGCACCGACATGGTGTTGACCATCCGTGCGACCATCGTTACATCACCGAAAGCAAACAATGAGAAGAACCTTCCCATCAGCTGAAACAAAGGTGCTCCCGGCGGATGCCCCACCTGGAGTTTGTAGGCGGTGGAAATATATTCGCCGCAATCCCAATAGCTGGCTGTTGGTTCTGAAGTGAGGATGTATACGGTAGAAGCAATCAAAAAAACGATCCAGCCAATTAGAGTGTTCAGATATTTATATTGCTTCATAAGCAGGCTTTGTTTGAGAGTACGAAAATAGCTGAAAATTCTTTTTTATGATTCATTTTGTCGGAAAAAATACTAATTATTATGAAGGTTTTTAAACGAAGCTTTAATTAAAATAGTCAACCCGATTCTGCTGTTATGAAAGAAAGCTTTAGTTGAACTTGAAGTATACTTCAAATTTTTAAACAATATTGATTGGATCAGTTTAAGAAATATTATCTTTGTCAATACTAAACCTAGGTAAAACGAACCTGCTGTTGAATACTTTAAAAAAAATATCCCACACTGATTTTTCTGTAATTGACCTTTTTTGCGGTATAGGGGGACTTTCTCATGGTTTTGTCAAAGAAAGATTTATAGTTGATGCGGGAATAGACTTTGATATCAGCTGTAAATATGCATTCGAGAAAAATAATAAAGCTTCTTTTATTTATAAAGACTTAACTGAGTTACAATCCTCGGAACTCAGCTCATTATATTCTGGAAAAAAAAGAAAAATATTGGTGGGATGTGCTCCTTGTCAGCCATTTTCAATTTATAATAGCAGTCGATCAAATAATAAAAAAATGTCATCGAAAGACAATAAGTGGAAACTGCTATACTCATTTGCAGATTTAATAGAGGGCATTAAGCCGGAAATTGTTTCTATGGAGAATGTTCCTTTGTTAGTGAAGTATAGTAAAGGGAAAGTATTTAAGGATTTTGTTAAACGATTAACAGATAATGGCTATTTTGTAAGTTGGAGCATAGTCAATGCTCAGGATTATGGCGTGCCTCAGAGAAGGAAGCGATTGATACTGTTCGGTTCTCTTCACAGTAAAATTGAATTAATTGAAAAAACCATAAAGAACGGACAATATAAAACTGTCAGAGACGCTATTGGATCTCTGCCACCCATTGAAGATGGAATTCCACATCCTGATGACTCTTTGCATTTAGCACGGAAGCTGTCAGCCTTGAATAAAAAAAGAATCCAAGCTACCTTGGAAGGTGGTTATTGGCGTGATTGGGATAAAAGCCTATGGTTGGAGTGCCATAAAAAAGAATCAGGCAGCAATTTCAGAAGTGTTTATGGAAGAATGAAATGGAACGATGTTGCTCCGACAATGACAACCTATTGTACAGGACTAGGCAATGGACGTTTCGGGCATCCAGAACAAGATCGCGCTATTTCATTAAGAGAGGCAGCCTTGCTTCAAAGCTTTCCTGAATACTATGACTTTATTGATCCTGGAAAACCATTTTCATCGCAAAATATTGCAAAGCATATTGGCAATGCAGTGCCTGTCGGTTTAAGTATAGCCATTGCAAAAAGTATTAAAAAACATATCAAAAGTCTAAATGGGTAAAAGTGGCTCTGGAATATTAAAATGGAAATTTGATATAAGTACTTTTAGGCTTATTGGCCGCGAACTTATCACAGATAGGATTACTGCCCTTTTTGAATTAGTTAAAAATTGTTACGATGCAAACTCTACGAATGTTGAAATTGAGTTTTATAATGTAAAAACAATAAACAGGGATAGTAAAATATTTATTAAGGATAATGGCTGTGGTATGACATTCATTGATGTTCGTGATAAATGGATGGTTATTGGAACAGCTAATAAGAGAAATGAATTATTTTCCCCGGCTCCTTTTAATAGAAGATATGTGGGTGAGAAGGGAATTGGAAGATTTGCCGTAGATAAACTCGGAGAAAAACTAAATATTATTACAAAAAAGGCAGATTCAATTGATAGTATAAATGTTGAGATTGATTGGTCAAAATATGTTGAAATTAATTCAGAGAAAAAATCTTTAACTTTATTTACTGAAATTGAGAACGATTTCAAATATGAAATATCTGAGATAAAATCACAAGGTACAATATTAGAAATTTCACAAATAAGAGAAATATGGACATTGAATGATGTTGACCGATTATATAAAGAATTGACCAAATTAGTATCACCATTCTATCCATTAAATCCACCTTTTAATATTAAAATTTCTTCTAATGAATTTCCTTCCTATAATGAAAAGCTTGTAAGTACAGAGGATATAAAATATGCTTCTCATGAGGCAAGTATTAATTTCTTACCTGAAGAAAAACTACAGGAAATATTGATTTTCGATAGGGAAAAGGGGAAAATAAATACAAATACAATTCCCATAAAAAGTTTTGGCGGTGTCAAAATAAAGTTTTTCTATTTTAACGATGCGGCAAAGAGAGTTTATAATAGAAATTATAAGAATTCTGATGATAGAATTGATGGTGTAAAAATTTATAGGAACGGATTAATTGCAACTCCTTTTGCTGAATTTGAAGCTCATCCTGATAAAAAGAGGGATATACTTGGGATTGATAAGAGAATGTGGCGTGATATATTTAACAGAATAAATACACGTGAGATTATTGGAGTTGTTGATATTTCAAAAGAAGAAAATCCAAAAATAATTGATGCAACAAATAGGCAAGATTTTGTTGAAAATAAGGAATATTCGGAATTGAAAGAATTTATTATTGAACAATTGAATGTTTTTTCCGAATTAAAAATATTCGAGAGGGAAAAAAAGAAGGAAAATGCTGAAGAAAATTTAAAACAAGCAAATGAGGAAGTAATGTCATTTGTATCAACCATAGAGGAAATCGAACAAAAAAATCCTACCCTAAAATTAACTTTAGAACCTTTAAAAGAAAAAGCTAAAAGAGCAACCAATGCTGTAAAAAAAGGAATTACGGAACAAAAAAAAGCGGAAAAAGAATTTACCCGTAAAGAAAACATCTATTTAAGCTTAATGTCCTTGCAAGATTATGCTGCAAATATTGCTCATGCAGTGAGGACGACACTTAGCAACATAAAAGATAAAGCGGAATTTTATAAGGAAAATTTTCCAAATCCAGAACTTGATGAATTCTTTATATTATATGCCACTGAGATTTATGAAGAGATGACTATATTAAATAAAGTTATTGATTTTATGCTAAGTTATGCAGGATCAAATGTGTCATTTGAAGAATTAGAAATTAAAGAATTGATAGAAAACATATTTAATAAATATGAGGTAAAATTTCGAAATGAAAACATAAAGTCAATTGTTGAAATTAAAGATAATTTCATTATTAATTCGAATAGGCAATTTTTTGCAGATATATTTCAAAATTTGATTCTTAATTCAATAAAAGCACTTGATGGTCAAAGTAATAAATTAATAAAATGTTCAAGTTATATTGAGAATGACAAATTAGTGCTTTACTTTTCAGACAATGGAAGTGGGATAAAAGAAGAAATAAAAAATAAAATTTTTAATTTGTATTTTACAACTACGGCAGAGCAAGGTGGTGCAGGAATAGGACTTTTTATTGTTAAAACTAGAATAGAGGCACTTAATGGTGCTATTGATGTGATAAGTAGTGAATTTAATCCGGTCGGTGCGACATTTAAAATCACATTTCCTTTTAAAAAATGAAGTTATGAATAATTCAAAAGTCCAAATAGTTATTATTGATGATAATAGGAAAGAAACTGATCCTCTTATTGTAAGTTTAAAAATGCATTTTAAAGATGCAGAGATTATTTTAAAGGTAAAATCCTCTGAAGGCCTTGATTATGTTTTAGAAAATCGAAATAAGAAAACTATTGTTTTATTGGATTATGACCTTGGGAAAGGTGAGTTGAATGGGACAGAATTATTTAGAAAAATAAGAGAAAAAACGTCCCTAATTTATGTTATTATTATTACTGCTAATAATATAAACAATATTCCTTATGACGAACTAATCGAATATATAAATAATAATGCATTCGCTTTTGTGTATCGTACAATTTCAATTGCAGAGATTAAGCCGATTATAGAAAAAGCTATACATGCTCTTGATGCAAATGTTGACGGTGCACTTGAACAGTGGATAAATATGCATCCAGAAAGTGTAAGAAATTCACCCTATATTTTTTCAAGAAGCGGAAAATCGTACACGTTGGATCAAATTCTTGAAGAAATTCGTCATCAAACAGATTTTGGAAAAGAGATGGAGAAGGATATTTTATTATTAGCTATTGATATGTTAGCAAGGGGAAAAAAGAAAATCAATGGCTAATTTTCAAATTGCATTTGATAATACAGATCTTGAATTGGGTCATTACTTTGAAGCAAGTAAAGATGATCTTGTTGTTTTTATCAATCAGAATTTTCAAAATCCTTGTATCAATGAAATACCCTCACAAAAGTGTAATTGTGCCTATATTGACTATATAATATCTCTTCAGAATACTAGTAATTTCTTGTTTCTTGCATATTCTCACGGTAATACGGATCGTCTTATTGCAAATGGGGAAGCATATATTCGAACTGGGCAGAATGCTCATCTTTTTGAAAATTCTTTTTTTTATTCTATGTCATGCTTAAGTGCACAAGTTTTAGGTCCAGCTCTTATTAATGAACATAATTGTCTTGCATTTATCGGATATAATGACGAATCATATGCATTTGACACGGCTTATAAGCAGCTTTGTATCGAATGCGACAACTTTGGAATAAAAAAATTTATTGGCGGTTTAAATATAGGTGAAGCATACAACCAAATGAAAGATTATTTTACATTTCAAGTTGACATACTTGAAAACGCTGGCGAAATTATATATGCCGCTCTGCTTAGAAAAAACCGGGATTGTCTTGTATTGATTGGAGACCAAAATTTGCTTTTTAATTTATTTTAATAAAGGTATTGCTTTGACAGACATTTTTTCAAAGGAAAAACGGAGCCAAATAATGGTCAGGGTAAGAGCAATTGAGACAAAACCTGAAATACTGATTCGGAAATATCTTTTCTCACAAGGGTTTCGTTTCAGGAAAAATGTAAAATCACTACCGGGTTGTCCCGATATAGTCCTTCCAAAATATCGAACTGTGATTTTCATTCATGGATGTTTTTGGCATGGACATAAAAATTGCATTTCCTCAGCTTTGCCTAAATCCAACAAGGAATATTGGGTGTCAAAAATTTCTTCAAATATTATTCGAGATAAAAAAAATAAACAAAAATTAAAAAAACTCGGGTGGAATGTAATAATAATATGGGAATGCTGTATTCTAAATAAACAATATCAACAAAAGACATTTACTGCTATACATCAAAAAATAAAGCTTAAATAATATTGAAGTTGAAACTACCGCTAATAAAAAAAATTATTTTTTACCATATGCCAGTTTGCCCCCAATGATTTTTGCAGGACTTGTGTAAGGATGTTCCTCACCTTTTCCGATATCTATAATGTGAGTCACCATCCATCCCTGATGTTTAAGAAAGTCAGACACCAGGGCCCGGTGACAGCGCCACCATAAGGCTTCGGCACACATAAAGGCTACACGTTTTTTACCGGCAAGTTGTTCGAGCGCTGTTACAGCTGTAAGAAATTCGCCGGTTTCCATGTAATCTGCGTAACCTCTGAAAGCAACATCTTTCCATGCAGTATTGTGCGAGTTAACACTTACTTTTCTCCGGCCTCCCAGTTCTTTTAAATGAATATAGGCGATTCCTTTTTCCGGTAGTGAAACAGCTAGCGCTTCTTTGTTAAAGTGTGGATAACGTTTTGATCCGGGGTAACTTCTTATATCAGCGACCACCTCAATTTGAAATGACTCCAGCATTTGAATAAATTCATCCATCGTGCGGGTGGAATGGCCTATCGTCCAAATATTTTTTTGCTGCATTTGTTTCTGATTTTGCCGCCCGGGTTGTCTTTATTTTCCGTCGTATGCTTTTTTTAATTTTTCAATGTCAAACTTTTTCATTTCAAATGCCACGCTTTTAACACGGCGACTCCTGGTTTCATCTTTGTCGGAAAAATACTGCGATAAAATTTCGGGAGTAATCTGCCAGGAAACACCAAATTTATCCTTAAGCCAGCCACACTGTTGTTCTGTACCACCTTTGGCAAGATTGGACCAATAATGATCAATTTCTTCTTGTGTGTCGCAATTAATAATTATCGAAATTGCTTCTGTGAAATTATTTTTCAGTCCCCCGTTTATTGCGGTGAAATTCATTTTATTCAACCTGAAATCAACAGCCATGACCATTCCTTCGGGCATTCCGTGATATTCAAAACCTTCTTTACCGAACCTGCTTATGTGGCCGATTTCAGCGTCATGAAAAATCGAAGTATAAAAAGTTGCCGCTTCTTCTGCCTGGTCTTTGAACCATAAGCAAATTGTCATTTCCTGTTTTTTCATTTGGTTGTAAATGGTTTATTGTATGTTTACGATTACTGTATGGCAGCCGCATACAGCTAACTCTTTAGAATTCACAACCCCAAATTTAGTGCTTTTTTTAATCAAAAAATGTTATTGGTGTTTGAGACAGTATATTATTAGTTGCGTTTGTTTTAGGCAAAACCAAGGGATAGCTGTATTTTAAATGGCATAATTCATTATTTTTGTATCATTAATCAACCAAGATGATAAGAAAAACAATTATAGGTGCCGTTTTGCTGTTACTTGCATTCAGCTCATTTGCCCAAAATAATGACATTTGCAGGGATATTAAGGTTCTTGCTTCCGATTCGATGGCAGGACGACAACCGGGAACTGCCGGTGGGGATATGGCGGCTGCTTATATCCGCCAGCAGTTTAATGCAGATCAGCTGAAGTTGTTGTTCGAAGATGGTTTTCAATATTTCGATGTGGTCACCGATATTGAACTGGGCAAAAAAAATTCCTTTTCTTTTGGAAAGAATTCATTTAAGGCCGGAATTGATTACACTCCATACTCGTTCAGTTGCGACACCACCATCAATGCTCCCTGTGTTTTTGCCGGGTATGGCTTCACCATAAACAGCGACAGCCTTAAATGGGACGATTACCAGGGCCTTGATGTAAAAAACAAATGGGTGATGGTGTTAAGGGGCCATCCTGAGGCCAGCAAAAAGAAAAGCTTATTCACCAACTACAGCTCCGACCGGAATAAAATGCTCACGGCAAAAGATCATGGAGCAGCGGGCATCATAATGGTGACAGGTTATGCCATGGGAACGGCAGATGTGCTGGTATCGCTTGATTTTGAAAAGAGTAAATCCAGGGCGGGCATTGCCGTATTAAATATCACAAGGAAAACCGCAGATCAGATTTTATTATCGACTGGAAAAACGGTAAAACAGTTTGAACACGCTATTGACAGCGCTATGCAGCCTGAAAGTATGGAGCTGAAAGGCAATGTAAAAGCCGTCATTTCGATATCCCAGAAAAAAGTTAAAACCTCAAACGTCGCAGCCGTCTGTATGAGTGATCAGAAAACCGATAATTATATTGTTATCGGCGCCCATTATGACCACCTGGGCATGGGAGGGAAAAATTCGGGTTCGCGAAACCCTGATACAGTGGCCGTTCACAACGGCGCCGATGACAATGCTTCAGGGACAGCGCTGGTCATGGGAATGGCAAAACATTATGCCCAATCGAAGCTTAAGGGCGCTTATAATATTATTTTTGTCGCCTTTAGCGGTGAAGAAACAGGATTACTGGGGTCTTCATGGTTTGTACAGCACCCGCCGGTTGATCGAAAAAAAATAAAACTGATGTTGAATTTCGATATGGTCGGCCGCCTGAATGCTTTTAAAACCCTGTCAGTCGGTGGCACTGGAACCTTCCCGGATGCAGAAAAGATTCTAAAAACAAATGTGGATACCAACCTTCTGAAACTGGCATTCAGCAAAGAAGGCTACGGCCCTTCCGACCATGCTTCTTTTTATTCCGACAGCATCCCAGTCCTTTATTTTAATACCGGTGTTCATACAGATTATCATTTGCCATTGGATGATTATGATAAAATAAATTGCGGAGGATTGCTGACCATTGCAGATTATATCACCAGGGTGACCGATGATATTTGCGGGAATAATCACGACCTTTCGTACCGCGAAGCGGGGCCAAAAAGCCAGGGCGGCCAGCGTTCCGGATTGAAAGTTACTCTTGGAATTATGCCTGATTTTGCAAGGCAGGATGTTAAAGGTGTTGCCGTTGGCGCTGTAAATGCCGATGGGCCTGCTTTTAAAGGCGGGATGAAGATGGGCGATGTGATCATGGCGCTTGACGGGAAAGCGGTCAACGACATTTATGAATATATGGAACGGCTGAAGGCATTAACGGCAGGGCAGATCATCAATGTTGATGTAATGAGGAACGGAAAGAAAGAAGTGCTTATCATTCAACTTTAATATTTCTGATGAATTATGGAAAATGAAAAGAACAAGTCCCGGAAAAAACTGATTATTGCCTGGATACTGGCCGTGCTTATTACCCTCGCGGCAGCTTATTACCAGAGGGTTACCGGCCCGACTTATCCGTTGAAAGCGAAAACAGAGATCAACGGAAAGTCCTATGAATTTCAATTGAAAAGAAGCAGCAGCACTTCATCAGATTGTGAGATTACGATCCCGGTGAACGAAAAAGATGTCCGGGGATTTCTTGTTTACCGGAAATATCCTACAAATGGAAAATGGGATACACTTACATTTAACAAGGCCGAAAATGGTATGACTGCCTTTCTGCCCAAACAGCCTGCTGCCGGGAAACTTGAATATTTTCTGTTGTTCCGTGACGGAACCAAAACCATCACCGTATTACAACAGGAACCCACAGTTATCAGGTATAAAGGTGATGTTCCCGCCTACATTCTTATTCCGCATATTCTTTTTATCTTTTTCGGGATGATGCTTTCCAACCTGGCGGGATTACTGGCCGCTTTTAAACATAACAAAGCCCGTTTGTATTCCATGCTCACGTTTGTTTTAATATTGCTGGGAGGCATGATACTGGGGCCCATTGTTCAGAAATTTGCTTTTGGCGAATTATGGACCGGTGTTCCTTTTGGCTGGGACCTGACGGACAATAAAACACTGATCGCATTCATCGCATGGATCGTTGCTCTGGTTGCCAACCGTAATAAATTCCGGCCGGGTTTTATCATAGCCGCTGCACTGGTAACGTTGATCATCTTCTCAATTCCACACAGCATGTTTGGTTCTGAGCTGAACCCGGCCACAGGCACGGTCACGCAAGGGTAGTGAATTTTTCCAGATACTAATTAGGATTTTTCGGGTTTTTTACTGGATAGTCCGGTTTCTTTTATCCATAAACCATTTGAAATACAGCAAATTAACTAAAATATGCTGTTGTAATCTTTGGTTAGATATGTTTTTTGAGGATATTCGTGTTTCCTTCGGAATTGTTAAAATTTTATCCGATGCCTTAACGGAAAGGTATCATATAGTTTTTTAATGGTAATTTTTGTTCGACCTCCCCAAAACATTAAAAATTTCACCACTCTTCGAATACGTCAACCTTTTTATAGAATCAACCGCCTTTCTGCAATTTAAGGCATTTATACAACTGAATACCAAAATTATAATCATTAAAAAACAAATTTATTTCACAAAAAAATCAAACATATTTAGTTTATATTAAAAAAATGTATTTTTGTCACGTTAACAAAAATTTAATATGAAAAAATTATTTCATAATACGCTGCCAATTTCATTAATTTTAATAATTAGCTTTTCCCTTATTAAAAATCCTGTGTATTCGCAATTCCAATCAGAAGAGTATCATATTGATATTACAAAACCTGTCGGAGTTATTGCCGGCGAAGCAGGAGTTTCTTCTTCCGGAACAGCCACTTATCAGATACCCATTTTTTGCCCGCCCGGGACTAACGGAATGCAACCCTCGCTCTCGATTTCATACAACAGCCAGTCGGGTTATGGAACATTAGGCTGGGGATGGGATATATACGGAACTTCATCCATTACCAGAACACCAAAAACAATTATACAAGACGGGGTACTGAAAAGTGTCGAAATGAGTTCAGGTGATGTTTATAGCCTTGAAGGAAACCGATTGTTTGAATCCGGATCTGGTAATTATATTACGGAATATGCAAATTTTTGTTCGATCGTTTCCACGGGAACAAGCGGAAATGGCCCTTTAACTTTTACAGTTACCACAAACGATGGGTTGGTAAAAGAATATGGCAACTCGGCTGAATCACGCACTGTTATTTCGAATGCAGACAATCAAACCATTGGCATATGGCGCTTAAATAAAGTAACGGACATCAACGGAAATTATATGATTTATAATTACAATGCTGTCTCCGGCTTGCTTTCAAGTATTACCTATACAGGAAATAGTACCGCTAATATCACTCCTTACAACCAAATAATCTTTACCTATGTGGCACGATCCGACAGTAATGTTAGCTACCCGGGATATTCTGCAAAGCTTGCTGATAAATGGCTGCTCACCGAGATAGATGTAAAAAATGAAGATACTATTGTAAAGAATTATCAGTTTGTTTATGATGACGAAACAACTTTTAATGTTTATTCACTTCTAAGCGAAATCATTGAATCAGACAGGTCGCGCAACCAATTGAATTCAACAAAAATTATATGGAACGATAAAATAACCGATTCATCAAGCAATATTCAGGTGGAAGATAATCCCAAACGATTATTTGCTAATACCGATTGTGGTTATATTTTGAGGTGGATTGATCGAGTTTATCATGGTTTTGGTTATTATGAAACAGTTGATAGGTCAGTATTATCTAAAGCCTCTGATATAGGCACTATCTATGGCGATTTCAATGGGGACAGCTATATGGATATTATGGAACTCGTGCCAAATGAAAATAATACCTATACCGGAATTGATTGGAGTATTTTTCTTTTCAACAGTACAATTCATAATTTTTCTGCAACATCTGATGCTAGCGGCACAATATCAGATGTAAACTCGAATTTGAACTTAAAACAAATGACGGTTGCAGATATTGACGGGGACAGAATGGATGAAGTGTTTTTAGCGATAGACGACAGTGTAATATCTACTAGTTTTGATTCGATTGATATCGTTTGTTACAAGTTTGAGAATTCTAGCCTGACGGAACTACCCGAATACAGAATTAATAATCTTGCTTCACGAGGTATTTTTGGAAGTTCAAATGGTGATATAGGGTATTATATTGATTTTATGGATTTGGATGGTGATGGTAAAGAAAACGAAATGATGTTTGAGGGATTAAATTACGGTGCTCGTTATATTTATAATCATATACCGCCGTCGCATTCAAACATTGAAATTTTGGATAGTCTTGTTGATGCTGAAATTGATTTCACTCAGTTAGCCGATTTAAAATTGTTTAAAACCAATGATGACAAACTGAATTTCATTGATTTTAATGGAAACGGTAAAGCCGACCTCATGTTTTATAATGAAGACTCAATACAATTTTATGAATATACAGGGTCCTATTATTCATTATTATATACCCATCAAAACCCGCCAAGCACCACAATTCAGACCGGAGACTTCAATGGGGACGGAAAAACTGATTTGCTTTTTACTAACGACAATGAAACATATAATCTGTTATTTTCTACCGGGAATTCACTTGTTGAAAGAGATTACAATTTGATTTCTCAGTTAAACGAATATACAATTTACAGTTTTTCGGGATCAACTATTTGTCAAGATTATAATGGAGATGGGAAAACCGATGTACTATATGTGTATCAAGATTACAATGATAGTAAATATCATTTTGACCTTTATTATTCTTATGGTGCAGGTTTTAAAAAGATTAATTATGATGCAATTGATTTGCCATATAGTAATTTAATTGAAAGTTCATTTTTTCCCGCAGGTGATATTAACGGTGACGGCAATGATGATCTTTATTATAATTATGGTGTTTTCCAAGGTGACGGTTGTTCACCAACCTATACACACAACATTTTTATAAATTCCAAGAAAAAACCTTTGCTGGTAAAATCAATAATTAATGGGTTTCTACAAAACACCACGTTTACTTATAAACCTATCTCTGACACCTGCATCTACACCAAGGGCAATAATGCGAGCCAAAACATCTGGAACATGATTGGGAGAAGCTACCTCGTAAGCAGCATGTCCGAACCGAATGGTATTGGCGGGGCTATTGTTACCAATTACCAGTATGAAGGAGGGTTGGTTCATAAATATGGCAAAGGATTATTGGGTTTTAATAAAGTGATTTCCGAAGATACTCTTAATAAAACCAAATCGGAAAGTTATTACCTTTACGACAGCGTTTATTTGCAAATGAACCTCGTGGAAGCTAAAATGTTTTTAAATAACAGCCTCATTTCCGATATCAAGAATTCTTATAAAACCGTAAATTTAAACGGGATTACTGGGCATGGCTTTTATAAAGGTATATTTTGTTATAACGATACTGTAAAAACAACGGATTATCTCACAGGGACTACGATTACCAAACTTTTCAATTATGGAAGTAGTATTAATGCTATTAATCTTTATAAGGGGAATCTGCTTTCCTTGATCGAATTGTATGGAAATGGCGATTCTATTTCTACTTATACTTTGTATAATAGTGCTCAATATTCTGTTAATAATGGGCAAACTACCATGAGCCTATGCAAACCATCAGGAACAATAGTTAAAAGTACAACCGGCAGTGAACCTTCTTTTACAAAAAATACATTATATCAATACAATACTAACGGGTTACTATGGAAAGTTACTGAATTTATGAACTTGCCCGGCAGTATTACAACTACCTATGATTATACCGGGAACCACTTCGGCAATGTTACTCAAAAGACCATTTCAACATCAGGCCTGCCTGATCGCTATACCACCTATACATACGACACCAAAGGGCGTTTTATTACCGGGGAAACAAATATGCTCAACCAAACTATCAGTTACCAATACAATACCAAGTTTGGTGTAAAAAAGAGTGTTACAGGTATCAATAACCTCACTACTACCTATACCTACGATGGTTTTGGAAACCTTACTGCCGAACACCTGCCTAATGGTGAAACCAATACATATAGCCGTGGATGGGCTTTGAATAGCGGAATACCAAACGCCATCTTTTATACAAACAGCCAGTTGTCAAATGCTCCAGATGTTAAAACTTATTATGATGCCATGGGGCGTGCATTGTATGTTGAAGCTGACGGATTTGGAGGCGCAAAAGTTTATTCCCGAAAAGAATACAATGCCAAAGGGCAGGTAAAAAAAGAAAGCCAGCCTTATTATTCCGGTGATACAATAAAATGGACAACTTACGCTTATGACAACAATGACCGCCTTGACACTGTCAACAGCAACGGGCTTATAAGCACATACTCCTATTCAGGAAAAACGGTTACTGTTACTGATCCCGGCGGAAGAAGCAGCAGCAAGACCGTTAATAATATGGGGCAGGTAATTTCTTCAACAGACAACGGCGGAACTATCACATACACTTATTGCAGCAACGGGCAACCCAAAACCATTAATGCACCCGGCAGCACTATAGAAAACAGGTATGATGACTACGGCAGGCAAACAAAGATGATTGACCCCGATGCCGGAACTACTTCGTTTGTTTACAACGGTTTTGGAGAGTTGTATTCTCAAACCGACACCAACGGCAATACTTATACCATGAGCTATGACAATGCCGGACGGCTAACGCAAAAAACCGGCCCGGA
>DAOQAT010000027.1:0-35616 GCA_035354195.1 Bacteroidales bacterium | reverse complement strand
CTTTTGTATTTGTTCTAATAACAATTCGTTCCTCCAATCCATCTAAATCAACTGCTATCATCGGTTTATTCCCCGCAAATTGATACGGTGTATACCATGGAAATTTTGCCGTCAAAGGATCCACCGAAATAAACCTGCACACCCTTGCATCATACTCCCTCATGCCATAGTTTTGCCAGTTTCCGGTTCCGGCAACTTCGTTGTCGTTTTCTTTGCCGTTAAACCCGTAGCGGTAGCTTGTTGGGCTATAAACCCTCCCCGGCATTTCCTGCCCAAAGGGGTAGTAGTCTATTGTAGACTCCACATCAGGCAGATAATAATCAGTAATACCATTTGAATTTGCATCCACCGCTATCCGTTTGTCTTTTATAGTTACCATTACGTTTCCAAGATGATTGGTTAATTCGTACCTGCGGCTACAATAAGTTGAGGCAAAAATATGCGGGTTGGGTTGTTGATACTCTCTAGGAGTGCCGTTTATATATGTTAATGCTCTATCAGGCTTTAACACGCCCAAACGACTGCTGCCATATATGGGCAATTCTTTGATATAAAGGTTCAAATATCCATTTGAGCCGACTTTCATTTCGTAAATACCCATAATATTTCCACTGGCATCAAAAGTATTATACGTTGAAATTTGAGCGGTTTGATTATATTTTACAGTTCTCCGGGCAAGAGCATCATATAACATGGAATATCTTTTCCCGTTTCGTTTATAAATAGAACCCAAGCCATAGGAAGCCCATGTTATTGAATTAGCATCCGATAAAGAATCTTTAATGAGACTACCAATCTGATTATAATTATAATTTGAATGGCTCTGATCTTCCAGATCTCCTGCATAAGAAGTGGTTCCGGCACTGTCATGCACAAATTTGAGTTTATTATTATTTGAAAAATAATTATAACTCAAACGATCCATCAGATTACCACTATCATCGTACCTGCGAAGCTTTGTAATATTACCATTGCCATCATAAGAATAACTATTTTTATATTTAGTTGTTACACTTATACCCTGCCAAGTATTATTCGTTTGTACATCTTTTGCCGTATTATCCAGGCACGTTTGCATTAATTTAATCCGATTCAGCCTGTCATATTGGTATGCGTAGCCAGCTACTGTTATTAAGGGAGAAGTATTCCCGCTTTGTCTCATTGAAACAACCGTACGAGTGATATTACCGTTGTATAGGCCGCTATCTTTCACGGCTGTTTTATACCCGCTACCGGCAGGTATTGTAGTCAGCAGATTGGAAACAGGAATGGACTCTTTAATCGGGTTGTAATCGTTGCTATAATATTCCAATGAATAAGAAAAAGCATCTAATGCAAAAAACTTATTCGGATTATTATACCGAGGGGTTCCGTTCGTTCCGTAATATAATTTTGATTTTCCGTCGGCTCCTGCATCACGGTTAGTGTCAATAAAAACTAAAAATATAAAAGAATAAGGTTTCCTTTTAGCATTCATCGTTATTATTTGTTGTTGAGAAGCAACATAGACATCAAAAATATTAATAATTTTTTCAATACAAATTATTATCTAAATATTTTTGATTTTTATTATTGATATTGAAAATAAAAGAAAACTATTCGATATCCATGAATCTCTTTGATCCATTGTAACTATTTGTAAGTGAAATAAAAATAGCATGGTCCCTTTTGGTTCGATAACGATATTAAAAAATATTTGTCAGGTAACTACCGGTATTTACCTGACATTTTATATCTTTGCAACAAACTTACCTTTCAATGAAAGTTACTGATATTATTAGCGATAAGATTAACCGGCTTCCTGTTGGCTATGTTTTCACCTATAATGATTTTAATACCAAGGCGGAAAACATAGAAGCTCTTACAAAAGCTCTTGGCCGTATGGTAAAAGATGGCCGGCTCAGGAAACTTTCACCAGGGAGATTCTATAAACCCCGGCAGTCTGATTTTGGCGAATTGAAACCTGAAGTTTATCAGGTAGTAAAAGACCTGCTGGAGCAAAACGGCAAAATCATGGGGTACCTTACCGGATATTCGGCTTATAACGAACTTGGCCTCACATCACAAGTTTCAAATATTATTCAGGTTGGGACTAATGAATTGAAAAAAAACATTACCCGAGGATTATTTAAAATCCGGTTTATCAAACAACCAAACAAAATAACAAAGAAAAATATCCTATTACTACGGATACTCGATGCAATTCGGTTCATAAAAGAAATACCGGGCGCTTCCATTGAGCAATCTTGCAAGACCTTGATTATACTCATAAAAAATTTGAATAAACAGGACCGCATTGCATTTCTGCGCCTGGCAAAGAAATATAATCCTGCTGCACGTGCATTGGCCGGGGCTATCTTTGAAATTTGTTTCGGAAAAAAATCCGCTGATGCTGTTTATAAAACATTGAATCCGTCATCTGAATATAAAATTGACATCTCAGAAAACATATTGCCGAACAAACAAAAATGGAACATCCTATGATACTGCATAAAGATATGGCTTCATTCACTGCTGCCATTCAGACAGCATCAGAGCGATTAAAAATCCCGCCTGTTTTCGTCGAAAAAGATTATTGGATAACATGGGTATTAAAACGTCTTTCTCAGAGTAAATTCAATGATAATGTCGTTTTCAAAGGAGGTACTTCTTTGTCAAAAGCTTACAAATTGATTGATCGTTTTTCAGAGGATATTGATATTGCCGTACTGAATGTTCCAGGGTTATCAGGCAATCAGGTTAAGAATCTTATCCGTGATGTGGAAAAAGATATTTCAGTTGACCTTTCAGAAATCCATGAACACCTTGGAACAAGCAAAGGTTCACGATTCCGGAAATCATATTACACCTATCCTAAAACCGGTGATAATCGTTTCTATCAAGGAGTTTCCAACAAGCTGATCATTGAAATAAATTCTTTTGCAAATCCAATCCCTTTCGAACAACGCGAGATTTTTAGCCTTATAGGCACATCACTTTCCATGAACAATCAAAATTCTCTGATTGAAAAATATGAGCTGATGCCTTTTACGGTCAATGTTCTCGAAAAAAATCAGACCTTATTGGAAAAACTTGTTTCATTATTCAGGGTTTCATTTGAAGCGGATGTAGTATCAGGTATTTCAGGTAAAATTCGTCATTTTTATGATTTGTTTTATCTTCTTAATGATAATAATTGCAAGGCATTTGTCGACTCAAGAGATTTTCCGGTTCAATTCTCCGATGTGTGGAATCACGATCAGGAGGCATTTGATGAACCTCATTCATGGAAAAATAAATCTGTATTGGAATCTCCGTTATTCCTCCAGTTTCCCGATTTTTGGGAAGCGGTTAAACCCACATATAAACGTGAACTTTCGGCCCTGGCGTATACTGAAATTCCTTCTGAAAATAAAATTGCAGAAGCATTCATATACATAATGAAAAAATTGCACCCATGATTGCCGAGTAATTTCAAATAATTATTATGGACAGATTTCTATAATCCATTAAGGCTATAAATTGCCTTTAAATCATCAATAAAATGGTTCGATTTTAGTTCTTTAAGGGAGACCACAGCGCCTCATCCAACGGCGCTTTTTTTATGCCTTGAACAAATTACGAACAAACTTTATTACATTTAAAAAGGTGTAATAAAAGAAGCGAAATAAATATTTTTAAGATTGAGATTTGGGTGGAAAAACCTATTATTTTCTAACAATCTTATAATTATTTGAAAAACCCTCCGTAACCACCCGTATCATATAAATTCCGGGGGGTACACTTTCAAGGGAAACTTCAAGGGGAACAGATAAAATATGCTGTTGGTATTCGGTGATGGTTCGGCCGGTGATGTCGGTTAACAAAATGTTTCCAGGCCTGTCAATGGCTGCCTGTATATATACCTTTTCATCAGTCGGGTTTGGATAAACCTGGATTTCCATATTGTCGTTATTTTCGGCACAACCGGCTGCTACAGGCCCGTAAATATCAAAAGCGCCATCATAATCAACCTGTTTTAAACGGTAATATACGGTCTTCTCAAAAGGTTCATCATCGGAAAATGAATAATTATTAAGGTGGTTGCTGTTACCGGCGCCGGCCAATGTGCCAATACTAGTCCAGGTTTTGGTGTCGTAACTTTTTTCAATGATGAAATTATCACAGTTTGTTTCTGAGGCCGTGCTCCAGTTTAAAACGATCTTATTTTTATCACACGTTGCATCGAAGAATAATAATCTAACCGGAACTGGTTCGTTATTTTTGCCTACGGTCCAGGGGGAAAATTCGTCAATACCTGGTAAGGTAACCGTATTATCACCGGGAACAGGGGCTGCATAGCTGCCTCCTCTTTTAACCCAGCCATCGCTGCCGGTATTATCACGGTATAAGGCAACCTCTGAAATACTCAGGCCGTTGCTTTCAAGGTCCCAGTAATGGAAGGTAAGTGTTGCCCCAAGGGTGGTATTATTGGTAGGTGTAATTTCAAAATAACGTTTAACGCTGGTATTCAATTCTCCTCCGCTACGTATTCTGAACCCTCTGTTTATATCTGTTGATCCAGGTGCGTTGGCATAGGTAGTTATTCCGATGCCCATTCCGCGGATATTGGTATAATTAGTGGTGGCGGCTAAGTCTGTTCCTTGTGAAAGGATCCTTCCTTCTGCTAAGGAAGAGGCACATCCACTGCAATAAATACGGTTTGTGTTTGACTCGTCAATAATTTCACCAGTGGTAAGCAGGTCAATATTTAAATCGTTAACATCCACAAGGCCTTGTGTCATTGTAAGATCATTCCGTACTGCAATACTATAATTTTTTAATTGAACAATATGAGCGGAATTGGTTCTGTTAACGGTCATATCATAATAAGAAACCGGGATAGCGATCTGATTTGTACCTGTTGTAGTCCCTAAATAGTACACTATACCATAAAATGGCGAAAGTGATGAAATGAGGGTTGTATAATCTTTTGTGAAATAATTAATAGCCGGATAGGTAGCATTTTCATAGTAAACATTTATGGTGGAGGATGCATTACCCATATAAACGGTGGCCGGATAAGTTCCACCTGTGTTTTTTTCAATTCTATTATTTAAATTCAAGATAAATGGATTTACAAAATTATTATACCTATCTTGTGTAAAATAAAAATTGCCAGCATTAGATGAAGATGAGCCAACAGTTATAATCCGATCGGAATAATCATTGGTAGTGACTGTACCACCCGACGCTGTGGAAAATATTTCTAAATTACCTTTAATGGTGGTTGTTTTTGTAACGGTAAAAATATTATTTCCAAAAGTAATGGAATTCCCATTTGCACATATTTGAAGGTTTCCCCCATATGTTACATTGTATGTCCCCGTTGTAGAAATAGTCATTACAGTTTGATTCCCGACCGCCCAAGTGCCACTTTTTCCTGAATAATAACACACAGTTCCTGTTCCTGGAAAAACATTCCCATGATTTGCATTGCTTACTTGAGGACCTTCAATAAAAAGAGTATATAATGGTTCAACACTTACTTTACAACCTGTAGAGCCGGAGGTAGATCCGATATCTAAGTCATAAACCGTGCAATTTGCAGAACTCAAATAACAAGTGCCAGAACCAGAATTATTAAAAGTAATTTTTTGGACAACAATATCATTGTTTTTTAACCACATACATGCTGACACATGATTGCCATCTCCGATGACAATTGTGGTTTTTGTAAGATTATTCCCAGATTTAAAATCGTGTGATGTGCCACCACAAATATTTATTATGTTTGCATTAATATTTCCAAGAACTTTAACGCCAATATCATTTCCTGTAATTAAAGTTCCTGAATTATTAATAGTTCCAGTACCTATGATTGTTCCGGTACTTGTACCACCTGTCCCTGTTGTGCTAAACTTACCTCCAGCATTAATTGTTAATGTCCCTGTTATTACTGCATTGCTGTTACAATAAACAATTCCCCCAACAGTTGCTGTCTTTGATGAATTTATTGTAAATGTACCACATTTCAAAGTACCACTAAGTGTAGTATTAGCATAAAATGTAACATTTTTATTTGATGATGCGGTTAAGTCTAAGATCCCTGTCGAATTTAATACCAACCATGATGTTGAAGTATTCGTGTTGTTATTTGTGAAAGAGCCTAAACAGTAAGTGAACATCCTGAATTAATTGTCAAAACACATCCATTATTTATTGTCAAGTTATGAATAATATAGGCGCCATTAACAGTTACATTAGAATTAATGACGACATCTGCATTGGACATATTATTAGGAACAACCCCAACATCCCATATTGCTGCTGTCCCCCAATTTCCTCCTCCGGGTTTTGAGGTATATGTTGATGCAAATACACTTCCCTTTAGAAGTGATAATGAAAAGAATAACAATATGTAGAACTCTTTCTTCAAATTCCACTAATTAAATGCAACAAAAATGTTCAAAGACAAACGTTTTAAGCAAGACAAATATATCACTTTTTTTATATTTTGTCAAGCTTTAATATTTTTTTATTTGCAGTTTTTTTCAAACAATTGGCCTCATTCCTGTTTTATGTTTTTTTCAAATTCAGCCACCACCAGCATGGCTTTTTCATAATCATTTTTTGAAACCATCACTTTCACCGAGGCGAATCCTCCGGGACCCGTGTACCAGGGCGCCATCGAACCAATCACCTCACCCTTCAGGAAGGCTTCTATTTCTGAATCGTTCAAAATGCTTTTCAGCATCTGCGCATGCATTGTGGTTCCGGCAAAAACTTCTATTGGTTCCATTTTTTATTAAATTGTTTAAAAACGGTTTTCCTAACAAAGATAAGTAAATAATACATTGAATAAATTCCATGTCAGGGAATCCGGCATCTTGTGGCGCATTTTCCTTTTACATGACAAATTATTTCAATCACAATCCTAAACTTAATTTTAAAAATGGCAAACCAATAAATATTTTTTTATATTTGTTACTGCATTTATAATTTTAACTTTTATTTTCAACCCATGAACCACCGAAAATTTTTTATACTCTTTCTTTTTTCTGTATTATCTAGCTTTAATGCGTTCAGCCAGGATTGGAAGTTGAAAAAAGACAGTGATGGCATAAAAGTATATACCCGCGATGTCAAAGGTTCGTCCATTCAGGAGTTCAGAGGCGAAGTTGTTGCAAAGTCAAACCTCTCAACCATTTTATATGTCATTGATAATATTGCAGATTATCCGAAATGGATGTATAAATGCAGTTACGCTGAACGGCTGAAGAAAATAAACGAAGCCTCTGGGTATGCTTATAGTGTGCTCGATCAGTCGTGGCCTGTGACAGACCGGGACGCCTGTACCTTTTATTATGTCACTCAGGACTCCAACTCCCTGGTGGTTACGATTAACATTAAAGGCGTCTGCAATTACATCCCGGAGAAACCGGACAGGGTCAGGATGCCTAGTATTAAAGGTTCATGGCAGTTGATCCCGGTATCAAAAGGTGTAACCAAAATCGTTTACCAGATACATAGTGAAGCGGGTGGCGAAGTACCGGCGGCTCTTGTGAATATGTTTGTTACCAATACCCCTTATTACAATTTGCTGAACCTGAAAAAAATTGTGGAATCTCCGCTGTATCCCAAGAAAGTGATGGAACACGTGAAGGAGTTGTGACAAAAAATACAAGAGGAGGTTTTGTAAACAAGGCCTGGCAGGCTTTTTAAATTTCTTTCAGAAAATCGATATTCCTTTTAACAGTTTGATACCCCACCCTTCTCATGGCAGAGTTTGCAGTGATTTCAAGAAATTTTTCTTCCGTGAGGTTTTCCCAATCTTCCTTCGACATCATGTTTAATGATTCCGATAACTGGAAAGGTTTATCAATACAAGGTTTCAGATTTTGGTTCCAGGGACATGCTTCCTGGCAGAGATCACAACCATAGATGAAGTTGTTGAGTTTTTCTTTTAGTGAGGCGTCCAGAGGATTTTTTTGTTCCATGGTGAGATGTGAAATACATTTGCGCACATCCAGTTCATGCGGGCCAACCAATGCACCTGTCGGGCATGCCTCGACACACAGATTGCAGGTTCCGCATTGTTCTTCAACAGGAGTATCGTATTGCAGTTCCACATCCGTAACAATGATTCCGATAAAATGAAAAGTCCCGGTATCCTTATTTACCAGCAGGGAGTTTTTACCGATCCATCCAAGGCCGGCGCGCTGAGCCCAGGCTTTCTCAAAAATCGGCGCCGAATCAACAAAGATACGCGTGTTGAGGCTTCCGGTAGTTTTCCGGATGTAATCTGCAATGATATTCAATTTTTCTTTTATTACCATGTGATAATCCCTGCCGTAGGCATATCTGGAAATCCGGTACTGTTGTTTTGCTGAAAGCGTATCCTGATTATAATAATTGAATAAGGCAGCGATCACCGTTTTTGCGCCCGGGACCAGCAATTCAGGATCGGCCCTTAACTCGGGGTTTTGTTCCAGGTAGGTTTTCTCCGCATGGAATTCATGGCTTACCCATCGTTTTAAAAATTCGTACTCCCGTTGAAGCTTTTCAGCTCTGGCAAATCCGCATCCGGAAGCGCCTGTTTCCAGCATCAGTTTTTTTATACCGGATGATAACTCCTGGCGATTCATATTTTTTATTGAAAAAGAGTCTGCTGTGTATTTGGGTTTATGCGGCCAAGATGCTGGTATGCTTTTTCGGTGGCCTCGCGCCCGCGCGGGGTACGCATGATGTATCCTTCCATGATCAAAAAAGGTTCGTACACCTCTTCGATGGTACCGGCATCTTCGCTCACAGCGGTAGCAATGGTGGTTAAGCCGACCGGCCCGCCTTTAAATTTATCGATGATGGTCGTCAGGATTTTTATGTCCATTTCATCAAGGCCGTTTTTATCTACATTTAATGCTGTGAGTGCGATGTTGGTAATACTTAAGTCTATGATTCCGGTTCCTTTGATCTGTGCAAAATCCCGGATCCTCCGCAGGAGCAGGTTGGCGATACGGGGCGTGCCGCGGCTCCGGCGTGCGATTTCATAGGCGGCATTGTTTTCAATCTCAACATCCAGAATGTTTGCAGAGCGCCTGATGATCGTTTTTAAAATATCGGCATCATAATATGACAGTCGCGTATTAATCCCGAAACGTGAACGTAAAGGGGCTGTGAGCAAACCTGAACGGGTGGTGGCGCCGATCAGTGTAAAAGGATTGAGGGTAATTTGAACACTGCGTGCATTGGGCCCGCTTTCGATCATGATGTCGATTTTATAATCTTCCATGGCGGAATAGAGGTACTCTTCAATGACCGGCGACAAGCGGTGTATCTCGTCTATAAAAAGGACATCGTTGGGTTCAAGGTTGGTGAGCAGTCCCGCAAGGTCACCGGGTTTGTCAAGTACCGGGCCTGAAGTAACTTTTATGCCCACGCCAAGTTCATTGGCAATGATATAGCTCAGGGTTGTTTTGCCCAATCCCGGAGGCCCATGCAAAAGCACATGATCCAGCGATTCGCCCCGAAGTTTGGCCGCCTCAACAAAAATTTTGAGATTTTCCACAACCTGCCCCTGGCCTGAAAATGCGCTGAAAGAGTTGGGCCTTAAAAATTTTTCAAATTCAAGTTCGTTAGGAGAAAGATTCTCTTTACCGGGATCAAGTATGCCTTTAGTCATCAGATTGTTTTATTAAAACAAAAATACTAAATTCCTTAATATAAAAGAACTTCCATGCGTTTTTTTATAAAAAACCGGGTACTATATTTTGATCAAAACCTAAAATATTTTAAATTTCTTTCAAAGATATTTGCTGTATTTGTTTTTTTATTTAATTTAGCAAAATAATAACATAAAAAGCCATCCACATGAAACAAATTGTTGTAGCAATAGATTTTTCAAAACATTCCATACACGCATTAGAATTAGCGATAACGATCGCAAATGTCATCCACGCTCATATTATGATGGTATGGGTTGACAAGCCGGATAGTGACGATTCAATTTTTGACAATACCGACCATGAACATCGTCAGGAAGCAAAGCAACGGCTGGAAGAGATAATTGAAAAATATGGTAAAATGCTGAAAAAAGGGAAGCTGACCTACAAGCTTAGAAAAGGTAAGATCTACAAAGAAATCGCCAACCAGGCAAAATATAACGATGCATATCTTATTGTTGCCGGTTCTCATGGTGTATCGGGCTTTGAATCGTTCTGGATCGGAAGCAATGCAAGTAAAATAGTAACCTATTCGCCGTGTCCGGTTATTACCATCAGAGAGTCATTCCATGTAAAAAAGACCATTTCAAAAGTTATTCTGCCTATTGATAATTCCACTTCTACCCGTCAGAAAGTGCCTTTTGCCATGGATTTTGCCAAATGTTTCTGTTCAGAAATACATGTGCTTGAATTGCAGTCGTCATCACTGAAAGCGGTACGTAATAAGGTAACGAGTTATGCAACACAGGTTTCTGATTATCTGACCGAAAACAAAGTGAAGCATGTGGTAAAAACCATTGAAGCAGATAATATTACCACGGCAACCATTAAATATGCTGAAGAAAATAAAGCCGATCTGATTATTATCATGACAGAGCAGGAGCAGGAACTGTCCAATATCTGGCTTGGGCCTTATGCACAGCAGATGGTGAACAACTCTCCGATCCCGGTCATGAGTGTACACCCGAAAGAACTGGATTATCTGTCAAAGTAAGCTTATTGATGAAACTGAATTATATCGGGATCTTCTTCCTGATTTTTATTTTTGCCGGTACAAAAAGCATTTATTCCCAAAATAACGCAACCAAGCAAAAAGTTACCGTTATTCAGGACCCCAGGATTATTTCACTGGTCGAAAAACATATATACCTCAACGAAAAACAGAAAATTGCCGGTTGGCGTGTTCAGATATTTTTTGAATCAGGGAACAACTCAAAAAGCCGGGCATACAGTAAAAAAGGGGTGTTTATGGCTATGTATCCCGACATGGGCGTGTACCTGATGTTTCAGTCGCCGTATTACAAAGTTCGCGTTGGCGATTTCCGCACGCGTATGGATGCCGAAGGTTTTAAACAAAAGCTAATGGGAGAATTTCCCGATGCGTTTGTGGTGAAGGATGAAATTAATTTTCCGGAAATAAATTAGTAAACAGAAACAGGTTGGCCTCAATCCGAAACAATTTTTAGAAGCAGCAGCACATCTGTTCATCAGGTTTTGTAGTATCATTTGTAAATCCAACAGGAGCTTCCTCTTCTTGTTTTGAGACAGCCTCAAACAGGGTCGTTGATAAAGTACATTCCAAAAGTCATTTATATAATAAACAAGAATGCTCATCCGCTTTGGCGGATGAGCATTCTTTTACTAATTTATTTTGGGTAATCAATCCAAATCATAAAAGCCGAAATAGTCGCCCAGAGTCTGTAAGGAAGTACCTACCCCGATCATCAGAAAACGCTTATCGCTTACTTTTTTGGTTTTATATAAACAAGCGCCGATATTGTATTCGCCTTTGTTTGAAATCATAGTCTTCTGTATAGTTCCGTCAGGAGTAACAATCGCTTTTGCCACCCATAATTTATTATCTAAAGACAGGTGTGGTTTTTCAACAAAATTTGCGCTGACAATATTTTCGGCCCAATCATAATAGAAAATGCAGAGGTTTTCACCTACTTTAAATGCCTTGCAGTATAAATCTGAAGGATCTGCTTTGGTCGATACATTCTTATTTATCATTTCCAGCCATTCAATTTCTCCGTCAGCATCAAATTTGACCAGGGTAATGTGTTTGGTATAATAGGTCGTGGAGGAACTATGCCCGTTGCTGGATGATGACGTTGAATATTCGTGTACTTCGCTGCAATAAAGGAGTTTTCCGTTGATGAGAAAAATATCAAAAGGCCCTTTGATGCCTAAAACCAGCCATTTTTTGTAATCGGGGAATCTGGCTTCAAACGTCCTGTCAATTTCATAGCTTCTGAAAACTTCATCAGTACCAGGGTTATTGATATCCTTGCTCAGATAAAATAATTGCTTTTTCCCGGGTCCGAACGGGGCTCCTGTGGCACCCGTGCATAGCCCGCTGATAATCACTTTGCCTTCTTTGGTAAAGAGCGTTTTGTACGAAAAATTATCATAGGGAAAAACTTTATTCATAATAATAGTATAGGATTGAGGCTTGTCAAAAAGCGCCACAAAAATCGCAGCTTTAATTTTTTTCATCCCGTCAGCGGCGCAACAGGCGGTAAGGACGAGCTTGCCATTTATATAATCCATTTCAAAATCCCGGGCATTGGTTTTTTCACCGAAAATCTGGTCAAAATCCACGGAATCGCTCCAAACAAGTTTAAGATCCTTATCATAGATGTCAATATACCTCATTCTCGGGGCTTCTTTCAGGCTGGGTTTGTCAAAAGTCAAAATTTCAGAATTAACCACGATCATGTGCGAACTGTCGTGAGACAAAATGATGTCCGGAGACCCGGTAAATTTATGTTTTTTGCCATGCAGCGGAAAATCCCTGGTTACCAGGGCATTCATGTTGTTGTCTGTAATAACGATCCGGTTGTTTTTGGTGTATTGGGACATGGGGTTGTTGTTTTCATCCATAGTGCCGTAAATAATATTGTAATCCTGAAATCCCGTGATTGAAAGGTTAACGGGTGATTCTGCAGGGATACCGACTTCGGTTTGCAGGTCCATGTTTTTGTCGTAGTTGCGGATAAAAATGCTGTGCTTGGTTGTTTGAAAAGGTTTGTTATGAGGGATGGTGAATACCGCTTTATAAGAATCTTCAGAGGCTTTAATATAATATTGAAAATCATATTTGTCTTTATTGCTGTCGATTTTCAACCAGTGGATATTATTTTGCGCTGTTACGGACAGGATTGTAACTGCGAAAGCTAAAAGAAAAAGTATTTTTTTCATGTTATTGGTTATTAATTATTTAGTATAGGAATATTTTTTGTTGGATTATGAGTATGTCAATAGCAGCGTTAAAAAGGTTAAGAAAAAAACCTTTGAAATAAAAAATCAGTTTCTGTTTAGGGCGTTCAGGTCGGAAAAAGCAATTTTCAGCCTTTCAACAAGGGCTTTTTCTCCGTCACGAAGCCAGGCACGCGGGTCGTAATATTTTTTATTTGGTTTTTCCGGCCCGTCGGGGTTGCCGAGCTGGCCCTGCAGATAAGCTTCGTTTTTCTTATAATATTTCAAAACACCTTCCCAATAAGCCCATTGGGTATCGGTATCGATGTTCATTTTTATTACGCCGTAAGAAATTGCTTCGTGAATTTTTTCCGGTTCAGAACCCGAACCTCCGTGAAATACGAAATTAACAGGATTAGGTTCAGTGCCGAACTTTTCCTGAATGTATTTTTGAGAGTTATGAAGGATGACAGGTTCCAGCTTTACATTGCCTGGTTTATACACCCCGTGCACATTCCCGAAGGATGCAGCAATGGTAAACTGGTTGCTGATTTTTTTCAGTTGTTCGTAGGCATAGGCCACATCCTCAGGTTGGGTGTAAAGCCTGGAGCTGTGGATATCACTATGGTCTACGCCATCTTCTTCGCCGCCGGTGATCCCGAGTTCTATTTCAAGGGTCATCCCGATCTTACTCATGCGTTCCAGGTAACGTTTGCAGGTTTCGATATTTTGTTCGAGCGGTTCTTCAGAAAGGTCAAGCATGTGTGAGCTGAACAATGGTTTGCCATATTGCTTGTAAAATTTTTCCCCGGCATCCAATAATCCGTCGATCCAGGGAAGTAATTTTCTTGCTGCATGATCCGTATGAATAATCACAGGTACGCCATAATGTTCCGACATCATGTGAATATGCATCGCTCCGGAAATAGTACCGGCAATGGCTGCTTTTTCTCCTGTATTATCAAGGGATTTTCCGCCGAAAAACAAACCGCCGCCATTTGAAAACTGAATAATAACGGGCGAATTAACTGCTTTTGCAGCTTCCAGCACAGCATTCACCGAGTTGGTGCCGACCACATTTACCGCTGGTAGCGCAAACTGGTTCTGTTTGGCAATTTTAAAAACATATTGAAGATTTTCTCCGGTTACCACTCCGGGGCCGATTTTGTTTAAAATGCTTTCTGACATATGTTTCAGTTTTTGTAATTATTCAGCTAATACGATGATTTTGTTTTTTCGCAATTCCACAACACCACCGTTCACCTCAAAGAATGTGAGTTTATTTTCAGCGTCTGTGATCCTGATCTTTCCTTTTTTTAACACCGCAACCATTGGTGCGTGATTGTTCAACACCTCAAAAGATCCTTCTTTGCCGGGGAATTTTGCCTTTTTTATTTCTCCTGAAAAAATGGTTGTTTCAGGCGAAATTATTTCAATAACCATAATTAATTTGCTTTATTTTATTTAATAATCTTTTATATTTAACGGTTAATGGTTTATGGGTTAGGCGACTTGTCAGGTTTATTGTTATTGGTTAATGGTGTTTTTTTGCTCAGTGAATTTTGACCATGCAATCGATAAGTTATAAGTCTGTCTGCTAATTATGTCATATGAAGAAATTAATTCATTACAAATTGCAATGTCTACGAATTGTGGATATAAATCCTTTATCTGACACAAAGAAACGATTGTTTCGTTAGATTCCGCCATGGCATCATCTAAATATTTTTGAAATCCCTTCTTCTGATGTCTTTTTGAATGTCCTTCAGCAATTAATCTGGGTATCGCTTTCGAAGATCTCTGAAGTTGATCCCTCAAATCAAATTTTTCTTCAGGTGGAAGTTTTGGAAGAATGTCTTTAAAAACTTTTAGCATAGCAGTGTATGAATTTTGGTAAACGTCCAAATCCTGAAAACTTCGTATTTTTTTCTTTACCTCTTCCATTTCTATTTACTATTGACATTAACCCAAACCAGCAGCCCAACCTATTTACCCCATACCAGAAAAGTAACTGCTTAATTGAGCAGGGTTTATTATGCCTGGTTTAAGAGTTTCTTTCCTTTATCTATTGCTTCTTCGATAGTCCCAACATTATGAAAAGCAGCTTCGGGATATTCATCCACTTCACCATTAAGGATCATTTTAAACCCTTTTATGGTGTCTTCAATATTTACGAATTTGCCTTCCAGGCCTGTAAACTGAGTTGCCACAAAAAACGGCTGGGATAAGAAGCGTTGAACGCGGCGTGCACGTTGTACAACGAGTTTATCTTCATCCGATAATTCATCCATACCAAGGATGGCAATAATATCCTGCAGCTCATTATACCGTTGTAAAATTGCTTTAACGCGCTGGGCGGTTTCGTAATGGTCTTCGCCGACAACATCGGGGCTGAGAATACGTGATGTAGAATCCAGCGGATCCACAGCAGGATAAATTCCGATCTCGGTGATTTTACGGCTGAGTACGGTCGTAGCATCAAGGTGGGAGAATGTGGTTGCCGGGGCAGGGTCGGTAAGGTCATCAGCAGGGACATAAATGGCCTGTACCGAGGTGATCGAACCACGTTTGGTGGACGTGATACGTTCCTGTAAAATACCCATTTCCGTAGCAAGTGTTGGCTGATAACCTACGGCAGACGGCATACGCCCGAGTAAGGCAGATACCTCTGAACCGGCTTGTGTGAAACGGAAAATATTGTCAATAAACAACAGAATATCCCTGCCGCTGGTTTGTTCATCACCGTCGCGGAAATATTCGGCCAGCGTAAGGCCGGATAATGCAACACGTGCACGTGCTCCCGGGGGTTCGTTCATCTGCCCGAAAACAAGTGTTGTCTGTGAATTTGCAAGTTCTTTTGTATCCACCAATGAAAGGTCCCATCCTCCTTTTTCCATGTCTTCTTTGAACTTTTCACCATAGCGGATAACGCCCGATTCGATCATATCGCGCAGCAGGTCGTTTCCTTCCCTGGTGCGTTCTCCGACACCGCTGAACACCGACATACCGGAATATTTCTTGGCGATATTGTTAATGAGCTCCATGATGATAACCGTCTTTCCCACACCGGCACCGCCAAACAACCCGATCTTACCACCTTTTGCGTAAGGTGTGATGAGGTCGATAACTTTGATACCTGTATAAAGTACTTCTTTTGATGTGGCCAGGTTTTCAAATTTTGGTGGTTCGCGGTGGATATTATAGGTCCTTTCTTTGCTTACCGCGCCAATGCCATCGATGGATTCACCGATAACATTAAATAATCGTCCCCGGATATGGTCACCGATGGGCATGGTAATCTGATTACCGGTATTGATTACTTCGATGCCTCTGCGAAGCCCGTCCGTCGAATCCATAGCAATGCAGCGCATGGTGTTTTCGCCGATATCCTGTTCGCATTCGAGAACAAGGATTTCACCGTTGTCCTTTTTTATTTCAAGTGCATCATAAGTTTTTGGGAGATCTTCCTCTTTCTCAAATATGACGTCCACTACGGCGCCAATAATTTGATAAACTTTTCCGTTCTTTTTTTCAGCCATTATTTTTTGATTTCTTATTTTTTTTGAAAAAATTACTTTACTGTACTTAACCAACAAAAATACATTTTTTTGAAAATAAAAAAGGTTTTGCATGGAAAATATCTTTTATTTTTGTCAAAACATCTTTATTTTCTCTATTTTGAAGGTTTATAATTCAATTTTTGATTTTCCGGAAGGCCTGAGGTCGGTGGTTTCGGTGGGAACGTTCGACGGTGTTCATAAAGGGCATCAGGCGATCATAAAAAAAATGACCGGCCTTGCCAAAGAAAATGGCCTTGTCTCGGTAATCCTTACCTTTGATCCCCACCCAAGGTATGCCTTAAAAAAGGATGATGATAAGCTAAAGCTGCTTTCAACCACTGAAGAAAAGATAGCCCGGCTCGAAAATTTCGGAATTGATTATGTGGTGGTTATAAATTTCACACCTGAATTTGCAAAAATCCCTTACGAAGAATTTATTAAAAAATACCTGGCGGAGGCCCTGAATGCAAAATATGTAGTTGTGGGATTTGACCATCGTTTTGGTGAAAACCGTTCCGGGAACCATCAGAAATTGATGGATGCCAAAAAAGAATATGGCTTTGAGGTTGTTGAAATACAAGCCCTGGCTGAAGGTAATACCTCAATAAGTTCTACAAAGATCAGAAACCTTATCGAAAATCGTCAGATAGAACAGGCTAACAAACTGCTGAATTATTCATACAGCATCAGCGGTAAGGTGGTCGAAGGAACCCGGACAGGGAAAAAACTAGGATTTCCAACAGCAAATATGTTCGTTGAGGAAAGGTTTAAGCTGATTCCGGCCACCGGCGTTTACGCGGTGAAAGTTGAAATCGACGGCAAGTTGCACCAGGGAATGTGTAATATTGGATTTAATCCGACATTTGACGAACGGCCGTTCTCCATAGAAGCACATATTTTCGATTTCGAAAAAGATATATACGGCAAAAATATCCGGATCTATTTTATGTCTTTCATCAGGATGGAACAAAAATTTGCAAGTGTTCAACTGTTGAAAGAGCAACTGGAAAATGATAAAAAAAATTGTATGGAAAAAATCAGGGAATTGTCCTGATCGCCATTAAAACAATTTGTGGCTGATTTTTTTAGCGCAAATAATCTGCAAATGAAGGATCTCAAAATTTAAAAAAATTGATAATGGCCAATGGGTTTAATATTAAGTCGGTAGGATTGTTTTTTATTGCTTTTTTGGGGATGGCGGTTTTTACGGTTAATTCACAGAACATTGATACCGTTACTATCGACACCGAAAAGGTATTTACCTCGCTGGAAGAAGCCGTAAAAACGCCCGGCGCCGTATACAGATTGAATTTGGAAAAGAAAAAACTGAAAGAGATCCCTCCCGAAATTTATTCTTTTGTAAACCTGGTAGACCTGAATCTTTCTCATAACAGGATCAAAGATATGGCGGCACAAATCGGGAATCTGAGAAATCTGAAAATATTAAACCTGTCACATAATAAGCTGACCGAGCTTCCATTGGAAATGGGCAATTTACAGGAGCTGAGCATTCTGGACCTTTCGAAAAACAAACTTTATACGCTGCCGGTAACGATCGGTTGGATGACGAGCCTTACCAGCCTGGATGTGTCTGACAATAAAATAACCATGCTGCCCAACACCATCGGGAGCCTTAGTAAGCTGAAATCATTCATAGCAAATCAAAACCTGCTCATGGAAATCCCGGCCGAGATAAGCAATCTGAATCAGCTCAACTACCTTGATTTATGGGGTAACGCCATTTCCGTTTTACCGGAAGAGATCAGCAAATTGAGTAATACGTTGAAAACTCTTGATATGCGCGTGATGGCGATAAATTTTGAAAAACAAAAGCATATTCAGGAGTTATTGCCCAATACCGAAATATACTTTTCGAAAAGCTGTAATTGCCAATAATATAATGAAAAAACATTTCATCATCCTGTTTGTTTTTTGGTGCGCACTATCTGATACCATGGCCCAGAAAGAAAATTACGCAAGGTTCGGTATCGGATATTTAGTGGCAGAAAAAGGGCTACAGGCATACGCCATCAATTTTCCCAATGCGGCCTTCGATTTGTTTAGCGCACCTGGCAGCAAAAAGGTGGGGACCATTTATAAAAAGGATTTTATAAACCTTATGTATCAGGTCAATACCGGCACATCCGCTTTTCGTGTAAAAAATGAAGACCTGGCTGAATTTCCCGGAAAATCATTCTGCCTGAAGTATTTTGAACAAGAAGACGGTTTTTTGAAAATCCTGGTGAACAGCACGGGCAAAGGATACTGGATTATGGAGAAAGAACTGAAATACCTCCGGATAAATTCACAAAGCTGGTTTGAATATTTTGTGAAGCAAAAAGGAGATTATTTCCCTGTCATCGACATAGGTCTAAACCTGCGTGAAAAACCGAAAGCGGAAAGTAAAAAAATCGCCCTGTTGAAGGGAGACTGTTTTATGATCAGGCTTACCGGAACCATCGAGGGGTTTTGGGCCGAAGCAGAAGTGAAAAAATACGCCGCACGCCCCTGCAAATCGGCAGATCTGTCATCTCTTTCACCTGATGTGGTCATGAACGGATGGATTAAAATCCTTGATGATTCCGGGGTTCCCAATATCTGGTTTCATGTGAATGGGTGCGACTAATTCATTGATAAGGTGATTTCAAAAAAAATAATTTATCCGGTTGATAAAAGGAAAAAGTGTTTACCTTTGCTAACATAAAAACAACAATAAACGGAATGTAGAATTTTGCTAAAAAGGGGGAGATGGGTATGATAGAAACCATCAAATTTAACACGTTCAGCTGGTTGCATATTTTCAATCCCAGCGACGAAAATTTTGACTATTTAATTGAAAATTACAATTTTCACCCCCTCGACATCGAAGACTGCCGAAGCAAAGTTCAAAGGCCAAAAATCGACATTTACGACGATTATTATTTTCTGATCCTTCATTTTCCCTGTTTTGACAAAGCCAATCGTTTTCTTGATACCAAGGAAGTGAAAATTTTCTGGGGCAAGGATTATATCATCACCATCGGTAATTCACACTGGATAGTCAAAAAATTCTTTAATACGGTAAAGGAAAATATGGAGGCGTTCAAACATGAACTCAGCGCTGAAACCAGTGATGCCTTGCTTTACGAAATCATGGAACGCCTGATGAAAGAAACGTTGTCTTTAGTGGGGCGTATTGGCAGTGAGGTGGATCAGATAAATTACGGCCTGTTCAATGATAAAACCCAAAAGATCATAGAAAAAATTTCAGTTACCCGAAAAAACGTGATCATGCTGGATACCAGTTTCAGGCCTCAGTTACGTTTGTTTCATAAGTTTGAGTCGGGTGAAATAAAAGGGTTTGCCGAGGATATGGAAGAATACTGGGGAAATATTCTGGACTACTATCAGAAACTGTGGGATATGATCGAAGACTACAAGGAAATGATCGAAGGCCTTTCAAAAACGTACGATTCGCTTCAAACAAATAAAATAAACGAGATCATTAAGATCCTTACACTGATTTCCACGGTGATGCTGCCTATGACTTTTATTGCCAGCGTTTACGGGATGAATATTGGCCTCCCTTTTCAGGCGCACCCGGCGGCTTTTCTAATCGTTTCAGGAATTATGCTTGCCGTTCTTATGCTCTTTCTGTGGTTCTTTATCAGAAAGAAGTGGCTATAATTTCTTCTGAATGTTAGCTATAAAATCGCGGGTGTTAATTACATAACGGCAATGTGTCCCGGAACCGACCGGTCCTTCTTCGTCTCGGGCCATAACAGAAAAATAAAGTTTTTTTCCCTCGATTTTTTCAAGGCGGGCCTCACAAAAAACTTTCATATGCATAGGGGTGGCCTTAAAGTGTTTTACATTGACTTCAACCCCTACGGTATTAAATCCTTCCGGAAGATATTGTATCACCGTGTTTAAAGCAGTTTTTTCCATTAGTGCGATCATGGCGGGAGTAGCAAAAACCTCAACCAGGCCCGAACCGTAACAGGCTGCTGTTTGATTATATGTTACCGTTATTTCCTCGACATGACTGATGCCGGTTTTTAAGTTTTCAAGCATGGGTTTAAAAAATTATATTTTATTTTTCTTGTATTTCCTCTTTTGTCTTCAAAATTAGCAATTTAAACTATAAATTTTACTTATTTCATATAATTATTTCGACAGATAAATTGTTAATACAGGCATATTTAATATTTACTGGGTTAAATTGTTAAAATTAACAGTAAATAATAGCTAAAGTTATTAATTTCAATCATTTATCGATGTTAAATTTTGGTTAAACATTAACGCCCGGTGATATTTCGCATTTAAAGAGTTATATTTGTATAATGAAAAAAAAACTGACACAATTCATAATAATTCTTACAACCCTTTCGCTACTGGGGATTGTTGTATCACAAATTATATGGGTTGACCGGGCTATTAAACTCCGAACAGGACAGTTTAATTTCATGGTTCAAAGCAGTTTGTCAAAGATCGAATCACAACTTAATACTTACAAGGAGGATATACTTTTAAAGAATGAACCTGATTCCGGATCACAAATAGCTGATACGGCATGTCTCATGCGTTGGTTCAATGATGGATTTTGTGAAGTTATTGATACCATGATGTATAGCGAATTTGGCCATTTTAACCCAAGTATTGAATATGCATATGGTGTGGTAGATACTAACACCAAGGAGCTGATCTGCGGAAATTACACCATTGATAATGCGCAACAAATTATAGATTCTAAACATAAGGTTTTATTATCCCGCTTAGAAAAAAAGAAGGGGTATGCCATTGCGGTTTATTTTGAAAATGAGAGGAACATAATTATCCGTAAGATGTTTCTATGGCTGTTGATACTTTCGGGCGGATTTCTGCTGGTGGTGATCATCTGTTTTTTATACATCATTTTTTCACTGTGGCGCCAAAGGAAAATTTCTGAAATGAAAAATGATTTTATCAATAACATGACCCACGAGCTCAAAACACCGATATCTACCATATCGGTTGCTGCAGAAATGCTCATGAAACCTATGGTCTCTGAGAATTGTGACAAAACACGCAAATACGCCAACATCATTTTTGACGAAAATATGCGCCTTCGTAACCAGGTGGAACAGGTGCTGCAAATGTCCGTCCTGGATCATAATGAATTTCATTTGAACCTGGTTCTGGTGAATGTTCACAAGGTTATTGAAAATTCTGTCGACATTTACAACCTTATTATTAAAGAAAAAGGCGGCATTATTACCAAAGAACTCGATGCCACCCAAACTATTATCAAGGCCGACGAGTTGCATTTTATAAATATTGTTACCAATATGCTTGATAATGCAATAAAATATTCGTCCGGAGCACCTGTTATTAAAATCACCACCCTTAACCGGGACAACGGAATTGCTATAGTAATAGAGGATAATGGCCTTGGGATCAGTGCCAACGATCAAAAACAAATCTTTAAGAAATTCTATCGTGTATACACAGGCGATATTCACAACGTCAAAGGTTTTGGCCTTGGTTTGTTTTATGTAAAATCGGTGGTAGATGCCCATCAGGGAACTGTCAGTATCATAAGAAGCGAACTGAACAAAGGCTCTGTTTTTGAATTGTTTTTTCCATTTAATTTTAATAAAATCAATAACGATGAACACAACAGCGAATAGCAACAGTAAAACAAAGATTTTACTTGTAGAAGACGACCCAAACCTGAGTCTGGTGTTAAAAGATTATCTTGAAATACTCATGTACGAAATCAGCCTGACCGATAACGGTGAAGATGCCCTGGATTTGTTTCATGCTGAACATTTTGATTTAATTATTTTAGACGTCATGCTCCCCAAAAAGGATGGTTTCACCATTGCAAAAGAAATCAGAAAAAGCGACAAAGAGATTCCTATTATTTTCCTGACCGCGAAGAATCTCAAAGAGGACCGAATCAAAGGTTTTCAGCTCGGCGCGGATGATTATATCACCAAGCCGTTCAGCACCGAAGAGCTGAGTCTTAGGATTGAAGCCATCATAAGAAGGTCAAAATCAAAATCGCATTTCCCGTTGATCGATAATGTGGAGACCTATTTTTTGGGCTCGTTTACGTTTGATTACACCAACATGGTATTAAAATCACCTGCCGGTGAGCAATACCTTACCCGCAAAGAAGCAGACCTGCTTAAACTTCTATGTGTTAATAAAAACAGGTTGGTGCACCGTGAAATAGCCTTAAAATCAATATGGGGCGACAGCGATTATTTTACCGGCCGCAGTATGGATGTTTTCATAACGCGATTAAGGAAATACCTCAAGGACGATGAAAAAATCTGTATCGCCAACGTTCACGGCACCGGGTTTAAGCTCGAGGTCAACGAAGATGAATCCGAAGCTGAAAAGGCATAAACAGGGGCTCATCATTGGTTATTGAGGTTGTTCACATTTTTGCTGACAACATCTTTTAAATTTATACTGACAGTATTGTCAAAATTGTATTTTTGACCCTGCAAACTTACAGTGTTTATTTAAAATGTATTAATAAATGGAAAAAACCACCTCAGGCTTAAGCCGGAAAAACTACCTGTTATCCATAACAGTAATCGGGATACTGTTTTTTATTTTTGGATTTGTCACCTGGCTGAACGGCGCTTTGATCCCGTTTTTAAGGACGGCTTGTGAACTCTCCGATGTGGCGGCCTATCTTGTTACTTTTGCATTTTATATTTCGTACTTTGTCATGGCCATCCCATCTTCAAAGATCATTGAACGATTCGGGTTCAGAAATGGTATGACCATAGGTCTGTCGGTGATGTCCATCGGTGCGCTTTTATTTATACCTGCTGCTTTATCGCGTTCCTATTCCTTGTTCTTAACAGGGCTTTTTGTGCTGGGTACCGGCCTGGCTTTATTACAGACAGCAGTAAATCCGTACGTTACCATATTGGGCCCTATTGAAAGCGCCGCCAAGCGCATCAGTATCATGGGGATCTGCAATAAAATTGCCGGTGTCCTGGCGCCGATCCTGTTAGCTTCATTTTTACTGAAGGATGCGGAAGCGATAAAAATTAAATTGGCTGAGCTTACCGATGTGGCTCAACGAACATTATTACTTGATGAGCTGGCTCAGCGTATGATCATGCCGTATTTGTTCATGACCATCTTTTTAGCATTAATGGTTGTCATTGTACGTTTTGCAAAACTTCCCGAGGTCAGCCCGGAAGAAGAGTCATTTAACAGTAATGCGGCATCCCACCCGAGCATTTTTAAGCACAGAAATTTAATACTGGGAGTTATCGCCCTGTTTTTTTATGTCGGCGTTGAAGTTATTGCGGGTGATACGATCATCCGTTATGGTGAATCACTGAATATTGCCATGAGTTCGGCAAAATATTTCACCTCGTTGATGCTGATTTTTATGGTGATCGGATATTTCATTGGTGTGGCTTTAATTCCCAGGATTATTTCCCAGAAAAATGCGCTGGCTGTGTGCGCGGTATTAGGCCTCATCTTTACCCTGGCAGCGGTTCTCGTCCCGGCGCAATTAATAGTGTATATTCCTTTTATCGATTTAGTTAGTTTTTCACCGGTTACCCTGACTATTCCATACACGGTATTGTTTGTAGCGCTGCTTGGCCTTGCCAATTCGCTGGTATGGCCGGCAATATGGCCGTTGGCTCTGAATGGCGCGGGAAAATATACAAAAATAGGTTCTGCTTTTCTTATCATGGCCATTGCCGGTGGGGCAACACTTCCTTTGGTTTACGGCTGGCTGACGCAGGTGCTGCATAATACGCAACAAGCCTATTGGATAGCAATACCGTGTTATCTGGTAATATTGTTTTACGCGCTGTCGGGGTATAAACTCAAAAAAGTTTAATTGCTGAGAAAACCATATCTTTGCTAATTATTTTCGGATTTATATGTCGTTACTGGTATTTTCAGTTTTGTTTTTCCCGGTCCTTATAAGCGGGCTTACCGTTTATCTGGTAAAACCAAATTTTAAATACCTCAGCCTGCTGACAGCATTTAGCGGGGCTTACCTGCTGGGTATCAGTTTTCTGGATATCATCCCAGAAATATACAGTGTGGGAGAGCCTTTGACCATAGGGCTGTTTGTCCTTATCGGATTTTTTATTCAGTTGTTGTTGGATTTTATTACAAAAGGAATAGAACACGGCCATGAACATCTGGAAGAAAAAAATATTACCCATCGTTCCGGCTATCTGAGTACGATGCCCATCATGATCGGAATTTGTATACATTCATTTCTTGAGGGAATGCCGCTGGCCGACAACAATGCCATGCCTGAATTACGAAACACCATGCTGACAGGGATCGCCATACATAATGTGCCGATTTCAGTTGTTTTGATGAGCCTGTTGTGTTTTAACTGTCAGAAAGTAAAAATGATGCCGGTTATCCTGTTGCTGATTTTTGCCTTTTCCGCACCTTTGGGAACTATTGTCAGCAATTTTGCCGGAGATGCACTGGTGACTAATTATTCACATTTCTTCGATTATGTCCTTGCCATGGTGGTGGGTATTTTTCTTCATATTTCAACCACCATACTTTTTGAAAGCGACGAACACCACTCTTTCAATTTCGGTAAATTACTGGTGATCCTTCTGGGCTTTGGTACAACGATAATTTTGGCTCTTGCCCTGCATTGATCTGCAAATAGTATTGTTTAAAGAGCTATTCCGTAAGTTTTGATTCGTTCCAAAATCCATCCATTTCTGCAAGGGTAAGATCCTGAATTTTACGGCCGGATTCTTTTGCTTTTTGTTCAATGAAAGCAAAGCGTTTAATAAATTTCATATTTGTTTTTTCCAGTGCGTCTTCAGGGTTTACATTGATGAACCGGGCGTAGTTGATCAGGGCAAAAAACAAATCGCCGAATTCGTCCTCTATTTTTGCGTTTTCGGTTTTACTTTCTACTTCTGTTCTTAGTTCATTCAGTTCTTCCAGGACTTTATCGAAAACCTGGCTTCGTTTTTCCCAGTCAAACCCCACGCCACTGACTTTTTCCTGAATGCGGTAGGCTTTTACCATGGCCGGAAGTGAGCCCGGAACTCCTGCCAGAACGGATTTTTCGCCGGTTTTCAATTTTATTTTTTCCCAGTTGCTTTTTACGTCATCAGCGCTCTTCACTTTTACATCAGCATAAATATGAGGGTGCCGCACGATCAGCTTTTCGCATATCCCGTTTAGCACATCAGTGATTGAAAATGCATTGGTTTCGGAAGCGATTTTTGAATAAAAAACGATATGCAGCATCAGGTCGCCCAGTTCTTTGCAAACATTGTCCAATTCCTTCCGCATAATGGCATCCGAAAGTTCGTAGGTTTCTTCTATGGTCAGGTATCGCAGTGATTCGATGGTCTGGGATTTATCCCAGGGACATTTGGTGCGTAATTCGTCCATGATGTTCAACAGGCGGTCGAAAGCTATTAATTCTACTCTCATCGTTTTTTTTTGCAAATGTAATCAATTCTATTTTTTATATTTGCTGCCAAACGGCAGGAAAATTATTTTGAAAAAATTTATCTTCGCAACACTCATTTGTTTTTCATTCGCTATGGCTGCTTTGGCCCAGCAGCAACAAAAAACGCACCTCAGGGATCTGCGCCTGGATGTGTTAGGGCATTATGGGTTTATTGTGCCACACCACAAATCCATGCAGCATCTTACACAGAGCCATTTCCCCGGATTTGAGGTCACGTTGTCGGAACAGACTCACGGTAAACAGCTTTGGGAGCAATTGTTTAAATACCCCATAAAAGGAATCGGGCTTTTTTATTCTCCGCTCGGCAACAACAAAGCATTAGGACAGGGAATAGCCGTTTATCCATACCTGAATTTTCGCCTAACCAAGGGCAAGAAAGTGAACTTGTATTTTCGAATAGCATTTGGACTGGGATATCTTACAAACCGATTTGATCCGGAAACAAATTACAAGAATATTGCTATCGGCACACATTTTAATGCCTTTATCCAACTGAAGTATGAGATGCGGTGGAACATGACCAAAAGACTTGGATTGTCAGCAGGTCTGGCGTTTTCTCATTTTTCAAATGCTGCTTTTAAAACGCCCAATCTTGGGATTAATATACCGACGCTGAACATTGGCGTTTCGTATAAGTTGTATAAGGAAACGCCTGAATTCATAAAAAATGAAGTGCCGGATTGTAATAAAAAATGGCAATACGAGGTGTTGGGAGGGTTTGGTGTTAATGAGCTATACGGTGCCGGAGGAAGAAAGTATCCATATTTTTGCCTGACGGGATATTTTTTGAAACCTTTGAGCCTGAAGAGGCAGCTTGGCATCGGGCTGGATGTGTTTTACAGTGAGGCCGTTGTGGAATCATTGGGACGGGAGGGTGTTGTTCTTAAGAGCAAATTGGAAGCAATTAAACCCGGGCTGAGTTGTGCTTATGTAATGAATTTTTCGCACCTGGCTTTTATTGCCCAATTCGGGGTTTACCTGTATACCAAAGACAAAAGCACCGGGTATTTTTTCGATCGGCTGGCCTTACAGTATACGGTAAAGAATCATTATTTATTTCAGCTGGGATTGAAAACACATTTTGCAAAAGCTGAGGTGCTTGAGCTTGGCGTAGGTTATAAATTCTGATTAGTTGCTGTATTCTTCTTTATTCTGCAGCTTTCCCTGCTCATCCCAAAATTTCCAGACACCCATCTTTTTCCCGTTGGAGTATTTGCCTTCATACCGTTTATTCCCATTTTCGTAAAAAACGGTGATTTTTCCATCATCAACACCTTCGACAAAATAATGAATGCTCATTTCGTGGCCATTCTGAAACCAGCTTGTCCATTTTCCGTTTCTTTTTCCGTTGCTGTATTCTCCCTCCATGTATTTCTGATGGTTTGAATAGTACAGGGTTTCTTTGAATAAAACACGGGTATTGCCATCGTCCTTATAATAGCGTGTGATTTTAGGCGAGCCGTCGGGATAGGATTCGACGTTTTCTTCGACAATTTTAGTAGTGCAGCTGCTGATTATAAAAGCAAATAAGAGCAGAAATAAAATTTTACTTTTCATTATAACGGTCTATTCTTTTGTTGCTTCGGCTTTTTTTGCCTTGTTGATTTCTTCGTATTCTTTGTTCAGTCCGGTCAGGATATCATTGGTTATATCCAGTGCCTCATTGGCAAAAAGCAGTCCGCCGCCGAAAGATTTTTCAAAGATAAAAGTATAATTTTTTGATTTGTTGTAGCGGGCGATATGATGGACTATGGTATCGTGTACTTCCTGGTTTTTCGCTGTTTTCGCTTCCATAAGCTTTTGAGATAACTGGGCTTCCATCTCTGAAATACCCTGTTGTTTTTTTGTCAGTTTTTCCTCGGTTGCTTTTTGTTCATTCAGCGAAAGCAGCCCGGCAGTGCCTTTTTTCAAATAGTCATTGTATTCTTTCTGAAAGTTGCTTACGGCCGTGGCATATTGGTTCTGATATATTTTTTCAAGATTGGCCAGGTCCACCTGAACGTCCAGGACAAAATCATACTTTTCCCAAATCGTATCGGTATTGACGAAAGCAAAGGTGACGTTGTCAATTGACTTGGGAGGCGTATTTTCTATGGTGTTTTTCTTTGGGAGAAAAAACAAAACAAACAAAACAATAACTCCAACTAAAGCCAAAATACTTATGGTAGTCAGGGTACATTGTTTTTTATCACAACATTTTTTCGGAGTTTCTTTGTTTTCCGCAGGGATTTCCTCCTGAATTTCCTTTATCGGTTCTTCGTTCATCATGAATATAATTTAAGTGTTTATTAATTTCCGACTTCTGATAAAAATTTCAACCGTATCAGCCTGATCTCTTCTTCAGTAAATTCCTCTTCTCCCAGTTCCGTGAGGGCATCTTCGACAGAATCGGTCTCGGCTTCATAAAAGTAACTGAAAATTTCATCCTGGTGGTAGGGTTCTACATATTCTTCAATATAATAATTGATGTCCAGCTTTGTACCTGATGCTACAATGCTTTCGAGCTCAAAAAGTAATTCCTGTATGGTCAGGTTTTTTGCCATCGCAATATCTTCAAGCGGCACTTTGCGGTCGATATTCTGAATGATATAGACCTTCAGTCCGGACTTGTTTACCACTGATTTTACGACCATATCCATGGGCCGTGTGATCTCGTTTTCTTCCACGTATTTTGCAATCAGGTCCAGAAACGGTTTGCCGTATTTTTGCGCTTTGCCGGTGCCAACACCGGTGATTTGCAGCAATTCATCCATTTTGATCGGATACTGTATGGCCATATCCTCCAGCGAGGGGTCCTGGAAAATGACAAAAGGCGGAAGGTCTTCTTTACGGGAAATTTGTTTCCTTAAATCTTTGAGTAATGAAAACAAGGTTTTATCTGCGGTGCTTGTTTTTCCACCCCCTGCAAAAAACTCATCATCGTCCTGGCTTTCATAGTCGTGATCCATGGTAAGCATGATGGTGGTGGGCTCGTCCAGAAATTTTTCCCCTTCGGGTGTAAGTTTCAGGATCCCATAATTTTCGATGTCTTTGGAAAGAAACCTGTTGACAAGGGTTTGGCGTATCACGCCGTTCCAGAATTTTTCGTCATGATCGGCGCCTTTGCTGAATACATTCAATTTGTTGTGTTTAAAGGATTTTACCTGTGCTGAAGTCTTTCCAATAATCACATTGATCAGATGGGCAGCCTTGCACTGTTCCTTTGTTTCCTGAACTGCTTCCAACACGATTTCAACGTACTCTGTCCCGTCAAATTTTGTTTTCGGGTGAAGGCAGTTGTCACAACACTGACAATTTTCATCGGGGAAAATTTCGCCAAAATAATGGAGCAGCAATTTGCGCCTGCATACCGATGATTCGGCATAGGCAATAGTTTCCAACAACAATTGCTTGGCAATTTCCTGCTCGTTCACCGATTTCTTGGAGGTGAATTTTTCAAGTTTTTGTATGTCTTCATAGGCATAGAACGCGATGCAGTTGCCTTCGCCGTCGTCACGTCCCGCCCGTCCTGTTTCCTGGTAATAACCTTCCAGGCTTTTGGGCATGTCGTGGTGGATGACAAAACGCACATCGGGCTTGTCAATTCCCATCCCGAAGGCGATAGTGGCCACGATAACATCTACTTCCTCCATCAGGAATTTATCCTGGTTTGCTTTACGGATTTCTGATTCCAGCCCTGCATGGTATGGCAACGCTTTAATACCATTTACCAGAAGGGTTTCGGCAAGCTCTTCCACTTTTTTCCGGCTCAGGCAATAAATGATCCCTGATTTCCCATTGTTGCTTTTTATAAATTTAATGATGTCTTTTTGGACATCTTTTGTTTTTGCACGGACTTCGTAATACAAATTTGGCCGGTTAAATGAAGCTTTGAAAAGGGTTGCGTTCATCATACCCAGGTTTTTCTGTATATCATGTTGTACTTTGGGCGTAGCAGTAGCTGTAAGCGCAACAACGGGTACTTTTTTGCCGATGGCTTTTATGGTTGGCCTGATATTGCGGTACTCGGGACGGAAATCATGGCCCCATTCCGAAATACAATGTGCTTCATCAATAGCGTAGAAGGAAATTTTGAATTGTTTAAAAAATTCAATGTTATCTTTTTTTGTCAGTGTTTCAGGTGCAACATAAAGCAGTTTGGTCTTGCCGGCGAGAAGATCCGCTTTTACATCAAGCATTTCCTGCTTTGATAAGGATGAATTTAAAAAATTTGCAATTCCTTTGTCTACTCCAAAATTGCGGATGTTATCCACCTGGTTTTTCATCAACGAGATCAGCGGTGAAATAATAATGGCTGTTCCTTCACTGATCAATGCCGGAAGCTGGTATGTGAGGGACTTTCCGCCGCCTGTTGGCATTATTACAAATGTATCATTTCCGTTGAGGATATTTTGTATGATTGCTTCCTGATTCCCTTTGAAATTATCGAACCCAAAAAACTCTTTTAAAACTTTATGTAGTGAGGCCTCTGCTTTACCTTTCATTTCGTATAGGTTTGTTTTGTGTAAATATACGTTTTTTATGTTTATTCAGCAATGTTTTTTACAATTTTATTACGAAATTATAAAAATTTAGCAATTTCAAAAAAAAAGTTTTTTTATTCCCTATGTTTTTAATTCATAGAAGATTCATTGTTTTTTTTCAGGTAAACATCAAATTAACGAAAACTTCGTTTTTTTATTTCTCAGGAAAAAGGATCAGGATATGGACGGAGGTATTTTGGTTTATATGTCTTATCTTGATTGTGCGTAAATCGTGATGTTAATTTCATTTTTTTTACTTGTTGGTAAAGGAGGTTAAAAATTAAATAAAAAAGGATATATTTGCGTTGCGTTTAATGATATTTTTTTAGTAAAGTTTTCGCAGGATATTATCATGTTTTATTAAATTCTCCAAATGGAAAATCTGCTTACATTAATTGTACCTGCATATAATGAAGAGCAATCAATGCCGGCATTTTTGCCCGAAGTAATTGTTTTTTGTGAGCAGCAAGGTTTTAATCTCATCATCGTCGACGATGGGTCAAAAGATAAGACATTAGCGAAAATCAAAGAGCTGACAGCAGGGAAAAGTTTTGTTGACATAATCCATCATAAGGTGAACAGAGGCTATGGCAGCGCTATAAAAAGCGGGATCAAAAGTGTAACCACGCCGTATTTGGTTACCATTGATGCAGACGGCCAGCATTGCACCGAAGATATTCTGAAATTATTGGAAAAAATGAAGGAATCTGATGCCGATATGGTCATAGGCAGCAGAAAAGGGCAGAAAATAAGAAATTATTACCGGTTTGTTGGAAAGTCAATTATACGGAATTTTGCCAGGCTTGTGATGACGGTTCCTATCTATGATATCAACTCAGGGATGAAATTGTATGATGCGGCACTCGCAAAAAAATATATTTCTTTATGCCCTGACGACATGACTTACAGCGATTTTATATCACTTGTTTTTTTAAATCAGAAACATCTTGTAGTGGAAGTGCCGATTCAAATACGCGAAAGAGTAGGAGGTGTAAGTACCATATCCATGAATACCGCTTTTAGTACACTGCTTGCTATAATGCATATTTTATTGCTGTTTAACCCGATGAAAATTTTCCTGCCTCTGGCATTCTTAAGCATACTTTTCGGAATTGGCTGGGGGCTTCCCTTCCTGCTGATGGGGCGTGGTGTTAGTAATGGCGCGATAATCACCATAGTTTCCGGGCTCCTTTTCTTTGCTCTCGGGCTTATTGCCGACCAGCTTTCCATGTTCCGGAAAGAAAGACTGAAACAATGAGAGTTTTACTTATCAATCCGCCGTTTTACAGGATCATTGGTTTTTACAACAGGTATTTTCCACTTGCATTGACATTGATTGCAGGGGCCTTAAAAAAGGCCGGACATGATGTGGTTGTGTACAATGCGGAACTTTATAAAAACCCCCAGCATCTGGATTACTCGCTGTTGCCTCAGAAATACCCCGCCTTCCTTGATTCCCTGAACGATGATCATCACCCTGTCTGGAATGAAGTAACCAAAACCATTCGCGATTTTCAACCGGACCTTATCGGTATTTCGATTTATACCACCTTTGCTGCATCAGCTTTTCGAACAGCAAAAATGTCAAAGGTTTTATTTCCGGATTGTCCTATAGTTGTTGGTGGGCCACATGCCACAGCAAAAGCAGACGAGGTGCTGAAAATCGCGCCATTCATTGATTTTGTTATCAAAGGGGAAGGCGCTGAACCTATGGTAGCATTGGCCAACCAGCTTCAAAGCGGGATCAGGCAATTATCAGCCGTCGAGGGTTTATCTTATAGAAAAGATGCCCAACAGATTCATAATCCCGAAAGGTCTTTTTCAAGCGGCACAGATGATAATTATTTCCCGGACAGGTCGCTGTTGCTGAATGAAAAAATGTATAATTCCGAAGATATGGGGCTTGTCATGTCGACCATCGGATGCCCTTATAATTGTACATTTTGCGCATCCCATATCAAAAAAGTGAACTATCGTCCTGTTGATGATATCATTAGAGAGATTAAACTGGTAAAAGAAAATTATGGTACAACCCAGTTTACGTTTAAAGACGATTCTTTTACATTAAATAAAAAGCGGGTTTATGAGCTTTGCAACGAGTTGATCAGACAAAAAATAAAAATATGCTGGGAATGCAATACACGTGTCAACCTGGTTGATGAAGACTTGCTGAAACTCATGAAAAAGGCTGGCTGCAATTACCTCAAAATTGGCATAGAATCCGGCTCAGAAAGGATGTTGTCAAAAATAAACAAGGGTATCTCCTGCGAACAAAGCAGGGCCGCGGCAAAGGTTATACAAAAATCGGGAATCCATTGGAGCGCTTATTTTCTGATTGGACTGTTGGGCGAAACCAAAGAAGACATTTATAAAACACTGGATTTTATGTATGAGCTCAAACCAGATCTTGCACTGTTAGGCGTCTATGAAAATTTCCCGGGGACGGCAATGTTTCAGGAAGGGATTGAAAAAAACATAGTAAAGCCTGAAATGAGTTTGGAAGATTTTTATACCACGCCACCCAATCTTTATTATCTTAAGGATCCGCATGTACGAAGCGATGTCCTTGGTGAAGATGAATTCCGGGTCATAGAAAATGATATTAAAGAAAAATTTCACCGGTATAATAAGAGGTGGAGGAACATCCTGAAAACAGCATCAGCAAAATTTTATGTGTACCGCAACGAACCCAACATTCTTTTTGAGGATATAAGAAAATTCTTCAGATATATTTGAGCTCCATGGGAAATCATACCTTCATAATACCTGCCTATAAAGATTCTCCTTTTATTGAAGAGTGTATTGTTTCGCTGAAGAACCAAACGAGGAAAAGCAACATACTTATCGTTACATCAACGCCTTCGCCTTATTTGCAGCAGGTTGCAGAAAGATATGCTGTTGAAATTATTGCAAATAATTCCGCCGATAAAGGGATAGCCGGTGACTGGAATTTCGGCCTTGCTCAGGCTGAAACAAGATTTGTCACGCTGGCACACCAGGACGATATTTATGAATGCGATTATTTAGAACGGGTCATGCAAAAAGCAACTAAAAAAAACACTCAGATTGTTTTTACCGACTATGCCGAATGGCTGGATGGCAGGTTAAGGCCGCGTTCGCGGAATCTGAAAGTTAAAAAGTTTTTGCTTTTTCCTTTTATCATTAAATCCAGGATCAGTGGCGTTTTTTTTAAGCGCTTGCCCTTTCTTTTTGGAAACCCGTTGTGCTGCCCATCCGTTACTTACAATATGGAAGCTTTGCCGGGTTTTGCATTCTCACCGGATTACAGCTACAGCCTTGATTGGCATGCGTGGCTTGAATTATCAAAAAAGAAAGGGGCATTTGTTTTTATTAATAAAAAGCTTACTAAACACCGCATTCATCAAGGGTCAGAGACATCGGCACAATTGGCGACCGACCTGAGAAAAAATGAAGAATTAAAAATCCTGCAGCACTTGTGGGGAGCCTGTTTCGGGAGATTTATTTCCCGTATTTATTTAGGTGGACATAAAGACAATATCATATAACCGGGGTTAAATTTGCATGGTAACAACGAGTGAAATAATTTTGGAGGTGAAAAAAAGAATGGAGTTTACAGTATCCGGAAATTAAAATGAAAGAAAAAATTAAAATTGCATTAATAAACCCCCGTATTGAATCTTATTCAAGCACCTTGCCGCCATTGGGTTTGCTTTATATAGCATCCATGCTTGAAAAAAACAATTTCAATGTTAAAATTTTCGACATCTATCCTTATGACGACCGGGATATCTTAAGCATGATCCGTTACAAACCCGATATCATAGGACTGACCATTCTTACAGATTACTGGAACCGGGCGAAGTATGTTGCAGAAAAAATTACCGCGGAATTAAAAACTGCAGTTTTTATTATTGGAGGAGTTCACGTTACGGCGTTGCCGGAAAAAAGTTGCCAGGAACTCGGCGCTGATATAGGTGTGATAGGAGAAGGAGAGCACACCATGCTTGAATTGTGTAAAAAGATCGCAGACAATTTGAACTGGAAAGATGTTCCGGGTGTTATTTATAAAGATGAGCATGGGAAATTTACCCGGACAACAGCACGTCCTCTTATTGAAAACCTTGATGAACTGCCTTTTCCTGCACGCCACCTGCTGGAGTTTGAAAATTACCTGGTCCCGCCGGGGATCATCCGCGGCCATTGGACAGAACGATCCACAACGGTGATGACCAGCAGGGGTTGTGCTTTTTCATGCATTTGGTGCGGTTCTCAAAATATTTTCGGGCGAAAGGTCAGATACCGGAGCGTTGATAATGTTCTGGATGAGCTTCAATTGCTTTCTGATAAATACAACATCGATACCGTATGGTTTGTGGACGATACTTTTACGCTGAAGAAAAGCAGGGTCATGGAATTTTGTCAAAAGGTGGAATCAAGAAAAATAAAATTAACCTTTGGCTGCCAGGCTCATGTAAAGACTGCCGATGAAGAAATGTTCAGGGCCATGAAAAAAGCCGGCTTCGTTCAGTTGGATTTTGGCGTGGAAAGCGGCTCTGACAAGGTCCTGGAAAACCTGAAAAAAAATTCGGATGCAGCATCCATCAAAAAGGCGTTTCAACTGGCCAAAAAAGCCGGATTGCGTACGGCAGCCACCTTCATGTTCGGATTGCCCTCTGAAACGGAAGAAGACGTAAAAAAAACATTCCAGTTGGCAAAAGAAATAAAACCAAATTTCACCAGCTCCTTTTTCCTCACTCCATACCCGGGCACCGAGCTGATGGAACTGGTGGAAAAGAACAATTGGACAATACCGTCCGACAGGAACAATTTCGGTTTGAAGAAAAGGCCATCATTGCTGATTAATTTTTCGGAAAAAAGAATGTTTGAGATCAGGAAGCAATTTCAGAAGATGTTTGCCTTCCGTAATTTTTTCAGTTTATTCAAATCTCCGGGTTATTTTTTTAAAGCGATAGGGCTGATGTTTTCTTATCCATTAGGATTAATCAAGGGTTTAAAAGCTTTTTTTAAAACATTTGTTTTTGATGATTTTATTTTTGCTTTTTTGATTTACTATACAAAACAGAAGATAAGAAACAGGCAGCAACAATAAAATGGGCTTTGTTCAAACAACCATCTTTTTTTAACCCAAATTCCGCATTAAAGAATTTTCTAATGCGTAGCATTAGGAATAATTA
>DAOQAT010000026.1:0-35845 GCA_035354195.1 Bacteroidales bacterium | reverse complement strand
GAAAATAACGCCATGGCTATTTGACATGTTAAGAGGGTCAAGGCGGGTACCACCTACAATAAGTTTAGTCTGATCGCAGTTAAAGGCAATCATCCAGTATTCGTCCATGGCGCCACCGTTGGCGCTCCATACCATAGCACCTGCCGAATTTATTTTTTGAATAGCAGCCGAAGAACCCGAGGTGATGTATGAGTTTCCGTTTTGATCGGTAGTCAGCGTGCCGAGCCAGTTGTTGGCTGTATCCCACGGCGTGGTATAGGTCCACTGCAGGGTGCCGGATGAATTGTACTTTTGTAATTTCATGGGCATGTCTCCGCCAATCATATAAATGTTGCCGGCAGCATCCTTATCCAATTCCCAGACACCTTTGGAATTGGCAAGGTTTGGGGTCTGTACCCAGGGATCAACAATCACTTTTTGGGTATTGTCATAATTATTCAGCAAAAACCCAACTTCATTATTTTGTATTTGAAATTTTGATGGAATTGGATTTTTGTTTTCGGCGTAAAAGCTGACAGGCGCATGTTCAATTATATCGCCGTAAATGGTGGCAATTTTTAAATCACCGTTATTGTCTATAAAAATGGATGAGTCCGAAGTGAATTTCATCCTGACTTTCGTAATGTCTGCGCCGGGGTGCAACACAAGCGCATATTTTATGCCCGATTCGGGATGAAATGTGTATTCCACATCAATCGAAGGATACAAATCTTTATAAATAATTTTTTTAAAACCTTTAATATCCCTGATATCGTAATAACTTTTCCGGTCCTTGCTCAACATGGAATACGTTTGATAATCGGGACTTAATTGTTCAGCAATGATTTCCGGGTTAGGATTAGCGCCTTCCCAGGCCATATGCACAAAATCACTGATGACGAGGCGTTTGGGTTTTGTGATATCTCCTTTTTTCCGGTCTTTGTTTTTTATTTTGGTGTCGAGGCGGTAGGTAAGGCCCTGTTTGGTGAAAAATACCTGCACCGAAGTCTGGTCAACGGCAAACAAAATCTTAGAATCAGGCAATTTGTCCCGGCCATCAAACTGCCCTTTGTTTTCAGTGAACACTTTCGGATAATCCCAGTTTACCGTCCAATTGTTTGATTGGCTGAAGCCCGTCATATTCAACACAAAAAGAATAGTAAGCATAAAAGCCAGACTCAAAAAACGGGCAGGCAGTCTTTTATGTTTTTTCGACGATAACACAAAAAACTTATTTAAAAAGTAATGCATAATTGAATGGTATTTTTTAATCACAGAAAAAACGATGGTCGCCATATTTTAATTTGGTATTGGATGTTCATTATCTTATGAGGGTAACCGTTCCGGTCAAATCATATTCAACATCATCGTTGCCTACCGCATTAATTATGAAATAGTAAACGCCATCAGCAGCGAGGTTGCCGCCTTTGGTTTTGCCATCCCAGCCTGCGTTGACATCGGTCCATTCAAAAATTTTCTTTCCCCACCTGTTGAAAATGGTGCACGAAAACGTCCTGATCTCCTTTGATTCCATGGCAAAGTAATCGTTCACCAAATCTCCGTTTGGCGTAAACACATTTGGAACAACCAGCAACGATGGTTTTTCTACGTCGATGATCAGCGTGGCAGTATCCAGGCAAAAGTCGGGTGCGCCTGATGAAACGATCAGCATCACCGTGTACGTCCCTATCGAATCGTAAACATGAAATGGATTGGCGTCAGTGGAAGCAGCCCCGTCACCAAAATCCCAGAACCAGCTGACTGCGCCAGTACCGGTATAGGTAAAGGAGACATTTAACGGAATATTCCCGGATTGTGGATTGGCCATAAAGTCGGCACTGAGTGGTACCGCAGAATTTACCATGGTAATTGCCGTTTTGGTGCAGGAATTAGCATCACTGACCGTCACCGAATATGTACCCGTGCAAAGCCCGCTGATATTGGCAGTAGTATAGGCAGGATTGTTCCAAACATACGAATAGGGGCCATCTCCGCCGGCAACAAGCACACTTATGGAACCATCGCAACTGTTCGGGCATTGTTCATCCTGGGGCGTCATTACAATACTCATTTCCGTGGGTTGGGTGATAATCACCTGTGTGGAATCGCTGCAAGTATCATTATCTGTGGCGACAAGATTGTAAGTTCCGGCAGATAATCCCGTAAAGGCCTGTGCGCCGCTTACGTTATTAAAAGTAGCTAAAACGGTTCCGCCCGGATTTTTTAAGACATAATCATAAGGCGAAGCGCCTCCGCTGGCTGTAACGGTAAAACCTCCGTTAGTCTGCCCCGGGCATACGTTCACCACATTGGTGATATCGAATGTAAAATGCGGACAGGTGCTGCATGCCGGCAGGGAGGCCAGATCATTAATGATGGCCGAATCGCCGTTGGCATCGATCACTCTGATCGGCCATGTTCCGGAAGGCGTAACCGTAAGGCCTGTGGCGTAAGTTTGCCATCCGGCAGGAACGACGCAGTCTGTCACAGGCATCATTCCATTCAGGCACATGCCCATAAGCGCGTTCCACGTATAACCACACGACTGGCATTCTGTCTGGTTCGTTATCGGGTACGTGGACCCAGCGCTCCAGTTTTGCCAGTTGTATGGCCCGGTGCCGCCATAAACGGTCATATCACCATTTAATTCCTGGCAGACTGTTAATGGGACACAAGGATTTACAACAAGGGTAATAGAACTTGATCCGCAGGGAAGCGTATAGGTAATGGTATGCAGCCCGGAACCGGCTGCTGACGGAGTGAAGATACCTGTCGAAGGATTTACTCCGGGGCCGCTCCAGGTGCCGCCGGGAGTTTCTGAAACAAGTGCAACAGCAGGATCATTCTGGCAGAAAGGCCCTGCAGGGCAAATAGTAGTGTTGCAGCAAATCAAAGCAAAAGGAGCACATGCCGACATGTTTATGGATTGTACATAGCCCGTTCTTGATGTGCTGGAAGAGGTGCCGGTAGCTCCGCAAACCACCACATTGCCGCCCGGGGATACCACTACATCAAATACAGCGAAGGGCAGCAGCGTTTCTGATATCTGATTAAGATTGGCGTCGTATTTTATGACCCTGTCTCCCGAGCCTACATAAACATTGCCACAGGAGTCAACGGCTATACCACTATTGCCCGGTTGGTAAAAACTGGTCATGGAAACATTCGTGGAAATCCCTCCCGGAATAGCCACACTGGTGATGGTCGAACCATCTGCCAATGAACGTTTTTGAATGGTATTCCCGTTCTGGGTGTATACAAAATTATTATTGGCCCTGATGGAACGAATCCCGGCGTTACCGTTGTTTGGACGGTAATTCTCGCATTTGTATGAGAAGTTGTAATCTGTAATATGCTTAAAAACAGGGCCGTTTGATGAACACAAATTCATATTCTGATTGATGGCGCCCACAGAATCAAGGGTTAGAAAATAATATTTGGCATCCCGCGAAGAAGATAAAGCCCTTACTTCGTTGGGGTCGGTCACCGGGATACCCAGCAACGTAGATGTTCTGGTTGTGGAAACATTAACAAGAGACATAACGCTTCCGTTAGTGATGTTAATATCGAAAATAACACCGTGGCTGTTTGGGATATTAATAGGATCGAGGCGGGTGCCACCGACAATAAGTTTGCTTTGATCGCAGTTGAAGGCAATCATCCAGTATTCGTCCATAGCGCCTCCGTTAGCGCTCCAAACCATACCGCCCGAAGCATCTACTTTTTGAATGGCAGCCGAAGAACCTGAGGTAATGTAAGAGTTTCCGCTCAGATCGGTGGCCAGTGTGCCGAGCCAGTTGTTGGCTGTATCCCATGGCGTGCTGTAGGTCCATTGCAAAGCGCCGCTCGCATTGTATTTCTGCAGTTTCATGGGCATATCCCCACCGATAATGTATATGTTGCCGGCGGCATCCTTATCCAGTTCCCACACGCCGTTTGAGTTCGCCAGGGTGGGCGTTTGTACCCATGGGTCAACAATCACCTTTTGGGTATTGTCATAATTATTCAGCAAAAACCCAACTTCATTATTTTGTAATTGAAATTTTGATGGGATTGGATTTTTGTTTTCGGCGTAAAAGCTGACAGGCGCATGTTCGGTAATATCTCCATAAATCGTGGCAATTTTTAAATCACCGTTGCCGGATAATGTAATTGATGTATCAGAAATGTATTTCATCCTGACTTTTGTGATGTCGGCGCCGGGGTGCAACACAAGCGCGTATTTTATCCCCGATTCGGGATGAAAGGTATATTCCACATCAATCGAGGGATACAAATTTTTATACGTGATTTTTTTAAATCCCTTAATGTTTCTGATATCATAATAACTCTGCCTGTCCTGACTCAACATAGAATAAGTCTGATAGGCCGGGCTTAATTGTTCTGCAATAATTTCCGGGTTGGGATTTGCGCCTTCCCAGGCCATATGCACAAAATCGCTGATGACAAGGCGTTTCGGTTTGGTGACATCGCCTTTTTTCCGGTCTTTGTTTTTTACTTTGGTATCCAGGCGGTAGGTAAGGCCCTGTTTGGTGAAAAATACCTGAACCGAAGTCTGGTCAACAGCATACAAAATCTTAGAACCGGGAATTTTGTCCCTGCCATCGAATTGTCCTTTGTTTTCAATAAAAACTTCCGGATAGTTCCATTTTATGGACCAGTCGTTAACTGTTTGAGATGTTACAGTGAATGAAAAAAGATATAGCGCTGAAAAAATAAAGGAATGTTTTAAAAAACGCAGGTAAATTTTATTCATGATATTCGTATTAAATTATATATTTTAAAGACAAAAAAAATATATTCCAGTATAAAAAGCTAAATTTATTAAAAAGTAAGAGGCATACAAATATAAAAAAAATTAAAAATTAAAAAGAGTATTAGTAAAAAATTGGATTTTATTTTAGACATTATTTTTTTTGATTTGGTTGTTTTGGATAAAATTTCCCTTCATTGTTTTATTATCGGAAGATTAAACAAGGGTTGGGGAAGTAAAATTTAAATGTATTCCCCACTAAGAAATTATGATTTTATATCAGACATAAAGTGAAAAGTTTTTATTTTTACTTTTTCATAAAAAATTTTGGCTTTTTCGTAAATCCCGGATATTTCATGTTTTTATACAATTGGAGGATAAAACAATAAACAAGTGATACTTAAATGAAGGAGTCAAAAAATACGTTACCGGCAGATCCGATCACAATAAGGAAAATTAAAACCACACTGGGCATAATTATTATTGCTTTTGCTTTATTATTATATGTACAAAGTGTATTTTTTGATTATGCCTGTGACGACATTTCCGTAATTCCGGAAAATAATCTGGTACAGCAGGGATTTTCAGCCATACCAACGCTTCTAACCACAGACAGGCTTTTTGGCGCTAACGATGGTAGCGAAAGAATGCCCGAATACCGCCCGGTTCCGATGATACTATTTGCCATGGAATGGCAATTTTTCCCCGACAACCCACACATTTATCATCTTATGAATGTGCTGCTTTACGCGTTGACCTGCTGGCTGCTGTTCCTGGTATTGTGCAAATTATTCAAATCGCGCAACCTCATTTTACCTTTTGCGTGTACCCTGCTTTTTGCAGCTCATCCGGTTCATACCGAGGTGGTGGCCAATATTAAAAGTTTGGACGAAATACTGTGTTTCCTTTTTGCCCTGCTTTCGGCCTGGTTGTTTATCGCGGTTCTTGAAAAAAGGTCCGTTTTAAAATTTGTGACCGCCTCCGTGTGTTTTTTCTTTTCGTTGCTGTCAAAGGAAACGGGAATTGCCTTCCTGATAATTATACCGCTTATCCTGTTTATGTCCGCTGAAAAAACAGATCGTAAAAAGTTGTTGTTCAATACAGCGGCGCTGACGGTTGTTAGCGTGGCTTTCCTGATCATTCGGTTTCAGGTGTTAGCCGCATTTCCCAAAGATAAAATGGAGGTGTTAAATTCTTCATACTATAATTCGCTTCTGGCAGCTCCTGATTTTCTGAGTCAGAAAGCGACCGCGTTTTATATGTTGCTACGGTATGTATTCCTCCTGATCTTCCCGTATAATCTCTCCTATGATTATTCTTTTGCTGTGATTCAAAACCAGCAAATACTAAGTCCCGGTGCAATTGCAGGCATTGTATTGTATTTATTCATAGGAATTTACGCCATAATAAAAATTAGAAAAAAAGACCCGATTGCTTTTGCAATATTGTTTTTTTTACTCACTTTAGCGCCGGTATCAAATATCTTTTTCCTGATCCATTGGACCATGGCGGAACGCTTCCTTTTTATGCCATCACTCGGATTTTGTTTGGTATTGGCGCTTTTGCTGATAAAGATCACCAAAACGGAAATCTATAAAAGTAAATTCAAAACCATTGGACAACTGATAAAAACCAATGCAGGATTGTTTATACTTTTATGTATTATTACCGGGCTGTATTCCTTCAGGACCACCACACGGAACCCCGACTGGAAAGACAGTACGGCTTTGTTCAGCCATGATGTGAAGGTGGTTCCCAACAGTGCGCGGGCGCATTTTAATTACGGAAATGTGTTATTATTTACGCTTTACCCGCAGGAAAAAAATCCGGAAAGACAGCTTGGCCTGCTGAAAAGTGCGGTAAAAGAATATGCTGCGGCTGCCACTATTTTCCCTGATTTTTCTTACGCGTATTATTACCTTGGCGGCGCGTATTTTAAGTTGGGCGATGCCGGCAACGCGATCATTAATTACGAAAAGGCCGCCCGCTATTTTCATCCGGCAGCGCCGGCGCCATTGTATTGCGATTTAGGCTTGCTTTATTGCAATGAAAAACAATACGGCAAGGCCACCAGCATCCTCGATACGTGCGTGAAATATTATCCCGGCCATACGGATGCTTATGCGAAGAAAAGTTTTGTATATCTAAGCGAGGGAAAAAATGAGGAGGCCATCGCTGAATGTGATAAACTTTTAAAGATCGATCCTGAGAATATTTTTGCTTATATGAATAAGGGCTGCGGCTATATTAATATGAAGCAATACGCCCAAGGCATAGAAGCCCTGAACCAAGGGCTAAAAATTGATTCAACCAATGCCGAGTGTTTGCGGTTTCTGGGCATTGCCTATATGAATTTGGGAGATTCATTAACTGCCAGCCGATATTTTGAAAAAGAATACAGGGTTCTTAATAAGTAAATGTTTTTAAGGCCTTTTTTGTGATGCCATTAAAAAAAATAAATGATTTTCGTCACAGCATACAGGCAGAGCCTGCAGCTATAGTTTTGACGAAGGTAGAACCTTCGCCGAACGGGGGTGATCCAGATGTTGGATGGTGGAAAAAATTGCATTAATAATGATATTAATATGTAATATGCGAGCAATATGATTATGCTATACAAATATATGTTTTAGAGGGTTTATGGTTTTTATCCCCCGTTCGGCTTAGGCCTGATTTTTACAAACTGGTTTCCACAAAAAAAAACACCAAAAAATTCCTTTAGGGTTCTTTTTGCCTTTGATTTTTTGAAAAATTACCCATTATTGCCTTTGATATTTCAAAAATTTGTTGTAATATTGCCTTTGATTTTTTAAAAGCATATTATGTCAGAAAATTATATAAGCAGATTTATTGATGAGGATTTACAGGAATGGGCAGGCGATAAAAACCGAAAACCATTATTGCTCAGAGGTGCCAGGCAGGTTGGAAAAACATCTGCAGTGAGAAAACTTGCGGAAAGTTTCGAGAATTACATGGAAGTTAATTTTGAGGAACATCCCGAAGTTCACAAATTCTTCGAAAACAACCTGTCTCCGGATGAAATCATCGAAAATCTTTCGGTGTATTTCAATATTCAGGTAAAAGAAAATAAAACTTTAGTTTTTTTTGATGAGATACAGTCATGCAGGAAAGCACTATTGTCGCTGAGGTATTTTTATGAAAAGAAACCGGTGCTGCATTTAATAGCAGCAGGATCTTTGCTTGAGTTTGCCATACAGTCAATGCCATCATACGGGATAGGGCGAATCCGATCGATGTTTATGTTTCCCTTTACATTTGATGAATTTTTAATGGCCATAGGTGAAGAATCCTTATTAAAGAAAAGAAAAACGTATGGCGTAAACATGCCCTTAAATGAAGTATTCCACAATAAATTGGTTCGCTTACTGAAAAAATTTATTATCCTCGGGGGTATGCCCGAGGTGGTAAAAAAATATGCTGAAGGGGAAAATATAATAGCATGTCAGAGAGTACTTGGCGACCTTGTAATCTCTTATCTGGATGATTTTGCCAAATATAAAACAAACGTGCCTGCGTCAAGAATATCAGAAGTGTTCCGGTCCGTGGTTCACCAAATGGGAAATAAATTTGTTTATTCAAGGGTTTCGGCAGATACAAAACATCACCAAATTAAAGATGCGCTTGAATTACTTATCAAAGCTGGTCTTGTAATCACTGCTACACATAGTTCCGGCAACGGCATCCCTCTCGGCGCTGAAATAAAACCTACATTAAGGAAAATGTTGCCCTTTGATACAGGTATTGCATTGTATATTGCAGGAGCAGATATAAAAGAATTGCTTGTTCAAGATGATGTTGATTTTATTCACAAAGGAGCTGTTGCGGAATTGTTCGCCGGACTTGAAATATTGAAAGCGTCTTCGCCCTATAAGAGAAATGAATTATTCTACTGGCAGCGGGAAGCTCTGAACAGCAGTGCCGAAGTGGATTACCTGATTCAGAAAGGCAATAAAATTGTTCCTGTGGAAGTAAAAGCAGGTACTAAGGGCAGTATGCAAAGTTTGTTTTTGTTTTTGAACGAAAAAAATATTACAAAAGGTATTCGACTTTCACTTGAAAACTTTGGAAAATATGATCGGGTAGAAGTTATCCCACTATATGCCGTCAGAGATTTCTTTCACGAATGAACCCCTATTCGGCCTGTTCGGCATAGGTTCAGCCCAGGCCGTTGTTATTTTTTCAGGCTTTATTAACTGCTTTCCCGGTTGACATTTTCTTTTTTCTGCAAAAACTAAGTTATTACTTTTTACAGGCAGAGCTTGCACCAATAGTTTTGACGAAGGTGGAACCTTCGTCAAACGGGAAAAATGACAACGGCCGGCCGAGCTTTATAATGACATAGCTGATCATGTAAGGTGGGATAGAATTCCTCTTTTCTTTTCAGACTCAAAGTTTGTCTCCTGAGTTCTCAGGGTCTTTTTTGTTTGATCAAGCATGTAAATATTTTGCAAAACACCCTAAATCAATACAATAAGACTTGATTTCTAAACTGAGTTTTAATAACTTTGTTATTAAGGAAGTATAAAAACCTTTAAAAGTCAAACACCGTGAAAAAGTTTATTTTAATTTGTACCATGATCTTATTTTCTGCACCAGTATTGGTATCCGCCCAGGAAATTCAATCAAAACCACTGGTGCCGCAAGATCAGCAAAAAAGGCTGGATTTGATGAAATCCAAGGGCGTTGAAGCTTCACTGACAATCCTTCCCGTCCGGCTCCTCGGGAATCCCTTTGACCGTGTGTCTGAGGTATTGGGTCTTTTTCTGGAAGAACAGGGACTTAAGAATATTGAACTGGATAATACGCTGTTTAATCCTTCTGCAAAATTCGACCTGACAAATCTGGCTGATTCGGTTTGTAAATTCGTAAAAGGCCACCCCATAAATACGGATTATCTTCTGTACGCAGAGATGAATGGTTCCAGAGAGGTTGGGCTGAATGAACTTCGGGCAGTTGTGGTCAATAAATCCGGTGAAATTGTTTGGACCGACATTCAGACATCAAATGACGAAGCATTTAAAAAGCTGGAACCGAATGAACCAATGGAACTCTGCATGCTTTTGAGTCAGCGGTTGGGACCGCAATTTGGCCTCAACGAGGAAACTGCCAGGGCAGCCAAACCTGGTAAGTTAGCAGCCATTATGGACGAACGGAGCGGGCTTCCGCCGGCAAGCGAACGAGAGGCAATGCATGAGCAGGAAAAATTTTTTAAGGGATCATTACCCAAAGGAACTTTGATGATTTTTCCTGTTCGTGATTGCGGGGAAATGAACAGTGCTGATGCCGCTGAACTGACGAAAATGATCAATAAGGCGGGAATATGCAAGGCGGTAGCTTCAAAAGATTCACTGCTGCTTAAAGCATCCCGGGAGGATCCCAATGAACTGAAAACACTGTGGAATCTGGCGCGCGAATTCAGGGAATATGTAAAAAAGAATCATTTCGATGCAGATTATTTACTCTATGCAGATTATGCCTTTAATCCAAAAAACTGGGAGCAGGGGTATGTCCATTTTGTGGTGTGCAACCGTGGAGGGGATTGGGTGATTGCAGATTTTCAGAACTCTCATCATCCCGATTACCAAAGCGTTAAACCATTATCAGGTAACGATTGCAGCAAATTGTTGGTCAAACGCCTTGAGGCCTATTCAAAATGGTCCCTTGCAGACGAGTTGAGAAAGATTATTTACACATCGGGCATTGATACTGCCATCTCAAAATTCAGGGATCTCAGCAAACAAACCGATAAATATATTTTATCAGAGGATGAAATGAACATGCTTGGTTATGAATTATTAAAAGAGAATAAATTGCAGGAAGCAATCGGGATTTTTACCTTGAATGTGGAAGCATTCCCCAATTCGTATAATGTTTATGACAGCCTGGGCGAAGCTTACGCTGCAGCCGGTAATAAAGAGATGGCGATAAAAAATTATGAGAAGTCGCTTCAATTGAATCCCGAAAGCCAAAGCGGAATCGAAGCACTAAAGAGGTTGAAGTCACAATAGCCCGCCTTTTTTATCGATTCCTTATGTAGTTATTTTCTGAAAATTAGTTGAACAAATTTGATAATCGATTATTAACAGTATTAACAAGCGTTCGGGCAGAAAAAAAGGACAATCCAGTAAAAAAACCAAATTGTCCTGTCAGCAGCCCCGATGAGAATCGAACTCATGTTTTTAGACTGAGAATCTATTTTCCTAACCACTAGAAGACGGGGCCTTATAGTTTCAGCGAAATATCATGTAGAAACACATGGACAAAATTATAACATTTTTGACAACATATTTTAAAACCCGGAAAATTTAAGTGTCAGCAGGAAGGTTTTTATATAACTCTCCCTAAAAGGCATTTTATTCAATATCTGTCATCATTGGTTCTCGTAAATTTTGGCGGGCGGGTTTGTCCTGACAGCGGCGTGGGGAGGTTGAGAATGAAAAAAATTAGAAAATCAAAAAAGGCGCCGCAGGCGTTTCCCGACGCGTACCGTCGGGATTACTTTTTTAGATTTTCTTGATTTTTTCAGTGCGCGCTGAAGCATTTGTCAGGACTGCCCTTTCCTGCCTGCCGAAGTGTTCGCCACACAGGCAGGTTTGAATACTTTTTTGGGCGCGCAAAAAAGTATTAGTTGAAATTGGTAAATAATTGATTTAAGTTTTGAAAAAGTTGGAATTTTATTTCTAAATTTTAAACAATTGGCAATCGGTATAAACTTATAAATTTTGAAATATCTGTAAAATATCTGGCCGGCTTTGTCGTTTAGAGAGATAAATTTCAAATCGATATTTATATTAATTGCTATCTTTGTAAAAAATAATCATACATGAAAAAAATAATGTTCGTTGCACTGTGCCTGGTTCTTTCATACAGCCTGAGCGCACAGGATAAAGAAGACAAGAAAAAAACAACCTATGGAAAGTTAACCCAGGCCGACCGGGTTGTTGCCGATATTTTTACCGACATGTGGATGAGGGACGGAGCTGCCTCTGATTCCATCACCCCCAAACAAATTAACCTGGGCGGCAATGTCTATATCATGAAAGAGTTTCCTTTCGGAACCAGTAATTTCAGCTTTGCCGTAGGATTGGGTGTGAGCTGCCATAATTTATACAGCGATGCACGGCCGATAAATTACACCTTTGACTCCACCGGAAACAAGGTCTACGGCGGCGCTACCATGTTTACAAAAATTCCCTCAAAATCTACCGATGGTTCACAGGATATCCATTACAAGACCAACAAATTTACGGTGGTGTATGCCGACATCCCGCTGGAATTCCGCTTCCGTCTGAAGAATAATGCGTTTAAATTTTACCTGGGAGGTAAATTTGGCGTGATGCTGGGCAACCATACCAAATACAAGGGCGATAACTATGACGAAGATTATCCTACGCCAACCATGAAAGTTAAGGAATATAACATTGCCAATATGAACCGTGTCCGTTATGGGATCACGCTCCGCACCGGATGGAAATGGGTACAGGTTTACGCATATTATTCATTATCGCACCTGTTTAAAAAAGACATGGGCCCCGAAATGTATCCTATTTCAGTCGGTTTGACGATTTCTCCCTATTGATATTTTTATAGCAGCAACGCAAAACCCAAAAATACGGAAACTCCCGCAAGAAATCCCAGGTACACCTCGGAGGGCTTGTGGGAGTTTAATTTCAAACGGGCATAACCTACCAGCCCCGCGCAGGCGATAGCTGCAATTATTTGAAAAGTCAGGTCAAGGTTCAGGCGAAAAGCCAGGCCGATCAGCAGTCCGCAAACACCGCCGATACCGGCCATATGTGCGCTGATCTTAAATCTGAAATTTATGATGAGCAACAGCAATGATAAAGTGGTGGCGCATAGCAGGAAAAAGCTGTAAATGGCTGGAACCGCGGTTTGCAAAATCAGCATATACATCAGAAAATAGATGATGGCCGTCACAACGTAAGGATAGTTCCTCTCTTCTTTGGTTTCCATATGATAGGAGCGGATGAGGCCTTTTCTTTTGAAAACCGTGAAGATGATCACAGGGATAAGAACGGTTGATGAAAAAATCATGATCAGCAGCAACAACTTGGCAAAAAATGGAAGTATGGCTGAAAAATACATATTGATGTTAAAGACCAGCAACAAGGTGTAGGTTGGCATGAACAGCGGCTGGAAAATGACCGAAATAATTTTGGCGAAGTTGTTTCCCATATAAAACTAAAGCTCTTTGCGGAGCCGTGCAACAGGTATGTCTAACTGTTCGCGGTATTTGGCTACGGTGCGGCGCGCAATATTATAGCCTTTGTCTTTAAGGATTTTAGTAAGCTGTTCGTCGGTTAGCGGTTTTTTCTTGCTTTCACCCTCGATACAGTCGGTAAGGATTTTCTTTACCTCACGGGTGGAAACTTCTTCACCGGATTCGGTCTGTAACGATTCGGAGAAAAAGCTTTTCAGCAGAAAAGTTCCGAAATGTGTCTGGACATATTTGCTGTTCACCACGCGCGAAATCGTTGAAATATCCAGGTTGACCCGCTCGGCAATATCTTTTAAAATCATGGGTTTCAGGCTGGTCTCATCGCCTTCGAGGAAATATTCTTTTTGAAAATCCATAATGGCCTTCATGGTCTTATATAAGGTATCATGGCGTTGTTTGATCATGTCGATGAACCACTTGGCCGAGTCGAGTTTTTGTTTTACAAATATGGCAAGTTCTTTTTGCTGGGCGGTTTTATTTTTCTTGTTGGCCGTCATCGTCTCGATCATGTCGAGGTAAGCTTTATTGATCCGAAGCTCCGGGGCGTTTTTTGAATTTAAAGTAAGTTCCAACTGCCCGTCGTTGTTGGTGATGATAAAATCAGTCGTGATGTATTGGCTGGGCTTGGCATTGTCAACCATGGAGTTTCCCGGCTTGGGGTTAAGCTGCAGGATCTCATTCATGGCCAGTTTGAGCTGTTCGCTTGTGATATTCAGCCTCTTCTCAATTTTATCGTAGTGTTTTTTGGTAAACTCAACAAAAAACTTTGATAATATGGTTTGTGCCAGCTCTACAGCCCCGGAGGTTACTTCTTTTTTGCCGAGTTGGATGAGCAGGCATTCCTGCAGGTTTCGGGCGCCCACACCATAGGGCTCAAATTCCTGGATGACGGACAACAGCCCTTCGAGTTCTTTAACGTCCGTGGTAATGTTTTGTGTAAAGGCAATATCATCGACCATGGCCATGAGGTCGCGCTGCAAATATCCGGAATCATCAAGGTTGCCGATAATGAAAACCGCAATTTGTTTTTGACGTTCGTCCAGGTTTCGCAATCCTAATTGGGTGATCAGGTTTTCGTGAAAAGTCTGCCCCACCGAAAAAGGTATTTCTTTACGGTCCTCTTCGTCGGGATTGTATTCGTAAGTGCTCAGCTTGTATGCAGGAGTATCGTCTTCATCAATATAATCTTCAAAAGAAATTTCTTCCGGGTCTTTCTCAACTTCTTCTATCTCTTTTTCTATTTCTTCATCGCCTTCTTCTTCCTCTTCGGTTGTTTCAGCATCAGGATTGTTTTCATCCTGAGCCTGTGCTTCGTCTTTTTCATCAGATTCATTGGCATCTTCAAGGGCCGGGTTTTCTTCCAGCTCTTCCTTAATGCGTTGTTCAATAGCAATGGTAGGCAATTGCAACAGTTTCATCAGTTGTATCTGCTGTGGCGAAAGCTTTTGTTGTAATTTCTGCTGAAGTTTCTGGTTGAGCATAAAAAACAATCTTTTAATTTACTACGAATATAATATTTTTAGTTGATGCAGGCAATAATTTTGCGTATAAAATTCAAAATTTTAATACAAACCGAACGAAACAGTCTGATGGATTAAAATTCTGCATTTTGCGGTGTACGCGGGAACGGTATCACATCCCTGATGTTGGCCATGCCGGTGATAAAAAGTATCAGCCGTTCGAACCCGAGGCCAAAGCCGCTGTGAGGCGCTGTTCCAAACTTCCGGGTGTCGAGGTACCACTGGCTGTCTTTTTCGGGGATGCCGAGTTCTCTCATACGGCCAAGCAACAGGTCGTAATTTTCTTCACGCTGCGAACCGCCTATGATCTCACCAATTTTCGGGAACAAAACATCCATGGCCCGCACGGTTTTTCCGTCAGGATTCTGCTTCATATAAAAGGCCTTGATTTCTTTTGGGTAATCGGTCAGGATCACCGGGCGTTTGAAATGATTTTCCACCAGGTATCGTTCGTGTTCCGACTGCAGGTCCGTTCCCCAGCCGACCGGGTATTCAAATTTTTTCCCTGATGCCATCAATATTTCAACAGCTTCGGTATAGGTCAGGCGTTCAAAAGGATTTTCCAGTATAAAGTTCAGCCGGGTGAGCAGTTCGTTGTCGTACATTTTACACAGGAATTCGAGATCGTCCAGGCAGGTGTCCAACGCATACCGGATGAGGTATTTCAGCATATCTTCGGCAAGGTCCATGTTGTCATGGATATCGTAAAAAGCCATTTCGGGTTCTATCATCCAGAATTCGGCCAGGTGGCGGGGCGTATTCGAGTTTTCAGCCCTGAAGGTCGGGCCGAAGGTGTATACCAACCCCAGCGCCATGGCGCCCAGTTCGCCTTCCAGCTGCCCTGAGACCGTAAGGTTTGTGCGTTTCCCGAAAAAGTCTTCTGCATAGTTGATGCTGCCGTCTTCGTTGCGCGGCGGGTTATCCATATTCAGCGTAGTTACCTGGAACAGGGCGCCGGCGCCTTCGGCATCCGAGCCTGTGATGAGCGGCGTATGAAGATAATAAAATCCGTGGTCGTTGAAATACTTGTGTATGGCGAAAGACATCGCGTGGCGGATGCGAAATACCGCGCTGAACGTATTTGTCCTGGGGCGCAGGTGGGCGATCTCCCGCAAAAATTCAAGCGTGTGCCCTTTCTTTTGTAAGGGGTATGTTGCGGCATCTGCAGTTCCGTAAACTTCAATAGAAACGGCCTGTATTTCCACATGCTGGCCCTGTCCGGGAGATTCTACCAGGGTTCCGTTTACGGAAAGGCAGGATCCTGTTGTGATCAGTTTCATGGTTTCTTCATCAAACTTCTCAACCTCAGCAACCACCTGGATATTGTGAATGATAGAACCATCGTTTATGGCAATAAAGGCCAGCTGTTTGTTCCCTCTTTTCGACCGGACCCAGCCTTTCAGGTTCACTATTTTTCCATAATCTGTCAGTTTTAACAGGTCTTTTATTTTATATGAAGTATATTGCTCTTCCATGGCTCATTTTTTATGCAAAAAACGGAAATTTCGGGCTTATTTCCAACTTTATTGTTTCTGAAAAATGCTAATATACTATAAATCAATAAGTAGTAAAGAGGCGTGTTGATAAAATAAATTGGTACCTTTATTTTTTTATAATTTTGCACACGATTTTCAATAAATGTGAGTTTGCTATCTCATGACTGTAAAACAGGGCGCCATATTATCAAAAATTAACTCGGTCGCAGATCTTAGAGAATTAAAAGTGGAGGAATTACCTGCTTTGTGTGAGGAGCTCAGGCAGTTTATCATCGATTCAACCTCTTTTAATCCGGGCCATCTCGGCGCCAATCTTGGTTCCATCGAAATTACGGTAGCCTTACATTATGTTTTCAATACGCCTTATGATAAACTGGTGTGGGATGTCGGCCATCAGGCATACGCGCATAAGATCCTTACGGGCCGTAAAGATGTTTTTTACACCAACCGTAAATACAAAGGCATAAGCGGTTACCCACGCATGGCCGAAAGTGAATTTGACGCTTTTGGGGTGGGGCATTCTTCCACCTCCATTTCAGCCACGCTGGGTATGGCCATTGCATCGGAACTGAACGGCGAACACGACCGTCATCACATTGCCTTTATCGGCGACGGTTCCATGACGGCAGGCCTGGCATTTGAAGCCATGAACCACACCGGAGTGGCGAAAACAAATTTACTGGTTGTCCTCAATGATAACGGAATTGCCATCGACAAGAACGTGGGCGCATTAAAGGAATACCTGACAAAAATCACCACCTCGCGTTTTTATAACCGGATCAAAGGAAATATCTGGAATGCCCTTAAAGGCCAGGCAACCAGGAAGATGATCAACAAGCTGCTGCTTTCGTTGAAGTATGCTATTGCCAAACAAAGTAATCTGTTTGAATCCCTCGGCTTTCGTTATTTCGGCCCGGTTGACGGACATGACGTTATCAGGCTGGTAAAGATTTTCAATGATATAAAAGATATTAAAGGGCCAAAAATCGTTCACTGCATCACCGTGAAAGGTAAGGGATTTTCATACGCGGAAAAGGAACAGACACGATTTCATGCCCCCGGGACATTTGACCCTGAAACAGGTGCTAATATTGAAAAGCCCGGCCTGAAAAAATTTGTAAAGTACCAGATGGTATTTGGAAAAACGTTGGTGGAACTGGCTGAACAAAATCCGAAAATTGTTGGCGTGACACCGGCAATGCTTACCGGTTGTTCCATGAATATTTTTGCGGCACGCTTCCCTGACAGGGCCTTTGATGTGGGTATTGCCGAACAGCATGCCGTTACATTTTCGGCAGGTATGGCGGCCAGGGGTTTTATTCCATACTGCAATATCTATTCGAGCTTTCTACAGCGTTCTTACGACCAGATCATTCATGATGTCGCCCTTCAAAAGCTTCATGTGGTTTTTTGTATCGACCGCGGAGGGCTGGTTGGCGAAGACGGGGCCACACATCACGGGGCTTTCGATCTGGCGTACCTCAGGTGCATTCCTGAAATAATTATCGCTGCCCCAATGAACGAAGTAGAACTGCGCAACCTTTTGTATACGGCCCAGTTTGTGGAACTGCCCTTTGCCATACGTTATCCGAGAAGTTTTGGTGTTAAAGAAAACTGGAAAGAAGAATTTAAAAGGCTGCTTGTCGGAAAAGGGCAGAGAATTATTGACGGAACTCAACTGGCAATTATTACACTGGGACATCCCGGTAACTTTGCAATAGAAGCGATACAGAAGCTAAATGCAGAAGGATATAGTGTGGCATTGTATGATTTACGTTACTTCAAGCCGATGGATGAAGAATTGCTGCATGAGGTTTTCAGACAACATAAAAAAGTCATTACGGTTGAAGACGGTACTGTTGTTGGTGGTATGGGAACCGCGGTAATTGAGTTTATGAACCAGCACGGATATCATGCAGAAGTGGTAAAACTCGGGGTTCCCGACCGCTTTGTGGAGCAGGGTACGCTGGCCGAGCTTTATGCAGAATGCGGTTACGACGAAAAAAGTATTTTTGAAACAGCAATTAAACTATTAAGCAACTAATAAGTTTTGCGCATCAATAGTCTTTTCAGAAAAAAATCAATTGCCGACATCCTTCGCCATGCGGATGACATGTCGCATGATGCGCACCGGCTAAAGAAAAACCTTACTCTTGTTGATTTAACAGCGCTGGGTATTGCAGCCATCATAGGGGCCGGGATATTCAGCACCATTGGAAATGCTGCGGCAAACGGCGGGCCGGCGGTATCCCTGTTGTTTGTTTTTACTGCCCTTGCCTGTGGATTTTCAGGTTTGTGTTACGCACGATTTGCTTCCGCCATCCCGATCAGCGGCAGCGCCTATACATACGCTTATGCAAGTTTTGGCGAACTCATTGCCTGGATCATTGGCTGGGACCTGATCATGGAATACGCCGTGGGAAATATCGCGGTGGCCATTTCATGGTCCGATTATTTTGTAGGAATGTGTAACGGAATGCACATACACATCCCTGCATATCTTTCAACAGACTACCTGAGCGCTTCGAGAGGATTTAACAGCGTGGTGGAACAGCTTTCGTCGGGAGTTTCATTCGACTCCATGACATCCGGTATGAAAGAAGCATTTACAGCCTGGACGACAGCTCCCGAGGTTTTTGGATTTAAAATAATAGCCGATATTCCCGCCTTTTGTATCGTGGTTTTTATTTCAACCCTTGTCTATGTTGGGATCCGTGAATCGAAGATTGCCAGCAATCTGATGGTGGGTTTGAAAATCATCATTTTGCTGCTCATTATTGCCGTAGGTGCTTTTTATGTAAATACCGACAATTGGAGCCCTTTTGCCCCGCACGGTGTATCCGGAGTGCTGAAAGGCGTTGCGGCTGTGTTTTTTGCCTATATAGGGTTTGATGCCATTTCCACCACGGCGGAAGAATGTAAGCGGCCGCAAAAAGACCTGCCCCGCGCCATATTGTTGTCATTGTTAATTTCGACATTATTGTACGTTATTATCAGCCTGGTGCTTACCGGTATGGCGCCATACAACGAGCTGGCGGTTGGCGACCCGCTGGCGTATGTGTTTGCGCGCCTGAACCTGACGGGCTTTTCAGGTATCATCGCCGTGAGTGCTGTAATATCTATGGCCAGCGTGCTGTTGGTCTTCCAGTTGGGGCAGCCCCGCATATGGATGAGCATGAGCCGCGACGGGCTGCTTCCCAAACGGTTTTCAAAGTTGCATCCCAAATATAAAACGCCCGCCTTTTCTTCGTTGATAGCCGGGTTTCTGGTGGCGATCCCAACATTGTTCATGAATCTGACAGAGGTAACCGACCTGACCAGCATAGGCACCCTCTTTGCTTTTGTGCTTGTTTCCGGCGGTGTTCTGGTGCTGGATGACCCTAAAAAAAACAAACATCTTTCAAATAATAGTACCTTTAAAATTCCCTATTTCAATTCGCGGTATTTCCTTCCGCTTATTTGGCTGGGTGTTGTTGTGGTGATATACCTCATGAACAAATCCTTTTTACAAAACTTTTTCAGTCAGGATTTGTTTACCGAATGGCAGTTGGTAATTCAGAAAATTCCTTTGATGATTTTTATTGTTGCAGCCCTTACCCTTACTGTTTTTGCCATTATTAAACAATTTTCCCTGATCCCGGTTCTCGGGCTGCTGACCAATTTTTACCTGATGACCGAGCTGGGTATCACCAACTGGATGCGTTTTCTGATATGGCTGGTGGTGGGGCTTTCGTTGTATTTTGTGTATGGTTACAAGCACAGCAGGCTCGGAAATACCAGGTGAAAATAAAAAATTTGGTTAGTTAAAAAATTAGTTATATCTTTGTCCTGCAACATGATATGAATGTTTGCATTTTGAGGCTGCAATTCTTAGTCTCATAAGGCTTGAAGGATTTATCCCGAAGGAAACAACAAAAGATGCATAGAAAAATAAAAATAGAGTACATACTGAATTTATTGTTTATTGTTTTCATGGCAGTACTCATTCCGAACATTCAAAGCCAGCCAATGAATGGTTATCATGTGAACGATTCCATTTTGGCTGTGAAAGAAACCCCCGTTCCGACAGATTCCATTAAAATAACGGATTATAATGAAGCCGTAATTGACAGCGTGATCCAATTTGGGAAAAAATTTCTGGGCTTGCACTACAAATACAGTGGCCATACACCGCAGGGCTTCGATTGCTCCGGGTATGTTTCGTATATTTTCGGTAAGTACGGTTATTCCTTCCCACGGTCATCATCCGGGATGGCAACTGTGGGCGAAAAAGTTGGTATCAAAGAAGCCCGCAAAGGCGATTTTATTTATTTCAAAGGAAGAAGCACCAAATCGAGCCATGTAGGGCACGTAGCTTTAATAATTGCAGCCGACTCGGGGCAGATCACCATGATGCACTCCTGTCAGCGTGGGGTGTTAATTGAAAAATACAACAGCAGCGATTATTATAAACGCCGTTTCCTGATGTGCCGGAGGTATAAGTTTTAACACCTGCCAAAATTTTATTTCACGGAGATTTTTTTATCCCGCCTGTTTCGTCAATCAATAAACGCGTTTCCGGAAAATCCGACCGGGTAAGTTCTATTAATTGTTTCAATGCATTATTGTCGGGATCCATGATGGGCCCGCCTTCGCCCGTCTGTTTTATGGAAAATACTTCTGCCTTTAGAAATTCGCCGCTGTTGCTTAAAAATACTTCTATCACTGGCGCCACACCGTTGGGCCCGTTCAGGTTGAAACGGCCATACGTGCAAAAATTTCCGAGGCTGTATGCAATAAAGCGGTCTTTGTATAACTCCACGGCACGCGTTATGTGAGGCCCGTGGCCAACGACAAGGTCGGCGCCGTTGTCGATGACCAGATGTGCAAATTCGTAAACATTGCCCCGGTCCTCATCATAGAAAATTTCGGTTTGCTTTGTAACATGGGCATATTTGGCGCCTTCGGCTCCGGCATGCATGGAAACAATCACAATGTCACAAAGCGAATCCAGGGTTTTTACGATTTTTTTTATGGTATCGGTTTTTAAAATATCCACCGTTCCTGTGAAAGGAGAAAAGCTACAACATCCTATTTTAAGCCCGTTTTTTTCTAAAATAACGGTGGGTGCAGAATTTAATCCGGTATAATAAATTCCGGCACTGTCAAGAGAGGCTTTGGTGGATTCCCGCCCGGCCTCCCCGAAATCACCGCAATGGTTGTTGGCAAGGTTTAGCAGATCAAATCCGGCTTCTTTCATAATTTTTGAAAAACAGGTCGGAATCCTGAATGCGTAACATTTGGTTGAATCCTGGCATTTTTTTACGGTCCCGCCTGTATTGAGCAGGCAGCCTTCTAAATTGCCAATGGCCAGGTCGGCATTTTCAAGGATGTGTGTTACCGGCTTGAAAATATTTTTGCCGCTGTCGGCAGGCAAATACTTGTCCGAAGGGAAATTTGTTCCGGGCATAATATCGCCCACGGCTACGACGGAGATCGTATCCTGCTGTGCAAAAGTAAGCCTCCCCGGAAAAACAATGAATGACAGCAGAAAAAAACATTTGAAAAATAATTTCATGATGCTTCTGGAAGTTTTGGGCTTTTAGTACCTGAAGGCTTACGGTATAACATGAAAAGCAAATAGAACAACACGAAAAGTAAAGAAGTAAAAGAGATATAGCGTGCGATCGTTACCGGCACCGGTTTATATGAAAATATAATTTGGTTTGTCCCGGGAGGAAGCATAATGGCGTTCAGGGTCAGGTTGGCTTTGTGAATTTTTACTTCTTTGTTGTTGACGGTAGCTTTCCAGCCTTTATTGTAATTCTGCATAAACACCAACAGCGCTTCATCATTACATTCGGCCGTAACTTCAATTTTTTCCGGAGAAAAACTGGTGATGGTAATAGCTTTATTTTTTAACGGGGTAATATGGATGCCTGAAAAATCATCCTCGATGAACACCATGCCCGGCCTGCCATACTTCAAAGCCGTTAAACTGTCAAATTTAAAAATGGCCGTATCCGCAAAATAAAAAAGCTTGTTCTTTTTGATCTCCTTGAAAAAACGGGAATGATTTTCACTGAGCGTTTCATACTCTTTGACATGGAAAGAGTTATACCCGTCGAAAGCAGGCCTTTTATACATACTGCTCAGGTTTCGCCAGAAACATTTATAATAACCTGTGGTGTCGGAATATTCCCTAATGGGCCTGTCAGGAACAGGAAATCCGCTGACAAAATTTTGTTTTTCAAAAGCCCGGATGTCTTTACTGTTATATTCTTCATAATATACGGTAGCGGGAGCATTGAGCCGGGTGGCCATAAACATATCGAGCAAAACAAAGCACAGCAGTAAATAATGGAATTTGATTTTTGAAAAACGATAAAAAAGCAAAAACAACAACAACAAACCCGACTGAATGATAAGCTGGAACGCTATTCTTTGAGCTATGGTTGATCCGTTCGGAAATTTCCATGCAAGATCCGTGGCCATGTTTTTCAAATTCAGGTAATCCATGGATCGCGCAATAAGAATAATAATTACAAATGCACAAACCAGGGCAAGAATCATAAAAAAAAGTTTTTTGTTTTTATGCTCCATAAAATGTTGAATGGAAAAACCTGAAACCAAAAGAAAGGCAACAATAGTAAAATACCTGAAAACAGAGGGGAACCTGAATAAATCCATGAACGGGACATAGTGGTACAAAAACTCCCGGAACGGCAGATAACCGCCAAAAGCGGCCAGAAGGTTTAAAATTCCGGCTATCAGGATGAGGATCGAAAGTTTGGATTTTTTCTGAAAAAAATACAGCAGGAAAAATGCACAGGAAAAAATTCCGAAATAAGCGTTTGACATGGAAAGATCCGTATTGAAATAGTCCGCATTACCGGCAACGGCATAGGGCGTAATAAATGAAACCATGCATTTGGGAGAGAAAGGGGAGAATAAAATATCTTCGAGGTTAATGGTGCTGAATCTGCCAATCTGGCCTTTATTATACAAAACGGAAACAAAAAAAGACAGCGCTAACAAGCCATACACAAAAACAGTGATCAGGTTCATCTTAAAGAACCTCAGTAACTCTTTCCGTTCTTTCCTGATAAGCAGATAAATGGAATATCCGATAAAAATAGCCAGCAAGTGATAAAACAATATGATCCCGAACGCAGGATAACCACCGGTTGTCATAAGGAACAGGAAAAAAGAAACCGCGACAGCGTTGATGCCTTTTTTATTTTTTATCAGTGCAATAAAACTATTTAAAACAAAGGGCGTCCATGTGGCAGAGATCACATAAGTAATATGTTGTGCATTGCCGACAAAAAAACCGGAGAAGGAATAAGCTACGGACAGGATCAGGGCGATCCATTTTGAAAGCCCCAGGTTTTTACTCAGCAGGTAAAAGCCTACAGAGGCAAGAAATATATGCAGCATAAATTCAAAAGAAAGTGCATACACATTATAGCCAGAAAAAAAGCCTATGATCCAGGTGATGGGGTACCATACGCCGCTTGAAGGATCAGCATAAAAGGGTATTCCTAACAATTGGTAGGGTTGCCAGTAAGGGAAAAAATTATTTTTTAAACATTCGCCGGTCAAATACCGGTAAGGATAATACTGGTCGATCATGTCCCATTTCAACGGGTGGATGAACAGTGAAACCGCATAATAACCGGCGATGGTAATAATAAAAAGAAAAAAATATATTTTAAGGTCGAACGACCTTTCTGACCTGAAGTATTCCCCGATATATCCAAAACGGTTTTTGTTCATGGCGGGGAATATTGATATAGGTTACGATAATGACTGGTTCAGTTTCGAAGCCTGTTCAATCACTTTTTCGTATTCCTGCGGGGTAAGGTCGTTGTAAAAATAATTGACCGGATTGATTTTATTTCCGTTTTTAATTATTTCATAATGACAGTGCGGAGCCACCGACAATCCTGTACTTCCCACAAAACCGATCACTTGTCCGCGCTTTACTTTATCACCGGGTTTTACGATCATCTTACTCATGTGCCCGTATAACGACTGGAATCCGAACCCGTGATTGATCACACAAACGATCCCGTAACCGCTCTGATTTCCTTTGGGATCAACAACGGTCCCATCACCGGTGGCATAAATTGGCGTGCCAGTTTTGGCCGCAAAATCAATTCCGGTATGCATACGTGCTGTTTTGTAAATAGGATGGATGCGGTACCCGAAACCCGAAACAATGCTGCACCTGGTTTTTGAAACAGGCTGAATGGCCGGAATACAGGAAAGCATTTTCTCCTTATTTTTTGCCATCAAAATGATCTCATCAAATGATTTGGATTGCACATAAAGTTGGCGCGAAATCATATCCAGCCTCATGGCGGTATTTTTCATCAGATCAGAATTATCATAGCCTTTAAGGTCTTTATAACGGTCTTCACCACCGTAACCGGCCTTACGTACGTTGTCCGGAATAGGTTCGGCTTCAAAAATGGTCCGGTAAATATTATCGTCCCGGTTCTGCATGTTGGCCAGCACCGCTGATATCTGATCCATACGGTTATCAAGTAAGGAATATTGAAGTTTCAGTTTTTCATTTTCACGTTTTAAAACGCGTTCTTTCGGGGAATCAATGAAACTGTATAAAACGAGCATGAATACTGCAGAAATCACCATTCCGGATGTCAGAATAGAAAAAAACCTGAAAAATTTTTGCTTTACAGAGACCTTGAATTCTTCGAATGAAAGCGTCTTGGTATTAAAATGATACTTTGTTTTTTTCATCTACCAAAAAAATTAGTTTAAAAACAAGATTTAAACGTAATTTATTCCTTAATGATACACACTTAAGATGCAAAGCTAACAAAAAAAATTAAATTTGCAGTGCCTTTAGAGTTGTAAAAAACTGTTAAATGTGGACGTTTGCAACCTAACTAATTTAAATACAGTAGTTTAAATACAAAAAGTTAATCCTTAAGCCTCATGAAATCATCTGAAGTAAGAAAAACATTTCTGGAATTTTTTAAATCGAAACAACATACGATTGTCCCTTCCGCACCCATGGTTATAAAAAATGACCCTACACTGATGTTTACAAATGCCGGTATGAATCAGTTCAAGGATTTTTTTCTGGGAAATGCAGTTTCACCCAATAAGCGTGTGGCAGATACACAAAAATGCCTGAGGGTTTCCGGCAAACATAACGATCTTGAAGAAGTGGGCCATGATACGTACCACCATACCATGTTTGAAATGTTGGGCAACTGGTCGTTTGGCGACTATTTTAAAAAAGAAGCCATTGAATGGGCCTGGGAATTATTGACAAAAGTGTATAAGATCAGTCCCGATGCCATGTATGTTACCGTATTTGAAGGAGATAAAAAAGACGGGTTATCCATGGATAAGGAAGCTTATGATTGCTGGAAAAACATCATCCCGGAAGAACGGATACTCCAGGGTTCAAAAAAGGATAATTTCTGGGAAATGGGCGATACCGGGCCATGCGGGCCATGTTCCGAAATCCATATTGATTTGCGCAGCGAAGAAGAAAAACAAAAAATCAGCGGGAGGGAAATGGTCAATACAGGCAATCCCCTGGTTATTGAAATCTGGAACCTGGTTTTTATTGAATTCAACCGCAAAGCTGACGGATCGCTCGTGAGCCTCCCCGCCAAACATGTGGATACGGGCATGGGCTTTGAACGTTTATGCATGGCATTGCAGGATGTAAAGTCAAACTACGATACAGATGTTTTCCAGCCGTTGATCCAGCAGATTGCCGTATTGGCCGGATGCCGTTATGGAGACGACGCTAAAAAAGATGTAGCGATGCGGGTGATAGCGGATCATTTGCGGGCCATAACATTTGCCATTGCTGACGGCCAGCTTCCTTCCAATAACAAAGCAGGTTATGTGATCAGGCGGATTTTGCGCAGGGCTGTGAGGTACGGATATACATTCCTCGGATTCAAAGAACCCTTTATCAACAGTCTGGTTCCTTTATTGGTTTCGCAAATGGGCGATGTTTTCCCTGAGATCAAAGCTCAGACGGACCTGATCTGCAAAGTGATCGCTGAGGAAGAATCCGCCTTTTTAAGAACACTGGATGTCGGCATTCATAAATTTGATACTTATAAAGTGCCCGAAAATAAGGTCATAGACGGACAATTTGCATTTGAACTGTTCGACACTTACGGTTTTCCTATAGATTTAACACAGCTGATGGCCAAAGAAAAAGGCTGGACCGTTGACATGGCTGAATTCGGGAAAAGCATGGAAGCCCAAAAAAACCGGTCGCGTCAGGCGGCCGTTGTGGATAAAGAAGACTGGGTTGTCATATCCGAAACAACAGAGTCAACAAACTTTGTGGGCTACTCCGTTACCGAATGTGATGCTACCATTCTCAGATACCGGAAAATAAAAATAAAAGACAAAGAGCAATTCCAGGTGGTGCTGGATAAAACACCGTTTTATGCCGAATCGGGCGGACAAACAGGTGACAAAGGGATTCTGGAGTTTGGGGATGAAAAAATTCCTGTTCTGGATACCAAAAAAGAAAACAACCTGATAGTTCATGTCACCACGCTCTTGCCAAAAAACATTACCTCCGTATGTAAGGCAAAAATCGATCTTCAAAAGCGCAGGCTCACAGAAAATAATCATACCGCCACGCATTTACTGCATAAAGCGCTCAAACAAATTGTTGGTAATCATGTGGAACAAAAAGGTTCCTATGTGAGCGATGAACGCCTGCGGTTTGATTTTTCACACTTTACGGGTGTTACCCATGAAGAACAAAAGAAAATTGAGAAGCTGATCTTTGAAAAAATATCAGAAAACCTGGCGGTTGAAACGGCGATAGAGACAATGGAAAGCGCACAAAAGAAAGGCGCCATAGCCTTGTTTGGTGAAAAATACGGAGATGAAGTCCGTGTGGTAACCGTCGGAGATAATTATTCCAAAGAATTATGCGGCGGCACACATGTAACATCCACCGGCCAGATCGGTTTGTTTATCATTGTGGAGGAAACAGCGGTGGCTGCCGGTGTGCGGCGTATCGAAGCCATCACAGGAGAAACCGCTTTTAATTATATTTTTCAACAGTACCTGGAACCTTTGGACGAGATAAAAGCGTTACTGAAAAAACCTTACACTGAACTTCCCGCGATTGTCAACGGATTGATGGAAAACAATGCCGTATTAAAAAAACAGATCGAACAGTATCAGAAAGAAAAATCTGCAGATTTGAAAAATGTCCTGAAAACAAAAGTTCAGCGTGTAAACAACATAAATTTCATTGCCGAAAAAGTTGATGTGGATGCGGCCAACATTAAAGATATTGCATTTGCCCTGAAAAATGAGGTGGAAAACCTGTTTATGATCCTTGGCACCATAAGTGAAGGCAAGGTATCTATAACGCTGATGATTTCAGATAACCTGGTAGCATCCAACCAATGGAATGCATCGAAGATCATCCGTGAATTTTCTAAGGAAATCCAGGGCGGTGGCGGAGGCCAGGACTATTATGCTACGGCTGGAGGTAAAAACCCTGATGGCCTTGTAAGGGTGTTTGAGCTTGCAAAAGAATTTGTTACACCGGCCATTGAAAAGCAATAAATTTTAAATAAATCAGTTTTTTTTGTAATTTCATTCCAATTTTCTTTCCATGAAAAAAAACCTGTTTATTTTATTTTTCTTCTTCATCTATGTTTTTTCAGCAACAGCTCAGGATATTGGAATTGCTGAATGGCAGATACACTTACCTTACAAAAAATGCATAGCCGTAGATATTGCCGTGGACAGGATTTACTGTGCAACACCATACAGTATTTTTTATTTTGATAAAAACGACAACAGTGTGAACACCATCACCAAGAATAACGGCCTTTCTGATGTCAACATCAGCACCATCAGATACAGCCAGCAGTTCGGCTATCTGGTTGTGGCATACACCAACGCCAATATTGACCTGATTTCAACGGATGGAGTAATAAATATTTCTGATGTGAAGCGCAAACCAATTTTGGGAAACAAAAACATAAACAACATTACCCTTATTGGTAATTATGCCTATCTGTCCTGTGGGTTTGGTATTGTGGTTCTGGACCTTGTCAATAAAGAAATAAAAGATACCTATTATATCGGCCCGAATGGTACCTCGGTCAATGTGCTGGACCTTGCCTGCGACGGCGCAAAGTTTTATGCAGCTACAAGTACAGGTGTCTTTGAAGCAGATTATAACAATGCCAATCTTGCCAATTATGCCAACTGGTCCAAAGATACTTTGCTGCCCGATCCAAATGGGACCTACAACTCCATTGTTGCCTTTCAAAATAAAATTTACGCCTCCCATACTACACCGGAATACAGGCATGACACAATATTTGTGTTTGACGGCAATGGATGGTCTGTATTTGATACAACAATTTTTTATGACGTTTACACCATGCGGGTACTTAATAATTTTTTGTTGATATCCTACGAGCAATTGCTGGTGACTTATAATTCTGATGTGCAGCAGGTAGATATTGTCTATGATTATTTCCCTGGATATGCCAATCCATATTGCGCGGTGTATGACATAGATGGCACTATCTGGATCGCTGATCTATACAGCGGCCTGGTCCGGTTTAAAAACTGGCATGGGGAAAAAATAGCTCCCAGCGGCCCTGGAAATAACAATGTGTTCGCCATGGACATTGCCGGAAGCGACTTGTATGTGGCTCCCGGTAGCGTAACCTCTTCGTGGGGAAATGCCTGGAATACCAGCGGTGTATTTTCATACATCGGCAATAACTGGTATACGCTGAAAGACCAAAACCCTGCTTTTGATACCTTGTTCGACATTATTGATGTGAAAATTGACCCGCGCGACAACACGCATGTTTGGGCCGCATCCCGCGCCCGGGGCCTTATTGAGTTAAAGAATGGCATGATCACCAATATTTACGGGGAAGATAATTCCGGACTTGAGCAACCATACTCTTTTTATAATTGGCTCGGCATTGGCGGATTAGCCTATGATAAGGATTATAATCTTTGGGTGGTCAATGTAAACTGTAATAATTTGCTCAAAGTTTTAAAAGCCGACGGAACATGGGCTTCATTCAGCACCGTTCCCTACCTTTACGAAGCAGTGGGAGGAAAAATTCTTATCGACCAAAATGGACAGAAATGGGTTTTGATCATGAATGGTTCGGGCTTACTTGTTTTTAATGAAAACGGAACCTGGTCGGATAACTCCGATAATGTTACCAGATTATTGACTACTGCTGTGGGAAAAGGAAATTTACCCAGCAACTCCGTATATAGCATTGCCGAGGACCTTGACGGACAAATATGGATTGGAACCGATAAAGGGGTTGCCGTTTTTTATAATCCTGAAAATGTTACCAACGGAGGAAATTACGATGCACAGATGATCACCATCATGCAGGATGGTACCGCACAACACCTGCTGGCTTTTGAAAGGGTTTCCGCTATTGCCGTTGACGGTGCAAACAAAAAATGGTTTGGAACAGAGAAGGCCGGCGTTTTTCTGATGAGTGAAGACGGACAGGAAGAGATATTTCATTTTACCGAAGAAAACAGCCCGTTGTTGTCGAACACAATTACAAGTATAGCCATTGATGATAAAACAGGTGTTGTTTATTTCGGTACATCAAACGGGATCGTGTCATTCAGGGCATACGCAACCAAAGGCGGAGAAACATTTTCCAATGTTTATGCCTATCCCAACCCGGTTCGTGAAAACTTTACAGGGATGATCGGGATAAAAGGGCTGGTAAAAGATGCCACCGTGAAAATTACCGATATCAGCGGTACGCTGGTTTATGAGACAAAATCCGAAGGCGGACAGGCCGTATGGAACGGAAAAAATTTCAACGGCGAGAGCGCAAAAAGCGGCGTCTACTTTGTGTTTTGCAGCAGCGAAGACGGAACAGAAAAACTGGTTACCAAGATCATGGTCATCAATTAAGCCGCTTTTGCTGCGATGATTTCAACCACCAAAGCCATAGTCCTTAAATCGGTAAAATATTCTGAAAGCAGTGTCATTGTTAAAATGTATACCGAGCTTTTCGGGCTGAAATCATTTATCATTCGCGGAGTCAGGAAAAAACACGCGAAAATCAGCGCCAACCTGCTTCAACCGCTCAGCCTGGTCGAGGTGGTGTTTGTCAACAAAGAAAAAGACCAGCTCTTTATTCCCAGAGAACTTTCATCATGGTATCAGTTTACCAGCATACCGTTTGATGTAGTAAAAAGTTCGCAGGCAATTTTCATCAACGAGCTGATTTATCGCTCCGTACGCGAAGAAGAAACCAACCGGGATTTTTTTAATTTTCTGGCCCAAAGTATCATTTCGATCGATCAGGAAAAAACGGCTCACGGAAATACCCATATTGCCTTTGCCTTGCAACTGACCCGATATCTGGGCTTTTATCCGCTGGGAAGCTTTTCGCCACAAACACCTTACTTCCTACTGAAAGATGGTGTATTCGGCAAATTCAAACCGGCAGATGATTTTTTTCTGGATCAGCAGCAATCCGAACTTTTTTACCAACTCCTTACTACGACCCTTGAAGATACAGGCATGATCAGGCTTTCGTCTGAATTGAGGAAAAAGCTGCTGGAGAAAATCATCATATATTATCAGTTGCATCATATCGGATTCGGAGAGATCAAATCCCTCGAAGTATTATCACAACTCTTTCACACCTGATATTTAAAAAAAATTCAACCCATGGAAACATACAAGCTTTACCTGGCAGGCAGTTTTGTTGAGACAAAAGACAAAATAACTATTGTGAATTCATTTTCGGGCCAACGTATTGCAGAGGTCTCGCTGGCCTCTGAAACGGAGCTGGAACAAGCAATTACAGCTGCACAAAAAGTCGAAAAAGCAATGGCAGCCCTGCCGTCATATAAGCGGTACGAAATCCTGGTATCTATTGCAGGGCTTATGAAATCAGAAAAAGACAGGTTGGCCTTTGTTTTAAGCAATGAAGCGTGCAAACCGCTAAAGCTGGCGTTGGCCGAAGTGGACCGGGCGATCCAGGCGTTTATTGTTGCCGCTGAGGAAGCAAAACGTTTACCAAAAGAATATTTAAGCATCGACTGGACCGCGGCCGGAGAAGGCAAGGAAGGATTCGTAAAATATTTTCCCGTTGGTTTAGTAGCCGGAATTTCTCCTTTTAATTTCCCTTTGAACCTTGCGGTTCACAAGATTGCCCCGGCAATTGCAGCCGGGTGTCCGATCATCCTGAAGCCTTCTTCTTCCACGCCGCTTTCTACACTGGAACTGGCTAAACTGATCGATAAAACTGACTTGCCGAAGGGCGCCTTGTCCGTATTGCCGATGGGCCGAAAAACAGGTAACCTTTTAGTCACTGATGAACGTTTTAAACTGCTTACGTTTACCGGCTCTCCGGAAGTTGGCTGGAAAATGAAAAGCGATGCCGGTAAAAAAAAGATCGTGCTTGAATTAGGCGGCAATGCCGGTGTAATCATTACGGATACGGCCAATATTGAAAAAGCCGTTGCCAAATGTGTAGCAGGCGGCTTTGCTTATGCCGGCCAGGTGTGCATTCATACGCAGCGGATTTTTGTAAATAAAAATATTTTCGAAACGTTTTCCGGGCAGTTTATTGAGAAAGTTAAAATGTTGAAATCCGGCCCATCGGAAGATCCCGATACGGATATTTCAGCCCTGATCAACGAACCCAACGCCATCCGTGTGGAATCCTGGGTGAATGACGCTATTGCCGGCGGCGCAAAGTTGTTGTGCGGAGGTAAACGAAAAGGAAGTTTTTTTGAGCCGACAGTTTTAACTTCCACTAGAAATGAAATGAATGTTTGCTGCTGTGAGATTTTCGGGCCTGTGGTGGTGCTTGAGCCGTACGAAGATTTTGAAAACGTAGTGGAAGAGGTGAACAACAGCCGCTATGGCTTGCAGGCAGGTGTGTTTACCGACCGTATTTCAGAAATGGATTATGCTTTTAACCATATTGAGGTTGGCGGGCTGATCATCAATGATGTCCCTACGTTCAGGATGGATCATATGCCTTATGGCGGTGTGAAAGATTCGGGATTGGGCCGTGAAGGAATTAAATATGCCATACTGGATATGATGGAACCGCGGCTGCTGGTGAAAGGATAAAAATGTCATCCGGCAAAATTCCTTTCTAAAAAAAACTAGAAGTCTGAAATTTTTGTTTTAATTAAATAACTAGTTTGTAAGAGAGATAAAGCTTCAGTATTAAAATTATTTATGGTAAATGTTTTCCAATCGGTGACGGCATCGATGTAAGTCGTTTCTGAATTAATATTATAAAAAACCGGCATCATAAAATTCTGATTACAGTTGGTCCACCGAATTTGAAAATTGGTCGAATTATTTTTATTGATTTTAATTTCCAGCACAGGAATTTCATTGGAATAAATGTATTGATGGAAAAAGTAAGAAAAATCTGTATTGAAATATTCATTTATATAATTTAATAATTCAGGAGTTGATATGCTTTTGAACTGATATTTCGTAGTGATGGATTTTAAAAAACCGAACCATAATGAATCCTGATGTAGCACACTTCTAAAGGTATTCCAAACAGCGCTCCCCTTCATGTAAATGTCGTGATTGTAAGTGGTTTTGTTGCTATCATATATTGGAACCGTATTTGAAATCAAATGTTCTAAATCTTTATTTATGTAAGCAACAGCTTTTTCTTTACCAAACAAATACTCTATAAACAAGGACTCGCTGTATGTCGCCAGGCTCTCATTAATCCATAAATCCGGCATTGATTTTATTGAAATGCTGTTTCCCCACCATTCATGCGCTGTTTCATGCACCAGAATGTATCCGATATTTGTTTTATATCCTAAAAGTCTGAAAATGCTCTTTCCTTGTTTTCCTATGGCAATTGCGGTTTGATGTTCCATTCCGGCATAAGGCGCTTCTACCAATTTATATCCAATTTTTGAAAAAGGATAAGCTCCAAAATAATGTTCAAAAATTCGTAGTAATGTGTCAACCTGTGTAAAGTACATTTCAGCCTCAGGCAAATTATTGTTCAAGGAGTACCAGGTCATGGTATTATTAGAAGTACTGGACTTTAAGGCTTTTGAAAAACAATGATAGTTCCCGATATATAATGTGAGGGCATAATTAATAATTGGATTTGGATTAAACCAGTTAAAACAAACCCTGTTTTTCAAGGTATCTGTTGATCGTAAAATCCCGTTCGATACAGCATAAAGCCCTTTTGGCAGGGTAATGGAAAATAAAAGGCTGTCAGGTTTGTGAGAAATGTTTTTGCAGGCGGGCCACCATATTCCGGCGCCCTCAAGTTCGCATACTACGCCTGCGAAAGGATTTCCGGAAGCATCTTTTGACCACACAAAACCACCATCCCAGGGCGGATTTTTAGAAATTTTCGGAAAACCTTCGTAATATACCGTAATGGTCTTCATTAATGATTTGTCATTTAATCCATTCAGGTATATCAGAATATCATTGTTTTTTCGGAAATAATTTAAAGGTTCATCACCTCCCAAAACCTTAGTTACATTATAGTTTGAGTTTAATCCCAATGTAATTGTGTCTGAATAATTAGCTAACATGCAATTCATCACACACTTGCCGGAAATATGTTTTTTATATGGGTCTGCTTCAATATTAAGATGGTAAAAATCGGCATGGTTTTTTTTTATACTGAGTGCTTCCGTTCCATTAATTTGCGATTTTAATGAGACGGAATAAAGCACCGCCAATATTGAAAAAAATATTTTCATACTTGAAAAGATGACGCTTCTCATTTCTGTAAAAATTTTTTATCCTGCAATAAAGGTATGTGTTTTAATAAATTTTGTCAATTTAAATATTAGGTACAAATATAATTTTTGACAGTAAATATTATCCGATTTTCAGCGAAGTCATTGACAAAGAACCAAGGACCATTTTTTCATTGAAGTAAGTGATCGTTTCGTCCGGTTGTTTTAATGCTATGGCATAAAGCAGCGGCAGGTAATGTTCGGGTGTAGGAACCGCAAGCTGCACCTCTTTTCCAAGGCTTTTATAATCTATCAGTTTCTGGTGTTCATCATGATTGATGAGATCTTTTAATAGATTATTTGCGGATACAGCCCATTCAGTGCCCCCTCCTTCCATATCCCAGTCGATCAGCCTAAGGTTATGCACCATATTGCCGCTACCGATGATCAGTATTCTTTTTTGCCTCAGAAAAAACAATTCTTTGGCAAGTTTATAATGTGTAGCAGCCTCGGCAGCGTAGTTCAGGCTTAGTTGTATCACAGGAATTTCAGCCCTGGGATACATACAACGGAGTACGCTCCAGCAGCCGTGATCCAGCCCCCGGTTTTTATCGGCGGTGATATTAAATTTTGAGACGGAACGTATGATTTCCTTTGCCAGTTCGGGGCTTCCGGGGGCAGGGTATTCCACATCGAAAAGTTCTTCCGGGAAGCCTCCGAAATCATGGATGGTATCAGGTTTAGCCACCGCGCTGACTTGAGTTCCGCTGGTTTCCCAATGTGCCGAAATACATAAAACCGCATCGGGTTTGGGTAATGATTGAGCCATGCCGGCCCAGGATTCTGAAAATTCGTTCTTTTCGATGGCGTTCATCGGGCTGCCGTGGCCGACAAATAAGACAGGCATCAATTTTTCCGAATGGTCTGACATGTGATGTGTTTTAAAGAAAAATAATTTTCTTTACAGCAATAATTTTGCTTTCGTTTTTCACTACGAGAAATTTTATTCCACTTTCATGAGTTCCGCGTTCAATGGTAAAAGTATTGTTTTTTATTTTCGGGAATTCTGCTGTTTTTTGTCCGAAAATATTGTATAATTCGGCTGTGTAAGTTTCATTGTTATTAATTTTTATTTCAACTACAGCCGATTCCAAAACAGGATTAGGTGAAACAGAAATTGGATTTTCGGACGGGTTTTCTTCTATACTGCTTCCGGGGTCATACTCTGTAATTTCCAAACTGTCTATCATCCATCCTTCTTTATTCATTTCAATTCCATCACTAATAAAATGGAATCGCAATTGAAGCGTATCGGGGTAATACTCTGATTTTACGGGTACCATCCATATCCATTGTAATTGCGTCCGCACCCAATTTGTTGTTCCTGAAAATCCAGGGGTGCCATTAAAAAGTGTATCGTTAATTCCGTATAGGTTTTCACAGTTGAAAAACATAGGGAAATTCATGTTGGAATAATGAAGTGTATCGTAGGCGATATTGTTCCAGGCAGAATCTTTGTGATACTTAATTTCAATGTATCCGCCATCCATCATGGTGTCCGTATTGATTTTATGTTTAAAGGAAATACACATATTCATAGAAAAAATAGGAATTCCATTATTTGTTATTGGGAATATAAAGTCAAAATAAGAATGATTATTAACAGGATAATTATTTACAGTATCGGTAATTATTACGTTAGTTCCCGTTAATGCTGCATTCAAAATTGGTTTCTGAGGTTTGCCTATTTGCCAAATATTTGAAGGATTAGAAGTGTCAATAACTATGAAGGAGCTTGTTGTATCAAACCAGCAATATTCTTTGGCAATAACTCCGCCACCAGCGCCATAAGAAATATAGCCACAGTTGTGTGTCATTTTTTCTTGTGCCGTAATCTGCAAGGCAATAAGTAAAAATCCTAATGTTAAAAATTTTTTCATATTACATTGATATTTGTATCAAAGATAAGAAATAATTTTATATCCAGCTCCACCGTGTCAGATTTGAACATTGGTTGTTTTGATATTGTATGGATTTAGTTAATTGTTTTGGCTCTATTCTAAGATAAGTATGAAATATGTTATCTTTGCCAGAAATAATA
>DAOQAT010000025.1:0-36600 GCA_035354195.1 Bacteroidales bacterium | reverse complement strand
TGGCAACGTTGGCTGCATGGTCAATGGCGCCGGGCTGGCTATGGCTACCATGGATATTATAAAACTTTGTGGAGGTTCGCCGGCAAATTTTCTGGATGTGGGCGGATCTGCCGATGCCAAACGCGTGGAAGAAGCCTTCCGCATCATCCTCAGCGACCCGAATGTCAAAGCCATCCTCGTGAATATTTTTGGCGGGATAGTGCGCTGCGACCGGGTTGCCAACGGTATTGTCGATGCCTATAAAAGCATAGGTGAAATAAAAGTGCCGATTATCGTGAGGTTGCAGGGCACCAACGCCGAGGAGGCAAAAGAGATCATCGACAAGTCCGGGCTAAAAGTCTTCTCCGCCATCAAGTTGCAGGATGCCGCCGATCTGGTGAATAAGGTGTTGAAGGGTTAGGGTATGCAGAATAAATAAAAGTTATTTAAAATAGTGCAGTGATGGTGCGGAAGGACAGTTATAAGTACCCGTTACATGAATAAATTTCTCAAGAAAAGAAAAACGCTTACTGCAGTTTTAATAATTCTCACGTTATTATTATTACTACTTTTCTTCAACCATGTTGTAATTATTGAAAATCCGATTATTGAAAATCTTGTTTTTATTCATGCATATGTTGGTATTGTATTATTATTTCTAGATTCACTGTTTTCGAAACGATTGTGGGCAAAAATATCTTTGGGGATTACATTTGGACTATTTGGTTTAATTCTTTTACCATTTGTTTTTATAGCCTTTTTAGATACTATAAATATAATATCCTGGGGTGGCGTTGACAAAAGCTACAGATGCCTCAATGAGATTAAATACGGCAATAAATCAATTAAAGCATATTTATATGATCCGGGAGCAATGAGTCGGACAAGCGTTTCTGTTAAATTAGAAAAAAGAATATTCCCCGGATTGAAAACTACAAAAAATCTTTATTAAAACAATTATCATATAGATACTGTGATTATTAAAATGCTTGACAAGAAAACATTGTGCATTTTTGACAGGGATAATAATATTTTGAAAGAAATTAAATTGGAATAATAGCCTGTTTATGACTTCGATTTTTATCCGGCGACGACGCGAAAATGCGGGCAATTATGTTCTTTTTTAACTATCGAAAGCTATATTAATTGTAACCAAAATTCTGACTAAATAAATTACACATGTATAGAAAAATAATTCTATTATTAATCATTTTGTTTTCTGTATGTGATATTTGCATTTCGCAAAACAGGGATTCTACAGTATACGAAAGTGTTATTTTTTTAAAGCACAGAAATTCTTCAAAAAAAACAAAAACTGTATTAATACTATACTCTGACTCCACCTATAAGTGGATCATTTATAAAGGCGAAATTAGTGATGATAACACTGCCTATCTTAATTGGAAGAATAAGGTTAGAACAGGCAGGTACGTTAATGATAAAAAAAATTTTTTATTAGTTAAATTTGGGAATAATGAAGCAGTATTTAAAAGGCATAAGAATTTTGTAAAATATGAATGGACTCAAAATAGCATAGGGGAAGAAAAAGAAAAATTTGACAAAGAAAAAAGAATTAAGCTAAAATTGATTAAAACCTCGAACTCAGTTGTTCGAAGTCTGTGACTTCGGACTTTTTTAATGCGTAGGTTTGTAACTAAGAAGTAATAGCCGTTCTTGTTAAATCTGCAATGAAATATATTCGAATTAAACTGCTATTCAAGCTTACTCATCCAACTTCTTATACACCGAATTCTGGCTCTTGAATTCTGCAACAATCTCCTTCATTTTCTTTACGATCTGCATGTTGTCGTGCAGGTATAGCAGTTTGTCCAGCTCGTTCACCTGTTTTGAAATCGTATCAAAATCGGTTTCAACCACTTTCGCGATCATGATTTGCGGATGGTAGGTGGGGAGTGTATTTTCTTTATTGTTGAGCAGTTCCTCGTACAGTTTTTCGCCCGGGCGTAGCCCCGTATATTTTATCTGGATGTCTTTTCCCAAGGTAAGCCTCGAAAGCTTGATCATCTTTTTTGCCAGGTCAAGGATTTTTACCGACTTGCCCATGTCGAAAATGAAAATCTCACCGCCGTTGCCCATCGTTCCTGCTTCAAGTACCAGCCGGCAGGCTTCGGGTATGGTCATAAAGAACCGCGTAACTTCCGGATCGGTAATGGTTACAGGCCCGCCCTTTTCAATCTGTTCGCGGAACAGCGGTATCACCGAACCATTGGATCCAAGTACGTTACCAAAGCGCGTGGTGATGAACCGTGTGTTGCCCTGGCTGTTGAGCGATTGGGTGTATATTTCTGCAATACGTTTGGTGGCCCCCATGATACTGGTCGGGTTCACGGCTTTGTCGGTGGAAACCATGACAAATTTTTCGGCCTTGAATTCCACAGCAAGATCGGCAAGGATTTTTGTTCCCACCACATTGGTGAAGACAGCCTCTACCGGGTTGTTTTCCATCAAAGGAACATGCTTGTATGCAGCCGCGTGATAAATGATATTCGGCACAAAGGTTTCCATGATCTTACGCATCCGCACCTTGTGGTTGATATCGCAAATGATGGTCTCGAAATTCACTGCAGGGTATTTTTCATTCAGTTCCAGTTCGAGAAAGTACGTTGGCGATTCTGCCTGATCGATGAGAATGATTTTTTTGGGCGAAAACCGCGCTACCTGGCGCACGATCTCACTACCAATGGATCCAGCAGCGCCGGTAACCAGCACCGTTTTATCTATAAGTTCCAGCCTGACTTTTTCCTCATCCAGTTTTATCTCATCCCGTTCAAGCAGATCTTCAATATTGATCTTTTTGATCTGCTTAAAGCTGAGTTCGCCGTTGATCCAGCGGCTTACGGGTGGCACGCTCAGCACCTTGGTGTTGTATGCCATACATTTTTCGATGATCTCCTGTTTTTTGGATGCTTTGATGTTCTGTATGGAGATGATCAGGTGTTCGATGGCGTTGGTTTCTAAAAGCTTTTCCAGTTTGTCCGGCCCATAAATGGGAATGTCTTCGATTTTCATTCCGATCTTTTTGGGATCATCGTCAATGAAGCCAAGCACTTTGTATTTGGTCCCCGCATCGCGGTCGAGGGAACGTTTTGAAATAAGCCCGCTCTCACCGGCGCCGTATATCAGCACGTTGGTCTTGTTGCGCGAAGGATTGTTGATCTCCATGTACGCGATTTTGACAAAAATGCGGAAGGCAACAAGTACGGCGGAAGTGGTAATAAAATCAATGATGATAATGGAGTAGGGAATGAAATTAATTTTGTTGATAAAAAAATACGACACCAGATCCGTGGCAACGAAAAACAACGACCCGATGGTTGTAACAATAACAATACGTAAAGCATCACTGGTGCTACTGTATTGAATGATTCCGGTATGCGTCTTGGCTATGATAAAAGATAAAAACCTGATGCCAACCATATATGCAAGCACATAAGGCAGGTCGTGCGCATCGGTGGCAGGCAGGGTGAAGTTGAATCGCAGCATATAGGCCAGCACTACTGAAAAGGCGCAGATACACACATCGATCAACAGTATGAGCCAGCGGGGAATATTGAGTTTTGAAAAAAACATTTCTTGTGTGATTTTTCAGTGGTCAAAGATAAAAATAAATTTGCCGTGAAATATCATTTCACCGGGCGCAAATTATTTCGGTTCAAAAAAGTTCTTTTAATCGTAAGTAATTATTTATATTTTTGCCCTGTCGTACAATCAGATTTTTAAGATAATTGTATTTCAAAAAACAAATCACATATTTATAAATCTTTTTAAAATATAATAATGAAAACAACAGCATTTCGTAACATTCATGAGGCTGCCGGAGCAAAAATGGTTGAGTTTGCCGGTTTTTATATGCCCATTCAGTATGAAGGATTGATCATTGAACATCTGACCGTCCGTAAGGCGCTTGGCGTTTTTGATGTTTCGCATATGGGCGAATTTTGGGTAGAAGGCCCGAAAGCCCTTGATTTTGTTCAGTACGTCACTTCCAATGACGCATCTAAGCTTTGGGATGGTAAAATCCAGTACTCCTGTTATCCTAACGGACAGGGCGGCATTGTGGATGACTTGCTGGTGTATCGTTTTAGTGCTGAAAAGTTCTTATTGGTGGTAAATGCCGCTAATATCGACAAAGACTGGGCCTGGGTAAATAAAAACAATAATTTGGGCGTTAAGCTCACTAACGCTTCGGACGAAACTTCCCAATTAGCCATTCAGGGCCCATTGGCTCTGAAAGCCATGCAGAAACTGACCGAAACCACGGTAACCGATATGGAATATTATACCTTCAAAGTATTGAAGTTTGCAGGTGTTGACGATGTGCTTTTCTCGACAACCGGTTATACCGGCTCGGGTGGTTGTGAAATTTATTTTCCGAATAAGTACGCCGAAGTCATGTGGAATGCCGTGATGGAAGCCGGTAAAGAATTCGGGATAAAACCTATCGGCCTGGCAGCACGCGATACCTTGCGCCTCGAAATGGGATTCTGCCTGTATGGAAACGATATCAACGACACCACTTCTCCCATTGAAGCCGGTTTGGGCTGGATCACAAAATTCACCGACGAAAAGAATTTTATTGACAAAGCATACAACCTGAAACACAAGACCGAAGGTGTAAGCCGTAAGCTGGTGGGTTTTGAAATGATCGACCGTGGGATTCCCCGTCATTACTATGAAATTTGTGATGCTGCCGGAAACAAAATCGGTGAAGTGACCTCCGGAACCATGGCGCCATCATTACAGAAAAATATCGGTATGGGCTATGTTAAAACCGAATTTTCGAAACCGGATAGCGAAATTTATGTAAAAATCCGCGAAAAACTTATTAAAGCAAAAGTGGTGAAATTCCCATTTTACAAAGGATAAATTTCGTAAAAAATAATAATTGAAGAAAAGCTGCTCTTCTGGGGTGGCTTTTTTTGTGCCTTCACCAGCCCTTAATCTCTCAATCTCTCAATCTCTCAATCCTACTAATCCAACCCAATTACCCAATTTGCCTTTAGGGCACTGAGCGCATTATAGGGCACTGAGCGCAGCCGAAGTGCCAATCTCCCAATCTCTCAATCACTATTTAATCCCCGTCTTCAAAAATGTCTGTCTTTTACTAATTATATGATCCGTTAATTTCTTAAATGGATTTTACATTTTGAGTAGGTAATTATTTTTTTTTGATCCTTGCAGAAAAAACCTGTAAATTAAACGTATTGAAAAACAATTAGTTATATTATTTCTTTTTAATAATTTGAAAATTTTAGTACTTTGTATTGCATAGTACTATGAATTGTATTATCTTTGTCCCGAAATTGATTATAAATTGAAAATATGATTGAAAATAGCCAAAAGCCACTAGCCAACAGCCAACAGCCAACAGCCAACAGCCAAAAGGCAATAGCAAAAAGGCAATAGGCAATGGGGTTGTGGCTCATGGCTCATGGCCCGTGGCTCATGGCTTGTGGCACATGGCTCGTGGCACATGGCTAATGGCTCATGGCTAATGGCTAAAAACTTTAATTAACCAAAGACCTGACAATGGATATTGAAAATTCAAAAGCGCAAATGCGGAAAGGCATCCTGGAATATTGCATACTATCAATAGTCTCGGAAAAAGATGTGTATGCCTCCGACATTATGGAAAAGTTGAAAGACGCGAAACTTATCGTGGTGGAAGGGACCCTGTATCCTTTGATGACCCGCCTGAAAAACGACGGACTTCTTACCTACCGCTGGGAAGAATCAAAGTCAGGGCCGCCGCGGAAATATTACACGCTGACTGAGGATGGCCGGATATTTCTTGCCAATCTCGAAGAAAGCTGGAAAGAACTTGTCAATTCAGTAAAACAAATAACAAAAAAAGATAATTAAAAAATATAAAGCCATGAATAAAACTATCACGATCAATATTGGCGGCATGTTTTTTCAGATTGATGAAGAAGCATACAAACTTCTTGAGAACTACCTTGATTCACTGAAAAAGCATTTTGCAAATACCGAAGGTAAGGAAGAGATCCTTCAGGATATTGAAAGCCGGATTGCTGAAATTTTCCAAAGCAAAATAGAACAGGGCCAGCCGCTTATTGCGCCCGCTGACGTAGAAGAAACCATAAAAATCCTGGGCCAGCCTGATGACATTGGAAGTTCAGCAGAAGAAAAAGAAAAACAAAACGAAAAGAGTAGCACCTTTAAAAAACGCCTGTACCGCGATGACGAACACAAAGTGCTTGGCGGCGTCTGCTCCGGGTTGGGCCATTATTTTAATGTTGATCCCGTATGGTTCAGGATATTTTTTATTGTTGCCTTATTTATCTTCGGATCAAGTGTGCTGATTTATATTTTACTCTGGATCATCATCCCTAAGGCTTCAACTACCGAAGAAAAGCTGAATATGAAAGGCGAGCCGTTGACTATTTCGGAAATTCAGGAAAACATCAGGAACGAATTTGCTGACCTCAGGTCGCGGTTTAAGGAACGAAAAGAAGATGCATCGCATCATGCACGCAAGGAACAGGCGGCCATGAGGCGGCGTATGCGCAGGGCAGAAAAAGAAAAGTATTATTCCGACAGGCAACGCTACATGGCATCGGTGATCAGCCAGGCCAGGCCCGCCAAGGAAACCGGAACGGGCTTCGGCAGCGCCCTCGGCGAAGTCATTTATTACCTGCTCCGTGCACTTTTGATATTTTTAGGCATCGTGCTTCTGGTTATTGCCATTGTGTTGACCGGTTCGCTGATACTTTCACTGACGGCATCCGACAGTTTCCTGTTTTTTACCAAATGGGGAATTTCGTCCATATCGTTTCCGGTACTTTCCAATTTGTTTTTTGAAAGCCTCTGGCAGCAACAGCTTGTGGTTGTTTCCCTGATCTTACTGATCGGCGTGCCGCTGTTAATGCTTATTTTCAACAGTATCCGCCTGATCGCCGGGTTTAAAACCAAGATCCGTATTGTCTCTGTTACCGCGTCTTTGTTATGGCTCACAGGATTGATCCTGGCCATTTTCCTGACGGTGAACGTAATTGGCAATTTCAACGAAAAAAGCAACGTCAAGCAGGAGGTTGTGTTGCCGCAACCCAAACAAACCCTGACCATTGATGTTGCAGAGAACCTGCCCGGCATCATACACAAACCATATATTGATGAAGAATTCATTGAAGCCGATAATTACGATCATCAGCGTTTTGTATTTAAAAACTGTTATTTTTCAAACTATAACGACAAGCTTGTTGCATATGGATTTCCAAAGCTGAAAATCATTCCTTCTAAAACAGGTGATTATAAACTTACCGTGGTGAGATTTTCGCGCGGGACCACGATCATGAGCGCCCGGGAAAGAGCCGAAGCAATTTTACTGGATGTTAAAATCCCGGATTCTACCTTAATTATTAATAATTATTTTATGTTGCCGGGTAATGAAAAATGGCGTAACCAGTCTGTAAAACTAATTCTGGAAGTGCCCGAAGGTAAAAGTATTTTCATGACCAGGAATGTGGAAAACCTGATTTACGACAAGGATAATATTGATGCAAGCTGGAACCTGGATATGCTGGGAAAGAAAATGTATATGGTTGGCGGAAAGCTTACGGATGATGTTATTGTGGTGCATGATACGCTGAATGCTGTTAAACCAAAATGAAAATTTTTCATGGTCGGGGTGACTGGGCTCAGACCCTAACGTTGCTAGTCACCCCGGCAATTCAATAGAGATTCCTTTTCTATTAAATTCCGCATCAATGAAATTTTTTCACTTTCCGAAATTGAAGGATTGCTAAGAATTTTTTGAACTGAATATTTGTTTACAAAATCCATGACGACCTTTTGGCTGGCAAAAGCTCTTTTTTCTAAAGGTGAGCTTTGATAAGCCTTTTCATGCGGCATACGCAAAATATATTGCCTGAATTTTATGCCGCACTGGTCAAAAAACCTGATGATGAAATCGGGTAGTTTGCTTTTATAATAGTCGTATTCGTGTGTTAGTTCGTGAGCCAGGGTGCCTATCCATTGCGGGTCATCGGCATTTGGGTATGCTTCGGGATTGATCCGGATGCGGTTCACCCCCCAGGTTTCCGCTTTGTTTTTTTGACGTGCATTGAACCGAAATATTAACGTTTTCAATCTTGCTTCAGGAATACCTGTCAACGAAGAATAAAGCAATGCCAATGCCCCTTGCAGCCTTCCGTCCTCACCGATCAGCCATGTTCCAATCATAATTACTTTTTACACAATAAACCATGGTTTATAAAAATACCTGATAACCTTATAAATCCTTCATTAAAAAATTTTCAAGTTGAAAATGCTCGATGCCTTCATCGTTATCCATATTCCAGGGCGTCATCGTCACTACATATTTCGGGTGGTGATCACGGATCGCCTTTAGGTTGCCGAATTCACGCTCATAAACTTTTTTATCGGTAAGGCTGTATGCAGCTTGTATGTATTTTCTTCTGTGGTTTTTCTCGCAGATGAAATCAATTTCTTTTGTTCCTGATGAACCGGTAAAGACATCATATCCATGATATTTTGCGTGAAGGAATACTGCATTTTCAATAATTTTTCCGATGTCATTAAATTTATAACCGTTAATGATGTTTCGTAAACCGAGGTCCTCAAAATAATATTTTTCGCCGAATTCAAAAATCTTCTTCCCTTGTATATCAGCCCGTCTGCAGCGAAAAAGAATATACGCATTCACCATATACTTCAGATACTCAATCACACGTACCGGAGAAATATTGATTTTTTCTGACCGTAGAAAATCGCTGATTTTTTTTGCTGAAACTATCGAACCGATATTGTCTGCGGCAAACGAAAGAAGATTTTCGACAAAACCGGTATTGCGTATGTTCTGCCTTGCCACAATGTCTTTGAACAGGATCGTGGAATATATGCCTTTGAGGTACTCGAAAACAAGTTCATCTTCCAGCCCGATATTATGAAGGAACGGCATGCCCCCATACCGAAGGTATTTATCAAGCGTATCGCTGCCTGGTGACAGATGATGGAAAAGCAAAAATTCCTTGTACGACAATGCAAAAACATTTATGGTGATGGAACGGCCGCTCATCAGTCCCGAAATATCATCTGACAGCATGGCTGCATTGCTTCCCGTACACCATATATCGTATTGTTTCTCCGCCAACAGGCTTCTTAGCGCCTTGTGGAAATTTTCTATTTCCTGTACTTCATCAATAAATAAAAAATTCATTTTTCCGGAAATCCGGGAATGCACAAAATCAATAAGATCTTTGTCGTTTCTGATCTCACGGAATTCGGGAAGTTCTTTGCTGATATAAATAATGTTGGGTTTTTTATAATGTTGTTCCACATACTTGATCATTTGGAACAGCATGTAACTCTTGCCGACACGCCGTTGTCCTGTATAAATCTTTATCAGGTCCTTTTCCAGAAACTTAGAACTGCTTGCCAGGTAATGCTGACGCAGTATGATCTTTTCAGGGATATAAGCCTTGTAATCCATTTTACATATAGGTTAAACTTTACACAAATATACGAAAAGTTTTTTGTATATGTAAAAATTTATGAAAAATCATGAATACCTAAAAATGCCATGAATCCAACAACTGCCAGCTTTTGTTGTTTCAGCCTTACTTTTCAATCCGAATTCGTGCATCCACAGCCACCACCTTTTCCGAATTACCCAACAACGGATTAAAATCAAGTTCCTGAATTTCAGGAGCCGCCTGTAAGAGCGCCGATAAACGCATGATGATATCCACCAGCAATTCCTGGTTGATACCTTTTTGCCCGCGGACACCTTCAATGATTTTGTAGCTTTTCAAGCTTTTGATCATGGTGCCGGCTTCCGCTTTTCCAATAGGAGCGAGGCCTGCCGAAACATCTTTCAGCACTTCGATGAAAATACCGCCCAGTCCGAACAAGATCATATGCCCGAATTTCGGTTCAAACTTAGCTCCGACAAAAAGTTCGGTGCCGCTAAGCATCGGCTGGATCAAAACGGCGGTGGTGTCTTTTATTATCATCATACGTTCAAATTCCCGTTCGGCGGTTTCGACATTTTTTACATTCAGTACTACGCCGCCTACATCGGATTTGTGAACCGGTCCGACTACTTTCATGACCACCGGGAATCCGAGCTTCTGTGCTTCAGCTACAGCAGCTTCTTTGGTGGTGACCACGGCTTCACCGGCGCGCGGAATTCCCGCAGCATCCATCAAGGCCTGAATTTCAGCAGGTGCGATATAACCGTCTTTTGCTTTGTCAACAACAGAACGGATTTTTGCGGTATCTACTTTTGGCAAAACAGGTTCAAGCTCGTAGGTTTTATTTGTATGAAAAATTTTTGCCAGGGCGTTGGCCAAAACCACTTCTTCGGGGAAGTTTATCCTTCCTTTAGAAATAAAATCTTTCACTTCTTCTGCTGCTGTTATGATCGAAGGTAAAACCGGAAAGATCGGTTTCTTTGCCGTTTTCATTTTTGCATCCAGCACATTGTAAACATCAAACAGCCTGAACAAACCCGGTGTACCGAAGATCACCACCATGGCGTCAATATTTTCGAATTTCTGATCTACGTAGTCGATGATGATGCCTAATTGTTCAGCCGTACCTGTGGCCAGAAAATCAATAGGGTTGGCCACCGAAGAACCCGGGAATAATTTCGTCAGCAGTTCAGCCGAAGCTTCGGAATTAATATGTGGAACCTCCATGCCGCCGTTTGACAAGGCATCGGTACACATCACGGCCGGCCCGCCGGCATGGGTGATGATGGCAATACGTTTCCCTTTCAGTTCCGGATGCATAAAGACCGAAGCCACGCTGATCAGTTCTTCCCTTCCGCTGCAACGTACGATGCCGGCTTTACGGAACAAGGCATCCACGGCTACATCCGAGCTTGCCAGCGCACCGGTATGAGAAGAGGCGGCACGGCTTCCGGCAGCCGACGAACCGGCTTTAACGGCAGCGATCTTACAGCCTTTGCTTATCAGCGATGACGCGTGTTTAAGCAATTTCTTCGGATTACGGACATTTTCGATATACAGCATTTTCACCTTTGAGCTGGTGGCCGGGTCAAACGTATTATCAAAATATTCCAGCATTTCTTCCACACCTATTTGGGCGCTGTTTCCTACAGAAATGATATTGGAAAATGTCAACCCGTTGGTAATTCCGGCTTCCAGAATAAAACAGGCGGTGGCGCCCGAACCGGTGATAAAATCACAGCCCTGTGGCTCCAGTTTGGGTATCGGAAGTGTGAAATAGCTGTGATGCAGAGGCGTGCAGATACCGGTGCAGTTCGGGCCTATCAGGCAGCCGTCAACGCTGTTTATCGTATCAACGATTTGTTTTTCCAGTGCAGCACCTTCTTTGCTTTCTTCGCTGAAACCGGCCGAGATGATGATAAAAGCTTTGGTCCCTTTTTTCCGGGCAAGCACCTCAACCGTTTCCGGAATGTATTTGGCAGCAATGGCAATACAGGCAAGATCCACCTGAGGCAGGTCTGAAATATCCTTAAACCCGTTGATGCCCTGAACTACCGATTCTTTAAGATTGGTAACATATAGTTTTCCCTTATAATTCCCGTCAATGATGTTTTTCAGAATTTTACCACCGGGTTTCGTGACATCGTTAGATGCGCCCACAACCACGATGCTTTTAGGATCGAATAATTTATAGTTTATCATCTCTTGTGTTTTTGCGTTAAAAGGATGCTAAGATAAAAAACATAATCAAAAGGAAGGGACAATGATGACAAAAATTTGTTTTTTTATTACTTTTGTTCACTTTTATAATGCGTAAAAAAATTTCTGCAGATGGTAGCAGTCAAAAAAAAGAAAAAAAGAAAGATAAAATATAAGAAATTTGAGTTTAAACTTTCAGAGAAGCAGAAAATAATCATTGATAAGTTCTGCAGGGCAAAGAAAACGAGTCCAAATAAAATGATTAAAACTGCCATCCGGGATTATATTATTAAATTTGCCGACTCATTGCCTGAAGAGGATTATATCAGCGAAAACCAACTTCAACTGTTTGATGTTGAAGAAGATCAGGAAGTTTTCAATCAGCAGGAAAAAGTAGAAGAATTTAAAGAAACATTATTCTGACAAAATGTCTGAAAATACCCATTGGCAAAAATATTGCTAAGCCAAAAAAAACTTGTAACTGAACTAAACTATGAAAAAGAAAGGGGTTGCCAACCCGAAAGATGAGAATGCCCGGGAAGATACTAAGCCTTTAGCTGATCAGGCTGCCGACAACAAAGAAGAAACAATTGCTGAAGTTGCAGAACCCGACAAAGATGAAATTATTTCGCAACAAAAAAACCGGATTGACGAAATGACTGATAAGTTTTTACGGTTGCATGCAGAATTTGATAATTATAAAAAACGCACATCAAAAGAACGACTGGAACTCATTAAGACCGCCTCGGCGGATGTGATCAGTGCGATGTTGCCTGTGTTGGATGACTTCGAAAGGGCCATCAGCGCTTTCCCTGATGATGAAACGATGAAAAGCCTCAAAGATGGTCTGGTCCTGATTTATGAAAAATACAAGTCTGTGCTTGCTAAATCCGGATTGGAAGAAATTAAATCCATGGGCGAAGTATTCAATACCGACCATCACGAAGCCATTGCCAATGTTCCGGCACAAAGTGAGGAACAAAAAGGCCGGATTATAGATGTGACGGAAAAAGGATATTACCTGAATGGCGTAGTACTGCGTTTTGCAAAAGTGGTCGTAGCCAGCTAAAAAATTTTTTATGACTAAACGTGATTACTACGAAGTTCTCGGGGTTGACAAAAACTGCAGCGAGGCAGAACTGAAAAAAGCATACCGCCAGATGGCGATTAAATATCATCCTGATAAAAATCCGGGTAATGCCGAGGCGGAAGAGAAATTCAAAGAGGCGGCCCATGCCTATGATGTGCTGAGCAACCCCGAAAAACGTAGTCGTTACGATCGTTTCGGGCCTGACGGGGTAAACGGGAACAATGGATTTGGCGGCGGCGGCATGAGCATGGACGATATCTTCAGCCATTTTGGCGATATCTTCGGTGGCGCATTCAGCAGCTTCGGAGGCTTTGGCGGTTCATCTCAGCGCCGTAAAGTAAACTACGGCAGCAACCTCCGGGTTAAAATTAAACTGACCCTTGAAGAAATTGCCACGGGTGTCGAGAAAAAAATTAATGTCAACAAATACATTTCGTGCCAGGATTGCAAAGGCACAGGCGCCAAAGCCGGTACCTCTTACAGAACCTGCCAGACATGCAACGGCCGGGGACACGTTGTCAGCGTGACCAACACATTTCTCGGGCAGATGCAAACCACATCAACCTGTCCGGCATGCGGCGGCGAAGGACAATCCATTACCGAAAAATGTACTTCCTGTTTCGGAAACGGGATCGTAAAAGGCGATGAAATCATAAGTATAAAAATCCCTGCCGGTGTGGCGGAAGGCATGCAACTTTCGGTGAGTGGCAAAGGAAATGCCGCAGCACGTGGAGGTCATCCCGGCGACCTGATTGTGCTGATAGAAGAGCTTGAACATCCGGATCTGCGGCGCGAAGGCAACAATCTTCTTTATACCCAATACATCAGCTTCCCGGAAGCGGTGCTGGGCACAAGTGTTGAAATTCCTACGCTGGAAGGTAAAGCGCGGGTTAAAATTGACCCCGGTACCCAGTCAGGGAAAATACTAAAACTTAGAGGCAAGGGGCTCCCGTCGCTGAATTATCATGGGCGTGGCGATCTTCTTGTCGGTATCAGTGTCTGGACGCCTCAGCATTTGTCGAAAGAAGAAAAAAATACCATCACAAAAATGATGGATTCTGAAAATGTCAAACCTCAGCCAAATAATAAAGACAAAGACTTTTTTGAAAAGATGAGGGAGTTTTTTCAGTAAGCAGCGAACGGATGTCATTTAACAGAGATCAATTGTAAATGGATTTACTAGAAACAAAAAATATTACCAAACGTTACGCGAATCATGTCGCGCTGGATGATGTATCGATAAAGGTTCCCGAGCAAAGTATTTTCGGTTTGCTGGGCCCTAACGGAGCCGGAAAAACTACATTGATCCGTATCATCAATATGATCTCCATACCGGATGTAGGCGAAGTGTTGCTTCACGGCGAAAAACTTCATAAAAACCTTGTTGAACGTATTGGCTATCTGCCCGAAGAACGAGGCCTGTACAAAAAAATGAAAGTCGGAGAACAGGCTCTGTATCTTGCCCAGCTCAAGGGATTGTCATACAGCGATGCGATGAAAAAGTTAAAGTTCTGGTTTGATAGATTCGAGCTTTTGGGTTGGTGGAACCGCAAAGTGGAAGAACTTTCAAAGGGGATGCAGCAGAAAATTCAATTTATCGTTACTGTGCTGCATGAACCGAAACTTCTGATATTTGATGAGCCATTCAGCGGGTTCGACCCGATAAATGCCTCGCTCATTAAAGAGGAAATCCTTCGTTTAAGGGATAACGGCGCCACCATCCTGTTTTCTACGCATAATATGGCTTCGGTGGAAGAATTGTGCGACCATATTGCGTTGATCAACAAATCAAAAAAAATCCTGGAAGGCAAAGTCAGTGAAATTAAATACTCTTATAAAACCAATGTGTACCAGGTTGAAATAGCCGGTTACAACAAACTGCTGAAAGATACCCTGAACCACGATTTTGAAGTGGTGGCAGAAACTCACGATGAAGAAGTGCTTAAAGCGCAAATAAAAATTCTAAACAACAAATCCACCAACGAACTCATCCAGGCGTTAATGCCTTACGGTAACATCCACGCCGTGCAGGAGGTCATTCCCACGATGAACGATATTTTTATTGCTAAAGTAAACTCCGACACCCCTCATTTAAATTCAATATCTAATAACCTGACCGAATAAGTACTATGAAAAAAACGCTGATCATCATAAAACGTGAATATTTGTCGAGGGTCAAGAAACGGTCTTTTATCGTGATGACCATTCTGGGGCCATTGCTGATGGCTGCGTTGATGATCGTCCCTTATTATATTGCCAAACTGGATAAAGAAGTAAAAGTTATTGAGGTACTCGATGAAACCGGTATATACAATAATCTTGGCAGTAATCAGACTATTAAATTCAATTACATAAATACCGATCTTGAAACCGCCATTGCCAATTTTGATGAAAGTAAATCATCCGCGTTGTTGTATATTCCTCAACCAAACCTTCTTGAGCCTACGAAGGCCATTATTTACTATTCGGATAAACAACCGGGAAACACCGTTACCTCGTACATTGAAGATAAAATGAAGTATATTTATGAGAATAAAAAACTCATAGAACTATACGGGATCGACAAGCAGAAGATTGATGAGGCCAAGGTCGATATTACGATAAACTCTGAAAATATAAAAACCGGAGAAAAGAACCTGCCGCTGGCCACAACGCTGATAGGCGTTTTTGCCGGATTCCTGATTTATTTTTCCATTTTTATGTATGGTAATCAGGTGATGCGGGGAGTGATAGAAGAAAAAACCAGCCGTATCGTTGAGATCATTGTTTCTTCGGTAAAACCCTTCCAGTTGCTTTTGGGAAAGATAGTCGGTATTGCATTGGTAGGACTGACACAGTTTTTGTTGTGGATCGTACTGACCTTGTCCATAGTTACTGTATTTCAGCTGACAGTCGGCCACAAAGATGTTGTAAAAACCGAACAAACACAATTCACTCAACAAAGCAACACCCTTTTTCCTGAAAATACCGATACGAAACCTGCTCAGAATTCCGATAACGAAATGATTCAGTCCGTGTTTCAAAGCATCGGGAATTACAATTTTACGCTGATAATTGCATCTTTTTTCTTTTTCTTTCTCTTCGGGTACCTCTTATATGCCGCCTTATTTGCCGCTATCGGATCCGCCGTCGACAACGAAGCGGATACGCAACAGTTCATGCTGCCTATCACCATTCCCCTGATACTTGCGTTTATTCTGGCACAGCCCATTATTGAAAATCCCCAGGGGCCGATAGCTTTCTGGTTTTCCATAATCCCGCTGACATCCCCGATTGTTATGATGATCCGGATACCTTTTGGGGTGCCGGTTTTAGAACTTATTCTTTCCATGGGCATACTGGTTCTGGGCTTTCTTGCCTGTACCTGGCTTGCAGCGAAAATTTACCGCACCGGAATTTTAATGTATGGTAAGAAAATAAGTTACCGCGAACTTTGGAAATGGCTTAAGTATTAGGCAGTTTAGGCGTTATACTTTTGTATCGTTTTGAAACGGATTTCGTTACCTTAAAAATAATCATAAAAAATAATCTCCATTTAAAGTATTTTCCTGATTCATTCGTCTTATTGTTTATATGGACGAATTAATAACATTACCGATGGTGCAGCGACAACAATCAATTATATATGCTGTGCAGCATTATGGAAAGCGTTTGTTCAGTTTTATACGCAGCCGTGTTAAAAATGATGAAGACGCCAGAGATATCCTGCAGGATGTTTGGTATCAGTTGAGCACTGCCATCGAAAGCGAGCCGGTAGGCAAACTGAGTTCGTGGCTTTACCGTGTGAGCAAAAACAGGATCATCGACAAAAACCGTAAACAAACCACCTTGTCGCTTGAAGATTTTGCTTATGTGGATGAAGACGGCGCATGGCAATACCCTGAAGCATTACTTGAGGATGAAGTGAAGCCTGATATGGAATTTGAGCAGGCCTATTTCAGGGAAAAACTTTTTGCTGCGTTGGACGAACTTCCCGAAAAACAACGACAGGTGTTTGTCTGGAATGAGATGGAGGAAATGACCCTGCAGGAGATCGCTGACAAAACCGGTGATAACATTAAAACGATCATATCGCGAAAGCGTTACGCAGTGGCTTATCTACGCAAACGCCTTCAAAAAATGGTTTACGATTATTAACAATTTAAAACTTAGAAATCATGATGTGTTGCGGACAACAAAGTAGAAAAAGATCCTGGATCCTCAAAGCCATTTTCATTCCAATTGCTATTGCGGCAGGTGTATTTATTTTCGGGGGCCTGGTGATGCTTCTGTGGAATGCCATACTTCCCGGAGTGTTGGGCATAAGTACCATTACTTTCTGGCAGGCATTAGGAATATTGGTACTGTCAAAGATACTGTTTGGTGGTTTTATGCATGGCCCCGGCCATCATAAACACCATAACCATATGCACGACTGGCACGGGAAATGGATGCACATGAGCCCTGAAGAACGCGAAAAGTTTAAAGCCGAATGGAAAGAACGTTGCGGGCATACGGTAAAACAGGATTAATCAAAGAAAAAGTGCGGAGCTTACCTTCGCACTTTTTTTGTTTCAGAATTTCCTCAAATGAATTATGCTTTTTGCAGTGTAAAGCCAAAAGTAGTGCCGACTCCAAGGCTGCTGCGCACATTTATCGTTTGCCCGTGCGCTTCAATAATATGTTTTACAATAGCAAGGCCCAGCCCGCTCCCTGCATGTTCTAAAGCCCTTCCGTTTGCCGACCGGAAAAAGCGTTCAAAGATTCTCGGAATATCTTCCTGGGGAATTCCGATACCGTTATCGGAAACTTCTACCAATACCGACTCATCCATATCATAAAACGTGATTTTGATCCGGCCATCTGTTTTACCATACTTGATCGCATTTTCCAATAGGTTGTTCAGTACCTGCCTGATTTTTTCCTTGTCGGCAAAAACCTGAACCAGGCCGGGAAGTTTGTTGTGAATATGTATGGAGATGTTTTTTTGCTGTGCTTTTATTTCATAAGTTTCGACGATATCATGAGCCAGGGCCGACAGCTCAAATTTTTCTTTTTCCAGCTTCAGCGTTTCTGATTCGAGTTTTGAGATTATTTCCAGATCGTTGACTATGGCGATCATCCTGTCGATACTTTTTTCGGTGCGCAGCAGGTATTCACGATTGATGCTCTGATCTTCCAGGCCACCATCAAGCAGTGTAAGCACATAACCCTGTATGTTGAAAATGGGCGTTTTCAGTTCGTGTGATACATTGCCAAGGAAATCGCGACGGTAGTTTTCTGACTTTCTCAAGCTTTCCAGCTCGTTTTTTTTATCATCAGCCCATTTTTCAATTTCTGCTTCTGCATTTTCAAGCCAGTTATCTTCAATTTTAATTTTTTGTTTGGGCGTTTTCAAATTGTGTATCGTTTTATACAGCACCCTGATCTTTTTGAAGATATAATTTTCAACGGCTTTTTTGCCAATAATGTAAACGCCAAAAAATAACAATATGGCTGTAATAATAAGGAACAGCCAGTCAAATCGAAGGCCAGAAATAAAAAAATAGTAAGAGAAAATCAATACTGAAAAAAACAAAAACACATAAAAGGCTAATCTGAACGAAATGTCCTGAGGGCGGTATTTTTTCATAATGATTCAAATTTATAACCAATGCCTTTTACGGTTGTTAAAAATTCACCACCGATTTTTTCACGGACTTTCCGGATATGCACATCAATAGTACGATCGCCTACTATAACATTGTCGCCCCAAATTTTTGACAGTATCTCTTCGCGGGTGAACACCTTATTGGGCTTTGATGCCAAGAGATACAACAGCTCAAATTCTTTTTTCGGCAGGACAATTTTCCGGCCTTGTTTCATTACAACGTATTTTTCCCTGTCAATAAGCAGGTCATGAATTTTCATGGTCGAGGTCTCCGGAGTGCTTTCTTCAGCATCAGAATGCCTGCGGAGTAATGCATTGACGCGGCTTATAAACAACCTGGGCTTTATGGGCTTGGTTATGTAATCGTCGGCACCGGCATCAAGGCCTGCGATTTGTGAATAGTCTTCGCCGCGGGCCGTCAGAAACATGATAAGGGTTTTTGCAAGCGCAGGTATTTTTTTTAGTTCTGAACAGGTCTCTATGCCATCAATGCCGGGCATCATCACATCCAGCACAATAAGATGAGGGATGACCTCTTTGGCGGTTTTAATTCCGTCGGCGCCATTGCTGGCCGTATAAACTTTAAAACCTTCCTTTTTCAGATTATAGCTTAAAAACTCAATGATGTCGGGCTCGTCATCTACCAGTAGAATAATATGTTCATTATCCATGAATAATCCTGTTTGTACAAAGGTATAAAATTAGCTTCAATTTTTCATTCGGATTGATTTATATCAGCAAAATTGCATCAATGAATACTAAGTTTTACAGCTTGGTTTGTAGTATATTTTTATCATCAGTTGATTGTTAAAAAACCCTAAAAACCCTGGGCTTGAAAATAAATGATCGCAGCTTTTAGTTTATAAAAAACAAAGTGAAGCCTTTACGCTTTTTTTATTAGTTAAAGGAAAAATAATTCTTAAAAACATGAAAAAATCAGCCTTGCTTTTATCGATTATTTTTGCTGCCGGTACTATTTCAGGACATGATGAAAAAAATTCTCCGGTAACCGAAACAGGAACTTTACTAATACTGGTAACCGGGTTTAAAAGTACCGAAGGGCAATTAATTGTTGCGTTGTATAATAATGCAGCCGATTTTCCGGTTAGTGAGCCATACAAAGGCAGTGTCACCAAAATCAGCTCTAACAAAGAACTGGTAAAGTTCGAAAACATTCCCACCGGCAATTATGCGATTGCAGCCCTTCACGACATCAATAAAGACGGGAAACTTGATAAAAACATTTTTGGTATTCCTATTGAGGGCTATGGATTCTCGAATGACGCCAGGGACAAATACGGCCCACCATCCTTTTTGGCGGCCAGTTTTATTTATTTTGGCAAAGATGATTCAAAAATCATCGATCTGGAATACGGTATTCCCAAATAAGCTGTTTTAAGGCCTTAATTGTATTTTTTCAATAACAAAAATGGTCTAACAATGTTTTGCTCTTCCTAATAGCCCATCATGAAATTAATCCATTGGCTCTTCCATCATTTTTTTGCCAAGACGCGACCAGATTCAATAATAAATTACAAAGAACGGTTCATCATGATTTTTCCTGTTTTTTTAGTTTCTGATGTTTCAAAACCTTGGCTTCAATAAAAAAGATGATCTCTTCAGCAATATTTACAGTTTGGTCACCAACACGTTCCAATTTTCTAATGACAGACAGCAGGTGTAGGCTTTCGTCCACACAATCGGGACTTTGCTTAATCAATCCGGCTATCATTTTATTAGCATTTATGTTTATCTCATCAAGTTTTTTGTCCTCTTTGAAAAGTCCGGCTACCAAATGTTTGTTTTCTTTTTCAAAAGAATCATAAGCTCCTGAAAGCATTTTCAGGCTCGCATCAAACATTTCAATGATCCGCGTTTCTTTTATCAGGTCTTTACAAAATGGTTTTTCAGAATCCATGACAATATGGGAAATCCCGTTTGCGTAATCGCCGATGCGTTCGAGGTTATAATTAATTTTCAGGGCTGCCAGGACAAACCTTAAATCAATGGCAACAGGGTTGAACAATGCAAGAATTTTTTCGCAATCCATATTGAGTTTCAACTCGAAAGCGTCAACCCTTTTCTCGTTCACATTGATTTCATTTGCCAGTTCTTTATCAAAATCAATGAGAGCCGTTCTGACATTCGTGAGTTGATTGATAACCAAACTCCACATCTCAAGAACATCGGATTTTAAATCCTGAATTTCTGTATCTAAATGTGTCATAATTTTTATTTTTTTGTTTTATTTATTTCTAAAAAAAATCAACCAAACCGGCCGGTAATGTAATTCTGAGTTTTTACATTTATCGGATTAATAAACATAGTTTTCGTCTTATCAAATTCTATGAGTTCACCCAGATAGAAGAACGCAGTATAATCGCTTACACGGCCAGCCTGCTGCATATTATGAGTTACGATGATTATGGTATATTTATTTTTCAGGTCATAGATTAACTCTTCGATTTTAGCTGTTGAAATCGGGTCCAAAGCTGAAGCAGGTTCATCCATAAGTATCAGGGATGGCTCTATGGCAAGCGCCCGTGCAATACACAATCGTTGTTGTTGTCCGCCGGAGAGTTCATAAGCCGATTTTTTTAGTTTATCTTTTACTTCATCCCAAAGGGCCGCTTGTATAAGTGATTTTTCGACAATTTCTTCCAGTCGGTTTTTATTATTTTCTCCGTTGACCCTCAAACCATAAGCTACATTTTCAAAAATTGATTTCGGAAACGGGTTCGGCTTTTGAAAAACCATGCCTACAGATTTGCGAAGTTCATCAACGATAATATTTTTTTCATAAATGTTTTTACCATCAAGGATCACCTCTCCGGATATTTTTACACCATCGATTAGATCATTCATTCTATTGAATAACCTTAGAAACGTTGACTTTCCGCAACCCGAAGGGCCTATCAGTGCTGTTACTGTATTTGGTTTAACAGCAAAATCGATGTTTTTTAATGCCTGGAAATCCTTATAAAAAAGATTTACTTTTTTGGTTTCTGCTTTATACAAATTTTCAATGGTTGTATTTTTCAACTCCTGAACTTGTATGATATCTGTTTCTTTCATTTTAATTCATTTTATTTTTTTTACTGAAATAATGTCTAAATGTATTTGCCAAAAGGTTTGCCAAAAGCACCAGCATTATTAATACGAACGCGGTTCCATAAGCCATGGGCATACTTTCTTTAATATTGGTGCCGCTGGTGGTGAGCACGTACAAATGATAAGGAAGCGCCATCGCCTGGTCGAAAATACTATGCGGCAGTTTGGGTATAAAATAAGCAGCAACGGTAAAAAGTATGGGCGCTGTTTCGCCTGATACGCGGCTTATTGATAATATCAAACCGGTTGTGATATTCGGCGCGGCAATGGGCAGTACCACCCTTCTGATCGTTTGAAGTTTAGTGGCACCCAATGCATAACTGCCGATACGCAGATGATCGGGAACTGATTTTAATGCTTCTTCAGTGGTGCGTATGATCACAGGCAGAGCCAAAAGCCCCAGGGTTAATGAACCGGCAAGTATGGAATCGCCGAATTTCAGTTTGTTTACAAACAATGCCATACCGAATAATCCAAATACTATTGACGGGATACCTGCAAGATTGTTCGTCATTGATCTCATGAATTTTTTCAGCCAGTTTTCTTTCAGGTATTCGTTTAAATAGATGGCTGATAAAACGCCCACAGGAAATGCAAATATCATACTCCCTGCAACGAGACATAAAGTTCCGACAATGGCCGGCAGGATACCTCCTTTTGTCATCCCTTCATCAGGCATGGCAGTGAGAAATTCCCAGTTAATTACCGAAGCTCCCCTGACGATGATAAAGCCAAGAATGATAAATAATATGGCAACTACCATAACACTGATCAGGCTGAAAAATGAAAATGCAGCTTTTTGCTTTACCCTTTTGTTAATAAACGGCATCATGATGTTTTTCTGGTTTTAATGAGTTCAACGGAGGTATTAATAATAAGCGTTATCAGAAAAAGAATAATTCCTAATGCAAACAATGCTTTGAAATGAAGGCCTCCGTATGGGGCTTCACCAAGTTCGGCTGCAATGGTTGCCGGAATAGTGCGAACGGGTTCGAGGAAGGTGTGGGGTATAACACCAGCGTTGCCAGTTACCATCAACACTGCCATAGTTTCACCGACCGCCCTGCCAATTCCCAGTATTGAGGCGGCAGTAATTCCTGAGCGCGCATACGGTATGGTAACTCTTGTAATGGTTTGCCAGCGTGTTGCCCCTAAGGCCAGGCTTGCTTCTTTCAACGAAATGGGGGTTGTTCTGAGTGCATCTTCTGAAACGGTTATAATGGTTGGTAAAGCCATTATCCCAAGTATGATGCTTCCTGCCAGTGCCGTTTCACCCACAGGCAAATCAAATAGTTGCTGGATCAACGGGACAAGGACCACCAAACCGAAAAAGCCGTACACTACCGAAGGAATCCCGGCCAATAATTCAATCACAGGTTTTAAAACATTGCGAAGCCTTTGCGAGGCAACCTCTGCCATAAATATTGCTGTAGCCAGGCCTAATGGCAGGGCAATGAGGATAGCGCCAAAACTTACCCACAGTGTTCCTAAAATCAAGGGTAAAACACCAAATTGAGGCGCCGGCTCTGAAGTGGGATACCATTCTGTTCCTGTTATGAAATCTTTGACGGAAATTTTTGTAAGTGGTATCACATGCCCGTCAAGTTTTGCAGGAATGTATTTGTCTGAAAGATATGCCAAAATTCCCGGTTGCTGTTTGATCAATTCATTGATTTTTGAAGGAAGGTTTTCGAAATTCGCACCCAGTTCTTCATCGGTAAAATAGGTTGAAAGATCATTTATAGTAAAAAGAATAATACTGTCATTCTTGCCGCCTAATTGTTTCCAATTGGTGATATCATAATTGAAAATATCTTTCAGTTGCTTACTACTTAGTTCTTTTACTGTATTGTCATTGCTGACAATAAATTTGTATTTTTTTTCAACAGGAGTACTGTTAAACAGCCCGATGCCTTCGCTAAATAAAAATATGATGATGAACAGTACCGTCAAACTGGTGACAGTACTGCTCGAAAATAATACGCCTTCAAAAACCTTCTCGAATAATTTTAATCGCTTACGTTTCATTTGAAAATTTTCTTTTGGGCAGTTATTTTACTGGGACAAACCCTTCAGTCAATACAATTTGTTGTCCTTCGGCTGATAAAATATAGTTTATAAAAGGTGAAATTGACTTTTCAACCTTGGTTAAGTAATAAAAGTATAAAGGGCGGGTTATCGGATATGTCTTGTTTTTGGCATTGGCAATTGATGGCGTGATATACGTCTTTCCTTTGTCATACGAAACTTTTAAGGCTTTTACATTGTTCTCAACATAAGCAAGGCCGACATAACCAATGGCGCCTTTAGTCTGGCTCACGGATTGAACAATTGCCCCGGTAGCTGGCATAAGCATTACGGTGGATGCAAAATTCTTTTTATTTAATACATGTTCTTTCACAAACTCGTACGTTCCGGAACTGGTTTCCCTTGAATAAACAACAATTTTTAAATCTGCGCCTCCTACTTCATTCCAGTTTTTAATTTTTCCCGTGAAAATTCCTTCAAGTTGTTCGCGGGTAAGCTGGCTCACTTTATTGGCCGGATTCACGATCATGGAGATCGCATCATAAGCGATAATAGTTTCTTTGTAAGTTTTCCCGGCTTCCTGAAGTTTTAACTTTTCATCCATTTTCAGCGGCCTTGATGATTGTGCAATATCAGTCGTACCATTAAGTAATGCAGCAATTCCGACTCCGGAACCGCCACCAGTGACCGTGATGGAAGATCCACCATTTTTTTTCATGAATTTTTCAGCAAGTTTTTGCGATAAAGGCAAACAGGTGTCGCTTCCTTTGATCTTGCAGGCGACTTTTTGTGCGTTGATTACCGAGATGCTCAGTATCAGAGCTGCAACGGCCATAATTAATCTTTTCATTTTCTTTGTTTTTAGTTTTTTTAAAGTGTTGTGATTAGTATTTTTATTAAAATTTGTATTGCAGGCGCAGCGTATAAATATTATCACTGATATCACCGTCATATCCCGGCACGTTGGTTTTTTCGTTTAATACAAGGGTTGCATAGGCGGTAAGCTTGACATTCTCCATCATTTTAAAATTCACCCCAACTCCAAGCGTCTGGTATTTTATATCTGCTGCCGATAATAAGGTTTTATTGGTTGAACTGCCATTATAGTCATAGGTGGGTTTTATATTATGCCCGCTAATCCCGGTATTTGGATCGTACCAATCGTATTTTGCCACTATTCCAAATTTTGATCTTCCGATATTCTGTACCAGATAGAAGTATGCGCCATTAAATTTTCGGATATAAGTGTCCTTTGCCGGTAATGTTTTGGCATAAGTAGCATCGTTGGTACTGCCCGTGGTGCCTTCGTAAGCTGGCTGCTGCCCCATAATGAATTCTCCACGCAACTGTGTGATGCCAAAAGGAAAATCAAAGGTGAACTGAGCATCAATACCCAGATATTCTTTTACGGAATTTCCACCTTTATTCGTTTCTGTTGAATCAATTCCAAATCCGGCGGTTATACCATCTTGTAATGTTTGCATAGTATAAATTTTCTTTGTGCCGTTGTATGTGGTTCCTTTTAAGTATGAAATCCCAACACCATATTTGAAGAATTCATTTTTATTGGTGCCTGTGTAGGACAGACGTCCGATGAAATCTTTGTATTCTTTAAAATCCGGATTGATACCATTGCCTGAAAATAATCCTGCCTCTAATTTAAACCCGCTCCAGAAAGGTATGGTTTTAGGAAGATTAACAACGACCTCGGCACCAAGGTCTCTTTCACCGGGAAATAGTATCTGTGACATTCTGGCGCGTTCAGGAGATTCGCGAAGGCTTGACGAATAGGGGATTTCAAAACCAAACGGACGGTTAAAAATCCCGGCGGTTATTCCAAAAGTTTTCAGCCAGGGTTCGGTGAAACTTGCATAAGCATCTTTTACGGCAACTCCTTTTTCTGTGGCGTCAATCTGGATCACAAACTGTGTCAGGTCTGTAACATAGGCTACTTTCAAGCGCCCTCTTCGTACCATAAACCTTTTATCGCTGGCGGCCGAAAAATCTCCGCCTTCAAAATTTTTGGTTCCCGGTTTATCTGCAATTTGGAATTGCCCTTGCAGGTACCCTGAAATTTTAATCTTTTTCAGCAAACCGAGTTCGGAGTTCAGAATTTCAATACTGTTTTTTACCTCCTCAATCTTAGGACTTATAGTGTCGTTATTGTTTTGTGGTTGTTTCTGAGCATAAATCACAGGTAAAAAATTTGACATTAATAGTAAGGTCATAATTGGGAATAATTTCTTTTTCATACACCAGGTTTTTGATTTATAGATTTGTTTTTTCACGGTACAAAATAACCACCCTGGTATTACATGAATATTAATTCGGTATTAAGTAATTATTAAGTATTTGCAGGTAATCCAGCGCTATAATAAAAAAAAACCAATTAGAAAACGGCTGGATAAAAACTTAACATAAACTTAATATAACCTTAACCTAAATACAACCTGATAATTGGTAATCCTCACTTTTAGCTTTGTAAATTTGCATTCAGATAAATAATATGTTAACTTTAATAGGCCATTATGGAAATTTCGAAAGTGATGAAGGCACTTAAACCTAAAGAAAAAAAATTCTATCCCCTGTTTCAGGAATCTGCCGAAAACCTTGTCAAAGGAGCTACCTTATTGAATAAATATTTTCTTATTACTGATAAAATTGAAAAAGAAAGAATTCTTGCCTCCATCAAGGAGCATGAGAATCTTGGTGATGACATTACTCACAAGATGTTTGATGAACTCAATAAAACATTCATTACCCCGTTCGATCGCGAAGACATCAACAAACTTACCAGTTCGCTGGATGATGTGATGGATCAGATCAACAGTTTTGGGCAGAAAGTCAGGATTCATCCGGCTAAAAATGAGCCCGGTTGTTTTCTTGAAATGAGTGAACTCATTTTACAGGCAACATACAACATTAAAAATGCCATGTCGGAACTGAATAATCTTAAAAACCCAAAAAAAATTATGGAATCCTGCATCCGGATCAATGAAATAGAAAACCAGGCGGATGATGTTTATCACCGGGCGGTCTCTGATCTGTTTGAAAATGAAAAGGACGCTATTGAGCTCATTAAAATATCAGGTATGCTCGCCTCCCTTGAAAAAGCCACCGATATGGCCGAAGACGTAAGTGATGTTATAAAAGCAATAATTGTAAAAACAACATAAAAATATGGTTATGGACTTTACTTTACTAATTATTATTATCGTTCTGGCCTTTGCATTTGATTTTGTAAATGGGTTTCACGATGCGGCCAACTCTATTGCAACCATCGTTTCCACAAAAGTTCTCACACCCTTACAAGCCGTGATATGGGCTGCTTCCTTTAATTTTCTTGCCTATGCAATTTTTGAACTTCATATTGTGGATACCATTTCGAAAACGGTGGACACCAGTGTTATTAACCTTCAGGTAATTCTTGCCGGGCTTGTTGCCGCGACGATATGGAATTTGCTCACATGGTACCTCGGGATTCCCTCCAGTTCATCACACACGCTGGTCGGTGGATTTGCCGGCGCTGCCGTAGCTTTTGGCGGATGGGGTATCGTACACAGTGGCGTAATTATTAAAATAGGCGCTTTCATCTTTCTTGCACCTTTATTGGGCATGGTCATCTCATACTTTTTTTCGATACTGATGCTTTATGTCACCAAAAGGATGAAACCTGCCAAAGTCCATAAGGTTTTCAGGCCGCTCCAGCTGGTTTCTTCCGCTCTGTTCAGCCTCGGGCACGGAGGCAACGACGCACAGAAAGTCATGGGAATCATCACAGCGGCTATCATCGTTTATTTTAACGGCGTTGATCCATCAACTATTCCTCATTGGGCTCATATTACCTTTACACCGGCCGGAAAAATCCATGCTATTCCGCATTGGATCGTTCTTGGATGTTATTGTTGCATTGCCGCCGGAACGATGATGGGCGGATGGAAAATAGTGCAAACGATGGGCTCTAAAATCACCCGACTAACACCTTTTGAAGGATTTGCCGCTGAAACATCGGGAGCCATGTTACTTTTCGGAACAGAAGCTTTTGGAATCCCTGTAAGTACCACGCACACAATTACCGGAGCGATCATGGGCACAGGAATGACAAAAAGAGTATCCGCTGTCAGATGGGGCGTCGGGAAACGGCTGCTGGTGGCCTGGATACTGACCATTCCGGTGAGCATGCTCATAGCCATGGGAGTTTATCACCTGATTATGCTATTCTATTAAACATAAATTAAAACGCTAATACTTAAGCAGATTCTGCAGCTCAAACGATTGTTGCGAGTTTTAGACTATCGGCCGCAGTGGATATCTTTCCAATCCATATTACTCTCATTATTGCCTTTGAAGCCAAAATCTTTCATCATTATTATTTTTGGTAAATTTCGGCGGGCGGGATTGTCCTGACGGCGGCGTGTGCAAGCTGTGAATGAAAAAAATTTAGAAAATCAAAAAAGGCGCCGTAGGCGTTTCCCGACGTATGCCGTCGGGACTACTTTAGATTTTCTTATTTTTTTTAGAGCCCGCCTGAACGAATGTTCATTCGGGCAGGCGCGTTGAAGCATTCGTCAGGACGGCCCTTTTTTGAATACTTTTTTGGGAATGCAAAAAAGTATTATGTGAAATTTAAAATTAAATAATGCCGCTTTTGATAAAGTTTATAATCACTTTTCTAATTTTTAAACTACTGGCAATCGGTATAAATAAAAAAACTAAAACTTAAGCAGATTCTGCAGTTCAATCGCTATGGAATCTGCTTTTGATTTTATGGGCGTCGCCGATAAGGGAATTTTGACCGGGATATCCAAGTTCAAAGGTATTTTCCCGGAGACAGGCAGTTTGTAAGGAAATGTGATCAGTGCTTCGCTTTTAACCGGAATGTTTAGCGGGACATTAATGTCTACGGGTATCGTCAGTTGAATCTTGACCGGGATGGTTTCCGAAATAGGGATCTTGACCGGGATGTCGGTTAAGATGCTGATCGGATTTTTTATGTCCAGCGTGATGTCTTGCTTAAGCGGAATGTCTGCGATGATAGGGATCCCGATGCCTTTTTTCTTTTTTCGGTTGGTGGGAATGGTAAATTTTTGATCAACAGAAATAATTTCATCCAGCGGGACCACAATTTTATTTTTGAACAAAATAGCCGTATCTAAATGTATTTTCTGGTTTATGGTAAGTTTGATCGGCGTCTCTATCTGCTGGTCAACAGGTATCATGGCTTTGAAGGGAAGATCGTACTTCACACCCATCTCAACTAACACAGGAACGGTTTGCTCAATCGTAAAAGCGGTGGAAATTTCCAGTGTGTCTTCCACGTGTACCGTATAATCAATTTCCGAGTTTCCAAGCCGCACTAGCATCCCTGAAACTTTTGCCAGGCGCGATTCAGCTCTGAATTTCACAAACAGCAGGGTGCCGATAATGCCAAGATTCAATAGCAGTGAAATAATTACCAAAAGTTTCGTTTTGTCTTTCATACAACTATCAGGATATAATCTTATTTTTGTATCAAATAATCCGGGTCCGAAATTATGAAAAAAATAATTATCTGGTTTTTATTAAATGCAGCTATTATTTTTCCGGCTTTGTCACAGATGTTGATCCAACCGACCTTTGTCGATTCGGTGGAGATGCGCGATGGAAAAAAACTTGCCGTGGACATTTACATCCCGGATACCTCAGGTGGGGCGGTATATCCGGTTATTTTAGTTCAAACACCCTATAATCGTCTTTTGTACAGAACTATCGGCCTGCCACTTTTCGGCAATAATATTGCCTCGGCAAATTATGCGATGGTCATTGCCGATTGGCGCTGCTTTTATGGCTCTTCAGCAGCTTGTGCCGGTAATTACGACCGGGCAAAAGACGGATATGACCTTGTGGAATGGATTGCAGCACGGACGTGGTGCGACGGGAAAGTAGGCACCTGGGGGCCTTCAGCGCTTGGCCGGATTCAGTTTATGACTGCCCGTAAACGTCCGCCACATTTGGTGTGCGCTGTGCCGCTTGTGGCCGGCCCGCAATATAGTTATCCGGAATATTATCCTGGAGGTGTTTACCGGACAGAATATGTTCAACAGTTGGATGCACTTGGTTTTGGTTCTTCATCAACCATACTTGCACACCAGACTCATGATTATGTTTGGATATATAGTGAAGCAACAAATTTTTACCCGGACTCTATCAGTGTCCCTTTACTCATGATAGGAGGCTGGTACGACCATAACATAAATGTAATGATGGATTTCTTTGCAGGTATCCGGCAATCTTCTTTCTCAAATGTCCGGGATAAACACCGTCTGCTTATGGGCCCTTGGACTCACGGCGGACATGGCAATGCGGGTATCGGCGCTCCTCAGCAAGGCGAACTTTCATACCCAAATGCTTCAGGTTGGAGCGACTCACTGGCCCTGGCACATTTTGATTATTATATGCGTGCTGTCCCAAACAACTGGAATACCACTCCTAATATTCAATATTTCCAAATGGGAGATAATGTTTGGCAAAACTGCGCTTCCTGGCCACCTTCCGGTGTAAGTGATTATACGTTATATTTACAAAATGATGGCGGGATCACGGCTTCATTGCCTTCGGGACTTAACGATTATAAAGAATTAGTCTATGATCCACATAATCCATCACCAACAATAGGAGGGTCGACTTTACGTGCCGATTTGGAACAAGGCCCTTATAATCAGGCGCCTTTGGTTGAAAGCCGTAATGATATCCTTGCATTTACAACAGCAGTTCTTTCTGCCAATGTAGTGATGAAAGGCAAAGCAAAGATCCATCTTTTCGTTTCTTCTGACAGAAAAGATACAGATTTCTCTGTCCGCCTGACCGATGTGTATCCCGACGGACGTTCTATGTTGCTTTCTGATGGAATTGCCAGGATGCGCTTCCGTGATGGCTATTCGGCAAATGATACTTCCTGCATGACACCGGGCCAGGTATATGAAATACAAATCGAACTGCCCGATATTGCAATTACTTTTCTTGCCGGGCATCGTATCCGGATTGATATCAGTTCATCAGATTATCCGCGGTTTGATTGCAACCTCAATAACGGGGGCGCCATGTATGCCGCCGGTGACACACTGATTGCTACTAATAAAGTCTTTGTGAGTTCAGATCATGCCTCATACATTCAAATGCCTCTGAACGGGTTTTATACGGGTTTGCCCGAAACAGCATTATCATCTAAATCACTGGTACATATTTTTCCTAACCCTGCCACTGATGTTATTACAGTGAATTTCTCAGATTTAACAGACAAAGAAGTCAATGTGACTATCACCGATATGGCCGGAAAAAATGTTTTTTCTGAAACCTGTTCTTTGAAAAACACCGGCGAAAATTCCATCCTTGTAGGGATTGAAGGAATGGCCAATGGGTTGTATGATGTACACATTAACGGTTCCAGTTTTACGTTTACTGAAAAAATAATTATTAAAAAATAAGATCCTATGATACAATTTTCAGATTACCCGGTTCAAACCGAAGAGCAATGGCAACAAAAGATAAAGTCTCTGGCTGAAATTCAGCATGATAACAAGGAATTGCAGCAAATATACCGCAGTATACTTTCCCTGGTTGACCTGACTACCCTGGAAGGTTCGGATACCCCGGACAGAGTTTCAGCGCTTTGTACCAAAGCGTATTCAGTAGAAAACACTGAGAAGTTGATACCGAAAGTAGCGGCTGTATGTGTGTATCCGCCATTTGTCCGGCAATGTAAGAACGAACTGGTGGGGAAAGATATTAACGTGGCTTCCGTGGCCGGGGCATTTCCATCCGGGCAGTCGCCATTGTTCGTGAAACTCGAAGAGATAAAATATGCCGTAGCTGAAGGCGCTGATGAGATTGACATGGTAATTTCACGGGGCAAATTTCTAAATGGAGAACTCCAGGTGGTTTTCGATGAAATCAAAGCTATTAAGGCTGTCTGTAAAGAAGCCCACCTGAAGGTGATACTTGAAACAGGAGAACTAAAAACAGCAGAGAATATCAGAAAGGCAAGCGAAATAGCCATTCTGGCAGGAGGAGATTTTATTAAAACGTCCACCGGAAAGATGCAGCCGGCTGCTACTGAAATGGCAGCTGTAGTGATGTGCGAGACTATCAGGGAATATTTTGAAAAAACCGGAATCCGTATTGGCTTTAAACCGGCCGGTGGTATCTCTGATGCTCCAACAGCAGTAAGATATTATAACATCGTTAACTCCATTTTAGGCAAAGAATGGCTCAACAAGCATTTATTCCGGTTTGGGGCCAGCCGTCTGGTAGATAATTTACTGGCGGCAATAGAATAATGTTATCAATGCGGGTTGTACGCTCGGACAAATTTGAATTTTAGTATATGGAATGGTTGTACCTGTTTGTTGCAGGTGTTTTCGAAATAGGCTGGCCACTGGGATTTAAATTATCCCAGGTACATGCTGAAAACAAATGGCTTTGGGTCATAATGGCTGTAATATCCATGGCATTAAGCGGGTTGTTTTTATGGCTTGCTCAGCGCCACATACCCATCGGGACAGCTTATGCCGTTTGGACGGGAATTGGGGCCAGCGGGACTTTCCTGATCGGGATCATCTTCTTTAAAGACCCGGCCACCATGCTGCGTATGCTTTCAGTTTTGCTTATCATTATTGGTATTGTAGGCCTGAAGATTGCGCATTGAGTTTTTTGAGGTGTCAATTTTGGATAGTATTTGAGAGGATTATTAATTTCTTTTAAAAATATGTTTTTCCTTTTTATCTCATTATGATTATTTTTGCTGAAAATAAACTTTATAACTTAAAATTTAAATTATGAAAATTGTTGTTGTTGGAACCGGTTATGTTGGATTAGTTACAGGAACTTGTTTCGCTGAAGTAGGTATCGATACAGTCTGCGTGGATATTGATCTGGAAAAAATTGAAAACCTGAAAAAAGGTATTTTGCCGATTTACGAGCCAGGGCTTGACACGATGATACACCGTAATGTGGAAAAAAACCGCCTTCATTTTTCTACCGATCTCGCGTCGGCACTTCCCGGTGCTGAGGTTGTTTTTATTGCGGTTGGCACACCTCCGGATGAAGACGGTAGCGCTGATCTGAAACATGTGCTTGGCGTGGCTGCTGAAATCGGTAAAAACATGGATGAATATTTACTGGTGGTTACCAAAAGCACCGTGCCGGTTGGTACTGCTGTCAAGGTTAAAAATGCCATCACCACTGAGCTGAACGCCCGGGGCGTTGATATTCCTTTTGATGTGGCATCAAACCCTGAATTTCTCAAAGAAGGCGCCGCTGTTGACGACTTTATGAAACCCGACAGAATTGTGGTGGGCCTGGAATCTGACCGCGCACAAAACGTGATGAAACAACTTTATAAACCGTTTACTCTTAATGGCCATCCGGTGATTTTTATGGATATACCCAGCGCTGAAATGACCAAATATGCCGCTAATGCCATGCTGGCAACAAAGATCAGCTTTATGAACGACATTGCCAACCTGTGCGAGATCATGGGTGCTAATGTGAATATGGTACGGAACGGAATAGGCAGCGACAGGCGTATCGGAAACAAATTTATTTATCCCGGTATCGGTTATGGCGGATCCTGTTTCCCTAAAGATGTGAAAGCCTTGATCAAAACGGCCAATGAAAATGGTTATAACCTCCGTGTTTTAAAATCGGTGGAAGAAGTAAATGATGACCAGAAAAGTGTGTTGTTCAATAAAGTGCTGAAATATTTTGATAACCAGTTGAAGGATAAAGTCATTGCTATGTGGGGCTTGTCGTTCAAACCCGAAACCGATGATATGCGTGAAGCACCTGCCTTGGTACTGATCGAAAAGTTCCTAAATGCCGGAGCCAAAATAAAAGCTTACGACCCCGCAGCCATGAAAGAAGCCAAACGCAGGCTGGGCGATAAAATTGAATACGTGAACGACCAGTACGAAGCGCTGATTGATGCCGACTGCCTGCTGATTGTAACCGAATGGACGGAATTTCGTTTACCCAACCTGAATGTGATAAAAAAGCTGCTGAAAAAGCACGTGATCTTTGACGGTAGAAATATTTATGATATTAAAAATTTGAAAGAAGAAGGCTTTGAATATTTCTGCATAGGCATCAACACCTCAAATTAAGTTATGAAAAAAAAGATATTGGTCACCGGTGGTGCTGGTTTTCTTGGATCACACCTCTGCGAAAGGCTTCTCAATGATGGCAATGAAGTCATTTGCCTGGATAATTATTTCACCGGATCAAAACAGAATATTGTCCATTTGCTGGATAACCCGTATTTTGAACTTATCAGGCACGATGTGACCATGCCTTTTTTTATCGAGGTGGACGAAATCTATAACCTTGCTTGTCCCGCATCGCCTATCCATTACCAGTATAACCCGATTAAAACCATCAAGACTTCTGTGATGGGTGCCATCAACATGCTCGGACTGGCTAAACGCATACAGGCAAAAATCCTGCAGGCTTCCACCAGCGAAGTTTACGGCGACCCGAAAGAACATCCGCAAAACGAATCCTACTGGGGTAACGTAAATCCAATAGGGCTCCGCGCCTGCTATGATGAAGGCAAACGTTGTGCGGAAGCCTTGTTCATGAACTACCACCGCCAGAACAATGTTAAAATAAAAATTGTAAGGATCTTCAATACCTACGGACCGCGCATGCACCCCAACGATGGACGGGTGGTGTCTAACTTTATTATTCAGGCTTTAAAAAATCAGGATATCACCATTTACGGCGATGGCCAGCAAACGCGCAGTTTCTGCTATGTGGATGACCTTATTGAAGGTATGATACGAATGATGAAAACCCCCGACGATTTTATCGGGCCGGTTAATGTCGGCAATCCTTTTGAATTTTCTATACTGGAGTTGGCACAGCTGGTTATTGAGCTTACTAATTCAAAATCAAAAATTATTTTTCAGCCTCTGCCTTCCGATGATCCATTGCAACGCAAACCCAATATCGAGCTTGCAAAATCAACACTTGGCTGGGAACCCAAAATACAACTCAGGGAAGGGCTGATAAAGACCATCGAATACTTTAAAAAGTGAAATGAAAATTTTAATTACTGGCAGTAAGGGCCAATTGGGCAACGAACTACGGGTGTTGTCTGCGGATTATCCCCAACACCAATATTTTTTCTGCGACATTGAGGAGCTTGATGTTTGCAATGAAGCGGCGGTTTTATCTTTTATCAAAGAATATCAGATTGAACTTATCATAAACGGTGCTGCTTACACCGCGGTTGATAAAGCCGAGCAGGATCGGGATGCCGCATTTAAGCTGAATGCCGGCGCTGTCGAAAACCTTTGTAAGGCCGCCCTGGCCAATAAAACTTATCTGGTTCATATTTCAACGGATTATGTGTTTGACGGAACCAAAAAATCTCCATATACCGAGGCCGACGCTGTGAATCCCGTTTCAGTGTATGGAAGTAGCAAGCTGAGAGGGGAGGAAATGATATATAAATATGCCCTGCCTTCACTGATCATCCGCACTTCATGGCTTTATTCCTCTTTTGGAAATAATTTTGTGAAAACGATACTACGTCTTGCAAACGAAAAACCCGAGCTGAGGATCATTGCTGATCAGCACGGTTCGCCAACCTATGCCCGGGATCTTGCAAAAGCAATACTTGATATTATCTCCTTCCATCCGTTACCGGGCAACCCCGAACTCTATCTTTTTTCTAACCTTGGAGAAACCACTTGGTACGAATTTGCAAAAGTGATAACGGAACTTTCCGCGATAAACATCCCCGTTATTCCCATTGAAACTAAAGATTATCCCACAGCTGCCACAAGGCCTCAAAACAGTATTTTCAGCAAAGACAAAATAATCCGCGACTTTCATTTGCAAATCCCTGAATGGAAAGACAGCCTGAAAGAATGCCTCGCTCTTTTGAATAAAAACAACTGATTTGTTCTTGTCGTTGAAATTATCGGGTAGTGTAAACGTTATATTACTTAATTTTATAGGACAAATTTATTTTAATTATGCGAAAAATCCGGATCGTTTTGTTAGCTGTTTTTCTCTGCTTTAGATTTTACACAAGCGTGGCGCAGGATCGGGTTCAACCCGAACAGCAGCTTTTTTATTATGGGCAATTTGCCATAATCTCCATTGATAAACAATTATACCTTTCGGATACTTCGGATTATTTTTATATTCACGTAAGCATTAAGAACATATCGCGAAACGCCCTTGGCATTGATTTGTCAAATCCCTGGTATGTGTTGTATCCCAACCAGTGGCAGTTTTCGGATACCACGTTCCGGATGGACATTAACGAAAGCCAGATCATTCCTGAAGAACTGACGGCAAAGAAAGCTGAGGAATTTGCTTCGAAAATCCGGGATCATAAGCTGACCATGGTGTTGCCGGGGAATGCCTTTGATTATTACACAGAATTTAATGCGGAAAAACCTAAAGCAGAAGAAATCGCCAAATACAAATACCTGATCGTTGCCATCGACGGGCAAATGTTTTTTACCGACGGGACAAACATAGAACATGTTAAATGCAACGGCGACCTGAATGTAGACAGAGAGTTGGCTTTGAAATGCCCTTTTACCTGGCAGCAGATTTCTGAAAAACAAAAAATCCGCCACAGAAAATAACTATGAAAATAAGCACGCGCACCTTGCTTGTAATTTCGGCTGTTACGCTGCTGCTGGTTGTTCCCGCCAACATTTTTCAACCGGTTGCGGTTGCAACTGCCAATGCCAATCCCTGGCAAGTTTTACCTGCAGAATATCCCGGGTACCTGCCCCGTTTCAGTGTTATTTTCTCAGGGTTGGCGCTTTCACTGATTTCTTTAATCATTTTCATCACAAGCCTTTTTTTCTCCAAACATGCTGTATCAGACAAACTGGCCAACCTGAGCATGTTTGTGTTCGTGTTCGTTATTGGCTGGATGGCAATTCCCTATTGGACAAACGGACTGTATCATGTTTTTTGCTGCGGCACTTCCTCTCTTTTCGACCCAAAATCGCTTTTGCCAATGACGATCGTCGGTGAGGCCTGGCGAATTCCTATACTGATATTATATCCGTTGTTAATGGGTT
>DAOQAT010000024.1:0-38084 GCA_035354195.1 Bacteroidales bacterium | reverse complement strand
TTATATCTACGCCATATAAATTGCGAAGAATGATGTTTTTGAAAACAAAATATTTCAAGTTGGGATGTTCCGGGGCTTTTACATATTTCAGAATTTCTTCGAATTTTGCATACTTACCTTTTGGTGCTTCTTCCACAAAATTTTCCATTCGCTGGATGCAGCTTTCATACAGCGGCTCAAGGATATTCATTGCTGCAAAAAGGAAAGCGCCTGAACCACAAGTAGGGTCAATGATTGTTATATTGCTAAGTGCTTCATAAAAATGCCGGATAAAATCGGGATCGCTATGGTCGTCAATAATATCCTGTGTAAATTGTCGGATATTCAGGTTGTATGTAATGAAATCGTTGATGTGGTTAATTTCTCCTTTTTCAATTTTTTCTTTTAATTCTTTGTGGCGATTTCTTCGATCAACTACTTCACGCCATATTTCAGTAGGCAAAGCATATTCTTCCGAAGCTGGTTTATTCCAGTCTTTTCGTCTTTCAATCAGGTTTGGTTTAATTATATCAATACCAATTTCAATTTCTTTAGGCAATGGAATATCAACACCTTTTTTTACAGCATCGTAAATGTAAGAATCGCCCGATTCTTTAAGCATTTGCCACACTTCGACTTCGCTCAGTGTGCCACTGCTTTTGAATGCTTTCGGGTATTTTCTTTCGGTTTCATCAAACAAGAAAGGAATAATACAGTTTTTACTGATGTAGTCGGTAATATCTTCTTTAGTATAATACGCACCCATTTGGGCACGGTCGTTAATATATTTTTCAAAAATGAATCCGATTACATCAGGGTTAATGTCTTTACCTGAAGCAGTAATATTTGTATCCAGATGCCAATTATATTGGTCAAAGAAATTGAAAATTGTTTCGAAAGCCTTGTCGCTTATGTCAATATTTTCATACAGTCTTTCAAGTTCGTGAACATCAAATAAACCACCATTCAAATAGGGAATTTTTCCAATTTCCTTTTTCAATTCATCTGATTGGTCGGGCGAACCCAAACCCTGATGAAACAAGGCAAGCAGAAAATTTTTATAGAAACTCACATAGAATTTGTCTTTGCCTTTTTTCGTCTGGCAATAGGTGAGTTTCTCTTTCAGGTAATTCAAATTTTTATCAAGAAATCCTTTTTTTTGAATGAAGTAGCAAAACATTAAGCGGTTGAGCATCAACGAAGCATACCATTCACGGTCGGTTACGATTGAAATTCCTTTTATAAATTCAATGAATTTTTTATGTTCTTTCCGGAAATTCTCATAAAACTTTTTGGTAACCTGTTCAACATTCTTGCTGAAATTCTCATTCACAATGTCCACCACATCAGCAATAGTAATGTTTTCCTCCTGGTCGAGTGTAAAAAACAGGTTAGAGGTTTTTTGATAAAGTAATTCGGGTTCCTGTCCTTTATGCCAACGGGTTTCACTCAATCGGGATGGCTTGCCTAATTGCTTAACAAATAATTGCCATATCTGAGTTGCGTTTCCTTTGTCGCAAAAAATAATCAGGTGCTCACGATACAGTTTCCCGATTTTTCGGTCAAGCTGCAACCGGGTAGCATAGTCAGGCAAATCCTGATGTTTTGCAGGTTTGAACACTAAAATTCTGAAACCGCCCTTTTCAGCAACGGAATGAAATATATACGTTTCATCTTTCAGTTTTACAGGTGTTTTCTCATCAAGGTAAGACCATCCCAATTGATTAAACAAACCAACAAAATCGAAATCCTCAATATATTGTTTGAATTGTTTTTTGCTAATCGTACTCATAATTACAATTTTTTTATGCCCATCGAACAAAGAATATGCGGTGTTCTGAAACCATCCTGATCTTTTTGTTCCACAATGCAAAGCCGCCCCTCATCACGCAATTGCATACAAAGTGATGCCATTTCATCATCAGAACAATTCAGTTTTATTCTACGATTTATTATTTCTCTTGCCGTTTCACGAAGTGGATAATGGTAAATGTCATCAATTGTTTTCTTTAAAGCATCCACATCAAACAAGGTGTTTTTTACGCCCTCGTAATAACGGGTAAGCATACCATAAGCCCTATATCTAGCACTTGATTTGCTTCCAAGTTGCCCTCCGGATTTTGCTGCTTCGTTCTCTGCAAGTAATACAGCTTTCTTTACTAAATCGTGATGATGTTCTAATTTATCAATTGCAGGTGTATCCAATGAACATTCTGCCATTTTCAAAATTCGGGATTGACTTGTTGAAATTGTTTCACCTTTTTCGTTTAGCCAAGATAAAACTTCATAACCGTGACTATTGCGGTGATAAGTGATTACGCTATTATTTTCAAAACCATCATCGTGTTTCTCTTTGGTCGAATAAACAACATCCGGCAGTTTAATAATTTTCTTTTTTAAATCGGGATTTGCTTTTATGGCCTGATTCCAGATTTCATAGGCTTGTGAAGTCAAGTCAACATCGCCTTCGTCATCGTCAAGTATGCCGGATTTTTCGTTGTACAAATCGCGGATATTCACAGGGTCGCCATCAAAGAAAATTTCGTCTGTTCCAACTGCTTCTGCATTTTCTCTGATACGTTGTGTCAATCTGCCTCTTAAACGGATAATGCGTTCCAAACCATCTTGTGGCAAAAATGAGTAACAAAATATTTTGTCCGAAGCTTGTCCAATTCTGTCAACACGTCCAGCCCTTTGAATTAAACGGATAATCGCCCAGGGCAAATCGTAGTTTACAATAATATGTGCATCCTGTAAATTCTGACCTTCACTTAAAACATCGGTACTTATCAAAATTCGTATTTCATCTTTTACATTTTTAACCTTGTTACTTACAGGACTGAATCTATGGGCTAAATCAGTCGGGTTTTCAAGGTCGCCGGTAGCACAGGCAATATTTTTTAAACCTCTTTTTTTCAAATGTTCAAACAGATAATACGCTGTATCGGCAAATTGAGTAAAGATTATGATTTTTTCAGTTTTATGGTCTTTTTCACAAAGTTTTTCAAGTGAATTCAATTGTTTGTCATCATCAGGACTCCAGTTTTTACCAATTTCAAGTATAGAGATTATTTTTTTTGCATCCTTAATCAATAATTCTTTAAGTGAATCTGTAAACAAATTGCTGGAAATCCAGTCGTATCTGTTTTTTTCAGCAACACATTTTTCGTAATATTTCTTTGCTAACTTCTTGTATTCGGCTTTATCGGTAATTAAATTCATTACAACGATGTCGCCATTATCGTTTTCCTCTAAAAACTCGTCCATTTCAGCTTTTTCCTGTTGACCAATTGGCAATGGTAAACTGTTTTCAATAGCATAAACAAAAACTTCGTTTCTTAAAACATGTCGTGCTAATGAAATAAGAAAAGAGAACCCCGAACTTTCTAACCTTTTAAAAAGATTGGTTCTACAAAAACCCATTAATCGTTTTCCTGCACGGCTTAAATTGGCAATAATTTTTCTTTCTTCTGCATTTGCCAGCCCTTCTTTTTCCTTATCAATGTAATTTCCCAATCCATAACGCGAAAGGTATAAACCATTGATTATTTTGACAACATCTTCATCATAAAGTTTTACGTAAATATCATTTTTGTCCTTTGGGTCAAAAGAATATTCAATTTTCTTAGGTAGTCTGTCAGGAAAATATTCAATCCTGCCGTCATTGAATGTTAAATAATACTGGTTCTTTTTCTCGTCAAAAGTTGCATAGTTCTCTTTAATAAATGTTCTGGTACGTCTAACCATATACAATTTAAGAAGTTCTTGCCAGTCATCAGAATAGTTGCTTTTTTCAAATGCAAGTAAAGTATTTGGCGAGTACTGATAATTTGCAATAAACTCAATTGGTCCGCCAACTTCACGAATAAAATTTTCGGGTGATATTCCAATGTCTTTATCCTCGGGAATAAATAACCGTAACTGATTGGAAATATCGGTGTAACTCTTATTGTATGGAGTAGCCGTAAGGAGAATTACTTTGCTTTCATTCCTTTCCAAATATTCTTTAACAATTGCGTAGCGTTTCCCTTCTCTGTTTCTTAAATTGTGGCTTTCATCAATAATTACTACTCTGTATCGTCTTGTTTCTTCAAGAAACTTTTTGTCAACTTTAGAAATGCTATGAACTTTTGCCCTTAATTGATAGGTATGAACATATCCTTCCCACATTTCAACGAGGTTTTTTGGGCAAATGATCAAAGTTTCAGTGAAAAATGTTTCTTCAAAAAGCTTTGCAACTGCTGACGCAGTCATTGTTTTACCCAAACCTACAACATCACTAATAAGAACACCACCACGTTTATCCAAATGTCTGGCAGCTACGCTAACAGCGTTCATCTGAAAAGGCAATAGGTCAGTTTGTAAAATCTTAGGAATAATATAATTTCCGATACCGCTTCTCGCTTCTTGTGAAAGATGATAGGCAATTTTTAAATAAATATAGTAAGGTGGAATAGAACTTTCTCCAGCCCAGCTTTCCTCCAGAATCTGAACAAGTTCGTCAGAAATATCAACACACCAGCGGTCTTCCCATCTGGCTTCAAACCATTTATCAAGTTTTTCGGCAGCATCTTGTTCAACTACATTTACATTTAATTCTCCTTGTTGTGAAAGTCCTGCCATTGTTAAATTACTGCTTCCTACATACCCAATCAAAGGTGCATCTTTATCTTTTTTATGGCATAAGTATAATTTAGCGTGTAATGGATATGCAAGGAATAATTTTACTTTAAGCTTCTTTGCAGTAATCTGTGCTTTAAGCTTTCTCAAACATTCTTCATCTTCATTAGTCGGAATACCAAAAGTCAATTGTCTTGTAAACGATTTTGCAATTTCTTTTTTGAGTGTTAATGCAGTCGGGTTATCCATCAGCCCTTTTTTTGCTTCGCTTAATGCTTGTCTTAATAGATTTTCTTCCGGACTCTGCATTCCAACAAGTAACCGGCAACAATTATCATCACCTTCAAAATGATCAATATGGTTCATTAGCAATTTCCAACCTCTCAGGTTGAAATATCCTACGCAAAAGTCAGTTCTGTAAGAACTTTCAATTGTTTCTAACAAACCTGTTTTAAGGTGTAAAGAAATATTGTCAAAAATTTTAGGCATATAAATATCATTTAGAATTTTCTTTTAAGTGTGTCACCAAGATTGCACTCTTTGCCAACGCTCTGGTCTGGCCGTTGGCTTGTGGAGCTTTGGCAATTTGTACATTGTATGTCGGCTTTCTTGTCTTGTCAATATTTCGTTTTTCAGTCCTTTCACAATGGTTTACTTTTTAATTATTATATGTCGTTGTCTGTTTACACTTGCCGCTACCTTGTTTCTCTCTTTACTTAAATAACGCCCAACATAAAATTTTCTGAGCGATAGCCGCACCTCATATTATTATTTGTCACTCACAAATATAAAAATATTTATAAAATCAAAGTTTAAAACACATCGAAATTATTAAAATCTTAGAAATTAAAATCTTCTTAGATGTGGCTTTGGTGGAATTTCTTTTTATCCAGCTATATCCCATATTATGCATTAAAGATTTTCTAATGCGTAGATTTAGGAAACTTTTCTCTTAATACTCGAATTAATTGGTACATTGGCAAAACAATTTTAATGCGTAATCGACTAAGAAAATGTAATCCCGACAAATAAAAATTGTCGGGAAACATTTTCTAAGTCGGGATAAACCCAACTAAAGCAATAGCCCGGATGATTTTCTTGATGGGTTCGCACACACTATTGCTTAATTTGGGTTATACCAGCACATCCATTTTCCTGAACCTCCATATTCCAACATAAAAACAAATCGCCGAAAACCCTATGGCTGCCAGGCAGTAGGTGAGGGAGAGGCTTCCGTTGTTTGCAATGCCGGAACCCTTAAACCAGTCGAACGGAGAAAAGTGTTTCAACACGCTGATATTATCATTTAAAGAAATCACCACCTGGAACATATACATGAAAAGTACAAAACCTACCGAAACAGCTGATGAGATACGGGTTCTGGAAAAAAATGAGGATACCAGAAAACCTACCGAACCAAAAACCATCCCGCCCAGCAACCAGGCAACAGCCATCAAGACTACAGGCGTGAGGTCGTAACCGCTTTTGATAAAAACTCCAAACGAAAACCAGGAAACCAAAAAGATGAGTAAAACAGAGAGCAGGGCATACATAAATACCACGGAAAGTTTTACAAAAATAAAATGGAGGCGCTTTGCCGGAAGCGAGTATAGGTATTCAGCCGTTTTGTCGCTGTATTCCTTCGAAACGATATGCGCAAAAGTGGCCGCCAGATAAATGGCATAGAATAAATAAATGTAAGAAAACATGATGGCAAAAAAGCTGACGGCGCTTTTATAGTCAAGGTCTTTCATGCCGAAAGCTTTCTGCATGCCCTGTGGCAGCTTGAGGTCCAGGATTTTCTGTATGTCATCCCCGAAAGACGGCGCCAGGGCGATCACATACATGGCAAGTGCGGAGCAAACAAGACTTATGATCAGGAACGATTTTAAGTTTCTTTTTAATTCTCTTTTGAACAACATAATGTCCTCGCTTTCTTATTTAAAATAATGCATAAATACATTCTCCAGCTCGGGCTCTTCAATTTCCAGGGAAATCAGGTCGATGCTGCCAAGCAGGCGTATCAATTCGTTCAGGTCGCCGGAAAATAAAAACTGAGTGGTGTTGCCCTTGTGTTCAAGTGCCGCGATGCCATTCATTTTGCTGAAATCAATCTGCCGCGGCGGATGACTATTGCTTTCGATGCGGACCTGCCGGTAACCAACCCTGGTGAAGTCTGTGGCTTTGGTTTCGCGGATCAGCGCTCCGTCTTTGATGAGGCCGATGCGTGTGGAAAATTTCTGAACTTCACTCAGCACATGCGACGAAAAGAAGATGGTGGCGCCCTTTGCCTGTTCTTCCTTAAGCAACTCGTATAAATTGATGCGGATGACAGGATCCAGGCCATTGGAAGGTTCGTCAAGGATGATCAGTTCCGGGGAATGAAGCAGGGCACAGGCAATCGCAACCTTTTTACGGTTCCCGAATGACAGTTGCTCAAACTTTTTGTTTAATTCAATATCAAGAACGTCCACAAGTTTCCTGATCTTGTCTTTTGCTTTTACTTTATAATAATACTCGGTAAAACGGAAAAGATCGCTGACTTTCATGTCGGAATACATAAAAGATTCGGCCGAGACATAACCGGTATGTTTTTTAATCTCTGTTTCCTGCCTGAGTGGGTCATACCCAAGAACGGAAATTTTGCCTTGATTTGCGTGCAAAAATCCGAGCAAAAGACGAATGGTGGTCGATTTACCGGCTCCATTCGGGCCAATAAATCCGTAAATTTCGCCTTTTTCAACCGTTAAGTTAAGCTGGTTCAGCGCTTTAACTTTACCATACGACTTGGAAACCGTATCCATAATTATTGCTGGCATCTGAATGAAGTTTAGAAAATAAAGTTACAAAAAATTAATTCCATAGAAAATACTATTTGAAGGGAATAAATTAACCGGAATAAATAGGGAAGAGAAATTCAGTTTGGAAAATATCTGGTTTAGGTAAATCTGTTTGGTCCAGGAAAAAAAATTAAGAAGTGGGAGGAGGGTTGGAGAAAAAAATTATCACCGTCATCAAAACAACCCAAAACAATTTTTTGAGATACATTTTTTTCATCTTTTGAAGCGGATTGAAATTAGTAAATCGGTGTTGACTGTTAAAAATGGAATAATTGTGTCCTTTTGTAAAACGATTAATGGTTTAGAAATGTAAATTACAAATGTGAATAATAAAATCATATAGTACTATAAAACAAGTAAATAAACAAATGTATAAATTAATAAAAACATTGTTTACAATATACAATTGTAATTTATTAAAGATGAATATTGTTAAATCGCTAATATCTTACAAAAACGAAGTAAACAACACGTTAAAAGTAATATAACCAGCTATTTACAGAATTCAAATAAAGTTATACATTAATAAAATGCGTGATTTGACTAAAAGTATATTTCTTTATAACTAAGAATTGTAATTCATTGTAAATTAAATAATAAAAGCTACAAACTAATGTAATACTTTAATAAATGTTGACATCAATTACAGTTTACAAAAGTATTTTATAAATAGTTACACATGTAAATTACAAATGTATTATCTTTGTAGCCGAAAATTTAAAATTGTAATATGGTTGACAGAATATTATTGGTGTTAAAAATCAAAAATCTGACACCTTCAAAATTTGCCGACGAGATCGGAATTCAAAGATCGAGCATGTCGCATATCATGTCGGGAAGAAATTTGCCCAGCCTGGATCTGATCACCAAAATCCTGAACAAATATCCGGACATAAATTCCGAATGGTTGTTACAAGGCGTCGGCCCCATGATGAAAACCATACAAATAGACCTTTTTGAACAGCCGGCAGAGACTAAAGCCATTGAAAAACAAGCTCCTGTCACGGCTGAAACTGCTCCTGTCATTGAAAAAATGGCAGAACCCTCCATAGAACAAATAGCTGAGAAAGCTCCTGTTGTTAGTCAACCTGCAGAAAAACCTGCTGAAGCTAAACAGCCGGAAACAAAGCAAGCTGAAGTAAAACAGCCTGAAATACAGCAACCTGTGGTAAAACAAGCTCCGGTGGCACAGCCGGAAATAAAACAAGCTGAAATAAAAGAAGAAACTAAAGAAGTGGTCAGGGAAGTGAAAAAAGCGGATGACGCTCCTGAGCCGGAAATTGAAAAAATCGTGATACTTTATAAAAACAAGACGTTTAAAGAGTATTACCCGGGCTGATAAAACCTGTCACATTCAGCGAAAAAGAAATTACATTCCTTTATTGCATTTTCATCACTGTCAGAACCATGAACGGCGTTGGCCTGCAGGCTTGTCCCGTATATGCGTCTGATGGTTCCTTCGGCGGCTTCTGCCGGGTTGGTCTTTCCGATCAAGGCCCTGAAATCTTCCACGGCATTGTTTTTCTGCAACATGGCTACTAATACCGGCCCGGAAGACATAAATTCCACCAGCGGTTTATAAAATTCACGTTCCTGATGAACCAAATAGAATTTTTTTGCCTGTTCCGGGGTCAGCTGCATCGTTTTTGCGGCAACAATCCAAAATCCTGCATCCGTTATACATTTTAGTATGCTGGCAGCGTTGTTTTTACTGTAAGCAACAGGTTTAATAATGGTTAACGTAAAAGTTCCAGCCATAACTTATTGTTTTTTGATTACTGTAAATATACACATTGTTCAATAAAAATTTGAAAAATTGTTGAAAAGCAAATTTGAATTAGGTTTTGCATATGAGCTTATATAATACATGCAAGCTCCTACCAGAGAATGAATCGCTTTTCATCAATTTATTTTCCTCTTTTCCGATTGTTATCGGAACTAAAGGATGTAAATTGCTGAAAATCATCCGCCGTGGCGGACATCCTTCAGTACCGAGGCAACAAACGAAAACTTTTATTTACATCCTTTTTTAGCGAATAAAATTTTTATCAGACCTTAATGCTAAATATAATATAATTAGTCTGTCCAAGGTAAAAATGAATAAATCTTTTTTTATGTAGCGGGGAGATTTTATTTTATTGAACTTAAACAAATATTCCTATTTACCCCATTGAAATACTTGAAAACAAAGAGATTCCTCATTTCGCTTCACTCCATTCGGAATGACTTTATAGTTAGTTTTTCGGGAGGGGGAAAGCAGCGGAGCGCAAGGCGCTCCGCTGCTTTCCCCCTCCAATACCCACCAAAGTTGAAATGTCATTCCGAACCCTGCCTGCCGCAACGGCAGTGAAGGCAGGAAGGTGAGGAATCTCAATTAATTCGAGAGATAAACTAAAACATTCTGCATAACTAGGATATCAGGCCGTATTGATTTTTTTAATGATATTTATTTAGTGGTGAATGGTTGCAAAAAATAATACATATTACTTACTAAAAATAATAAAAAGATTCCTCGCCAGCCTGTATGACTGACGCAGTCGGGCAGGGAGCAAAGCGAAATGAGAAATCTTCATTTCATTTTGACCCGTCAAAAAATGATTTAACCATAAAAAATAATAATTTTGTAAAAAAAACCAAATTGAAAACCTCCTTTATTAAAGAAGTACAACAGAAATTAACTACTTCAAAAAATATTGTCGTAATCACACATCATAATCCCGACGGTGATGCTGTTGGCTCATTACTCGCCATGTGGTTTTACCTGAAAAACAACTATAACACTACAGCCATTGTCCCTAACGATTTTCCTGAATTTTATAAATGGATGCCCGGGGCTGACAACATAAAAATTGCCACCAAATCAAAACAGGAGTGCGCTGACCTTATCGCGAATGCCGATATGATCTTTTGCCTCGACTTCAATTCGCCCGACAGGGTGGGCGGGCTGGCGCACGATCTGAAAAACTCAAAAGGCACAAAAGTCTTAATTGACCATCATTTACTCCCTTCCGATTTTTTCAAAATAGCGCACACACAAACCGAAACATCTTCCACAGCGGAGCTTGTATATGATTTTGTCAAGGCGATGGGTGATGAAAAACTTGTCGATTATAACATCGCTGTGGCTATTTATGTCGGGATTATTACGGATACCGGCTCATTCAGCCATAGCTGCAATATCCCCAATACCTATAAGGTTACTTCCAAACTCATTGAAAAAGGTATTGATGCTGCCGATATCCAACGGCTGGTGTTCTGTACATTCTCGGAGTACCGCTTGCGGCTTCTGGGCCATTGCCTGAGCGAAAGGCTTACCATTATCGACAAATATTCCACCGCATATATCGTGATCACAGAGGAAGACATGAAACGTTTTCATTTCAAGATCGGCGACAGCGAAGGCATTGTCAATTACGGCCTTACGATGAAAGGGATCAGGTTGGCGGCGCTGTTCACGGAAAGGAAAGGTTATACCAAGGTTTCGCTGCGCTCGGCCGGCGCGATAGATGTTGATAAATTCGCACGCAAGCACCTCGCCGGCGCCGGGCATAAAAATGCTTCAGGAGCGGATATGTACAAACCATTGCAAGAAAGCATCGAAGAATTCGTTTCATTATTACCTTTATATGAAAAAGAACTTGGAAAAAAATAGCGTCGTTAGATTTATATTACTTGGTTTTACAGCTTTTATGCTTGTAGCCGTTGCATCTTGCGGTAGCGGAGATCAAAAAAAAGTTATGGTCAATGAAGATTCATTGAAAACGGGCCTGGTCAAGGTAAACAAAACCCTTACTGCAAAGGAGGACCGTGACATTGAAGATTACATCCAACGCCATGAATGGGCCATGCAGAAAACCGGGACGGGCCTGCGTTACCATATTTACAAAAAAGGCAATGGCGCCCAACCTAAAGATAAGGACAAAGTCATCATCAGCTTTCAGGTCAACCTCATCAACGGGGTAGAATGTTATGATTCAAAAAATGACGGGCTTAAATTATTTGAATTGGGAAAGGCAGAAGTTGAAAGCGGCCTGGAAGAGGGGATAAAGCTGATGCGCGTGGGCGACCGGGCAAAGCTGATCATCCCGTCGCACCTGGCCTTCGGGTTTATGGGCGATGACAATAAAATTCCCATGCACGCCACACTGATCTATGACGTAGAACTGATGGAAATAAAGTGATTGTTGACTTTCCGCTTTTTATAGATTATTTTTACTGAAAAAAAAAGATGATCATTGATGGACATGCTCATGCAGCAGGAGTCTTCTTTGAGAATGACACCCTTGTTGCCGAGCTCGACCACCTTGGCGTGGACAAAATTGTTCTGGCGCCTATGGGTGTAGGACATGACCCGGCTTATACCCCGGAAAACATGGATGCTGTTTTCGCGGATACAAATATCAATAACGTAGAGCAAAAGATCAATGAATTTGTAAGCGGCCTTTCAAATATTATTTACGATGCTCCCAACAAGTATTTGTATTCTTTGAAACAACAGTGCCCCGACAGGATCATTCAGTATTACTGGGCAAACCCGAATGACCCGAATGTCATGGAGGACATTGAAAAATACAAACACCTATGGAACTACAGCGGTATCAAGCTGCACCAGATGGTTTCCGATTTCAAGACCGACCAGGAGAGCATGCATCAGATCGCAGAGTTTTGCGAAGCCCATGATATGCCGCTTTTCATTCATTTGTTCAAGCAAAAGAATGTCTTCCGCTTTATGGACTTATGCACCGAACACCAGCATACACGCTTTATAGTGGGGCATATGATCGGTTATGACATTTTGCAGGAGCATGCCCTGGGCCTCGACAATTTCTGGTTTGATATTTCTCCTTCCTGGCTGGTTCCGAAAAAAATACTCACCAAAGCGCTTGCCTATTATGGCGCTGAACGCCTGATGCTCGGTTCTGACACGCCTTTGGGCAATAACAAAAACCTGGAGAAAAACCTTAAAAGGGTCAGGGAGCTGCCTATCTCTGATTCGGATAAAGACAACATACTCGGCCTAAATCTGAAAGCATTGCTTAAGCTATAAAGGCTATTTATTTCGTTATAACTTTCCCGAATTCAAAAGAATTGCCGTTTTCAAGTTTTATAATGTATGTCCCGCCGGCAAAACTCGCTGTTGGCACCGTAATTTTATCAAACATTTTTCCTTTAAATACAAGCTGTCCGGCAGCATTGTATATTTCAAAATTGATAGTTTCTTTGTTCCCTTTGGCTTCAATAATCAATTCATCAGAAACAGGGTTGGGGTAAACGGTAAGTGCCTGATCCGGAAAAAGGTTATCTGAAATCCCGGATCCTGTTGATGAAAATTTTGCAATAAAAGCATCATAGAGTCCACCACCATAAGTATCCTGATGTGACCCGCCGGTGGCAATTCCTGCAGTTGAAGTCGTAAAACCAACAACAAATACATATCCATGGTCATCACAGGAAACTCCATGCCCGTATTCTGCTTCACTTCCTCCATAATAAGTGCCCCATTGGCGGATACCACTGCTATTGAATTTCGCAACAAAGGCATCTCCGAAATTTATTCCTGTTCCACCATACGTGGTCTGAAAGGCTCCTGCCGATGCCATTCCGGCTGTTGATTTGGTCATACCTGTTATATAGATATTGCCAAATCCGTCATATGCGATTCCATTTCCCTTGTCATTATCGCTATCTCCGTAATAAGTGCCCCATTGACGAACACCACTAATGTTGAATTTGACAATAAAAACGTCATAGTCCCCACCACCGTAGGCAGTTTGGTATGCTCCGGCTGATGCAATGGCATCGGTGGATGCTGTAAAGCCTGTAATAAAAACATTTCCGCTGATATCATAAGAAACATCCCATCCATAGTCGCCTGAATTTCCTCCATAATACGTGCCCCAGAGCTGAACCCCATTGGTGCTGAATTTGGCAACAAATGCATCCACGACACCACCATGGGTTGTTTGATGTGCCCCGCTTGTTGATATTGCATTATATGAATCCGTTGAGCCGGTTACGAATAAATTCCCGTCTTCATCACACACAATCCCTCGTCCTTCATCCGAATCGTCTCCACCATAATAGGTGCCCCATTGGCGGACACCGTCTGTGTTGAATTTTACAATAAATGCATCACCCCAGCATGATCCTCCGCCCAGTACGGTCTGATGCGCTGCAGGTGTGGCAATTCCGGAGGCAGATTTCGTATTTCCCGTAATATATACATTCCGTTCCTTATCATCACAAGTAATCCCGTATCCAACATCATCATCGCTTCCTCCATAATAGGTGCCCCATTGACGGATACCACTATAGTTGAATTTGGCAACAAATGCATCGCCATAAAATGTGCCTTGTCCCGCGTAGGTGGCCTGATGGCATGCTGCCGTCGCGATTCCATCCGTGGAGAATGTTCCACCTGTGATAAATATATTTCTGTTTTCATCACAAGTTATTCCATACCCTTCGTCGCAACCGCTTCCACCAAAATAAGTACCCCATTGGCGAACACCGTTGCTGCTGAATTTTACCACAAATGCATCCACAGCTACGCAGGTGGCCTGGTAAGCTCCGGCAGTAGCTATTCCCGCCGTTGAAGAGGTTGCTCCTGTTATTACTATATCTCCGTTTACGTCGCAGCTTATTCCATATCCAACATCATCAGTGCTTCCTCCATAATATGTACCCCATTCCAGATCAGGGTCAGGGTCAATAAATAAGGTCTGGCTTTTATTATAAGATGGAATATCAAAACCATATACGTCTTCATCAATCTTATTATATGTTATGTTGATTTTGTCATTTGTTTCATTTATCCAGCTCGCGGGTATGCTTTCAGTAAACCTGCCGTGAGCAACATCCACCTTGATTTTGTTTTCGTCCAACAGGGTTTGGTTCGCACCGGTATAATGCATTTTTATTTGTCCGGCATCTGCACCCGGGTTTACAACAAAAGTGTATTCCACAGGCTTTTCTTTACCTTGACGGGCAACAAATATCATATCAATACCCGGGTAAATGTCTTTGTAGGTAATTTTTTTGTAGTGGCGGACATTGGTGGCTCCGTGTTCGGGTGTTACCGCATTATAGTAGTTCAGATAATCAGGGGAAGGTTCTTCAGCTATGATTTGCGGGTTAACATTTGCCCCGACTAATTCTATATCAACCCTGTGAAAGTTAAAAAGGATTTCTTTTTCCGGGGTCATTTTATCAGTTTCAATAGTTGCATTTTTCTCTTTTACATCAGCTTTGTATGTATCGTAACTAAAACTGTTTGCCTTTAGCTGGATATTCATGCCGTTTCCCAGGCATAACAGGTATTTTACGGCAGAGTTAGCCTTATAGTTCTGGTCGTGGATCTGTCCTTTGTTTTCGATAAAGCCGTATGGTAGCTTTTGCGAAGTGTATTTCGCGATGTCGTTTTTGTTTTGAGCCCAGGCGCTGCAAAAAACAAAAATTAAGGCTGATAGTATGGCTGATTTTTTCATTTTGTTTCCAATTTAATTAAACAAATTTAGTTGTTTTTCTATGATAAAGCTAACTTTATTAATTATATGAGTGAGTATATAATATTAGAACAAATCATCCTGGCTCACGGGATTTAAAAACAAGTAATTGATTAGATTACTATTGCTTGACATAACGTCAATTTCGGATAAACTATTGGTTAACCCAATAATTATGAATTATCAGCTAAAGCCTTTTGTTTGCTTTCGGGGTTGATAACCGCTAATAGCATCCTTCTATAGAAAATTCAAATCAGGATTCCACCAGTTCATTTATGTTCCAAGGAGAGGCGTTAAAAGATTTCAATTTTGTTTCTATCACATAGAATGGCTGCATGAATACTGATACAAGTTATAAGCTGGCTTTTTTACTTAAATTTATATCCATTCTCACAACAAGACTGGCATTTCTATTAAAGATAGATAAATTATATGTTTTAAAATAATTTTTGCCAATATTAATCAAGCCCAATCTATAATTGATTATTGGTAAAATAGATAGCCTGTCGCTGATTCTAAATTTAAATCCAATGCTTGAGATAATTCCAAAGTCAAGTCTTTTAAAATAACTATCTGCGCTACCAGATAAATTTTCATAATATTCTCCATAATATATGGAATTCTGAGGGTGATAAAAAGAACTATGAAACCCATCCCTATTTGAATTGATCAATACTGATAAAAATGGTCCTGCACTTAAGAAGAATATTTTATTTTTCCCGAATGAATATTGAGGTAAAATGGATATTGAGGCATATCCAAGATTTAAATCATATTTATAATGACCTCCACTACTATCTGTTTTGACTATTGAAGTAATTGTAGCAGAATAATTGGAATAATCTAATTCCATTAAAAGGTCAAACTTTTTGTAAATATTGATTTGGAATGATGTGCCCAATGTATATGAAAATCTTGATTTAATTTCATTTTTATTCCCATTTTTATCATATGGTGTCAACATAGTATAATTAACTCCACCAATTATTCCCAAATATTTTTGGCTGTATAATGTGGATGTTGACAGGATAAATACTATAACCAATATCTTTCTAAACATAGGGTTTATTATCCTTTGCATTTAGTAACTTTTTGCTCTTAAAAGCAACCTCCTACAGAAATGCCGATTCCGGGCAGGATTCCACCTGTTTTGGTTACGTAATGCGACATCATGGCGAGCCTGAGAAAGAAATGGTCTTTAGTTTCAAGCCTGTAAGCAAGTTCCGGGACAATGTTGACGTTAAACTCTTCCATCATCAGGTTTTCAAATGTGGAATAAATACCGGCTTCAAATTTCTGCGTGGCATGTCCGAAACTAACGTTTACGCCGATAGGGAAGCTGTAGTAATTACCAAAAAAGCCATACCCGCCGCGTGCCTGAAGGCTGAAAATATCTTTGCGTACGATCGTCCGTTCATAGTTGAAAGAGTAGGTGAGCCCGCTTCCAAGCGCTTCAAAATAGAAAAAATTATAAGGGCCTTTTTTGACCTTTTCTTCTTTTGCCGGTTTAACAGGTTCATCAGGATTGTACTGATAGGTGTAATCTGCAGCCCGTTCCTTTTTTTTTACACTGGCTTCCAGGGTCAGTGGCGGCTTGTTATCGAGCGACCAGATAAGGCTGATATCAAGGCCGGCCGACCAGTTCTGAAAATCCGTGGTAACACTTTCCCTGAAATCAAATTCCCCGGGCATGGTGGTAGAAACGAAATTGTAGCGGATTGCCGGCAACAGATCGATGCAGAGCCGTTCTTTAACGGGTATGCTGATTCCTGCTTTAAAAATTCCGCTGAAGCTGGTGCCGAAAGACCCTATATCACCGGTAGTGCTTGTCCCCGGGATTCCATAAGGATATTCACCGGCAATCGTAACATTCCGAAAGTCGCTGTACTTGATATTAAAAGACATCCCAAGGCTTGTCTGGAAACGGACTTTTCCTTTTTGCGCTTTATAACCAAATAAAAAAGGCGCACTGACGTATAACTGATGCGCTGTTGACTCCTCGCTGTAAGTCCAGTCCCGGCCCATGGTGTTGACCGTAACATAGGTTATGGGCTGGCCGGCGCTGAGCCATGATATACCGACTCCTGATTCGATGAACAAACCATACTTAAATTTGTTCACCCAACGATACCCGAAATTCAGGCCAAAACCCGGCTGGTTTTTTTCTGTTAACGTCTTGTCTATCATGCCTGTCGCAGCAGGAGCGATGTAAAACCCCGAAGCGCGGCGAAGCGTATCTGTGGCATGCTGTGCAAAAGAACAATAAGAGCCGGAAATAAAAAGCAAAACGATGATGATTTTTTTCATGACAATGAAAATTTATTCTACACAAAACTACGATTTTAATGCGAAATTGGTTGCATGCAACATGTATGGTTTAAAAAGCGTAGGTGACACCGGCCATCATATTAAACCCGTACGAAGGGTAGTTGTACCAACGGTAATACTTGATCGAAGTAAGGTTGTTGATATTGATAAAGGCTGATAAGATCTTGGAATAACGGTATTCAAACCCCAGGCTGACATCAGCATAACCATTGATACTCTTTTTACTCACTTCGGTACCTTCATAAGATTTTGCATACATGTTCGAACGTCCGGTGAGGCCTGCCGTAATGATAAATTTATCGTGTATATTGTACCAGAAATCAATATAGGCATCGAAAATGGGCTTGTGCCAGGCTTTTATTTCATGCTCCATCTTATAATTATAGAAGTTGCCACCGACAAGCAGTTTGAACTTTTCATCTTTTTGATAAGCCAGTTCGCCTCGCACATTCAGCAGGTAGGTGTTATCATAAATGATGTTAAATTTATTACGGAACACCAGCGTGGTATCATTCACATAAAGCGGAAGGTTTTTTATCCGTGCATAGGACACTGCGGCTGAAAAATTCAGCGTTTTGCTGATGTCGCTTTTTATGCCTCCGAAAATATCAAAAGGCTTGCTGGTGTATGATAACGGAACGCTGGAATTGATATACGGGTTTTCGTTGGTGAAACTGCTGAAGGTGTTTTGTTCGAGGTCGCCTTTGATACCGGCAAAAACGATCAGGATATTTTTTACGATATTAAACTGTACATCGGCTATCGGATAAAAATGCATTTTTGTATTGCTGTCGGCTGAAATGGAGATATCAACACCCAAATTGAAATTAAAACCTTTAAACGTAGTCTTTATGTATGGCTTCAGGGTAATGATACCGGCATTATATTGTTTCAGCGAATCCTGGTCGAAACAATATTTTACCTGTGCTTCCATGCCAATTACCTGTGAACTGGTGATTTTAAACAGATGCAGGTCTTTGTTGATGTCACCGGTAAGGTCAATAACGTTTTCCGATGTTTTATAAAAATCGTTCAGGTAATAATATTTCAGGTCTGCTATATAATTCAGCTTCAGCGAATCGGGGTGGTGGTTGGTTTTAAAATAAACATCTGCGTTGATCAGGTTGAACCGTTGTTTGTACATGTCCTTATCAAGCGGTTGTACCGGATAATCGTCGGGTTTGAACCCATAATAATGCCATACGTTGCGCTTATAGCCAAGGCCGCCGCCGACTTCCGTCTTCTTAAAGAATTTTTTACCATAAAAATCCACGAGGTTTTCGCTGTTTCCAGGATAGGCCCAGTTTTTAATTTTCCCCAGATAAGAATGATGTTTCAGGTGGCCACCGACTGCATAGGAGCGCGAGTAGGTGTTGTTTACAAAAAATTCCCCGTAAGGCGAGGTGTAATTTCCAAACCCGGCTTTAACCAAAAACTTGTACAATTTCGAAAGGTTAACATCTCCGACGCGTGCCGCTTTTATAGGCTCGGCCGTATATTGAGTCTTGTATTTGCGCGTGAGTGTCTGATAGGTCATCCGGGGCTTGACAAACGTGGTGTCGGTGTACATTGGCTGCGAATTAAGCTTGTTGGCATCTGAAATAGTAGGCTGGTAAGGGGCAATAACGGTGACCCTTTCGTCGTAAGGTTTTACTTGTGCCTGCAACGTGCCGTACAGCATGGTAAATAAAAGTATCGCAGCAAAATATTTGATTGTTTTCATGACAGCGTTTTTGATTATATGATTGATTTTCATGAAATAATTTTAGTTGTTTTCATTGAGAACCGGGCCGGGTTCATCCTGTTGTTTCAGCAGTTCTTGCGCCTTTTGTTGTTCTTCAAGTTTTTCAGCTTCAAGAATGGCATTGAGCTTATCCTGCGCCACCTTTACAAGGTCAGCGCCTTCGTAATTGTCAATGATGCTTTTTAAGGTAAATTTAGCCTGATGGCGGTTACCGGTTTTTACATAGTTATCGGCAAGCAGGATAAAGGCTTTGGCAACCCAATAGTCGTATGAGGGAACCTGGTTGATCAGGTCGAAAGCCATTTTTTCGGATTCTGCGGTATTGTTTTGAGCGTAGTAAATATTGGCAATATTGTATTTGGCTTCGGCGCATGATTCGCTTTTCGATAATTTGGTAACCACTTCAAATTCATTAAGCGCCATGGCGGTGTCTTTTAGTTCAAGAGCAGATTTTGCGATGGTCTGATGTGCTTCAACCAGCAATTCCTCGGGCAGCTTATCGGCAAGCAGGAGTTCCTGTGATGCGCTGATGGCCAGGTTATATAACGAAAGCAGGTAATTGCAGCGCATCTGGCCGGTCTGTGCGGTCAGGATGTTTTCTTTATACTCGGCGTATTTTTTCAGGTCGTTGTAGTTGTTAAGCGCGGCTTCATAATTTTTCTTTTCAAAGTTTATGGCAGCGGCAACCAGCAATGATTTTTCAGTAAATTTTGTTCGTGGTTTTTCAATAACGAAGCTATAGTTTGCCAAGGCATCATCATAAAGCTGCGCCCGGTACTGGCACTCAGCAAGGTAGAAATGAGCATCGATCTGGTAAGCGCCGTTTGGAAATTTTCCGAGGTATTCCTTAAATCCTGTGATTGAATTTTCACAGTCGTTGCGCATGTAACGGTTTTCAAGTGCGATGTAGGTAATGGAATCCTGCTCGGCATCAGAGACATTGGCAAAGGGGAGTTCTTTCACGTAAACAAAGAAATCTTCCACACGGTCCTTATCGACATAAATATTGCGGATACTGACCAGGGCTTCTTTTGATTCCGGTGTTCCGGGGTAATCGCTCACCACTTTTTTCAACACCTGTAACGCCTGATCATCTTTTTCCTCATTGAAATAGATCATTCCTTTTTTTAGCAGCGCCTGGCTGATATACCCGGAGTTCGGGTATTCGCGCACCAGCTTGTCATAATAATCGATGGCTTTTGTGCTATTGTTCAGGTTTTGATAGGTGCTGGCAAGTTCATAAACAGCAGAAACGCGGTAATTCGATTTCGGATAATTATCAATGAGATACATCAGGGAAGAAGCTTTCGTTTCCAGTTTGGCGGAAGCGCCCTGTGCCAGGGCTTTCTGATATAGGGCATAGTCGGCGTCAATGAGTTTCATCTGGATGCTTTTATCATAATTTTCAATAGCATTCGGGAAGTCTTTATTCATGAAATAACAGTCGCCGGCCCTGTTGTAAGCATCATTGATGATTTTGGGCTCCGCCGTTTTTGCGTCAGCCACAAAGTTTTTAAAATTGGTCAGGGCAGAAGAGTAACTGGCCTTTTTAAAATAGGAATAGCCAAGCCCGTAGTAAGAATTTTGGTACGACTCGGTTCCAAAAGCCCCTCTGGTAGCCTGCAACAACTGATAATTGATGATGGCTGAATCGTATTTTTCAAGCCTGTAATAAGCTTCTGCGGTCCAGTAGTATGATTGGATTTCAAAATCCGGGTTCAGTGGGTATTTGTTCGACAGGGATAACATGCTGATGGCCTCGTTGAGCTCGCCGTTATTAAAAAGTTCAATACCGCGCAGGTAGGCAATCTTCTGATAAGCCTGGTTCAGCTTGCTGTCGCGTTTTTTGATTTTATCCAATGACGATAATGCGTCTTTGTAGTTTTTAGTTGTAAGGTAAATATTTGATAGGTACTCATAAGCTTCATCCAGTTTGTTCGATTCAGGATACTTCTGAATGTACTCATTGAACACGTTCACGGCTTCGTTATAAGGGTTGTAAGCAGTTTCATACGTGAGTTTGGCATAGCTGAACATGGCGTTTTCCTGCACATCCTTATCGAAATCCATTTTATAAGCGGAAGCAAACATGTTCATGGCAAACTGTTTCTGATCTGTATTCATATAACACTGAGCCAGATGATAATAGACCAGCTGCGAGAGTGAATCGCTTTCGGTGGTGCTGATTTTTTTGAAATTATCAATGGCCGTGTTGTAATTATTGACTTTGTAATACGTGTATGCGATCATGTAATAATCTTCGCGTGTAAGCGGCGCCGTATTTTTCTGAAGATACATTTCGATGAAAGGTACAGCTTCTTCATAACGTTCGGTATGATAATAGGCTTCGGCAGCGATACGTGCCACTTCGGGAGCTCTTTTGCTGCTTCCCGCTGAATCAAGCAGCGCAGGGGCAAGGGCAATGATCTCATCATATTTTTGCTGGTAATAATAAATTTGCACCATATAGTAAGGGGCAATTTTACTGTAGTTTTCGTCGTTCAGCAGTTTTCCGAATGCTTTAAGCGCTGTTTCATAATTTTTTTCCGTGTACGCTATATGTGCATAATAATAGGTGGCAGGCGCCGTATATTTTGATTCTTTGGTGATGGCTTCGTAAAAGAATTTTTTTGCATTGGTATAATCCTGCTGTACAAAATAACAATAGCCCGATTTAAAATTATAGTCCGATAGCTCATCAGCGCTCAGTTGCGTGGCATCCGTTTTGGAAAACGCCAATAAGGCATTGGGGTAATCTTTATTTTTAAAATAATAATCGGCCAGCTTAAAATAGCCGGAATTTACCTTGGGGTTTTCAGGGTAATCTTTGATAAATGCCATCATGAGGTTTTCGGCGTCGGCATTGAAAAGTTGCAGCGCACAAACGGCCTGGTAGTATGCTGCATCAGCCCGTAATTCCACAGGATAATCTTTGGTGGTCAGCAACTGTTTGAATTTCTCCTGTGCTGCGCCGTATTTTTCTTTGTTGAACAATTCAACTGCATCACGGTATTCCGCAATGGGCTTTCCGTAGTTGGCCGTTTTTTGCCCGTAAACTACGCCTGTACCTGACAGCAAAGCCAGACAAAAAACAGCAGCTATTATTTTTTTTAGCATAACCCTATACTTTTAATGTGCATCCGGCTGATATCAACCGAATGGTACAAATGATAACCTAATTTATAGCGAAATTATTATTTAATGATGCTTGAATAACTTTCTGTAAGCCTTAATTATTAACAGCAAACGTTTAATAACTTAATCGTTAAAATACTAAAAAATGAATGGCCTGATCCCTATGATTTTTATGAGTGATGTATTCTAAGCTTCGATGTTCATTCAAAAAAAAGCTGTACTTTTAATGATTATTATCCGTTGGTTGAATATCTGATTGTTTTCAGAAGTCAGGCTATTACATAAATTATGATCATAACAAGAAAAATCATTTATTTCCTGCTCCCATTGTTTTTGTTGCAAACAAGCCGGTTATCCGGGCAGTTTTCGTTCGTTCATATCTCTGATATTCATGTTTCCAATGAAGCGCCTTTAGTCGGGAATATTGACAGCAACGGTATTATTTTTTCGCAAATGCTTTCCAACATCTATGCGCTGAATCCAAAACCTGCTTTTGTAGTTGCCAGTGGTGATTTATCGAATGAGGGAAGCAACGGCGACGGGATGTATCCCTTGCTGACACAATATTTGTTTCCTTCACCAATTTCCAATCCGGCAAACGGCGACTATTTTATTGATCCGGCTGCAACGATACCCATTTATTTTGTTCCGGGGAACCATGATTATTATTCGTCACTTGTACCACCGCTTTCTGACCCTGCGCTTGATGCTTATGCATCACAGGTCGGCCCTGCATCAGATTATTTTATTACATACAATAATGCGGTGATCATTTTCATGTTTTCGGGATACAACCAATTTCGCCCGGTTTGGGTCGATTGGGATGTTGATAACATTGAAGGTTCCGGGCTTACCATCGATCAGTGCGGCTGGTTGCGAAACGTAATGGCCGGAAACCCGGGAAAAAAGAAGATCATTATCATGCACCATCCCCCGGTAAATGCCATCGGTACCAATGCCGACGGTTCACCAAGCACGACTTCGCTGATCGATGCAGAAGACGGTTCTATAATTAACAACCGTTCGGTGTTTCTTGATATCTGTGATTCTAATAGTGTGGATGTTATACTGGCGGGGCATGTGCATCAGAATGTTGTTGCCAACAGGGCAGGAGCTGTTGTGGATGAAAACTGGGCCGGTGGCGTACGTTATGCACAAACCGCTGCATGCATGTACGGTGGATACAGAATAATTACCGTTGACAGCTCTTTTGTCTGGCTGGGATTGCCTCAGCACATTTCGCCCGTTTCAATTTCTGAAAATAATCCATCAAATGATCATCCAGTTATCGGTTACGATCCTTTACAGAAAATGATAAATGTTAATCTGGCAGTCAAAAATAGTTCCGTTGCCGAGCTTTTTTTATACAGTATTTCCGGCCAATTATTGTCTCAAAAATGTCTGAATGATAATCAATTATGTATCAGTACTGCTGGCCTTTCAGAAGGTTTGTACATTATAAAAATCCGTTGTCAAACATTCAGTTATACAGAAAAAGTTGCCATTTATTAGCAACGGTGCATCATTCCTTAAACCTTTTGGATTAAGCTTCCTGCATCCGCTTATAGTGCTGAAGGATGAACATTATTTCGCTGTATGAAACATCTTCAAAGGAATTTTTAATCTCACCCATTGATTTTTCAGGGTTTTCAGCGATAAAGTCCAGAACTTTCTGTAATTTTTTTTCCGAAACAAATTCCGTTACTTCCAGCTCGCCACTGCCCACATAATGCGCTAAATGGCCCTCAATGGTTGCTACCGAGAAATTCCGTCCCCGGGCAATTTCAACTATGTTTTTACCGGAACGGTAGAGATCATAACTTACCTGTTTTGAATTAATTTTCACCTTTTTTTCTTTCACCGGTATGTCAATCGGTTCAGGAACAACCCCATGCTCTTCACAATATTCAATGATCATGGCCATGATTTCCACGCCAAACCGCTTTACTTTTGCCTGGCCGATGCCTTTTATCGTTTTCAGTTCAGGCACCGACATGGGGAGTTTGTTCGATAGTTCTGTTATGGCCTTTATTGTCAGGACCTGGTAAACAGCGCAATTATTTTCTCTGGCCTGTTCATCGCGCCATTGCTTTAACCGCGTGTAAAGGGCAGGATGTTGGGTGTCTTTTGAAACGGTTATTTTTTTCTCTTTATGTTTTACCACAGGGTGGAAATCCACTTCGGCATCGCTTCGTTTCCTGAGGTAGGAGATGGTCTCAAAGCCGTTGGCGCTGCCTGCCAGGCAAGCTTTTTTTATGAATACTTCTTTTTGGAATTTTTCCAGCGACTCGGAAAGAAGTTTTTTTACCGCTTTGTTATCGGTTTCAAAATAAATGTTTTCCAAAACCCCGGATAAATTCATTTTTATTTTTTCAATAAAATAATCAGCAGCTTTTTTTATGCGGTCCTGCAGGCCGGTATTTTCTTCCGGAAGCGTTGCAACTATTGACAACTGGTTCACCTGGCATTTGAATTTTTCAGCCACGTTGAAGATTTCCGTCTCACACAAATTCCGTGCAGCCTGCAAGTCGTTAATAATAGCCACATCAAGGGCATTGGCGTTTTCGGTGCTAAGTTTCAGCAAATCGTCAAACCGGTATTTGATCAGGTGAAAATCAAAAAGCTCAAAAATCAGATCCAGCTGAAAAATTTTTTTAGCTTCGACGAGTTTGTCGGGCCCCGGCTCATTTTGGCGTGTTTCTTCCGAATAAGAAGAGACCAGCGAGTCAGTTTTGATGCCCGCAAGGGAAATAGGAGTGCTTAACACAATGCCGTCAAACGTCCTGCAACGGCTTAATGCCACGTATACCTGGCCAAAAGCAAAAGCAGCATTGGCATCAATAATTACTTTATCGAACGTCAGCCCCTGGCTTTTGTGGATGGTGATGGCCCATGCCAATTTGAGCGGTATCTGCGTAAAGCTGCCGACAATATCTTCATCGATCTCTTTGGTGGCATCGTTGAGCGAATATTTGATATGTTCCCACTCTAACCGGTTGACTTCTATTTCAGCGAATTCTCCCGGGCATTTTACAAATACCGCTTCATCTTCAATACGCGCTATTTTTCCGATTTTTCCGTTGTAAAATTTCCGTTCGGGAGAAGGGTCGTTTTTTATGAACATGACCTGGGCCCCGGTTTTCAGCTCAAGGTTGCTGTCGGTAGGAAAATCATAAGGTGAGAAATCTCCGGTGATGACAGCCTCAAAAAAATGTGAATCCGTGTTGATCTCTTTCAGTTTTGCCTGATTTATTTCATGAGCATTTGCATTGTGAGTGGTGAGCGTGATATAACCTTCGTCATCTTTGGGTTTAAAGCCCGGAATATGACGGGTATTGATCTCGGCTATGGTATGGGCATCCATATTATTGTCGCGTACTTTGTTGAGCAGCTGAATAAAATATACATCTGATTGCCTGAAAATTTCTTTCAGTTCTATGCTGACAGGCTCAGATTTTTTCAACGCAAGGCTGTCAAAAAAATACACACTTGGGTAATAATCTTTCAGGATGTTCCATTCATCATCTTTTATCACGGGTGTAAGCTGATGAAGATCACCGATCATAAGCAGCTGGACCCCGCCAAAGGGTTTTGTACGGTTCCGGTACTTTCGCAATACTTCATCCACCGAATCCAGGATGTCGGCCCGCACCATGCTGATTTCATCGATCACCAGCAGGTCGATGCATTTGATAAGCCGGATCTTTGCCCTGCTGAACTTGTGCTGGTATCCTTCGGTGGACGGCTCTGATTTTTTTGTCCGCATCGACTCAGGAATAGCAGGGGCGAAGCTCAACTGAAAAAACGAATGTATGGTAACGCCGCCTGCATTGATGGCTGCAACACCTGTTGGCGCCACTACCACCATTCGTTTTGGTGTGATCTTTCTGAGATTATGTAAAAACGTGGTTTTACCGGTCCCGGCTTTACCCGTGATGAAGATGTTTTTGTTGGTATATTGAACAAATTCTGAGGCAAGTTTCAACTGTTCATTTTCGCGGTATTCCATGACAAGGAATTATTTTCAAGGCAATAAAGGTAGCAAAAAAAGTAATATTCGTTTACTTTAATTGTCTCGAATTATCAGGCGGTTTCAATGATAATGATAGCTTTTTACTTTGTGCAAACCATTTTCTTGGTGTCCATTACTTTCCCGTCAATAATGATGCTGTATGTATAGATACCACTACTTAGATTAGCAGCGTAAACTTTTAACATACCATAACCAGAATTGTTGATATCAACAGTCTTGATGATCTTGCCGTAGTTATCTGAAAATATGATCTGTGCATATTTTATTTCATCAGGAATGAAATAATTAATCACAGTATTTTCTGCAAACGGATTTGGTACATTCTGATCGAGAACAACTGCGAGGCGGTTTTCCAGTTCAACTTCAGAGACAGTAATATCGTTGCCGTTTGGGTTGACAAGAGTTTTGTTATTGGAGTTACAGCATTGTGTAAACATAGCCTCAAGCTGGGTCAATCGGTCGTTCATGCCCTGTAGCAGCGAATCTTTCTGCGAATTTTGCTGACCTAATTCTTTTACAGCCTGAATCAGAATAGGGATAAAACCTTCATAATCCACGCTCTTGTAATTGAATGCATCATTTACAATATTCATAGCCGAATCGTAGGTGGCAGGATGCACCACATTTTTCACCAATCCGGGTACAATGGTTTCTACCTCTTGTGCTATCAGTCCGAATTTGCTGCCTGTGGGCAAATTCATATCAGGATATTCCGTGGTTTTGAAATTGAATGTTTTTGGCTGTAGCTGCGATATCGTGTTCAGTGCATTGCTAATCGGAACTATGTTTTCTTTCAGTATCAGGTCGGAGGCTTTATATAATTCTCCTGTATAAACAAGGTCGCCGTCAAAATAACCTGCTGCATTAGATTGTCCACCTCTGCCGGAAGAAAATATGCCATAGTTAACAGAAGTACCATTTTCGGCTGCGAACTGTCCGCCAATATTGCCCCATGTACCATTGGCGGATGCTATTATTCCCCAATTTCCGCTGGAATAGCCGGGAAATGAAGTAAAAAACACTCCGGCTGCTTTATCTGTAATATTATTAACACCAAATTTTGATGAGAAACCAACATCTGATCCAATAGTAATATTATTTGAATTAATTTCTGCATTGGCAGGGTCAGAGAATATTAATTTTTTGTTGTTCAGGTTGATATTGGTCACCTGATTCAATGTACCACCAAGTTGGATGTTATTGTTATTAATATTTAGACCGTTGTCAGCTGTGACTTTCAAACTATCGAATTTTCTTTCCTGTTCAAACATGGATGCAACGATAATAGGAATTAGCTGTTCGGTATTCATTGTTAGGAAATTCAATTCTGGTACAATGACATTTCCATTACTGTCAAGTATAGCAGGGACAGTTGTTTGTTTTACAAGTTCAGGTAATATAGTTTGTACTTGCTGTGCACAAAATCCATATTGTTTAACCGAAGGTAAAGTAAGCCCTTGAACATCCTGTTTGAAAATAAATGAATATGGTGTAATGCTCTTTAAAATACTGTATGCATTAATAATAGTATCAAGATGCTGTTTTAACGTTGAATCAGATGTATAATATACTCCATTATGATATACATCCCCTTCAAGCCAAGCAGCCCAATCATTTGGATGATTTCCATCTGTTTTTGCCCATACACCATAATCATTAGTTCCATCTTTTGCCTCAAAATGACCTCCATAATTATACACATGTTGTGTAGAGCCTGCCAGAATTTCAGATTGACCCCAAACACCATAACCGGTAGTAGTATTAGCGGGAGGAACAGCTGAACCGACCACACGACCTTCTACTCCATAATTTTTAATACCTTTCGATGCCAAGAACTTCCCACCATAATTTACAGTAGCGCTACCCATATTTGCTGCCCCATTTGCCCTGCCCAAGACAGCTATATTTAATTTTTGACCATGCGTGATAAATTCGCCTGCAATATGTATCAGAGAATTTGTTTGAGTAAGTTCGCAGTGTATCCCTTTTATTAAGCCACCTGTGGGAGCAGCATCGTTATTTTCAACCCAAATACCCGTAGAAACATTAGTGCCCGAATTTTGATAAACGTGTAATTTGCCTTGAGGAGCATTGCCACAGTCTTCGCCAATCAATACGGTATTTATCCCTGTTCCTGTCGTTGGTCCATTTGCAAAATATAAATTGAAATCATTTAATCCCACATGCCAGTCACCTGTTAAGTCATTTGCAAATGAAGGTCCTGAGGAACATAAATCACCAAACTGAAATCCACCACTTCCGCCCGGTACGTAAATCACTCTACCTGTTTCATCTACACTTAAAACACCATTTCCCGGGTTATTAGTTATGCCAGATGTTGAATTTAAATCTGTAAACCTTAATCCGCTGTTAGCAGGGCCAATTGTAGTTGCCGGTGAATTAACTTCAAGTGTCAATGTTGGATTTATGCTATTTCCATAGTACAAATTAGTCCCGAGATACCCTATAACCCCAGGGTTACCGCCAATTCCAGTATATACCAGATCACCAGTTGTTGGTGTCATACGCAAAGCTTCCAAACCATTATTCAGATTTGCAGGCACTGTGCTGATACCTGGTTCCTGAATTGAGGTAAAAATGAAACGCAAATTGTCTGGACCTGTTGTCGGGTTTATCTCTTGGTTATCTCCCCAATTTAAAACGGCATCATGTCTGTCAGGGCCTTCATATTTTAATCCTAAATACAAATTGTCATAGCCACTGCTTACAAACATACCGATATCCATCCATTTACGCCAGCCATCGGCATAATTTAGTTGGTTTGGAGACATTCCTGTATTATATCCTAAATGCAATAAACTTCTTGGTTTTGTTATAGGATTGCTTCCATCTTCGCTTATTGCAATTCTTCCCGGATTGGAACAAAATATACTATTCGGGTCAGGAACGCTCGTCTGACCAACTGCAGTGATTCTTAATCGCTCACCATCAGCAATTCCTCCCGAATTATTATCCCAATCTGTCAGAAAAATAATCGGTTGATTCTCCTGTTGCTGGAAATTAATTACTCCTGTATTCCCAATAATACCTATTCTAAGTCCATCTGTAATAGTTTGTCCTGTTACAGATTGATTGGTAATTTGAAACCACGAACTGGCATTATCTTCTTGATTAATATGAAGTGTTGATTGGGGCTGCTGTGAATTATTAAATCTCGGACCAATACCAACATTACCAAGTGCATTTAATCGCATAATTTCCCTGCCATCAAGGCTGTTACCTGTTAAATCCAATGGACTGCTTCCGCCTTGGTCTCTTTTAAAAAATAAACAATAAGTTATCTGGGCCCCAGGATGTTCCGGCATTATCACTCCAAGCAAACACCGCATCGGTTACATCATTTGAAACTCGTTTATGTCCAACATACATCAAGTCATCATTGGAAGTAACTGTCATACCTATTTTCATCCATGGGCGATAGCCAAGTTCCTGTACATGTTGATAATTGTCGCCATTTAAATGTAATAAGGAAAAAGGGCCCTTTGTTGTCCAAACTAGTAGTGGGCTATTTGTTAAAATTGGATCGTTCATTCCTATTCCTACATAACCAGTGGTGTTAACTCCAGAATTCCAGTTAAAACCATTAATGGTGTATTGTGTATTTGGACCACTGGCGGCAAAAGCGCCGTTAATTTTCATACGCATTGTGCTGTTAGTATAGGTATAAATAGGCGAGTTCCAAAAAGTTCCGAATATGTTTGGTTTTGTTGCATTGCCAATGTTGCCACCTTTATACCAATCATTATAGTTAACATTTGCAATTGGGGAACCAGTCGGATTTTGTTGTGCACTAGTAATTTCAACATTAAAAGTTAATGCAAAAAGAATGCATAAAATTATTTTACATGACATAATTGTTTTCATAATAACTGATTTTTATATTATTAAAAAGTATATTTTATTGAAATCTTTGGAACTAAATTACTAAAAGAAATTTGAGATAGGTTATCCCTTTGTGAAATATGTGATTCTGTATTTTCATAAATACCAGTTAAAATATTTTGGCCATAAGAATTCATATTGGTTGTTGTCGTCCCATTAAAATATGTATAAAAGAAATATTGACTTATTTCAGAATTAATTTTAATATTTTTTAATATTTTAAAATCAATACCTCCCAAAAAACAAATACCATAAGAATTACCACCTGATATTGCCATTTCATAAGCAGTTGTATTTAATCTTTCTGTTCCAAGTCCAAAATCTTTGTAAAAAAGATATGTGTCACCATTTTGTTTCCCCTTTCCATATCTATGAAACACAAACTCACTACCTAAATAAAAAGAAAATTTCTCTTTGTTTATAATATAACCAATACCGAAAGAAATATTCCAATTTCTTTGAGTATATAATAAATTTTCTCTGTAAATATTCTCTTCTATTCCACCACTATCATTATTATAAACAGCAATATCATATTCGGATTTTTCTTTAATCTTACGATGTGTAATACCTCCAGCCATTCTTAAAAATAAGTGCTGTTTAATTAAAAAATCAAAAACAAAAATATTATTTAATTTCAAATAGTTTCTTTTATATGAATTATCTGAAGAATTATTATCTAATAACCAATTCTCATTAAAAAATTTACCCATACCTTTTACATGAATTGGAGGTGAAATACCCAAACTAACGCTAAACCTATTTTGTTTTTGTTCTTGAGCAATAGAAAAATTATTGATATTAAATATCATAAAAATGAAGCTCATTAATAATAATTTTTTCATTTTTTCGATTTATATTTTTTGATAAAAGTAAATGAATTATAAAAACAAATTAGATAATTTATTCACAATTTATTAACGGGGTGCTAATTCGATTTTACATCAACCTGTGCTATATTGGATTTGGTCTTAGCTCCAGTTAATCACAGCGTCGCTGCAGCTTTTATAGTGGTAATAAATTTTCATTTAATACCAGTCAACGATTTTATTTTTAAACCGGTATCCATTTTCAATAGCTTCAAGCAAATTGCGGATACTGTCCAATTCAGCTATTCCCGATTTTTCAAAATGTAAATTAACAGTGTCGATCTTTGCTGCCGCCAGTTCAGCGTGATGAAAGAGGTTTAAATATTCGGTCAGATGAACCATTTCATTCTCAGATACAGACTGCCTGGATTTCAGGAATTGCAGGATGCGCAGCCCGTCGACTTTTTCAGCGCAGGCTTTTACAAACCTGTCTTCAGTGATGAAATTGTCACGTAACGGCCCCCAGAGGTTTTTTGTTTTGAAATTCTCTTCCAGAAAGCCTGTCATAGGCGTTTGCACATCTTTGTGAAAAAGCTGGTGAAACAAGCTAAATGTTTCTTTGACCTCATCAAACAGGCGGTATGAATACATCGGATAACTGTCCCAATCGTGTTGCACGCCTTTGATCAGCGCCGGTCCCGTACCAAAGAACACACGGTCGGAATAGCGGCTGGCCGGATAGGTCTTTTCTTCGTTCCGGACAATGATGCTGCCGTATTTCCGTAGTTTCTGCAGAAAATAAAAATCTTCACCGCTGAGTTTGGGTGTTATGCCTCCAACGGCCCGGTAGGCATGTACCGGAACTGCCATGGAAGAGCCGATGGCCGTGAAACAATAAGGGTTTTTTATGCGCCACAGGTTGATGGCATAATACCGCATGTAAATCTCATAATGCAGCAGTGCGCGGTCAAGAATTTCATCGCCGGTGAGCCTGTGGTAATAAGGCAATGCCATGCCGACAGTGTTTTTATGTTTATGAAAACTCTTAACAATCGACTCGCAGAACAATGGGTTAAAAACAGTATCGGCATCCATACTAATGATGAAATCTCCGGGAGCGGCCACCGAAGAAACATGATCCATGGCTACTTTCCTTGCCCAGCCCACACCGTGTTTTTTTCCTTTCCAGCCGTGGCCTTCAGATGAACGGTCGATGATATGTACCGGGATGTTATCGTATGTTTTTAGATACTCAAGCGTCCGTGCATTATTTTCACAAATTTCTTTTTTCTCCGGCATGGCCCTGAAATTCTCCGGCTGATTGACGCAGACCACTACTTTTATTTTCCTGTACGTTTGTTTTTCAATGCAGGCAAGGCAGGAGGGAAGCCATTCCGCTTCGTTCATTACCGGTATGGCAAAATATAAAACAGGCAGTTCAGGCATAATGCAAAGTAAACAAAAATATGCCGCAAGTTTTAAGAAATGTTTTTGTAAATTTGGAAATAAATTATTGATATGGAAACAAACGAATTGGAACGCGGGAAAATATTTTCATTTCCCGAAATTGTGGATTATGCTGATGGAGCGGTGGTGAGCCGTGCCATCATCAAAAAACAAACCGGTAATGTAACCGTTTTTTCCTTCGATAAAGGAGAAGGCCTTACGGAACATACGTCACCTTTTGATGCCCTGGTGAACATCGTGGACGGCACCGCCGATATTCTGATCAACGGGGTTTCGCATATCCTGAATGGCGGGCAATCCATCATTATGCCGGCAAACATCCCTCACGCACTGAAGGCGGTGGAGAAATTTAAAATGGTGCTGGTGATGATCAAAAGCTAGATAAAAAGAAAGGCTCCCAAAAGGAGCCTCCTTGCATCAATTAGCAGATTTTTTATAGAACCTCAAACTCTTTGAGTACTTCTAATGTAGGTTCGCCTTTATCGTTCCATTTTCTCATTTTGTAATACTGTTCAATGAAGGAATGGAAATATGCCCGTTCAAGTTTTTTGCCTTTCATAAAACCGCCGAGGCTTTCTTCGTTGAAAAAGCGTGCAGGCAGTGTGTCATCGGCTTCGGAACGGCCGTTACGCAGGTTGTAGGCTCTTGACAGGTGGTTGATGCGGGCGCCAATTTTCATCAGGTCTTCTGCGGTGTGTGTGCTTCCTGTGGCGGCATTCAGAAGGCCGGCAAGCACCGGCAGGCCAAGTGGAAGAAAATCACAGACTACCATGCTGTTTCTAACGTTGGTGGCATCGAGGCCATCAAAAACAGCGGGGAGTATATCTTCAATTTTAAATTCCGGGCCGTTTTCTGATTCAGCGATCCACAGGCGTGTGTGGCTCGAAAAATCGGCAAGTGCCATGGCCACGCCCATCGTTAAGGAACCTTTTGGGTTGATACCCGACAGTTCCATGCCGCAGATCTGGATGGCAAAATCCATACTTCCTTTGCCAATTTTCAATGCAGCTTCGCGTGTGCCATCGGCAAAAATCTCTCCCAGGCTGTTTCTGTAAGACATCTGTTTGAGCAGTTCACGCTGGGCTTCGGCGTTGCCCCAGTTTAATTTCAGGCCTTTAGTGTCTTCAATTAAACCTTTTTCATAACATTCCATGGCGAAAGCAACGGTACCGCCGGCGCTGATGGTGTCAAGGCCCAGGTCGTTGCAAATTTCATTGCCAAACGCCACGTCTTTAATATTTGATATTTCACATGAAGACCCCAAAAAAGCGGTTGTTTCATATTCCGGGCCTTCAATTTCATGGCCATCCCAGCGTGCCCATTTGGAGCAGCGTATCGAACAGTTGTAGCATCCGGTATCTTCCCAGTTTAGTTCTTCACGTGTGGTTTCAGAACTGATCTTTTCAAATTCTTCGTACTGAACTTTCTGCCAGTTTTTCACTGGTAAAATTTCATTGTTCTGGCAGCTACGTACGCATTTCATCGTCCCTTTCAGGCGGCGGAATTTCACATTGGGATTATTCAAAACATTTTTTGTTGCTTCCAGGTTCAGTTCTTTGAACTTAGCTTCATCAAAATAGTTGAATGGAATATTCCCATCCACAACCACAGCTTTCAGGTTTTTTGATCCCATTACGGCTCCAACGCCACCACGACCGAACTGGCGGTGCTTATCAACGCCTATGCAGGAAACCTTAGAAAGATTTTCTCCGGCAGGGCCAATGGCAGCAACTCTTGGGTCAGTACCCGGATGCCTTTTTATAAGTTCGTCGTTGGTGAAAAAGATACCTTTACCCCATAATTCGGAAGCATCAAGAATTTCAACATGGCCTTCATTAATGTAAATATAGACAGGCTTTGCTGATTTTCCGGTAATATAAATATAATCATAGCCTGCAAATTTTAACCGGGGGCCAAAACTTCCGCCACAATGGCTATCCTGAGCGCAGCCTGTAAGCGGCGAACGCGTGACCAGGGTAGTGCGTGCGCTGGTCTGAATCTTTGTCCCGGTGAACGGGCCGTTAATAAAAATCAAGGGATTTTCAGGGTCGTAGGGGGCGGGAGAAGGGTTCAGGCGGTTCAGCAGGGCAAAGCCCATACCTTTGGCGCCAATGTATTGGTCGATAAGTTTTTTTTCAGTTTGACCAAACTCCACTTTTTTTGTGGTAAGATCTATTTTTAAGTATTTGTTGGTGTATGACATATTTTGTTTTTTATTACAGGTTTTCAGGTTACAGGTTTACAGGTTACAGGTTTGCAGGCTACAGGTTTACAGGTTACAGGTTTAAAGTTTCAAGTTGCGGCTACATTTTTAATCATGTTGAAAATTGATATGATATTTGAAGTTTGGGTTATCTAAATTTATCTCCTTTATATTCGCTTTTTTTCAGGTAGTCAATAAATTTTGAAATTTGTTTGCTGATTTCAAGAATGCTATTAAATAAAGATTTGAATTTTTCTTCATTTATGTATTTTCTATCATAAACGCGGTAAAGTTGTGATCTTGACTCACCGGCAGAGGCTTTAGAAATATAAAGAAACTGGATAAATTCTTTCTTGCTTCCTCTTTCATATCCTTCCGCAATGTTGTCCATTATAGAACCGGAACTTCCATCCAACTGGTCTTTTAATGCATAATCTTTTGAAAGTCCTGTTTCAGTCATTAAAATGTATATTTCATTGCATAAACATCTTGCCTTCTGCCAGATTTCAAGATCTTCAAATCTATTGATTTTTGACATTTTTATAACTATAAATTATCAAGCCACCTTTAAACTTTCTAACCTTCCAACCTCCCGATAGCTATCGGGACAACTTTCCAACCTTCCAACTTTATAACCTTCTAACCTTCTAACCTTCTAACCTTCTAACCTTCCAACCTTAAATTCTTCCAATCTTCTATCCTTTGTGAATTGCCAGCATATCAGTTAAAATAGCATACCCTGTCTGGATTCTTCCTGCTCCGGGGCCAACTATCGTAACATCGCCCAACATATCAGTTGTAAAAGTGAGTGCATTATTGGCGCCCATTACACCAGCCAGCGGATGTGTCAGTTCAACCATTTCAGGGTTTACCGAGCCGGTTACTTTTCCGTTTTTCTTTTCTACACAACCTATCAGCTTCCAGCGTTTGCCTTCTTTCTTAGCTTTTTCAATGTCCTTTGGGGTGATCTTGGTGATACCTTTGCAGGCAATATCATTGATCTTTAAAGGTGCGCCCATCACGACATTGGCCAGAATACATACTTTCCCTCTGGCATCAAAACCTTCCACATCGCCTGTTGGATCTGCTTCAGCATATCCAAGGTCCTGTGCTACTTTCAGAACGGAAGCATAGTCCATACCTTTTTCCATTTCGGTAAGCATGTAGTTGGTGGTACCATTGAGTATTCCTTTTATTTTGCAGATCTCGCAACCGGCTAACGGGCCTTTGCTGAGGTTGATGATCGGTGTTCCTGCAACCACGGTTCCTTCAATCATGAATTTTACTCCATTCTTGTCGGCTAATTTTTTAAATTCCTGGTATTTCAAAGCGGCTGGGCCTTTGTTGCTGGTTACCACATGTTTTTTTGCACCTAGCGCAGCTTTTACATGATCAATGGCGGGGCCACCGGTTTTCAGGTCGGTGTAAGTAAGTTCGCATACGATGTCGGCGTTGCAGCTTTTAATCAACGAAAGGGTGTCTTTTTTATAAAGGTCCTTTGTAAATTTTTTCTTTGCCTTGGCGATTTTCAGCATTCCAGGAATATCAAGCCCTTTGGCATTGTAACAATTTCCGTAAGCAAAGTCGGCTACAGCTACAATATCATAATCAAATTTGTAGTTGTCTTTTAAATATTTCTTTTTATTCAAAAGGATCTCGCTGATACCTTGTCCTACGGTACCAAAACCTATGATTGCAATTTTGTGTTTCATAAAAATTTTAATTGGTTAGTTTTATAATAAGGGAATTTTATTTTTTGTTTAATGTCGCAGACGAGGCACCTCCGGCAGAATATTCGGGTGATGTAAAGAATACTTTCTTGCCGTCGAGTGTTGACAAAGCCTGATCGAGATCGGCGATGATGTCATCAGGATGTTCGCCGCCAACGCAAAGACGTATCAGATTTGAAGGAATACCGGCCAGTTTTCGTCCTTCTTCGCCTTGCTGCGAATGGGTGGAGATGGCAGGGATCGTGGCAACGGATTTTATTCTTCCAAGGTCAGTGGCGCGCCAGATTCTCTGGAAGGCATCAAATACGTTGCGGGTTTTTTGTGCATCTCCTTTAACATGGAACGACATCAGGTGTCCGTAGCGGTTCACAGGTTTGCCGTACATTTCGTCGTATTCCGCATCAACCAGCCACAGGTATTCGGAAGCAAGTTTATGCAGGGGGTGTGATTCAAGGCCTAGATAATCAACCTGTTCAATATGTTTGTGTGATTCGAGGTATTTGGCAACTTTCATGGTGCTGCGGCTGAACATATCAACTTTGGAACGCAGCGTGCGCATATCATTCAGTGCCAATATAGCATTCATGGGAGAAATGTTTGGCCCCATATCCCGGTTTGGCAGTTGTTTGAGGTAACCGCCGTAACAAGCTTTCAGTTCATCACAGCTATAGCGTGATACTAAGTTGTCGCGTGCGATCACAGCGCCGGAAATGGCAAACCCGCTTGAAGTGATGGTTTTGGTTGATGATTGTATTACCACATCGGCGCCAAGCGTTAATGGACGCAGCAGGGCAGGAGTGGCCACCGTATTATCGATGATCACGGGGATACCATGAGCATGTCCCAGTTCAATAACTTTTTTCAGATCAAAGAATGCCTGAGAAGGGTTGCTGGGCATTTCACCATATAGGAAGCGGGTGTTTTTATCTATTTTGGATTCCCATTCCTTAATATCGTTTGAGTTGACGATCTTGCGCCATTCAATATTGCGCTCCTGATCCTTACGTACACCGAACTGCTGGAATGTCCCACCATAGACCTGGCAGGTAGCCACAAAATTCATTTTCTGATTTGGATTTTTTGGATCCACAGCAAGAAATGGTTCGGTAGCGCTTGCGATAGCCGCCATTCCTGAAGATGTTGCACAACAGGAGGTGCCGGTTTCCATGCCGTATCCTTCGAGCAGGGCCATTACTCCTTCAAAATAATACATACTCGGGTTTCCAATGCGTGAATAACACCATGTTGGCACCTGATATGCCAATGCTGCTTCCATTTCATCCGAATCGCGGTAAGCCTGCGATGAAGACATATATATTGGTTCAATAATGGAGCCCTGATTAAAATCAAGCGCTTCCTGCATGGAATAAACTCCGTGTACTGCAATGGTATCAAAGCGGCATTTTTTCATTCTGCCAATATTTTCTGCATGCCATTGTGCCGAACGTTTTGCGGCATCTTTGTAATAATCAATTCCGTTAGGTTTCATAGTTTTAAATTTGATAGGACAAACCTAATTATTTTTTTTGAATGCTTACTAAAATTTTAAAAAAATATCAGGCGTTGATTTAGAATTTCTTAATCAGGCACTAAGCATCCTTTTTATATGCCATCTGAGCACCAGCAGCGTTAACAGCGTAGATGTGATATCGGCCGCCGGTGAACCAAGCCATACACCGTTTAATCCCCATAAGTGCGGCAGGATCAATAAGGCCGGAATAAGAAACAGAACCTGTCTCGTCAGCGATAATAATATTGAAATTTTCGCATTGCCGATGGATTGAAAAA
>DAOQAT010000023.1:0-39951 GCA_035354195.1 Bacteroidales bacterium | reverse complement strand
ATTTTAATTAATTCTGATGAAATATTTGATGACCGTATAATAAATATTTTAAATCTAAGATAATTTGGAAATCCCGTTCGGCGAAGGTTCTACCTTCGTCAAAATTATAATAACAGGTACAGGCCGGGGCCTAAGCCGAACAGGGACAACAACATTTTATATAACTTATCAAAATCTAATGAGATAATGAAAATAAAATATTTACTTTTTATCATTATATTGGTTTTATTATCAAGTTGCTGTCATTTTAACTCAGATAAGATTGCTGGAATGTATTCTTGTCAAAGCGATAAAGGCTATGAAGAAATTATTTTGAAAAAAAATAATACATTTATTTATTATGCTCAAGATAAAGATTATAGATCATACTTGGATTCAGGAAATTGGAGAATATATACCGATATGTACGCTGCAATAGAAATGGTTTCTATAAAAGATTTTTTACTGATATATACTGATTCTTCTAAAATTAAATACGAAAATAAAGATTCTTCATTTTATAAATCTTCTAAAGGAAGGGTATGGCATTTTCAGTGTAATAAAACAATTGAAAGATTCCCTGATAAACCATACGATTTTAAAAGAAGAAAAGAATTATATTATTTAAAAAATAAATAGTATTTCAGTAATACTACGCACACAGGTAGGCCCCGTGTTCCCGCACGATTGTATCGTGTGGTTTAATAAATAAACCTTTCTAATATCTTTTTTATTAATTTTGATACATGAGTCGAAATTACAAATTTCACAACCCGGAAGGTGTATATTTTATTAGCTTTGCCGTGGTTGATTGGTTAGATGTTTTTACCAGAAATGAGTATAAAGATATTGTTGTCGAAAGTTTAACATTCTGCCAAAAAGAGAAAGGCATGGAAATTTTTGCATGGTGTATTATGACAAACCACGTGCATTTGATATTCAGGGATGTCAAGCAAAAAAAACCACAGCTGTTAATTGGTGATTTTAAAAGGTTTACCAGCAAAAAAATTGTACAAGCTATTCTTGACAATCCGACTGAAAGCCGCAAAGAATGGTTGATTGAGAGATTTAAAAAAAATGCTGCCCAAAGTTCAAATGTATGGTATCATCAATTTTGGAGACACGATAACCACCCTGTTGAACTGTGGAGTAATAAAGTAATTGCAGGAAAAATTAATTATATCCATAATAATCCTGTTGAGGAAGGATTAGTTTACCGGCCTGAAGATTATGTTTATAGTAGTGCCAAGGATTATTGTGGGGAAAGAGAGATATTGAATGGGGTTATTGTTGCTAAATAAGAGTTGTGGTTACCACACGATACAATCGTGCGGGAACGAAGAGTTTTTCTGAAAATAAAAAATGGCAACAGTTAACAGAGTTAAATGTCAATTAAAATCATGAAAAAGTTTTTATTTTTTTTATTCATTATTTTTTGTTGTTCTTTTCATTGTATTTCTCAAAATACCTGTCAGGATAATATATTTTATAGTAATGTTCTGAATTATAAAAATTGGTTGTTAAAAAACCAAACCATTCAACCTGATACCCCCAAAGTTTGGGTGTTGTATATTTACAAATCGAATATTTCACAGAATAATTTTGAATTTTTATTAAGCTTTTCGGTAATAAAGACCAAACCTGGTATTTTTAAAGGTTATTTTATGGTTGAAAATGAATTAGTGTTAGTAAATTCACGTGCAAAGGACACAATGAATTATACGGTGCTTAATATTAAAAATATTGATGGTGACCTTATTGCAGAAAATAATAAAAAACTTTTTGAGGAAAGAAATATATTATTCGATCCATGCTACAGGTTTATAAAGTTCAAAAATGGAAAAATAAAAATTAAAGACCTTAAAAAATATACTGATTTACCAAAAAAATATTGGGCAAAAAATGCTGAATAATTTTTGAAAAAATGAAAAATTTCAGATTATCTTTTTTATTAATTGGTTTGTATTTTATCGGATGGTTCCTTTTAGTTTTTATTATGTATTCATTTTTTCACCCGGAATCACGCGCAACAACTGAAGTGATTTGTTTTTATGAAAGTTTATATCTTTCGTCTGTTATTTATATGATTCTTATTCCTTTAATTTCTGTTGTTTTATCAATTATTTACAGGGTTAAAAACAATCCCGGTAAACATTGGAATTATTTGTTTTTTGCAATGTTTTGTAGCTTAACTTTGGTTGTTGGGATTTTATTTGACTTTATCAGCGTGGGGATTTATAAAATGGTGTATTTCTTTGAATGGGGACTATAGATTTTACCATACCCCCAGCCCCCGTTCGGCGAAGGTTCTACCTTCGTCAAGACTATGATAACAGGCTCTGCCTGTAAAAAAGTAATAACTTTGTTTTTAGAGAAAAAATAAAATGTCAACGGGATATAAAATTATTGATAAACAAGGTGCCTACTTTCTTACATTTCAAATTGTGGGATGGGTTGATCTTTTTACCAGAAGATCATATCGTGATATTGTAATAGAAAGTTTTAAATACTGCCAACAGCATAAAGGGTTGAATTTATTTGCGTATGTAATCATGTCAAACCACATTCATTTGTTGGCTCAAAGCGAACAGAACGACTTGAGCGGATTTATCAGGGATTTTAAGAATTACAGCAGCAATAAATTCTTAGAAATAATTGAAGGTAATACAGAGAGTAGAAAGGAATGGATGAAAATTGTGTTTGAGTACCATGGTAAATTCAAGCCAAAACAAACAAATCAAATATGGACACATGAGAATCATCCTGAACATATTTACAGTCAAAAGTTTATTGAGCAAAAGGTTAACTATATTCACAATAATCCAGTACGGGCTGGTTTAGTTGAAAAACCAGAAGACTACCTTTATTCAAGTGCGAGAAATTATGCTGATTTAAGTGCTGTTATTGATATAGAAAAAGTAACTTTTTTATGGAAAACGATTAAATAATACAGGCTGGAGCCTGTAATAATAATTACGGCTTAGGCTGGAGCCTAAGCCGAACCGTAATCAGACAAAGATTTGTCAGAAATTTAAGTTTCGTACAAATATTTTTATTGTAACTTTGTTTTAAATTGATAAAATGACTTCCTTGTCTTCCATATGCATCCACCGCGTACCTATATGTAACAAAAGCACAGCCCGGTTTTCCAGGATATTCCTTGTTTTGCTGTTTCCTTTTCTCATGGCTGCCCCGCTGCATGCACAAAACGACTCAACATTAGTAAAATATACCCGCGATTTTAAATTGAAGGACGGCATCTACCAGACTTTTAAGGAATTTAAAAACAATAAGCCATCGCTTCCGGAATTTGAAGTTATAAAAGATAAAATATACGGCGAAGACGGCAGTGTCATTTTACGATACCCCTGCCCCGACTCCATCGGAAGCAAAAAAACCTGCGAGATCGATGAATGTTTCGGGTTTTGCAAAAACGGAATTTTGTATTTAAGCCAGGGTTATTCCGGATATTATTACCGCATGTTTATTGTCGGCGCGTTGTCTCATTTTATTGCGTTCAACAGGTATGGCATGCCCGACATGTATATATCGCCTGAACCGCTTGCTTACGTTGGGTCAACCAACGATTATTCGGAATTCCTGCTTGACTTTGAAACGGGCAATACTATTCATTTTAACTACAAGGATTTCAGCGATTTTTTAAAAGCCCACGATGATGAGCTATACCAGGAACTGCAGAAGACAAAGCAAAAACGGAAAATGATACACCATTTTCTTTTGAAATATAACGACCGGCATCCGATATACTTCCCCATCAATTAAAAAGCTTTTTCAGAAAAAATCAAAAAACAATTTTTATGAAGATCGCCGTTTTTGGTTCCACAGGCCCGTCGGGGCAATTAATCGTGAAATATGCGCTTTCCAAAGGCTTTGAAGTAATGGCCTATGCACGGAATCCTTCAAAAATAAGTTTTCAGGATAAAAATCTGACGGTCATCGAAGGGACGCTTGGCGATATCACGGCTATCGAACGCACAGTGAGCGAAGCTCAGGCAGTGATTAGCATTCTGGGGGCAACCACCAATGTAAAAACCACCGAGCTGAGCGACGGCACCCAAAACATCATTGACGCCATGAAAAAATATAATGTCCGCAGGCTGATTGCCATGGGCACCGCCAGCGTTGACGATGCCAACGATCGGCACTCATTTAAGTTCAGGCTTCTGGTTAAAATTGTAAAATCACTGATTCCCGGGGCGTACAACGAGATAAGGCGCATCGGGAACCTGGTAAAACAATCCGGTCTTGACTGGACGCTGGTACGTCTGGCCGTGCTGGCCAACGGGCCCGCAAAAGGGATAAAACATGTTGGTTATTACGGCAAAGACAATATCATCCTGATGGTCACCCGTGCCGACCTGGCCAGATTTTTTGTTGACCAGGTGGAAAGCAGGGAATACATTCAAAAAGCGCCGGCGATCAGCAATTAATAAAATTGTTTTTTTAAGCACAATTTGCCGGTATATCCGGTTTATTTTCTTATTTTTATCAACTGAATTTAAATAACAATTTTATGAAATCATCATCTAAAAAGGCGCTGCGTTTACTTTTTTTATTTAGCATTCTATCATTTTCCAGTATTAACTCATTTGCACAGGAGCCCAATACTCCTTTAGGCGTTTCGGAAAAATATGTTTTTGCATTAACCGGCGATACAAATTATCAGGTAATCGGGCTGCATGAAGACGGGTCGGTGATGTGTATCCGTTTCAGACAGAATTCGCCATTAGTTGAAAAGATTGCATTCCGGAAAAGCGACACCAGCGAAGTTTTTTTAATGCTTTTTGATTCCACGGGCAAACCATCTATAGGAGCATTTCATAACCAGATATTTCTGTTCGGCAATCACAAAGACCGGAAAGCAGATATTATCATCTGTAAAGCAGATGGCACGGTAAAGGAAATCAAAGACGTGGATGCCTTTTTCCCATATCCGGTTTCCGACATCAAGTATGGGAAATTAAAAACAACCGGACCTGCATCAGGAAAATTTTCGCTTGACCCGCTTACCATTTCTGATGCTTTGGGATATGCTGCTACAGGATTCGGAATTATGGCATGTGGCGCTTCTGTGGTTACCGGAGGGGCATTTGCCCTGCCCTGTGCAGCGGCTCTTATAGATATTGCGTCAAAAGTTATTCCTGAAGAAAATAAAAAAACCAAAGCAACGTTGGATTTTGCAGGCAGCATTTTATCAAAAAGAGGCTTGCTTAAATTTCCGGTAGGGCGTCTCGAAAAATGGGCCTCAATCTTAAACAGCGCTTCAAAAGGAGCTGGTAAAATTGAAAACTGGCTGAATGAATCAGCTCAAAGAAATAAAATCAAAGAAACTAAAGAACAATATTTCTCGGCAAGTTTTCTCGCAAGCAATCCCGGAAACTCAACGTCAAAACCAGATATCAACCTAGATGATTTTAACTCTATTATCAGTCTTTACAACGAATGTGAAGCTAAGATGGCTGAATTGAAAAAGAAAAAAGATGAGATTGCAGCCACCATCACAAAAACCAATTATGAAACTGTGGGACCGCAGGTTGCAAAATTAAAAGATGAGATTGATGCCACGAAAAAACAATACGAAACCAAGATCAATGCCATAGCAGAAAAGAAAACTATTAAATACGGATTCAGCAAGGTAGATGGATTACCCTATTCCATTAGCCGCATTGTGATCAGCGGCGCAAAATGGAATTCAACACTCTACCTGAATTATATTATTAATTTTACTGCAAGCCCGGTTACAGAAACGGACAATAACTTCAATCCACCGCAAACAGTAACAAAAGTGTTGTGCGATATGCAGTTTGATATTATGGACAAAGACAATGAAAAAATAACACCATGGTTACTTAGTATTAATAAGCAATTTCGCACACAGGGCTTTGTTAAAGGTGATATGAAAATTGATTTCTTTAAAAAAACCGAAAGCTTTAAATTCAATACTAAGGAATATAAACAGGAATTTGGGAGTTGGTAATTATTTTTATTTTTTCTGCATAAAAGATTATAATTTTTCTGCTGTCTTTTTTCTTTTCTAATTCAGAATGCAATGCACAATGCAATGTTTATATGTATTTGTGCATCAGAACATACGATGATGTGGCCTACCTCACCACGCACAACGCTTTTAATGACGCCGCTGACGGCTTTCTCCTGCCTAACCAGAACAACACCATTACCCAACAACTCAACGATGGTGTGCGTGTACTCATGATTGATGTGTACGACAAAGACGGTGTTGCTACCGTGTATCATGGATTCTCTTACCTGGGAAATGCCCCGCTGACCGACAAACTCGATGAGATAAAAGCTTTTCTGGAGAATAACACGCAGGAAATCGTTACCCTCATTCTAGAAAATTATGCTTCGCCGGCGCTTATAGAAACCGCGCTGAGCCAGTCGGGGCTGCTCTCCCACCTGTTTGTAAAAGATACTACAACATTACAATGGCCGACCTTGCAGGAGATGATCACAAGCGGAAAGCGCCTGGTAATTTTCAGCGAAGCTGATGACGGAACTCCCGCGCAGCCTTGGTATCATTATATATGGGATTATGCGGTGGAAACGGGCTACTCGGCACACAACACCGGCGAGTTCAGCTGCGATTATAACCGGGGAAATCCGGACAACCCGCTGTTTATCGTCAACCATTTTGTTACAGACGCTACGCTGGGTACAGGAATAGAAGCCCAGGCTGCCGTGGCGAACGCCAACCCTTACCTGCTGAACCGTTTGAAAGAATGCATGAACGAGCATAATAAATTTCCGAATTTTATTACCGTGGATTTTTATGAACGAGGCGACAGCAAAGCTGCCGTTGACAGCATCAACAGCCAATACTGGGCCGGCATACAAGGCAACACCAACACATCGGAAAATATCAGCATTGGGCCCAACCCCTGCCCCGATCTGTTGAATGTGGAAGTAATAGAAGCTATAAATGGTTCAGGCTGGTACCTGCAACTGACCAACCTGTTTGGACAGGAATTAATATATACGGAACTTGAGCAGCAGCTTACTTCCTTGGATCTTAGCGGCCTGAAGAGTGGTGGGGTTTATTTTGTGAAAATTATCAATTCATCAAACAACAGCAGCATCACAAAAAAAATTGTTGTTGTACGTTAATTTCAGTGACTGTTTTTTCTTGCAAAATACCTTCTGCAACACATAAAAAAGCAGCTATTACAGATTATCGATTCAGAAAATATTCCAGCGTCCCCGTTTCCTTCACCCGCACCCCTTTTTCGGTTTGATGAACGGTACAACATTCATTAAGGGCGTCGTGCTGGAAGAGCAGCAGATAATTTTTTTCGGCAGCTTCAAGCAGAAACTTTTGTTTTTCTTCCATGGATAGCAGCGGTCGCGTGTCGTAGCTGGCAACATAGGGTAGTGAAACATGGCCTGCAGTAGGAATAAAATCTGCCATATAAACCAGCGTCCGGTTTTTGAAACGAATCATAGGAATTATCTGCCCATCCGTATGCCCGTTCACCAGTTTCAGAAAAATATTTTCCGTAAATTGAGTTTCATTTTCAATTAACCTCAGCTTGCCGCTTTGTTCAAACGGAAGCAGGTTTTCCTTGAGGTAGGAAGCCTTTTCACGCGGGTTGGGATTGTTGGCCCAATCCCATTGTGCCGTTGAACACCAGTAATCCGCATGTTTAAAAACCGCTTCAGTTTCATTTTTATCGTTCAAGCGGAAGGTCCCGCCGCAGTGATCAAAATGAAGGTGAGTGTGTACCACATCGGTAATATCATCCGGGGAAACGCCAAGTTCATGTAAAGAATTTATCAGGTTGTTATGGCCGCTCAGATAAAAGTGGCTTCCAAATTTTTCATCCTGCTTATTCCCAACGCCGGTATCAACAAGGATTTTTCGTTCGTTTTCAACAACTAAAAGATTTCGTAAGGAAACAACAACCATGTTGTTTTCGTCGGGAGGGTATTGTTTGCTCCACATGGATTTGGGCACCACCCCAAAACAGGCGCCGCCATCGAATTTCACGTGTTCGGCATCAACAAAATGAATTTGCATAGGAAGGTTTTTACACTTTTTTTACAAAGGTAAAAGATATTACTCAAAGCCGGAAGTCTTGGTTAGTAATATGGTGGTCAGCTCCGGCGGTTAATGTCGGTTAACAGACTTACCGCAATAATATCCCGCTCCTACGGAGCGGAACTTTCCCTGACCAAATTTTTACCAACCTCACATTCTTACGGGATGAAAAGGAAATGTTTTGCCCGCTCCGGGGCAAGATTGTATGTATGGTCGATCTTTTAAAAATGTTTGGCTCCTCCGGAGCCGCGACATAAGCACACAACAACGATTTTTGATTTATGATTTTGTTCGCAAATCTAAAATCGTTAATCAATATTCGATATTAAAAAGAACAATAGAATTTAAGAACACCCTCGCCTGCCCGACTGTCAGGCGGGCAGGGATCAACGATCTTAGATTTATGATGATCATAAAAATGTTGGCTGTCTCAAACATCACAAGTAAGAACATTGTACCGCGCCAGATCACACCGGACTACACAAAAAAAGCTGCTTCGTTTCCGGAGCAGCTTTTTCATTATGTTTTTCTTATTTTTTACTGAACGATGGTCATTTCATCCACCAGGTTTTTGGCACCGGCATATTTGTCGATAACAAAAAGCACATAACGGATATCCACACAAATGGTGCGCTGTACAGCCGGTTCATAGGCGATATCGCCGCTCATGGCTTCCCAGTTGCCGTCGAAAGCAATACCGATCAGTTGTCCGTCACCATTAATAACGGGACTTCCCGAGTTGCCGCCGGTGATGTCCAGATTTGCAATGAAACATACAGGCATTTCACCATTCTTGCCATAACGTCCGAAGTCTTTAGCTTCATATAGTTGCTTAAGCTTTGCCGGTACGATAAATTCATCATTTGAAGGGTCTTCTTTTTCCATCACACCTTTCAGTGTTGTGTAGTAGTTGTAATGTACGGCATCTGCAGCATCATAATCCAGCACTTTGCCGTAGGTCATACGCATGGTGGAGTTTGCGTTCGGGTAAAATTTCTTACTGGCATTCATCTCGCGCAAACCGGCAACAAACAAGCGGCTGCCATGGTTGATCTTGGCTTCCAGGTCGCCCATGGAACCATAGAGCCCACGGATGCATGATACCATTGACAAAGTAATCCTGAATCCGGGATCGTTTGCGAGAACTTTATAAGTAGGTTTGTCGAGGAATGCCATCAGTTTGTTTTTATCAACCAAAATGGATTTACCATAAACTTCAGCAGCCCATTTATTGAAATCACCTTTGAATTTTTTCTCTGCATCCGTGGTAAAAATATCAGGCCATTGTTCTTTGGGGATGTTATCGTAATACATCTTCAGCAAAGCCACGAACAGCTTTTTATCGGTCGGCAGGTTATAATCTTTAAAAAACTTTTCCACTTCAGGTTTAAAATCATTGGCCATGGTTTTAATATCACCATCATACGAGGCTTTTACCGTTTTATCTTTGGCGTCATTCTGGGCTTTTAGCTTCATGTAAAGTTGAAAAGCTCCGAACGAGAAATAAATAAATTCCGGCCCCTGGAATACCGCTTCTTCAAGGTATTTCATGCTCAGGTTGTATTTTTTATAGTCTTTATAGCCGTCCGCTATCATCTGAAGCGCATCTCCATACTTAGCTTTGCGGGCTTCATCCGTGACAACCCACTGGGTGAAATCCTTTTCGATCTGTTGCTTTTTTTCATATACATTGAGACGTTTCAAACCTTTGGTCTGTCCGATAAAATATTTCCAGTAGTTTGCCGACTGGGCATATTTAGAAGCATATTGAAGTTTTACTTTGGGGTCCGCATCCATGTCTTCCTTCATAAGTTCGAGTTTTTTGGTACGAACAGCCACAGTGGTTGGGTTGGATTGCTCAAGAGCCATCTGCACACCGTAAGAAGTCAGATACCTGTCGGTGGTGCCGGGGTAACCCCATATCATGGAGAAATCATCTTTCTTTACACCTTTTAATGAAATCGGAAGGTGGTGCTTGGGTTTCAACGGAACATTGTTTTCTGAATATGCAGCCGGCGAACCATCGGGGGCGCTGTAAATGCGGAGCATGGAGAAATCACCGGTATGACGGGGCCACATCCAGTTATCGGTATCTCCGCCAAATTTGCCAATGGCTGAAGGAGGTGCACCGACCAGGCGGACATCTTTATAAATAATATAAACGAACAAGTAAAACTCGTTACCATCGAAAAAACTTTTTACATCCGCTTCATATTTTCCTTTTTCAGAAGCTTCTTTTTCAAGTTTCCCGGAGATTTTTTTGATAGCAGCATCGCGTTCGTCTTCTGTCATATTGTCCTTCAGCTCAGCCAGGACCTTAGAAGTAACATCTTCCATACGTACCAGAAATGAAGCGGTAACACCTTCGCAGCGCAGTTCTTCTTTATTGGAAAAGGCCCAGAACCCGTTGGTGAGGTAATCGTGCTCAATGGAACTCTGGCTCTGGATAGCATCAAATCCGCAATGGTGGTTGGTCAACAATAATCCTTTGTCTGAAACAACCTCTGCCGTGCAAAAGTGGCTGGTGGGCGACTGCTCATTTGCCAGTCCGACAATAGCATCTTTCAGTGACGCATTGTTGACGCTGTACAATTCTTCAGCAGTAAGGTGAAGGCCCATTTTCTGCATATCCACATAGTTGAGGCGTTCGATCAACATAGGCAGCCACATTCCTTCGTCGGGCGGGTTGGTAGCAAACACACCGGTAAAAAGTGTGAAGCAGATAATCAGTGACATTAACAGTTTTTTCATACGTTTTTGGTTTTTAAATTAATAGTTGAGTTTTTATTTTTCAGGTGTACAAAAATAATCCTTTGGACTGGAATTGAGATGCACAATTTTACTTAATTATTGGATTAGCATTCATTTGTTTGATATTATTGATTCAGCAATAACCATATGTTTTGTTTTTTATTTTTCCATTGGACAAAATGAAAAAACAATTGTTACAAAAAATTTTGCAGATTTTTTTTATCGGATCATTCACTTGCTACCGTATCTTTTTTCATTTCCGTGGCAGGTTCTGTGCCGATAAGTTGTGTACCAACCTTTTTAGAAGTATATTTCACAAACATGTTACCCCCCAGGTGCGTAGCATTCTCAAGTGAACTGCTGTTCTCGCGTACAAGGTAAACATTAACCTCCCCCGTTTTAAGATTTTTTAATTCTTCAGGATTCATCTTCATCGTGGTTGAACCTACTGCATTGTTATAAACGGTCGCCGAGCCCCCTGACTTATCTTCCACAAATAAATGTATGCTTTCGCCGTTTTGCAGCGGATAATCCCATGTCACGGAAAATCCCTCATTTTTATCAATCAGCTTAGGTGCTGAAGTTATTTCGGCAGGGATGATCAAGGCGCGGTTTGCATAAGATTTCCCGTCACCGTCGGTATAAACAAACTGGTAGCCGGGTTTCATGCCGGCCTGGATGTTCATTTCATAATAGGTTCCCGAAAAAACATTGTTTTCATTCGGCATTTCCTGATTTTCGAACAGCACGCTGCTGGGTTTTACCAGAAGCAGGGTCGTTCCGTTGGCGCCGCCAAAACGGAATGTGGCTGTTGCCGTCAGCTCTCTTTCGGCCATATTATAACTGACGGAATAATTCTGAAATATTTCCGATTGTTTCACCGTATCAGAATTAGCGGTCTCGTTGGAGGCGCACTGTGCGAATAGCAAGATCCATGAGATAATCACCAAAATTTTCAACATTGATTTCATAAGTTTTAAATTTTAATTGAAAAAGCTTGAATGAAAAGATTAATTACGTTATTAAAATTTCTGGTTAACCCTTTAATAACAACCGTCAACGAAGGTTTTCACTGCATAAAAAGTTTTTTCTTTTGCTTCGAGGTATCCCATGTGGGCCACATCGCCCATAATTAAAGCAATGCTGTCGTTTGGCATGGATATCTGCTCCATCATCTTGTCAAGGGTACAGCGCGTATCAAGTTTGCCGGCGATGAACAGCACCGGATAACCGGCATTTTTCAATACATGGGTCCTGTCGGGACGTTCCGCCATACCAGAATTAGCAGCCATCACGGCTTCAGCGTTCATACTCTTGGATTCACGCACCAGTGCGTTGATCTCTGAAACATATTTCATCTGATTTTCCGGGGCAAACAAAGATGGGATAAACTCGCTTAAAAAATTAAAATGATTGTTTTTTATCAGGTTGTTGGTGCGCATACGGTTTTTCACTGTTTCGGGGCTGTCGGCAAAGGCGTTCGAATGAAACAGCCCCAAACCCTTCATCATATCCGGATAAGCCTCCGCAAAAGCAAGAGCGGCATAACCACCCATGGAATGTCCGATAATTACACATTGTTTTATCCCGGCGTGATCAAGCACGGTTTTTACGCAATCGGCCATAATTTCCATGGTATGAACCTGCGATACGCATTCGCTCTTGCCATGGCCCGGTAAATCTATGGTAATCACCCGGCAGGATTCCGACAAACGCGCAGAAAATTCGTTCCAGATGTCCAGCGATTCTGTAAAACCGTGCAACAGAACTACCGTATGGCCTGCTCCCTGATGTGTATAGTGTATCTTAAAATTCTTATAATAACAAAAATCACCCATGCGGCATTTTTTTGTAAAATTAAAAAAATTATTCGCAGGATTTATTTAAAATTTATTGGAAAGATAATGATATTTTTGCAGAAATAAGCTGTCATTCATGTTCAGAAAGAAGCAATACATAGCTTCAGGTTCCTTATCAAAACTTGCCTTTCGGAAATTACTGAAAGACCGCATGGCTTTGGTTTCCATAATTTTCATCCTGTTCCTCATGCTGGTGGCCGTCCTGGGCTATGTCATCACCCCCGACCCTACACCCTTTGCCAATCAGCAATACCTGGAGCTCACCACCAAAAAGCCCGGATTTAAAGTCCGCATGCTTAAGATCTGCAAAAATGAGCCCCTTGAAAAAACCGGATTTTTTAAAAAAATGCTGTTTGGTTCAAAGAGTAATTACCAATACTTACCCATTGAAAAGTATTATTTTCAGGATGATAAAATTTTCGTGGAAGAATACACCGGTATGACGCCCAACGACGGTGAAGTATTTGCTTTCAACCTTGCGGATGTGGTTTATGCGCTGCCGCCTGATGAACAAAAAATAATACGGTCCGGAAATTCCGTAAGCTTCACCGATGTGAACGGTAAAACAATTACTGAAGATCTCAGCCACTTAAAGCAAAAAACAGAAGACGGGTACCTTGTTACAAAAACATTTTTGCTTGGCACCGACCGTTTTGGGCGCGATGTGCTCAGCCAGATCATGATAGGTACGCGGGTGAGTTTATCGGTAGGTTTTATTTCTGTTTTCATATCATTGCTTATTGGAATTTTTCTGGGCGCGTTGGCCGGCTATTTCAAAGGCTGGGTTGATAATGTCATCATGTGGTTCATAAACGTGGTTTGGTCAATACCTACATTGTTATTGGTTATTGCTATCACTTTTGTGTTGGGAAAAGGTTTCTGGCAGGTGTTTATTGCTATTGGCCTTACCATGTGGGTTGAAGTGGCGCGTGTGGTCCGCGGACAGTTCCTGAGCATCCGCGAAAAAGAATTTGTGGAAGCAGGAGTAGCGTTGGGTTTTACCAACTCACGGATCATTTTCAGGCACATCCTGCCTAATGTCCTTGCACCGGTGATTGTAATTTCTGCCGCCAATTTTGCTTCGGCCATTCTGATGGAAGCGGGCCTCAGTTTTCTGGGCATCGGTGTACAGCCGCCCATGCCATCATGGGGCACCATGATAAAGGAACATTACGGTTATATCATCCTTGATTCAGCCTATCTTGCCATCGTTCCCGGGGTGGCCATTATGCTCACCGTTCTTGCGTTTATGCTCACCGGTAACGGGCTCAGAGATGCCCTGGATGTGAAAATGGTCAACAAATAATTTGGGTAAATCATTTTTTGAGGTGCCAAAAAAAATATAGATTCCTCATTTCACTTCGCTACATTCGGAATCAAAAAAGAATTTGCCATAATTTTTTCATTTTCGTTGTATTTATTTAAAAATCCTTATATTTGCACTGAATTTCCCTGTTGAAATATTCGGTTTCAATGACATTCGTCAGCTGAAACATTTCTTTTAATCAGAAATTTACAAATTTTATTTCTTAACGAACAAAATCCCTAACTAAATTACGTTTTATGTATAACATTATCGACCTGAATGGTATGAGTATTCCTGAACTACAGGAAATTGCCGAAAAACTAAATGTTCCCGACTACGAAGACCTCAGAAAAAAAGACCTCATTCACCGAATACTGGACATTCAGGCTATCAAACCCGAAGAAAACAAACCCATCGAAAAAAGCCACGAAGAAAACGGTAAAAACCGCCGTAGAATCACACAACGGCGCACCCGTATCGAAAACCCTGAATTAAAACAACAATCAGGCACTGATCAGCCCAAACAACAGGAACCTGTAAAAGTTTTCGATAAAAAACAACGCAACCGCAACGATTACAATAAGCATAAAGTTTTTGAAAAACCTGCTCCTAAAGAAGCGGCAAAAAATGACGTTCAAAAACCAGAACCGATAATCCAGGAACAACAACCTGAAATTGCCTTCAAGAAAGAAGAGCCAAAAGCTCAGGAACAAGGCCCGGATAAAGTTTATAAAAAAGAACTTTTTCAGGAAGAAGCAAAAAAATTTGATTTTCTGTTACCTTCATTTGATGAGGATGAACCGGTTATCGCTGTTGCTCAGCCTGCAGATGAAGAAAAAGTTGTTAGCGTTTCCCAGGAAACTGAAAATGCAGAATCACCAACAAATAATGATGTTACTGAAAACAAAACAGAACCTGAAAACGGCACACAGGAAGGCCTTCCGGTTGAAGAGGTTAAAGCCGGCGAACAGGAACGCCCACAGCGCGACAACCAGTTTCGTAACCGCCCCCAACGTGAAAAACAACCTGAATATTCGTTCGATTTTGAAGGAATTGTTTCCAGTGAAGGCGTCCTTGAGATCATGCCCGATGGTTATGGTTTTCTAAGGTCATCCGATTACAACTACCTGAACTCACCCGATGATATTTATGTTTCCCAGTCACAGATCAAACTGTTTGGTTTAAAAACCGGCGACACCATCAGAGGCCGGATACGCCCGCCAAAAGAAGGTGAAAAATATTTCCCGCTCATCAAAATTGAACATATCAACGGCCGCAGCCCGGAAGTTGTCCGCGACCGCGTGAGTTTCGACCACCTCACCCCGCTGTTCCCGGAAAAGAAACTCAAACTCACAGGCCATCCGCAAATGACCATCACTTCACGCATCATCGACCTGTTCACCCCTATCGGAAAAGGACAGAGAGGATTGATCGTGGCACAGCCAAAGACCGGTAAGACCATGATATTGAAAGAAATTGCCAATGCCGTGGCTTACAACCATCCTGAAGTTTACCTTATCATATTACTTGTTGACGAACGCCCTGAAGAAGTTACCGACATGCAGCGCAGCGTTAACGCGGAAGTAATTGCTTCCACCTTCGATGAACCGGCCGACCGCCATGTGAAGATCGCCAACATCGTGCTTGAAAAGGCAAAACGCCTGGTCGAATGCGGCCACGATGTCATGATACTCCTCGACTCCATTACCCGCCTGGCCCGTGCCTATAACACGGTAGCTCCGGCATCAGGAAAAGTCCTTTCAGGCGGCGTGGAAGCATCAGCCCTGCAGAAACCCAAAAAGTTTTTCGGAGCAGCACGCCAGATCGAAAACGGCGGATCGCTCACCATCATCGCCACAGCGCTTACAGAAACCGGCTCCAAAATGGACGAAGTCATTTTTGAAGAATTTAAAGGCACCGGTAATATGGAACTGCAACTCGAACGAAAACTTTCAAACAAACGCATCTTCCCGTCTATCGACCTCGTTGCTTCCAGCACCCGCCGCGATGACCTCCTGCACGAAAAAGAGGCGTTACAGCGTATCTGGGTATTACGTAACCACCTGGCCGATATGAACCCGATTGAAGCGATGGAATTTCTGAAAGACAAAATGAAATTTACCCAGACCAACGAGGAATTCCTGCTCTTCATGAATACCTAGTCAGGTTTTTTCTATTTTTATTACGCATAATGCTTGTCCGAACGTTCGTTATGCAGCCGCTTTCATATCAATATTTTTAATACTTTCCATCAAAAAGTTTTAGAAAATTCTTATTTTTGTGTCCGTAATAGACACTAAAATTAATACTAAAACTATGAACCTTCAGGAATTTAAGAGCAAACACCGTTTGTTAAAGGAATGGCAATACACGCTGAAACCTATTGATAAAGGCTACAACATGCGTACCTTGTACGTTAATGCGGGCAGTCATGAGATTAAAGAAAAGCCGGTTACCCAACTGATGAAAGACAAATTTGTCGGTGGTAAAGGTTTTGGATTAAAACTGTTATGGGAAGCCACCAAACCGGAAACCAAATGGAATGATCCGGAAAACGAAATTGTGATCAGCACCGGGCCTATTTGCGGTATCACTCAATATTCAGGTGCCGGGAAATCCCTTGTGGTTTCCTTATCTCCGCAAACAGACATTCCCATCGACAGCAATGTAGGCGGCTATTTTGGGCCATTTATGAAGTTCTCAGGTTTTGACTCCATGGAAATCCAGGGAAAATCGGATAAAGAAATCATCATTTTTATCGACGGCGTTAACGGAAAAGTAGAAATCTATGATGCCGATGACCTACCGATCGACAGCCATGTTATTGGTGAAGAACTGCACGAAGTTTTTGCCAATGATGAAAAAGACAGGATCAATGTTTCTGTGGTTTCTGCTGGAACAGCAGCCGACCACTCGCTGATCGGATGCCTTAATTTCACATTCTTTGATATGAAACGCAAGGTGGTACGTCTGAAACAAGCCGGCAGAGGCGGAATCGGTACGGTACTGCGTGATAAAAAAATAAAGGCTATCGTTGCAAAAATTCCCGGCATCAAAGGGAACCTCAACAATGTGGCGGACCTCGAAACCATTATGGAACGCGGAAAACGCTTCAATAAAGAAATGCGTGAACTGGATGATAAACAATGCCAGATGCGTAAAATAGGGACGGCTCACCTCACTCATATTATGAATGATTATGACCTGTTCCCCACCCATAATTTCAAATTCGGCAGTCATCCCGATGCGATAAAAGTACATGCCAATGTGTATAAAGAACGTTTCACCCAAAACATGCCCGACGGTTGCTGGGTAGGCTGTAACATGTCGTGCGCCAAAGGTGTGGATAATTATGAACTTCGCACCGGCCCCTACAAAGGTTCAAAAGTAATTGTTGACGGACCTGAATACGAAACGGCCGCTTCCTTAGGTTCCTGCGCAGGTATCTTTGATCCGGATTTTACCATTGAGGCTAATTTTTATTGCGACACATACGGAATTTGCACCATCAGCTGGGGCACCATCCTGGGCTTTGTGATGGAATGTTATGAAAACGGCATTCTGAACGAAGAACGTACCGGTGGCATTAAACTGAACTTTGGAAACGCCGATGGCGCTATGGAAATTTTGCACCAGCTTGCGCGTGGCGAAGGTTTTGGTGTGATCGCAGGACAAGGTGTTCATAAAATGAAAGAAATATTTGCAGCCAAAGGCTGGGGCGACCCGAAATTCCTTCAGGATATCGGTATGGAAAACAAAGGCCTTGAATATTCACAATATGTATCAAAGGAATCGCTTGCACAACAAGGCGGATATGCCATGACCAACAAGGGCCCGCAACACGATGAAGCCTGGCTGATCTTCATGGACATGGTCAACAACCAGATCCCTACGTTTGAGAAAAAAGCAGAAGCCTTGTATTATTTCCCGATGTTCCGCACCTGGTTTGGGTTGCAAGGGCTTTGTAAATTACCCTGGAACGACGTTGAACCGGAAAATAACGCAGAAACTGCTGAACCGGCAAAGGTTCCCGAACACGTTGACAATTATGTAGCCATCTATAAAGCGGTTACCGGTCTTGACCTTGATAAAGATTCACTGATCGTTCAATCCGAAAAAGTATATCAATATCAGAGAGTTTTTGATATCCGTTGCGGTAAAGGCCTTCGCAAACATGATGCACAGCCATACCGTGCCGCCGGCCCTGTTACTGTGGAAGAATATGAATCACGCCAGGAACGCTACGACAAGCAAATGAAAGAAAAGATCGGCATCGACCCTGAAGGAAAAACCACCGAAGAAAAACTGGCCATTACCCGTAAATACAGGGAAGAACAGTATGAAAAACTGCTTGATGCCGTTTATTTACGCCGTGGGTGGACACCAAACGGGGTTCCTACCATCGAAAGGATGAAATCATTAGGTATGGATCTGCCCGAAGTGCTGGAAGTGATCACACCGCTGCAATAAGTACGACCCAATCCTTATGGCTGACAAGCCTGAAAACAAAAAACAAGCTGTCTCCCGGACGAAAAAAAAACCAGGAGGCAGTGCTTTACAAAATAAATCATTTGCAATCCCGCGCTGGGCGATATATGCTGTGTTAGCATTTACGGCTCTTATTTATATCAGGGCGCTGTTCAACGGCTTTGTCAACCTCGACGATGATACCTACCTGTTCTATAATTAGATTATCAGAAATTTCAGTCCTCAAGTTTTTGGTGCATAGTAAAATGAGGAATCTCTTTATTTTCAATTGTTACATTGGGATGAAATAATACAAATCCGGCAATTTCCATTTCGATAGATGAAATTTAGCAAAAGGAATTTTCTAATACGTAATTATGGTTTACGTATATTTGCCCTATAATTTTCAAATTTAACAACTAGTTTATGGCTCACAAAAATGTGAACAAAAAACAGATTGCAGGACAAAAGCAAAAGCCGCTTAAAAAAACCAATCAGGAAAAATCTTTTCAGATCCCGGCCTGGGCTATTTATGCCGTTATGGTTTTCACCGCTTTGATTTATGTCAGGGCGCTGTCGAACGGTTCAGCCAACTTTGATGATGATTATTACCTTTTTAAAAATGCGAATATTAAAACCTTTGATTTTGATGCGATAAAATCCATCTTTTCCTCCTTCTATTTCAGCAACTATCATCCGCTGACTACCATCACATACTTAATTGAATACCAATTATACGGCCTCAACCCCATGCCATACCACCTGTTTAATGTGATCCTGCATATATTGAACACGCTGCTGGTATACAAACTAATTGAAAAATTAAGCGGACAAAAACTCACTGCCTTGCTGGTATCAGCCTTGTTTGCCGTTCATCCGATGCATGTGGAATCGGTTGCCTGGATCGCCGAACGCAAGGATGTCCTGTACACCTTGTTTTACCTGAGTGCGCTGCTGGTTTACCTGAATTATCTCAACTCTCAATCTAAAATTAAATATTACCTGATTTGCCTGCTGCTGTTCGTTTTATCCTTATTATCAAAATCTGCTGCTGTAACCCTGCCCGTGCTCATGATAGCGGTTGACTTGTACAAAAACCGAAAGCTAAGCGCAAAAATGTTTTTAGAGAAAATTCCTTTTTTGGCGCTTTCGGTGCTATTCGGCATTTTGGCTATAGCCTCGCAGGAAACTGCCATGAAAGTCCTTCCCCCGACTTTTACATTTTTTGAACGCATTTTTTTGTTCTCATACACGCTTGTTTTTTATGTAGTAAAACTCGTTGCACCGTTCCATCTGTCGGCCATGCACTATTATCCGGACGCAGCAACGGGCGTATTGCCCTGGTATTATTATGCTTCCCTTCCCGCATTGATTTTGATCGCGTGGCTTGTTATAAGAAAGACATCCATAAGGCGTGAAAAAATATTCGGTGCATGTTTTTTCCTGATAACGATTTCGGTGATGCTCCAGATCATTTCGGTCGGCAACGCCATAGTTGCGGAGCGTTATACGTATGTTTCATACATCGGCTTATTTTTTATTGCAGGCCAGTGGATCTCAAATATCCGGAAAGAATCCCTGAAGAAAACGATGCTTTTTCTCAGTGTTTTTATGGTGATGCTGTTCTCACTGCTGACATGGCATAGGATAGCCATATGGAAGGACGGCATCGTGCTTTTCACCGATGTCATAAAAAAATTCCCGGAACATTCCGACGGATATTACACCAGAGGCGGTTTTAAAGAAAACCTCAACGATTTTCAGGGCGCGCTAAGAGACTACAATAAATGCATACAGATGAGCCCGATGCATGCATATTGCCTGAACAGCCGGGGATTGCTATTGTTTAAAATGGGCAATTTTCAGCAGGCTTTACGCGATTACAACAATTCCATTTTGAGTAATCCGGAATATGACCAGGTTTACAAAAACCGGAGCGCCGTGAAAGCAGTCCTGGGAAATCCACGCGAAGCATTAGCAGATATCAACAAGGCCATCTCCATGAATCCTGATGATGCCGAATCGTTCAGCACGCGCGCCAATATCAGGGCCATGCTTAATGATTTTTCCGGCGCCAATGAAGATTACAGTTTAGCATTAAATAAAAATCCCAAAGACACTACCGCCCTTTATAACCGGGGCCTTACAAGATTTAATAGTAAGGATACTGCCGGAGCCTGTGAAGACTGGCGTAAAGCTTCTACGCTCGGATCCAAAGCGGCCGGCAAAGTTTGTAATGATTTGTGCAAATAGATGATTTCAGTTGTGCGAAGTTTGCTGGTGCCTGTTGCTCAGTTGTGCGAAGTTTGCTGGTATTATTTCCGTATTACAATTTTTAATGCTTTATTTAAAGTATCAGATGATAATTTAACCAAATAAATACCGCTGTCTAAACCTTCAGCATTTATTATTAGCTCATGGTATCCTGATAAATTATTAAATAAATCATTTTTTACTAATTGACCATAAATATTAAAAATTTCAACTAAAAGATGAGTGTTTCCTGATAAGTTATATTGTATTTTAAAAACACCATTACTTGGATTTGGGTAAATTTGAATTTTAAGATGCTGCTCTTCAATTTCATTTAATGCTGTTGTATCATCATCCGGTTTATATTCCCAGAAATCGTTTAAAAAATATGGTTGGCTAAGAATAACATAATTTCCAGTGCCAATATAGCCTATGTTATCTATAGAAAATCCTATTGCCATAAACCTACTAGTACCTCCAAAATCAGCTTTTTGCGACCATGTATCAGTTGCTGCGTTATATTCCCAGAAATCATATCTTTCCCAACCATCGTATCCTGTCCCAATATATCCTTTAGAGTTAATGGAAAAACCCGTTGCGCCATTTCTTGCAGTACCAGCAAAATCTTCTTTTTGTGTCCATAAATCAGTAATAGTATCATATTCCCAAAAATCCTTATAACGGTAGGATGTTCCATCAAAAAAATATCCAGTTCCAATATAACCTTTAGTTCCAATAGAAAAACCAGTTGCACCTTCTCTGGCCGTTCCCCCGAAATCAGCTTTTTGTGTCCAAGTATCAGAGGCCGGGTCATATTCCCAGAAATCTTTTGTACAATTTGTGTCACCAAGCCCAGTTCCAATATACCCCTTAGAACCTATAGAAAAGCCAACGGCTTTTCTCCTTGCAGCCCCCCCGAAATCAGCTTTTTGTGTCCAAGTATCAGAGGCCGGGTCATATTCCCAAAAATCTTTATAAGAGGAACCATCGAATCCGGTTCCAATATATCCTTTTGTACCAATAGAAAAACCAATTGCTCCAGCTCTTGCAGCCCCCCCGAAATCAGCTTTTTGTGTCCAAGTATCAGAGGCCGGGTCATATTCCCAAAAATCTTTTTTAAAAGAACCAGCATAATTTCCTAACCCCATATAAATTTTAGAACCAATAGTAAAGCCAACCGCACCATAACGATCTCCGCCTCCAAAGTCGGCTTTTTGTGTCCATGCCTGGGAAAAACAGGTAGCAGCTGGCAGGATGAAGTTTGCAACTATTAATACTAAAATCAACAATAATTTATTTATCCGCCAATATTTTAAAATCTGTTTTGTTTTCATAGCATTATTTTTAAATTATTTATTTCCTTCTCTCGAAATTTCTGTAAAATCTTCATTTTTTTATATCACTAAATTATATAATAAAAACCAAACCATCTAAATAAAAGTTATTGTATATTTGATATGCTAAATTTCAACCTATGGCGCTATATATTTTAATCGGAATTGCTCTTGTTCTTTTATTGATAACGGCAATTTATTTTAACAAGTTTATTTCGTACCGTAACAGGATCAAAAATGCATGGAGCGATATTGATGTCCAGCTCAAAAGGCGTTACTCACTCATTCCAAATCTGGTTGATTCAGTGAAAGGCTATGCGGTGCATGAAAAAGGCCTTTTTGAAAATGTGGCCAAATACCGTTCTCAGGCTGAAAATGCAAGTACCATAAAAGAACACGAAGCGGCCGAAAACAACCTGATCTCCGCCTTGAAAAATATCCTGGTGACGGTGGAAAATTATCCCGACCTGTTAGCAAATCAGAATTTCATGAAGCTGCAGGATTCGCTGATTGAAGTGGAAGACACCATACAGAACGCCCGGAGGTATTATAATGCCGTTGTCCGGGATAACAATACAGCCGTTGAATCATTCCCCGGGAATGTCTTCGCAAAAATTTTCAGTTTCAAAACAGCCGATTTCTTTGAGATTGAAAATATAGAACGTGAAGTGATCAGGGTTGAAATTAAAAAATAGCGATTTCAAAACTGGCTAAGCCATAGTCCACGGCAAGGTGTAGAAGCCTGTTTGAAAAATTTGTACAAAAAAATCAAAAACAATATGAAAAAAATATTTGCAGTTATTGTTTTAATCTTCCTGAGTTTTGCAGGATTCTCAGAAGCCTTCGACATCACCAATTATTTCATTGACATGAAAATGAATGCCGACGGATCTATCTGGGTTACCGAAACTATAGATGTACATTTTAAAGAGCAGAAACACGGTATCATCCGCTCCTTGCCTTTCAGATACAGGCAGGTTGATTTTCCCGCAAGAGTAAAATCCGAAAGGGCAAGTTTCTCCGCCGATTATGAACTGATCATAAAAAATATTACTGTTGACGATTTTATGTACAGCACCACCTACGAAGGAGATTTTTTAAAAATCAAGATCGGTTCCGCAGATAAATATGTGGAAGGCGACCAGAAGTTCATCATCAAATACCTTGTCTGGGGCGGGTTAAACAAATTCTCCGATCACACCGAATTATACTGGAACCTCATCGGACACCAATGGGATTGCGATATTGCCAAAGCCGGATTTAAAATTACACTGCCCAAAAACCTCATCCTTAGCAACGACGACATCCTGCTTTTCACCGGCGCTGAAGGCTCAAAAGACAAGGGAGCAAAATTCAATATCACCGCCAAAACCATAGAGGGAACACTTGTTAACCCGCTGAAGCCCAACGAAGGAATGACCGTCGTGGTCAGGTTTCCGCTCTCCTATTTTCCAAATACCAGCATCCCGATTGAGGACATGGCCAAGAATTTTTATATTGATAAATTCAGTTCAAAAATCAACATCAACGCAGATGCATCCCTTGATATTGAAGAAAAATTCAACGTGGTGCTGTTGTTCCCGCAATCGTCTTTTTTACGTGATTTCTATACCCTGAAACCGGACGATTCATCGGATCTTGATGTAAGAGACCAGGTGATCCGGGATATAAAAGTCAATTATGTGACGTCCGGTGTGACTGACGTGCTTTTCAATTCCCAGGCTGAAGGTAATAACAAATACATAAACATTTACAGCAACTTAAACAAATTCAGTAATAAACTTGAGGTCACGCTTCGTTACAAAGTCTGGGGAGCGGTCACATTTAAAGATGGCAATGCTCTAATCAAATGGCCGTTCACCGGAGAAATGTCGGGCGATCCATTCATGGGCCTGGAAGCAGAACTGACTGCTGATCCCAAAATTGATATTGAAAAAATGAATTTCCTTTTTTACAGAGGAAATGCAGATCATATGGTTTCCCCTGAAATCACTTACGACCGAAAAAATAAAACATATCATATTACATACGACAAAGTATTTGCAACCGACGCGATTTATTTGACCGGATCATTCAGGGATAAAGGATTTGACAAATCAAACATCCCCATCGAAGTTTATGCAAGAAAATTCTACATAACAAATTTTCTCACGGAAGTTACGATCAATAAAAACGGCAGCATCCACTTCAAACACCTGTATTATGCCAGGTATAAAAATCCGTACAGCCTCGAAAACAGTTTTACGGCTTTGGAGAACTTTTCCTACTATGAAGACCGCCCGCAAAATAAGGAATCAAATTTAGAGCTTCCCAATTGGTCATTTTTAAGCGGGTACACCAAACTACTGATAAGCGGCCTGAGCGTAAGCGGACAGCAGGATGAATACAAAACAAGGAATAATTATTTCAACGCTGTATACTGGAGTAATTCTGAAGGAACTGCACAGGATACGATGTACGCATACGAATATGATGTTTTCGGGCTGATCCGGAAAAAAGACGGTAAATACTTCCTGAATTATTCTATGATATCAGACTTTTCGGAGCCTGTCAAATCGGGAACCATCAAAATTACCCTGCCTGATAATATGAACGCCGGAAATGTCATGGCAGCGTTTTTAATTAATAATGACAAATCAAAACAACTAAAATTTGTTACCGATAAAAACACCATCACGTGCAAACTCATGCAGCCGTTGTTCGCCAATGAAGTTCCGGTGCTGGAACTTTTCATTCCTAAAGGCGATCTGTCTGTTTCAGGCTGGCTTACATGGAAGATCATCTGGGCAAATAATAAGTTACTTTTTTATCCGGTCATACTTTTCTTAATATTGCTAGTACTGTGGTTTTTCATCGGAAGGGACAGAAAAGACGCCATTGTCGTTCAGTATAATCCGCCGAAAGATGTTACACCGGCCGAAGCCGGCTACCTGTGGGACAACAAGCTTCACAAGCGCGACCTGGTTTCATTGATTTATTTCTGGGCCGGCAACGGTTATCTTTCGATCAAAGAAATTAAAGGCGTAGGTAAAGAAGGTGCCGATTATGAATTGACAAAACTGAAAGACCTGCCGGCCGATGCCAAGAACTTTGAGAAGACCATGTTTAATGGCTTGTTCAAAGACGGCAAAGAAGGCCCGGTAAAAGTCAGCTCTCTGAAAAACTCCTTTTATGTGACCATGAACTCAACCGACAAAGAGTTGCGTACTTATTCAAAGACGCATCAGTTCTTTGTTCCGGGCACACTGGGTTTTAGTCGTTTTCTGAAAGTGATCGCCTTTTTTGTTCTTGCCATTGGGGTAACTGTTTCATTATTCAGCGGCCAAAACTGGCTGCAGCACCAGCTTTCTGTGGTGTTATCCTCAGGGGTCATATACTTTTTCGGGATGATCATGCCCAAACTCGGACATTTCGGCTCAGGCAAATATTTTGAGTTGCAGGGATTCAAAGAATTTATACAACGTGCGGAATCAGAAAAACTCAGGGACCTGCTGAAAGAAAATCCCAAATATTTTGATGAGACTGTTTCGTATGCCATAGTTTTAGGGCTGGGCAGCCAATGGGCCGAAAAGTTCAAAGACCTTATCAACGCCGCACCCGACTGGTATCAGGCTTCCGGCACGCATTCATTTAATACCACATTCCTGGTAACATCCATGATTTCGAGCATGTACCACATGGACCATAATTTCAATTATCATTATACCCCTTCGTCGTCGGGTTCAGGTTATCACAGTTCAGGATTCAGTTCTTTCGGTGGCGGCGGTGGTTTCAGCGGTTTTAGCGGTGGCGGTGGCTTTTCCGGCGGCGGTTTTGGCGGTGGTGGCGGCTCGAGCTGGTAGGTTAGCTATTAGCCACTGGCCACTGGCCATGAGCCACGAGCCATGAGCCACAAGCCACGAGCCACGAGCCACGAGCCATGAGCCATGAGCCATGCAACCGAACCACCTAAAAAATTATTCCGCCATAGCGGACCTAATCCGGCGCGGCGGACCTAAAAGTCTAATTGCCTAAAAGTCTAAAAAGTCTATCGTCTATCCTCTCCCTTTCAGCTTCTCAATCTCTTTCTCCAGCTCACTTATCCGTTCCACTATTTTCGGAAGGTTTTTATAATGCACGTACGAACGCAGGTAATCTTTGATGTTGTATGCCGGAGCACCCTGGACAATGGTTCCGGGTTCTTTAATGCTTGCCGCAATGCCCGACTGTGCCTGTATCATCACCCGGTCGGCTATGGTGATATGCCCGACAATTCCCACCTGGCCGCCAATGGTAACATGTTTGCCAATCTTTGTTGAACCGGCAATTCCCGTCTGCGACACGATCACAGTATTTTCTCCCACTTCCACATTATGGGCGATCATCACGAGGTTATCAATTTTGCAGCCTTTACGGATGATGGTCGATCCAAGCGTTGCACGATCAATGCATGTGTTCGCTCCTATCTCCACATCATCTTCAATAACCACATTGCCGGTCTGTGATACTTTTTTATAGGTTCCGTCAGCCTGTGGCGCAAAGCCAAAACCATCAGCTCCTATGATCACTCCGGAATGCAGGATGCAACCGGCCCCGATGACGTTGTCAGAATATACCGTAACGGAAGCAAACAAGGTGGTATTATTTTTAATGACTACATTATCGCCGACATAGCATAGCGGGTATATTTTCACATTATCGCCGATCACAACATTTTCACCAATAAAAGCCTGTGCCCCAATGTAGGCTTCCTTGCCGATTTTTGCCGACCCGGAAATGGTGGCCTGTTCCGAAATGCCTGTCTTGTTCAGCTTTATCTGGTTGTACATTTCAAGCAAGGTGGAAAAAGCGGTGTATGCATTTTCAACCCTGACCAAAGTGGCACTGATTTTTTGCTCAGGTACAAAGTCTTTATTTACAATGACTACAGCAGCCTGGGTAGCATATATGAAATGGGTATATGCCGGGTTGGCAAGAAAAGTAAGTGATTCGGAATCGCCTTCTTCAATCTTTGCAAGTTTTGTGACGGAGGCTTCAGGATTGCCGTCTACCGTGCCGTGCAGCACTTCGGCCAATTGTTGTGCGGTAAATTTCATCGTTTAAATTTTATCTTAGGAAAGCAAAGGTATAAAAAGTCTTTAATTGGTAAAACAAAAAAGGCCCGCACTTTCATGCGAACCTTTTTTAAGTCAGAAGTCAGAAGTCAGAATTCTGAATTCATAATTCTGCTCCGCCGCGGTGGACTGCCTTATTTAGTTTCGGGCAGCCAGAACCCTTTAAAGATGTTTTGTTTTGTATAAAATTTACGGGCTGTGGCTTCAAGGTCTGCCGGCTTGATCTCTTTCAGGCGTTTCTCAACATTGATAATACGTTCTGGATCGCTACCATTCAGGTATGCCGACTGCAGGTTGTTAAGCCAGTAGTTGTTTTTCTTTATGTTTACCTTGTAGGTTTCAATAGCCGGTTCGCGTACGCGTTCCCAATCTTTTTCCGTGATGTCTCCCGGAATTTTTGTTTCGTTGATCAGCTTCATGAAGGCTTCGTCAACTTTATTGATATTTTCAGGGCTGCAAGGGAAATAAGATTGTACCAGGTATTCTTCCTTGGGATATTTCTTGATAGATCCATAACAACCACCGCCATAAATAGCGCCCATCTTTTCACGGATCGTATCGGTTATCCGGTTATTGATGACTCCGTTAAGCTGTCCCAGCATAAAATTATCATCGGCATTATAAGGCATATCGGCTGAAAAATAATGCATGAGCATCGCTTTGGGTTCGCTTCCTTTATGCAAAGTAAAGCTGTGGTTCCCCGGTTTAATGTTCATGCCAAGGCTTTTGTAAGCAGCTTTTGAGGTGCCGGCCGGAATACCACCGATGTATTTTTCGATCAGAGGTTTCATTTGTTCTTCGGTGAACGTACCAACAAATGTGTAATACATTCCTGTTGGGTTGCCGATCCTGTCTTTGTAATATGCGAGAGCATTGTCAATATTAATTTTATCATAATCACTTGGGTTGTCTATCTGATGTGCTCTTGGATTTCCCTGATAAAGTGTATTGTACAATGTATCAAAAAATAGGTTTTCGGGGTTTTGTTTCAACAGCTCCAGTTCCTGTTTTGAACGTGTGATGAACGATCCAAAGGCTTCCATATCCTTACGTGGCTCGGTACATTTCAAATAGATCAGCTGAAACATGGTTTCCAGGTCTTTTACGGTGCTATTACCTGAAATATATTCGGTATAATCATCTACCACCGGCATGACTTTTACTACTTTACCTGATAAGAACTTTTCCAGGTCAGTTTTCGAGAATTCGCCATAACCCATTTCTTCAGCAACATTGTTACAGAACTGTGCACTCTGATAATCCTTACCGGTATAAGCGCTATAACCGCCGAATTTTGATCCTTTGAATAAAATTTCATCGTTCTTGAAATCAGTCGGTTTCAGGCATACGATAGCGCCGTTGCTCAAGGTGTACGTAGTAGTACCCAGTTTTTCATTTTTGGCGGTGCTGACAATTTTTCCCGGTTTGGGATCATTTTTCAGCAATTTGGAAGCAATTTGTTTTTCCTGATAGGGGGTAATATTGCTTTGCAGGGCTTCATCAATCCATTTTTTAAACTCCGCATTGGTAGGCAGTTTATCCGATGTTTTGGTGGTGACATAGCTGAAATATTTGTCATCGATATTGATCTTTTTGCGTACCTGGTCAAAATCTTTGAGTTGTATGTTGTTGAGATGGTTCTTGACAAAATTATATTCCCATTCAATTCCCGGGATGGGTTCTTGTTCGAGGTAGTTATTTACATATTCCCAAACAAGTTTTCCGGATTCAGTTTTATCACGTTCGTTATATTGTTTTTCGTAATCTGAAAGAAGCGCTGCCTTTGCCCTGGCCAGTTCAGCTTCGGTAAATCCGAATTTTTTTGCGCGCAGGCATTCAATAACCAGCGTTTGTACAGCCTTTTTAATGCCATCAGGACTGCAGAGCGCCCCGGCATTATAGTTTTCATAACCCCTTGCCCAGCCGCCAATATAATTATAAGCGTACATAAAGGGAGGATTCGCAGAACTTACCAGTTCATCCAACCTTGAAGAAATCATGGAAGAGAGCAATTGTTCAATGATATCGTTTAAATAATCACCTTCTGTAACCGAAGGTTTTTTCTCAACCGAGCTTCCTAAAATTGTAACATATGTCATATCGGCTTCAGGGTCGCTGACAATAATGGCCTGGTTTTCAGTAAAGGGTTTCACTTCAAACAACGGCTGCCTCGTTGGTTCGGGAACCGGGTTTTTTAAAACGCCAAATTTTTCCTTGATAAGTTTTTCGGCTTCATCAACGGGCATATCACCAACTACGATAACAGCCTGGAGGCTGGGACGGTACCAGTCTGAATAAAAACGGCGCAATACACTGTAATCAAAATTGGCTATGATTGAATCTTTACCAATCGGTAAGCGGTTGGCATATTTTGATCCGTTAAGCATCAACGGCAGCCAGATTTTCATCATACGGTCGTCGGCGCCTTTGCCGAGACGGCTTTCAGAAAGGATAACCCCGCGTTCTTTATCAATTTCTTCGTTGGTAAGTAAGGAACCTTGCGCCCAGTCGGCAATAACCGTAAAGGATTTATCAATTTTTTCCGGATCATCACTCGGAAACGGCAGCATGTAAACCGTCTGATCGAAGCCGGTATAGGCATTCAGGTCGTTACCAAAACCGACACCGATACTTTGCAGGTAATGAACCAGTTCGTTTCCCGGAAAATGCTTCAACCCATTGAAATTCATGTGTTCCATGAAATGGGCAAGGCCTTGCTGGTCGTCGCCTTCAAGGATAGAACCAGCATTAACGGCAAGCCTGAGTTCTACCTTATGCTCCGGTTTTGCGTTGTATTTAATGTAATATTTTAACCCGTTGGGCAGTGTTCCGATTTTCACCTGCGGTGATACCGGGATTTTTGTGGTTAGATCCTGGGCTGTGGCTAATCCCGAGAATAGCAGCACACTCAGAAAGAGAAGAAGTAATTTTTTCATGTTAAATTTTAATTTAATTTGTTTAAGAATTTGAAAAAAATCGCATAAAGGTAAATAAAGATAACTTTCAGACAAATGAATTTATTATTCGTTACATTTTTTGAAGATTTTTTTTGCCTATTATTTCTTCAGACAATAATGACCATTTATAAAGACTTCGGATAACACAAAAAATATTTCCGTACGGTTTTCGCTTTCAGGTTAATATTGAGCTGGTCGGAGCTTTCGGTAATATCGAGCACACGTTCATCTTTATACAGGACGTGGATCTTATCAAAATAAGGATTATAGGCATTGTTGGCTACATCGCCGGTAAACACAAAATAGGACGTTTCATCATCACTGATGTCATAAGCGGTTTTGGCTTTCTGCCTCAATGCGTCTATCCGTTGCCCGTCTATAGGGTTATCGCTTATCTCAATCCTGAACAGGTTGCGGTTTATCAGTTTCCGGCTCAGCATGGCCAACACTTTATCATGGGCTTTGGTCCACATTTTTATGGACAAAAATACGTCATGATCGTCAAGTTCGGCAAAAGTGTCAAGCAAGTCCGGATTTCTGATAAAATCTTCCTCCGTAAAGTTGTTTTTCAGAAAAACCTCCAGCGCCGGGGTGCTAAAGATCTGCTCGCCCTGCCCGCTCAGGTATTTGGCACGTTTCAAAATATGGATCAGGAGGTGTTCAGCCGACAACACCGTTTTGTGCAAATAAACCTGCCAATACATCAGCCGGCGGGCAACAATAAAATTTTCGATGGAATAAATGCCCTTGACATCAACCACCAGTTCATCATTATGCACATTCAGCATTTTTATGATGCGGTCGGTGCTGATAACCCCTTCGGAAACCCCAGTAAAAAAGCTGTCGCGCATCAGGTAGTCGAGCCGGTCCACATCTAGCTGGCCGGACACCAGCTGGTGAAGAAACTTTTTCGGGTAAGCATCGGAAAATATTTTAGTGGCCGTCTGCAATTCCCCGTTAAAAATACGGTTCAGGCGGTTTAAAAACAACAAAGAAAGCGTTTCATGGTCCACTTTTTCAACTAGGGTATGTTCCAGGGCATGTGAGAAGGGCCCGTGGCCGATATCGTGCAGTAAAATAGCCAGGTATAGTCCCTGAATTTCTTCCGCAGAAATATCGGTTTCCTTGATCTTCAGCAGTTCCACAGCCATGGTCATCAGATGCATGGCGCCGAGCGCATGCTGAAAACGGGTATGAATGGCCCCGGGGTAAACCATATACGTAAGCCCGAGCTGTTTGATGTGCCGCAACCGCTGAAAATAATGGTGTTCGATAATGTCAAAAATCAATTCGTTGGGGACGGTAATAAAACCGTGCACCGGATCGTTAATAATTTTTCTTTTGTTATGAACCACAGTTTACAGGCTTTTTATTCGTATTTTTGTATAAAGAATTCGCCTTCAATATTACAATTTTTTTTGACATAACTGAACAATAGAAACCATTATTATGAGTAAAGTGAAGATACTTTGGGTAGATGATGAGATAGACCTGCTGAAACCGCATATCATGTTTTTACAGGAAAAAGGTTATGATGTGCATACATCGAACAACGGTGATGAAGCCCTCGACGAGATCGGACAGAATGATTTCGACATCATTTTTCTTGACGAAAACATGCCCGGGATCTCCGGCCTTGAAACCCTGGCACAGATCCGGAAAGAACACCCCAATATGCCGGTGGTGATGATCACCCGAAACGAACAGGAACATACCATGGAGGATGCCATCGGTTCGAACATTTCCGATTACCTGATAAAGCCTGTTAACCCGCACCAGATTTTGCTCTGCCTGAAAAAAAACCTTGAAAATAAACGGATCGTCAGTGAAAAGACAACCCAGGCCTATCAACAGCAATTCCGCAGTATCGGCATGGACCTTTCCAACCGCCTGACGCACCATGAGTGGATTGATGTTTATAAAAAAATGACTTACTGGGAACTGGAACTTGAAAAGTCGAACGATGAATCGATGAACGAGGTGATTCAGCTTCAAAAATCAGAAGCAAACTCGATGTTCTCAAAGTTTTACGAAAATAATTATGTCAGGTGGCTGAGCGGTAAGGACCCGGATTCCCCGATAATGTCACACAACCTTTTCAAAGAAAAGATTTTCCCTGCGCTGAATCAGCCCGAACCTTTGTTTGTGATTGTCATTGATAACCTCAGGTACGACCAGTGGAAAGTCATCCAGCCGGTGCTTGAGGAATATTACAGGGTTCAGAACGACGATTTGTATTACAGCATCCTGCCATCGGCAACACAATATGCCAGAAACGCGTTATTTGCCGGCCTGCTTCCCACAGAAATCGAGCGGAAATATCCGAAATACTGGACCTACGAAGAAGATGAAGGCACAAAAAATCAATATGAAAACGAATTGTTGAGCGAGTTGCTGAAACGTTACGGCAAAGATATCCGGTACAACTATTCCAAAATATTAAATATTACTGCAGGAAAAAAATATGTAGAAAACCTGGGCAATCTGATGAGCAACAAATTAAATGTGCTGGTTTACAATTTTGTCGACATGTTGTCGCACGCCCGGACGGATATGGAAATTATCCGCGAACTTGCTGATGATGAGGCTGCTTACAGGTCAATTACCTTATCCTGGCTCAAACATTCGCCGTTGCTTGATGTGATAAAATTCCTTGCTGAAGCCAAGGTTAACCTAATGATTACCACCGATCACGGCAGTGTAAAAGTTCAGAACCCGGTTAAAATTGTTGGAGACAAAAACACCAATACCAATCTGAGGTATAAATACGGTAAAGCCCTCAATTTCGAAAAGAAAAGTGTTTTTGAGGTAAGAAACCCGCAGGATATTTTTCTACCCAGGATCAATGTAAGCACCTCTTATGTTTTTTGCAGGGAAACTGATTTTTTTGCTTACCCAAACAACTACCATTATTTTGTCAATTATTATAAAAACACCTTCCAGCATGGCGGTATTTCGCTCGAGGAAATCCTGATTCCCGTGATCTTTCTTAATCCTAAATAACAACATGAGCCAAAACCCGGGCAGTAATAATACCGGTTATATGACCGGAACTGCCAAATCGCTGTTGAATATGTATCCTAAAAGCCGGATTTTCACTTTTAAAGGAGAACTGGGTGCAGGAAAAACCACGCTGATAAAAGCGTTGTGTAGAGAACTGAAGGTGGTTGGATTAACAAACAGCCCTTCTTTTTCCATTGTAAATGAATACCCCACCGCAGAAGGTGACCTGATCTATCATTTTGATTTTTACCGGATAAAAAATATTGCTGAAATATTTGATATCGGCTACGAAGAATATTTTTACAGCGGGCATTATTGTTTTATCGAATGGCCCGAGGTTGCCGAACAGATCATACCAACACCCTATGTGGAAGTGGAAATCACGTTAGACGATGATAAACAAACCCGGGTGATCGCTTTTTCTGAAAAAAAATCTGTTGTATAATTTTTTTTTGTAATTTTATACAACTAAATTACTCTCATGAATGCAAAAAAGGACTTTATTCAGTTTGCACATTCCGAGCAAATGATTACCCAGCCCGAAATGCTCGAAATCAAAAAGCATAAGAAACAACTGATCATCGGTATCCCAAAAGAAATTGCTTTTCAGGAAAGCCGTATAGGCTTAATACCTGAAGATGTAAGCGTCATAGTGAATAATGGCCATAGGGTGGTGATTGAATCCAATGCAGGCAAAGCTGCTCATTTTCCTGATAATGAATATATTGAAGCAGGCGCCACCATGGTTTATTCCTCTTCGGAAGTTTATCAGTCGGATTTGATCATTAAGGTGGCACCCCCGATTCCTGCTGAAATAGAGCACTTTAAGGCAAGAACTACCCTAATCTCCGCTCTGAACCTTCCAGGACAAACGGAAGCGTATTTCAAGCAATTGATTTCAAAAAAAATTACGGCCATTTCGTATGAGCATATTAAAGACAAAAGCAATTCCCTTCCGGTCATCCGTTCCATGAGTGAAATTGTTGGCAATACCTCTGTGTTCATAGCGGCAGAATACCTGAGCAGCATCGAATATGGCAAGGGCAAGAGCCTGGGGGGCTTCCCCGGAATAGCTCCGGCAGAAGTAGTGATCATAGGAGCCGGTACAGTCGGGGAATATGCTGCACGGGCGGCGCTTGGCATGGGTGCTTTTGTAAAAATATTCGACAACTCCATTTATAAGTTGAGAAGCATACAAAACAAACTGGGTGTCCGCTTATATACATCCGTGTTTCAGCAAAAGGTTCTTGCCAAAGCCATACGGACTGCTGATGTGGTTATTGGCGCCCTTAACCCGTTGAACGGGAGTACGCCTTGTGTGATGACCGACGATATGGTAAAAGAAATGCCATATGGTTCCGTAATTATCGATGTAAGTATTGATAATGGCGGTTGTTCCGAAACCTCACACCCCACCAACCACACGCAGCCGGTTTTCAAAAAATTCGGTGTAACTCATTATTGTGTGCCTAACATCCCTTCCAAAGTCCCGCATACAGCATCAAACGCTTTAAGTAATTTTTTCGCCCCTGTAGTGTTGCAAATTGCAGAAGAAGGTGGTGTTGAGAATTTTTTAAGAAACGATAAAGGCGTGCGGACAGGGACTTACCTGTATAACGGAATACTTACCAGTAAGCATATCAGTGATTTATTTCATATTCCGTTTCAGGAAATTGACCTGCTTATGCTGCCATTACATTGATAACCAATTGATCTTATATTATTTTTTAGTCTTGTTAATAAGATCGTTTAAAACGAGAATATTTTTGTTTGCCGATTAATAATTTTTATTAATTTTGCCGGTTGATATGGTAAAACAACGCACGGTCTCATCACCGGTAAGCCTTACTGGTAAAGGTCTTCACACGGGAAAAAATGTTACGATCACGTTTAATCCGGCTCCGGAAAATCACGGTTTTGTATTTAAGCGAATCGATCTTGAAAATCAACCTTTGGTACATGCTGTTATTGGCAATGTAAAAGATACTTCCAGAGGAACCAGCATAGAAGAAAACGGAGTACGGGTCTGTACTATTGAGCATGTTTTGGCCGCGCTGGCCGGAATGTGCATCGACAATGTGCTGATCGAGATTGACAGCCCCGAAACACCCATTTTGGACGGAAGTTCTTCAAAGTATGTTGAAATACTGAAAAAAGCCGGGACACAGGAACAAAACGCCCAGAAAAAAGTTTTTACTATCAGCCATACCGTTGAATTCACCGACCCGGAAAACCAGGTTGAAATAATTGCCATTCCGAGCGACAAGCTCAGAATTACTGCCATGATCGATTATGATTCTGACTTACCCGGCAAACAGTTTGCTAACTTGGATGACATTTCCGAATTTGAAGTGGAAATCTCACCCTGCCGAACCTTTGTTTTTCTTCACGAGCTGGAATACCTGGCAAAAAACAACCTGATCAAAGGCGGCGATGTAGATAACGCTATTGTTTTTGTAAACCGCATTATCTCACAGGAAGAACTTGACAGGCTCGCTACTTTTTTCAACAAGCCTAAAGTTACCGTGCTCAAGGAAGGTATTTTAAACAATGTGGAACTTCATTTTCAAAATGAACCGGCGCGCCATAAATTATTAGACCTTGTAGGTGATATTTCATTACTCGGAGGAACATTGAATGCCCATATATTCGCTAAACGCCCCGGACATTTTTCAAATATTGAGTTTACAAAAAAAGTTGCCGCTGTTGCAGAAAAATTAAACCCGGGTCTGAAAAAACCGTCCTTTAACTTACCCGATATAGACAAACCGGCCATTTACGATAACATTCAGATTCAGAAAATATTACCGCATCGCCCACCCTTTCTCCTTATCGATAAAATAATTGAAATGGACGATAAAGGGGTCGTTGGGATTAAGAATGTTACTATAAATGAAGGTTTTTTCGCAGGCCATTTTCCCGGAAAGCCAGTAATGCCTGGTGTTCTGCAAATTGAAGCCATGGCCCAATGTGGAGGCATCTTTGTTCTAAATACAGTCCCGGACCCTGAAAATTATCTTACCTACTTTTTGAAAATCGATAATGCGCGTTTTAAAAAAATGGTAGTTCCTGGCGACACCCTGGTTTTCAAACTTGAACTTCTTGAACCCATACGCAGGGGTATCAGCCATATGCAAGGTTATGCGTTTGTGAATAACCAGATGGTTATGGAAGCAGAACTTCTTGCACAAATAGTAAAAATTACCAAACCATGAACCAACCCTTAGCATTCGTTCATCCGCAGGCCAAGATCGCAAAGAATGTGGTGATAGAGCCATTTGTTACCATAGATAAAAATGTTGAAATCGGCGAAGGCAGCTGGATAGGCCCGAATGCTACGATATTGGAAGGCGCCAGAATAGGCAAAAATTGCAAGATATTCCCGGGCGCTGTTATTTCTGCTATTCCACAGGACCTGAAATATTCCGGTGAGGACACCATCGTTAAAATTGGTGATAATGTCACTATTCGTGAGTTTGCAACCATCAACAAGGGCACCCGGGCAAACAACGAAACCGTGATAGGAGCTAATTGCCTGATCATGGCTTATGTGCACATTGCCCACGATTGCATTATAGGAAACAATGTCATTTTAGCAAACTCTGTCGGACTGGCCGGACATATAAAAATTGATGACTGGGCCATTGTTGGCGGCATGGTTGCTGTTCATCAGTTTGTAAGCATCGGGGCACATTCGCTGATTTCCGGCGGATCACTGGTTGGAAAAGATGTACCGCCCTATTGCAAAGCAGCCCGTGACCCTCTGGCTTATTCTGGCATCAATTCTATAGGTTTGCGCCGCAGAGGATTCTCTTCAGAAAAAATTAAAGAGATACAGGATATCTACCGTATCATATTTGTAAAAAAATATAATGTTACTCAGGCGCTTGCCTATATTGAAGCTGAAATTCCCGCCACCCCCGAACGTGATGAGATCATTTCGTTTATTTCAAATTCTAAACGGGGAATCATGAAAGGTTACAAACGTAATGGGTTCAGCAAGTAATTTCCAAGCATTTTTTCAATATTTCTTAAGATCATTTTTCCTGAGCATTCATTTATAAACCTTCTTACTTCCTGTTAAACAGTACCTCTTATAAAATTTGTACTAAAAAATATTTTCGTATATCAAAAAAAAATCGCATCTTTGCACCCCCTATTTCAAAAATAACAAATAACAAATAACAAATAACAAATAACAAATAACAAATAACAATCCGCCACGGCGGAACAAATAACAAATAATAATAAATTAACAAATTAAATTATGCCAGCAAGAATCAGATTACAACGCCATGGTAAAAAAGGACAACCTTTTTATCATATTGTAATTGCGGATGGTCGTGCACCACGGGATGGAAAATTCATTGAGAGCATTGGCACCTACAACCCACTTACAATACCCGCAGAAATCACTATTGATTTCGACAAAGCAATTTCATGGCTTCGCAAAGGAGCAACCCCGTCAGATACCGCCAAGGCGATACTGATGTACAAAGGTGTCCTTTACAAAAACCACCTGTTGAAAGGTGTTGCCAAAGGCGCCCTCACCCAGGAAATGGCAGAAGCCAAATTCCAGACATGGATGCAGGAAAAAGAAGCCAAGATCCTGAATAAGAAAAACAAACAAATGCTCAGCAAAAAAGAAGCATTAAAACAGCGTCTTGAAGCTGAAGCCAAGGTTAACCTTGCAAAGTCAGAAGCTGTTGCCAAGAAAAGGGCAAAACTCCTTGAACAAGAAGCTGAAGCACCTGCAGCCGAAGAAGTAAAAGACGAAACCGCCGAACTTCCTGAAGCACCAGCAGAAAACACTGCCGATACCGAACCAAAAGCCGAATAAATTACCAAAACCCTGCGATGGAAAAAATACCGTTTTCCTCTTTGGGTAAGATCATCAAAACATTCGGCTACAAAGGCGGGCTCGTAGCTGTTATTGAGGAACGTTTTTGTAAACAACTTAAAAAAACGGAATTTGTTTTTGTTGAAATCCAACACGAACGGGTTCCGTTTTTTATTGTCGCTGTTGAGAACCAACACAGCAACATTTTCTCGCTCGAGCTGGAAGATATTGACACCAGTGAGAAAGCCCGCGAACTGGTCGGCAGCGCCTTATTCATCGCCGAAACCGGCAAAACAAAAAAAATTTCCGGTGATTTTAATTTGAAGGACCTTATCGGCTTTGAGGTTTCAGATGAAAAATCCGGCAAGGTGGGAACCATCCACCAAATCCTTGAACTCCCGCAGCAACACATCATGCAAATCTTCAACAATAAAAAAGAGATCCTCATCCCTTTTAACGAAGATATCGTCCTCAGCATAGATGTTCAGCACAAAATAATTAAGATAAAAGCGCCCGAAGGCCTTATAGATTTTTACATGGAATGAAATCCGCCTTTCGCTTTAAACAATTCAGCATTTCCGATCACCACTGCGCTATGAAACTCAGCACCGATGCTGTATTGTTAGGCGCCATGGCTGATTTCGGGCTTTCATCAACTGTTTTGGATATCGGCACCGGCTGCGGAATTCTTGCGCTGATGGCAGCCCAGAAAAGCACTGCCATGATCGATGCCGTGGAACTGGAAGAACATGCGGCCCGACAGGCAAATCAGAACTTTCAGGAAAGTAACTGGAAGGATCGTATTAAAATTCACCACACTTCCATCCGGGAATATGCAGACACATGCAACATAAAATACGATGCCATCATTTGTAATCCGCCATATTTCCAGGGGCAGTTAAAAAGCCTCGATGAAATAAAGAACAAAGCCAAACACAACACCAGCCTTGACTTTGAAGAACTCAGCCAATGCGTGGTCCGCCTTCTTTCTAAAAACGGCTTGTGCTGGGTGATCATCCCGGTCTCTGAAAAAAACAATTTTTTGAAAATATTTTTGAAGTCGGGGTTATACTGTGCAAAAAATATTTTTATCTCTCACAAACCTGAAACTGAACCGCACCGGGTGGTTTTCTGTTTGTCGCGCCAGGCCCCTGATACCATGGAATCTCAAAACATGATCCTGAAAAATCAGGACGGAACGCCCGCTGAATCTTATATCCAGCTGACCAAAGATTTTTATCTTGATTTTTAATTTGGGAACAATTTTTGTATTTTTGGTCACCCTAAATTATTAGCCATGAAAAAGTTATTTACATTTTTGCTGATCGTATCAGCCGTCTTTTTTCTGAAACAAAACGTTGCTGCACAAAAAGTATATTCCTGCGACAGCAAATACGATGCTGATGTAAAAGTATATGTGGCCGACAGTAAGTACGATGCGGACCTATGCGTATACAAATGTTCGAGCCAGTACGACGCTGAAGGTAATGAAGGTTTATGGTTTTTTGTTGACAGCAAGTACGACGCAAAAAAGAAAATATATTTTGTGGACAGCAAGTACGATGCGGACCTTATCATCTACTTTGTGGACAGCAAGTACGACGCCGGCTGGAGGACTAATTCGAAGAAACAGCTGATGTACTAACTGGTTCCGGGTTTTTCAGAAAAGGCTTTTTATATCCAGTCCGCCAAAATTCCCTGTACTCATCATCAATAAGACCTTTTCAGTCAAGGCTTTCATTGCATTAATAAGCATTAATTTATTCCTGACAACAATTTCCTTTATTGAATTCCGTCACTTTAATGATAGAAATGAAAAATATTGATGTTTCAAAACTGAAACCAATGAAGGATATGTTCAAGCAATCGAAATAAAAATTAAACAAATTTACCGCTCACTTATTCCTATCTTTTTTGCAAAGCTGATAAAATCCAGTCCATCAAAATTCCCCGAACTCATCATCAGCAGGTTTTTGCCTTTCCAGTCGAGGCTTTCAAGAAATTCAACAAGTTTTTCTTTATTAGTAAAGAC
>DAOQAT010000022.1:0-39993 GCA_035354195.1 Bacteroidales bacterium | reverse complement strand
GGCCATATAATCCGCATTTTCATCATCTTCCTCATCGTCATCATCGTCTTCCTCCCAGTGATAGACCTCACGCTGCAACCCTTTTTTACGATAAAAAATGGCCATTACAATCCCTGCAATCCCGCCCATCAGGTGCGACTCCCAGGAGATATTCCGTTTTGGAAAAAAATCAGGGAAAATGCCCCAGAAAAAACCGCCATATAAAAATATTATCAGGAATGAAATAGCCATTAGCCGGGCATTTCGCCGTATCATTCCGCTAAAGAATAAAAAACTAATGTAGCCATAAACCAGGCCGCTGGCGCCGATATGAAAAGAATCGTCCCGCGCAAAGGACCACACCCACACTCCGGTAAACAACCAAACCAGGAAAAAAACCTGAAAAGCCACTTCCCTGTAGAAATAAAATATGATACTCAATGAAACGAACATCGGGATGGTATTGGCAACCAGGTGCCCAAAATCTGCATGGATAAAAGGAGCTGTCACAATGCCGATCAATCCTTTGGCCGTTAATGGCATGATACCCAATTCGCCAAAATCAGAACCGGTATAATATTCTGCAATTTTAACAATCCACATGACAGCTACCACTGCCAATGGGAACACCATGCTAGTCGCCATCTTCGAAAATTCTCTGTTCATTATTTGTTAGTTTCCTCCATTAATTAAAATGCACGATTTTGAAATAACATAATCTGAAAAATTCAAAAGAATTTTTCACCCTTCGGGCCGACAAAAGAAAATCTGACAATCCGGCCATGACAGCAACATTCATATATTTTCTTTGTCGGGATTTACCTGACCTGCTGCCCACTATGGCAACGCACATTCACAAATTTCAATCCTTTCATTTGTGAATAGGTCAGGATAAAGATACATAAAACTCAATAATAATACTTTTTGAACGTTAAAAACAATAGTTCTTTTTAATTACTTTTGTGCACCATTTATTATTTGTTACTCTTAACAACCTTTTTATATGAAAAAATATTCTGTAAACAACATGATTAACATGTTCGTTCTTTTGTTTGTTGTTTCCGTCCTATCATTACAGAACACTTATGCCCAGCAGCATGACCCGAAGAAATCAGATCAAAAGTTTGCAGCAGCGCTTCAGATCATCAGATTGCAATATGTGGATACTACCAACGAGGAAAAACTCACTGAAGCAGCCATCGCCGCCATGCTCAAGGAACTTGACCCGCATTCGGTGTACATGTCAAAAAGTGATATTGACAAAGCCAACGAGCCGCTGATCGGGAATTTCGATGGTATCGGAGTCCAGTTTAACATCATCAAGGATACCATCATTGTCATTACGCCGGTCCCTAATGGCCCTTCAGAAAAGCTTGGCATCATGTCGGGCGACAAAATTGTAAAGATTGACGGGGAAGACGCCGTTGGCAAAAACATCAACAGCGAATATGTAGTGAAAAAACTCCGCGGGCCAAAAGGCAGCTCTGTGAAAGTGAGTATTTTCCGCCGCGGGAAAAAAGAATTGCTTGAATATACCATCGTAAGAGACAAAATTCCCATCAACAGCCTTGATGCTGCGTATATGGCCACGAGCGAAATCGGGTATATCAAACTGAATAAATTTGCCCAAAACACCATGGCTGAATTTTCGGAGGCATTAAAAAAACTGAAAAAGAGCGGCATGAAAAGCCTGATACTTGATTTGCGCGATAACTCAGGCGGATACCTCAACACGGCCATCGAACTTGCCGATGAGTTTCTGAAAAAAGACGAGATGATCGTTTATACCGAAGGCGTCAATTCTCCGCGTCAGGTTAATATTGCTACCAGTGTCGGTGAATTTGAAAAGGGGAAACTGGTTGTGCTCATCAATGAAGGCTCTGCTTCTGCAAGTGAAATTGTCACAGGCGCTGTTCAGGATTGGGACAGAGGCCTGGTGATCGGCAGAAGGTCGTTTGGCAAAGGACTGGTGCAACGCCCGTTTACCCTGCCCGATCTTTCGGTTATCAGACTGACTACAGCTCATTATTATACCCCGACCGGCCGTTGTGTCCAGAAACCTTATAACGACGGTGTAGAAAAATATTATAAAGATCTTCAGGACCGCTACAAACACGGCGAACTTATGAACCCCGACAGCATTAAATTTCCGGATTCCCTGAAATATTACACCCCCAACAAACGCGTTGTTTATGGCGGCGGCGGCATCATGCCCGATATTTTTATTCCGCTTGACACTACTAAGTTCTCTGATTATTATTCGGACCTGCTGCGGAAAAATATCATCAATCAGTTTGTCTTAAAATATCTTGAGGATAATCGCGAGAAACTGAAAGCCAAATATCCCGATGTGGAAGCGTTCCTTAAAGGATATTTTATTGATGAAGCGTTTATGAATTCTTTCTTTGCTTTTTCTGACGCCGAAGGAGTTAAAAAAGATGAAGCCGGTTATAAAACCTCTGAATTGTACATCAAAAATTTCATCAAAGCCTGGATAGCCCGCAACCTTTGGGATTATGATGCCTACTGGCGCATCAGCAATGAAGAAGATGATGTGTTTATCGAAGCCGTAAAAGCCATCGAAAGCAAAGATATGTTCAGGAACAACAAGATCTATTTCTAAAAAACTGTCCTGAGTTTATACAATTCCTTTATAAATACAATACTTAGTCAAGTAATTGCTAATAAGTTATTTGCATTTCATATCCCGTTTTTATTTAAATCGGATATTATGACAAAAAAAACTGACAACTTTTTTCCGGATATTTTTATTTAAATAAAATAATTATATTTGAATAATTATTTTTGTTGTCAAAACCTATAAATTTCCTAATATGAAAAAAACACTATGCTTTTTAATAGTTATAATTGGATTTGCTCATCTGGCAAATTCTCAAATCTCACACATTATAAGCACAGGTGGAACAGTTAACACCTGTTACGGATTTTTTTATGATTCAGGAGATGCATTATCAAACTACAGTTCTAATGAAAATTTCACCATGACATTTCATTCAAATGATATTAATAATACTGTCATGCAAATGAATTTTACTTCGTTCAATGTAGATCCGGGCGATACATTAATTATTTATGATGGCACCAATATATCGTCACCTGTTATTGGAAAATACAACAATAATTATGCGCCACCATCATTTGTCAAAGCAAGTATTTATAATGTTTCTGGAGACCTGACCTTTCAATTTATTTCAGATTCCACAGTCCAAACTGCCGGATGGGAAGGAGCAATATCGTGCGCACAAGTTTGCCAGCAAGTGATTGCTGTATTAGATTCCGCTTTAACAATACCACATCCTGATGATAGTAATACTATCAAAATATGTTCAGGGACACCCGTAATTTTTGCAGCTATTGGAAGCGGCCCCGAAACATTTCCACAAAACAATACTTTTTATACACAAGATTATTCAACGTCACTTTATGTATGGAATTTTGGTGATGGGACAACAGACACCGGGCTTATTGTAAACCATATTTACAATGATGCCCATAGTTATGAGGTTTCGCTCACCATTACGGATGTTCATGGATGCACAAATTCAAACCAGCTTGATTGCCGGGTTTACGTGTCTTATAATCCCTTCATTGGCATTAACCCTTTACCAACGGTTTGTTCGAATACTGATTCTGTTGTTATCACAGCTGGTTACAGCGATGGTTCCAATATACAGTTTTCAAATTTAAATTCATCATTCTACAATAACATAAATGGCAACATTCAGGTATTTGACAGCACCATGTTTATTCCTGATGGGCCTAGTTGTGCTGTGCAATGTTACAATACCTTTGTGACATTTATGGCTTTTACTCCGGGAGCCACAATTACCAGTGCAGCAGACATATTATCCATTTGTGTAAATATGGAACATTCTTTTTCAGGGGATCTTGGTTTTAGAATTATTTGCCCCAATGGGCAAAACGTACAACTGGACCCAAATACACACTCCGGTGGCGCCTATATGGGAGAACCCTATGGCGGTTCTAATCATGGTTCTTATGACAATGGTTGCAACCCGGTGGACAATAATCCAGGAACGGGCTGGACGTATTGTTGGTCTGAAGTATATCCGCAACAAGGAACATTGGATAATTTGTCTAATAGTGTTAGCCTTATCGACTCAACCAATATATACAACAACACAAATTACATTACGCCATCCGGCCCTTTGAGTGGATTGATCGGCTGCCCGCTTAACGGAACATGGAATATTGAGATTTGTGATGATTATGGTATTGATAACGGTTATATTTTTTGGTGGTCCATTAATTTAGATCCTTCCATTGTCCCTGCAGGATGGGCATATACCATCCCAATTGATACCATGATATGGTCGGGGCCGAATATACACCAGATCAGCGACAGCAGCATCAGTGTTTATGTAAATTCAGGCGGAACCTTTGATTACATTTTATCAGTTACAGATGAGTCCGGCTGTACCTATGATACAACCATAACGCTGACTGTTATTACCCAGCCAGAGATAAACCTCGGCCCGGATACCACCATCTGCAATGGTTCATTTATTTCGCTGGATGCAGGTGACTTTGGCTCAGCAAGTTATTTATGGAATACCGGGGACACCAGCCAGGCAATTTACACACCTGTTGCGGGACTATACAGTGTTACCGTAACCAATACCGATGGCGATTCATTATTTTGCGTTGATTCTGCCCACGTTCAAATAAGTGTCAGTGGCCAAAGTGCACCACCTTTGCCTTCAGTATCAGGAGCTTTTCGCTGTAATCCGGGTTCAGTAACACTTTCAGCTTCAGGTGGCACTTCATATATTTGGTACAGCGCTTTAGCAGGCGGCAATATCGTTAATTACGGACCGGTCTTTAATACGCCATACTTGGAAAATACCACCACCTATTATGTTTCGAATTTTAATGGTTGCGAAAGTATGCGCGTACCTGTTGTTGCTCAAATAAATAATATTGTTGTTGAAGCAGGGACTGATACCGTTATTATTTGTGGAACCAATGTGATCTTAAATTCAACCACAGTATACAGCGGTAATAATTCATTGAATTATTCATGGTCACCTAATACAGGATTAAGCTCAACAACTTCACAAGATCCTTACGCAGGCCCGACACAAACGACAAGTTACACGGTTATGGTCACAGACGGGTTATGCACATCTTTCGATGAAGTAACGGTTTTTGTCGATCCTATCAACATCAGCATGAATTTTAATGCGAACCCGCAAACACTAACGAGCCCGCCATTCAATGTGCAATTTGACAACCTTAGTCCAAACATGAGTAATTATAATTTCACTTGGTACTTTGGTGACGGTACTTCTTTGCAATCGAACAACCTGTCGGTTACGCATCAATACATGCAAAATGGCACTTATGATGTTTCTTTAGAGGCAAGCAGCATTAACAATGGCTGTACAGATGTTTTATTAGTGAATGACCTGATTTCATGCACGGGGGGTATAAATTGTACGCATACAGCTACAATTAACCAGACAAGCCCTGTTTCATCCTGTCTGGGAAGCACGGCAGCATTATCATGCATGCAATATCCCGGAGCCATTTATCAATGGAATTACAATGATGTTCCTGTCCCTAATAGTAATTCCGGTTTCTTTTTCGCTGAGAACCCGGGAAATTATAGTGTCACTGTTATTCTTGATGGTTGTTCTATAACTTCCGGTAATATCGCTGTAATTTTTAATGATCCTCCTCCAATTCCAGAAATTTCCGCCGTTGGAAATTTTGTTTATTGTGCAGGAGGAAGTATAACTTTAAGTGCACCTGCCGGGGCTAATTCTTACCTATGGTCAACCAATGAAACCACTCAAAGTATAACCGTTAATTCGTCAGGAATATACACCGTTCAGGTTGCCGATATCCATGGTTGTTTTTCACAATCCGAACCATACATCGTCGGGGCTTCGCCATTAGGAACCCCTGATATCTGTATTGTCGGAATCGATTCTGTTTCAGGAAAAAATGTTGTCGTCTGGAATAAACCAATATCCAACGCCATTGATCATTTTAATATATACAGTGAAGGATCTCAAACAAATATTTTCGATCTCATTGGCAGCGTACCATACAATGCCGTTAGCCTTTATACTGATAACAGCTCATTACCGGGCCAACAGGCCTATCGGTATAAAATCACCGCTGTTGACACCTGCAATGCTGAAACAACCCTGAGTGCCTATCATAAAACTATTCACCTGACCATAAATCAGGGAATGGGTAATACTTATAACCTGATATGGAACTATTATGAAGGATTTACATTTCCTTCATATATTATTTACAGAGGTACCAGTCCGACGAATATGACCTTACTGAACACACTGGCAAGTTCGTTGAATTCATACACGGATTTGACACCTCCTGCCGGTTATGTTTACTATCAGGTTGAAGCTGTGAATCCCACCCCATGCACTCCTTCCAAGACAACATATTTTTCATCAAGGTCCAATATTGCAACAAACAATACAACTGCAATTGAAAACATATCAATTGATGATATAACCGTCAGGATTTATCCAAACCCCGCAAATGATTACCTTTTTGTTGAAACAGCAATAGTACCGTCAAAAACAAGCATTAAAATTTTTAATCTTGAAGGACAATTAATAGTTAGGCAATATTTGACAAACGCACTCACATCCATAAATATCAGCAGGCTTTCAAAAGGAATTTATTTTATTAAAGTGGAAAATTCCGAAGGACTTATTGTAAGGAAATTTGTAAAAGAGTAAAGTTGCAGGTTGGCATTTGGAACTGATTAACTGTTCACTATTATACTGAGTTTATCGTCTCCAAAGTTTTCTAAGTGAACAAGTTTTCCATTTATTTCAGGCGCTCGTGTGCCGCTAAAAAAGAAATTGTTTCCTGAAAATACGCGGGCTTCATCCCAGGAACCGCTATCAATAAACGATTGCAACAACACTCTCCCGCCTTCAACGATGAGTGATTGAATGTTCCGCTGAACTAAAAATTCCAGAACCTGCGGAATAATATTCCCGGCAAAGTTTAACAATACATATTCGATATGGCCGTCGGTTCCGTTTTTCAGCGCATTGAACACCACCGTTTTGGCAGCGTGGTCAAATACTCTTGCAGATGCCTGGATAATAAGGTTTTCATCAATAATCAGCCGTAAAGGATTATTCCCGGCCACCTCACGAACTGTCAGTTGAGGGTCATCACAGAGCAAGGTGTTGGTGCCGGCCATGATCGCCATTTCCTCTGAACGCCAGCGGTGAACCAGCAATCGTGTGTTTTCGTTTGTGATCCAATTGATTTTCGTGCCCGGCTCTTTGCGTTCTTTGTCAATAAACCCATCCAGCGTTTGAGCCCATTTCAGAATGATGTAGGGCCTGTGTTTTTTATGAAAGGTAAAAAATCTCTTATTGAGTTCATCGCATTCAGCTTCCATAACGCCTTCCATCACTTCCACACCGGACTGCCTGAGTTTTGCGATTCCCCTGCCCTGCACTTCCGGAAAAGGATCATGTGAACCAACGACAACAAGGGGTATTCCTGCTTCAATTATTTTATCAGCACAGGGCGGTGTTTTACCAAAATGGCTGCAAGGCTCCAGATTCACATATAACGTGCTATTCTTCAGCAAATCCCTGTTTTTAACCGCATTGATGGCCACCACTTCTGCGTGCGGCCCGCCATAAACGGCATGGTAGCCTTCCCCGATGATGATCCCATCACAAACGATCACACAACCAACCATGGGATTGGGAGCCACGTTCCCCAAACCATTCATGGCAAGATCAAGACAGCGTTGCATAAATATTTCACGGGTTTGCATAGTGCCAAAATTAATACAATATTTTAAATAAATTTTCGTTTTGTCAGGCAACAGGAACAAAAAACACTATTTTTGTTCTATAAACCTGACGGCTTTTGAAAAGATTTTCCGCAATACTTCTTTCAGTTTTTATTACTGCAAATGTTTTCGGGCAAACCGGAGGCAACAATACATACGAATTTCTAAATCTTCCCATATCTGCGCGTGTTGCAGCACTCGGAAGTAATTTTCTATTGGCTAATGATAACGATCTGTCACTTGCTGTGATCAACCCTTCATTGATCGGCGACAACCTTCACCATCGGGTTTCGCTGAGTTTTGCCGAATATATCAGTGATGTTAACTACGGAACAGCAGCCTATTCTCATACCTTTAAAAAGGTCGGCAGTTTTGCTGCCGCTTTACAGTTCGTCAACTATGGACGCTTCCTGGAGGCTGATGAAGCCGGACTCACTTACGGAAATTTTAGCGGTGGTGATTATGCTTTTACGTTGGGTTGGGGCCGGAAACTACATAAAAACTTTTTACTGGGAGCCAACCTGAAACTTATTTATTCGCAGCTCGAAAAGTATAATTCGTTTGGTGTTGCTGTGGATGTTGCGGGTACTTATTTTAGCGAAAAAAACGGTTTCATGGCCGGAGTGATATTTAAAAACATCGGACGTCAACTGGATGCTTATGTACCCGGGAATATCGAACCACTGCCTTTTGAGATACAACTGGGCATTGCGCAAAAACTCAACAAAGTCCCGCTGCGTTATTCCATTGTTTATAACCACCTTGAAAAATGGGACCTCACATACAAGGATCCTTCCATATCAAGCGTGGACCCTGTTACAGGAGACACCCTTCAAACGGGTAAAGTTGAGGTTTTTGCCGATAAACTAATGCGGCACCTGGTGTTGGGCCTTGAAGTTTATATTGCAAAACGGTTTCACCTGAGTATTGGTTATAACTATCAACGCAGGCATGAACTCAGGACTGAAATGAAAAAAGGTATCGTGGGTTTCTCCTTTGGTTGTGGAATCAATGTTTATAAATTCCAGATCGATTATGCCTGGGCAAAATACCATCTGAAAGGCGCCCCGAATACGATCACCATTTCAACCAAAATTGATGATTGGTTTTCGAAAAAAGAAAAGAAACAATAGTTGATCCGGATAAATTTTACCTAAAATTTACCCGGCATCCATGATCAGGCATGCGGGTACGTTATGATTGCCAGCTGTTTTCAGAAATTATACTTCAATCCCAAACCCATAGCTGCCGACGGCCTGAAAAAGTATTTGCTGCCATCAATGAGTTGCTGATAATCCGCACCAAGCTGTCCCTGCAGGTAAAGATGGAATTTACTCAGGATATTGTTTTTCTTCGAAAGACGGACATCAACCCCGAAAGGAGCATAAACCCTTAGCATAAAACTATTTGCCGTTTTGATTTCCGACTTATCAGTTTTTTCTGCATGGTTAAAATAATTATTTTCCGGCCCGCTAATTTCATAACCGTCCATGGTGTAAACGATATCCTTTGTATTATGGATTACCGTCTTCAAATCTGAAGTGACTGAAAACCCCAAATTCAAACCGATACCTGCAAACAAACTGACCTGTTTTTCCTGGCTGCTACGCCCTAGAAATGAAACATCCGCACCCAGCACATTCATGTTATAGGCATCACGGGTTGTTGTCAAACTGACCGTATCAGAGAAAATAGTTCCGTTAAGTGAGGTAAAAACCTCGCCGGCTTTTGTAACGGATTTCTCATTACTTCCGGCGATCCAATTTCCGTTGGCAAAGCTCAGCCCGAATTTCAGCTCCATCTTTCGGTTATACCCGCCAAGCTTTTTGGAATATGGCGAGAATCCTACACCAACATTTATCTGGGATACATTCATCATATTATTGCTGGTATTCATGCCCATCCTGCCTTGGTGCATCATATCCGTGTTGTTGGTAAATGAATGCTGGTCGAATAAATCATGAAGATTTTGAGGAATGGACATTTTAGTATTGTCAATATACACTGAATTGATTCTCAGTCCGCATTTTTTGCCTGTAACAGTGCTGTCAGCAGGTTTAATCACATTAGTTTGTCCGAAAACTGCAAAAGAGATGAGGACAGGAAGGAAAAAGATTAATTTTTTCATGGTATTTCTATTTTTTGTTGTGAGACATTTGAAGTAGTTATTCCAATATGGAAACAACAGCTATTTACTGCCACTGAAAAATAATAACGACTTAATAGTCATAAAATTATTTATAAACCTATTTAATTATTGAAATGCTTTGAACTTTGAATAATAAATTTAGTTTTCATTTCGTAAAGTTGTAAATTTGCTATCGTATAAATTTTAATTAACCACCTCATGAAAAAAATAAGTTTGTTTGTTGCTTTGGCGATGATTACCGTATTGGTTGGTGCCCAGATACCTCATAAAGACAAAGCGGTTTTTAAAGAATACCAGCCGGGATATTATCAGAACTACATCCTGAAAGGTATTGAAGATTTCAGTAAAAAAGATGAAGCTCCAAAAGTAGAACCCCGCTTTAAAATGGACTTCAGCGGAATGTCCCTTCCCACAGACATTGATCTGTACAAAAAACAATGGTGCAACGAGCCTGTTTCACAGGGAAATACGGGAACATGCTGGTGTTTTTCCACCACATCTTATTTTGAATCGGAAATTTACCGCCTCACCCAGCAGAAAGTAAAACTTTCTGAAATGTACACCGTTTACTGGGAATATGTTGAAAAAGCGAAATATTTTATCAAAACACGCGGTAATTCAGCTTTTGCTGAAGGCTCTGAAGCCAATGCCGTAACCCGGATCTGGAAAAGCTACGGGGTGGTTCCTCTCGAAGCATACAGCGGCATGTTACAAGGGCAGACCTATCACAACCACAGCCAGATGTTCGAAGAAATGAACACCTACCTGCAGTCCCTCAAAACTTCCAGTGCTTGGAACGAAGAACTTGCGCTGAGCACCATAAAAAGCATCATGAATTCCTACATGGGAGTTCCTCCCACAAAAATCAGTATTAACGGAAAGGAAATGACCCCGCAGGAATATCTGAATAATGTCCTGAAAGTAAAGCTTGATGATTATCTTGATATTACGTCCTTGTTCGAGAAACCATATTATACCCAGATTGAATATAAGGTTCCTGACAACTGGTGGCATAGCGCCGATTATTACAACCTGCCGCTGGATAAATATATGGAAGTGATCAAAAAAGCTATCCGCAGCGGGTATACTATTGCCATTGGCGGGGATGTTTCGGAAGCCGGGTTCGAATCATTTGCACAGGTTGCCATGGTGCCTACTTTTGATATTCCTTCCGAATATATTGATGAATATGCCAGGCAGTTCAGGTTCAGCAATAACACCACTACGGACGACCATGGCCTTCATATCGTTGGATATTTTGAAAAAGATGGAAAAGACTGGTACCTGGTTAAAGACTCAGGCGCCGGCTCCCGTAATGTTGGCAAACAAAGTAAAAGCTTTGGATATTATTTCTTTCACGAAGATTATGTAAAATTGAAAATGATGGATATTATGATCCACAAAGATATGATGAAAGATTTACTTCCTATGTTCAAGAAATAAAGTGAAATCAGACACTAAAACTTTAAAAAGACAGCCTTTTGCGGCTGTCTTTTTTTTTTGCGTTTTCATAATATTTTCTGAAAAGATCATTCATGTTTTATAAATAATCCATTGATTTTCAAAATTTATTTTTGTAAATTTGTTAAAAACCATGATCATGAATTTTCCCGATTCCTATTAAATTGTGCAACCATATTCATAAAAATCCGAATCAACAACCTTTGGTATTATTATTAACTAAAATCCAAAATTATGAGAATTTTAAAACTTTCTGTTATTGTGCTGCTGGTCATCGTAATTCTGGTGTTATTTGCAGCATGGTTCCTGCCTTCCACAAGGCATGTTGAGGACTTTATTTACATCAAAGGCCCTTCAAAATATGCGTATGAGCAAGTGATTAAGCTTAAAAACTGGGACAAGTGGTCGCCTTTTGCAGCCGAAGATACAGCTATGAAAACCTATTATGATGGCCCGCCGCAAGGTGTGGGAGCTATCATGAAATGGGAAAGTAAAAAACAAGGTAACGGAACTATGACAATTATTGAAGCCGACCCCGGTAAATATATTAAAATGAAAATGGAATTTGAAGGCCAGGGAGTTTCATACAGTGACTGGCGGTTCATCCAGGAAGGTGATTTCACCCAGGTAATATGGGCAATTGATATATTAAACATGAAATACCCTATCGGGAGGTTGCTGGGGATTTTTATGCCGGGAGTTCTTCATAAGAGTTTTCAATCCGGGCTTGCTAAACTTAAAAAAGTCACAATGGATTATGCTGCTGCCATGACTACTTTTAAAACCTCGGAAATCAAGATCAAGGATCTTGACAAACAATATGCGCTGGTAATCACAGATTCATCCAAATGCAGCGAGGTAGACATTGTGATTGGCAAAGTGTTCGGTGAGGTAATGCAGTATGTTGAAATGAATAAAATCGAATGTACGGCTCCTCCATTTGTGCGCTATCTGGTCTGGGATGAAAAAGCCGATAGAAATGTAATAGAAGGTGGCATCTTTATTAAAGGCCCGGTTGCAGGAAAAGACAACATCAAATTTGTAGAATATCCTGCACAAAGAGTTGTCAGCGCCATTCATTATGGGGCCTACGAAACGATTTTTAATACATACCTGGCACTCGAAAAGTACATTAAGGATCATAATTTAACCTCAAACGGCCCGCCCTTTGAAATCTACCTCACCGACCCGCAAAAAGAGCCGGATATGACCAAATGGGAAACGGAGGTGTATTTCCCGATTAAGTAATCTTTCGACAAAAAAAGCGGCCTCAGCCGCTTTTTTTTATTATTGTTTTATCTAATAACTCGATCCTCCCGCAGCGGCATAGACTTCATATTCGTACGTTATCATCTTCTTCTCTTTGGCGCCAACCGGGAGTTCCCAGTTCACGTTAACATAAGGATTCAATCCGCTGTATCTTCCGCTTTTTTCAATTTTGCCATCGTTACTGGCCTGCAGCACATTTGCATACAGGTCTTTTTTAACCGTCAGGAGTATCTTTTTGTTCTGCAGGTTTTCTATGGTAATAGTACCTTTTATAGTAACTTTATTGTAATAGGTCTTGCCAATCTTTTTGACATTTTCTTCTTTTTTCAATTCTTCTTCCTTGTTCTTTACCACTACATCTCCGGCTTTTGAAAGCTGCACCGAAATATCCGAACCTGTAGGTGTGTATTTTATCCGGTCCTGAGCCAGCGGCTGTAAATTTTCATTCTGAACAAAAACGGAAGCTGTGGTGAACGGATAATTCGTATTATTGGTTAGCAAAAGTGAGTGAAACACATCCAGCCGTTTTTCCGGATCGTTGCTTATGTAATTGTAGTAAGCATAATTTGCCACATCGCCAATGTTAACTTCATAAACATCCTTGTATGGGATCTTTGCTGAAAAAATCTGAAAACTGGTTTTGCTTTGAGTCGGCAGGCTGACTTTTCCAAGCCTGTACATATACAGATCATTGGTTTTCTCGCCTTCTGTAGAATAATCGTAATACTGGTTGATTTCTGCCCCGGCGGTGGTTCGTTCTTCAGCGACAAATACATTACTGTTAAAATAGGTTTGTGCCTGGGCTAAAGGAACCGAAGGCGGCTTGACATCATAAAGTGAGGTCAGGTAATTCGCGCATATCGGGTCGTTCTGAAATCCATAATAAAACTGAGGATTGCCCACAGTAAGCGTCAGTTCTGCATCTTCAATATCTTCGGAATAATTCTCCACCAGGGCTTTCATTTCGAGCTGCAGCTCATTATCGTTGATGATCTTGATGTTGTATGAAGGCAACCACTGTATGCCGCTTTGCATGTACACCACGCGCATGTCGGTACTGGTAATATTTTTATCAAAATAAATTTTTGCAACACGCACCAATGAATCCACGGTGAGTTCACCAACATTGGAATCGTCGATAGTGAATTCTATTACAGAAGCGACGGGATAAAAGGTGATTTTATTATCGGCAAGTTTTATTTTTGCAATCCCTGATGCCGGGTAAAATTCAACCAGCACGCCGCTGATTTCCCGGACATTTTTTTCATTTCCAACAGCATAGGTAAAATGGACTTTTTTGCCAACAGAACCTTTAAAAATATCATTAAAATTCTGCGGGCTTTTTGTTTTCCTGATGGTGTCGGTTAAAAAACAGACCTTAGTGATTTTATTATCTTTGGTCGTGTTAAGCCAGTATGTTCCCAGCAAAGGCTGTTTGGGCAGTTCAAGCTGGGCGTAACCTTTTTTTACAGCCACATTGCCTTCTTTGGCAATAAAATAGGTTCCGTTCTTAAACACATTTACCTGAACCGGCTTGATGGTGCTCTGTCCGAATACGACCAAAGCAAGCATAGTTAAACTAAGGGAGGCGAAAATTTTTTTCATAATCCTGGGGTTTTTTAATTTATATTTGTTTTCCGGAAAAACGCTGGTTTGACCAAATCTTATGCCAAAAATCAATGATTCAATGAGTTCCAAAATCACAAAAGGCAAACTATTTCTGTTACCTTCTTCACTAGGTGATACCGCCGAAGTATCTGATGTAATACCCGAACTTACTCAGAAAATAATAAAAAGCCTTGATATTTTTATTGTGGAAGAACTGAAAACCGCACGGCGCTTCCTGAAAAAAATTGACAAAAACATTAATATTGACGCCACAGAATTTTTGATTTTCAATGAACACTCCGTAAAAGAAAATATTTCTCAATACATAGAACCTCTATTGAAAGGAAGAAATGTGGGTTTATTATCAGAAGCAGGATTACCCTGTATTGCGGATCCAGGCGCAGAAATTGTGGCCGAGGCGCACCGGCAGCGAATAGAAGTTGTCCCACTCACCGGGCCGTCTTCCTTGTTTTTAGCATTAATCGCGTCAGGCTTCAACGGCCAGAATTTTGCCTTTCATGGGTACTTACCGGTGGATAAAAACCTAAGGGCAAAAAAAGTCAGGCAACTGGAATTGTATGCACAACAGCACAAACAAACGCAGCTATTCATTGAGACTCCTTACCGTAACCATCAGATGATACAAACCATCCTGGAAAATTGCGGAGATGAAACCCTGCTTTGTGTGGCAGCAGACCTCACACTGCCGTCACAAAAAATCATTTCACTGCCTGTAAAATTGTGGAAAAAAATAACGTTTGACCTGCAAAAGCACCCTGCCGTTTTTTTATTGTATATTCCCTGATTCTGTCAAAATACAAGCAGCAATTTATTCCTGAAAGCTATATTTCTTTAACCGGTGAATATTCGAAATTCATTGAGAATTTTTTTTCATAAGAACTTGCAGGTGAAATTAATATCAAAACCATCCTGCTTTATATATAAAATTACTTAATCAATAATCAATTCCGGGTCAAAAATAATTACGAACTTTGACATGAATTTCGGTTTTTCAAACCTGATGAAATGAAAAAGCCATTACAATCTAAAGCACTTGAAGTCAATCTCACCCAAACTCAGCAAAGTAAAATTGTTTTTGAAGAAAAATACGAATGGCTGTTGGGGCTTTCTGCCAATTACTGGGGCATCCATGAACGTACGTTGAATTTTTTCAACGAGTACCACCATCCTTATGCCAATCAGAAACTAATCAGCGACGACCTTCGGAGGCTGTTCCTGGGCGACTTCTGGTTTTATGCACAATGCAGCGAAAAGGAAAAAGCGCTCAGGGTCATACTGGGAATTTTTCAGGATACTCTTGAAAAAAACAAATCCTCTGAAGTTTTTGAAACGGTGTATCCCGCCTTTATCGAATTCCTGGCATTAAATGCAAAGCTGGAAAATCAAGATGTGGAATTACTTAAAGATGGGCTCCGGATTGTAAATAAATGGGTCGCAGAAAATCATCCGGTAGTACTGCGGAATTCAACGTTCTTCAAAAACCAGCTTGGCTTTTTACATACCCACGAAATTCTTGGGAAAGATTTTTTTCTGTTGCTACACACCCTTACAGGAAACGTGATCCATTTTTGGGCAGACACTTCGGATGTAGAAATATGGTATAAAAAAAACAGGGAATATTTAAGTAAAGGCTTTTCAAGCGAACTGAAAAATATCGGAAAACCTTTTTTTGACAAGCTCATCCAAAAGTGGGAACGTACCACCAGCTTTGAGGAAATCGACAAAGAACTCCCGCTATACCTTGAACTTACTGAATATTTCACCAAACACACCGATACTTTTGAAGTCATTACCGATCGGTTTTATTTTATTTTGTACCTCATGCATATGCCCGGTATGGCGCATATCAAGAACAAACTGCTGGTTGACCTGAACAGCCTGATAAAAAAAATATTCTCAGAAATAAAGCCCGAACAGGTCGGGCCGTTTATGGACAATATTTTTTCACTTTTTCATGAGTTGCATAAAGAACATAGTTCTACCGTTCTGGATTGCGTATCTACCATGGGAAAGGAAATAATCCACAGCAACCACGAAGAAAACGTACAGAAATTTGTACAGAAGTTAATCGCATTGCCTTTTGTTGTTCCCGGCCAGTTGAGGCTCAGCAGCGAATGGAGGACCATGGTCGACCCAAGCCACATTAAAAACATCCGGGTTTGGCTTGAACTGTTTGAGACGGCGCCCGACCAGTATTATAAGCTTATTGCGGCACTTACGGTCAACCTGAAACTGAAAGGCATTTTTATTTTCGATACCGATCTTTTTCAGAAAGATGTTACAGCCTTGCTGAATTCGGATATCCATCCCTACTTCAGGATGGTCAAACAACTTTGCAGGATATTTCCTGTTTATTTTAACGAAATCGGGGCTGAAGGTGAACTGAGGGATATCACCACAGCTATTGATGAGCTTACTTCCCGGCAGGATAAGCTTATCCACTTTCTGCGCAAACAGGTGCATATTGAAAGCAACAATACACATATCGATCTTACCCGAAAGATTTTCAATTTCTGGGTAGATGGCGATATTACGCCATTAAAGCCCCTGTTGCCGCTTGACGTACTGGATGGTATTGACCCTAAAGGAAAATGGGTGGTTCCCATGCAAAAGCTCATAGCTAAAATAGCCGATAAAGCCCATGTAAAAAATGCGGCCAACTTGTTGGAGGAGCACCCTGACAAGATCGACAAATGGGTCGGTACGCTCCCCGGAGAGTCGCAGGTAAACAAGAAAAGGCTGATGATGTTGTGCCGCCTGTATTATATTCTCATTGAAAAATATTCATTCAGCGCGGTTAACATTACTAAAAGCATTCGAAAATATAACTTCATCCCGCTTAACGATGTTGATACCCTTGAAGATTTGATGAACAAGAAGAACCGGGAAGATTCGCTTAAGTATATTTTCAAATTTATCGGTATACTCAAAAAGATCATTCTGTATGATGAGAAAACCGAAGGTTGGGAAAATATATATCACAAAAGGCATGTAGCATTCGGTATCCCTTCCATGTATGGCGAATACCATGAACGGCGATTTGAAGCACTGGGCCTGATCTATAAATTAGAACAAGCCGCCTTACTAATAATGGATGAATGGGTTAAATCGATCAACCTTAATTACATTACTGCCAAGACCCTTGAAAAAATTGAGGCGGTAATGGAACTTTATAAAGAAGGGCTTCTCCTCGACGGAATTGAAAATCCCGCGTTCAATTCTAACCTGAGCATGTTCAATTACAGCCTGAAATCGCAGAGTTTTTCACTTGGGCAGTATACCAATATTTTCGGCTTCATGGGCGAAAACATTCGTGAGATCATCCACAAATATTTTTTCAGGCCTTACGAAGAAGTCCTGAAAATTGTGATCCCGCAAATGCGCGCTACACATGACGATCCGGGACCGGACGGGCAGAATTTTCTCCATTTGCATTCAGAGGCTTTTTACAGGGATATGCTTTCATCCTCCTTTATGCTGCAGAGCCTGGACAATTTTATCGCAGCCGTGCTGACTTCATTGAGGAATATGGTGGACAATTTCAGCAGCGACAAGATCCGCGACATCATGTCGTACAATCCGGATATGGTGATAAGCACCTTATACGACCAATCAAAAAATATCGATAACCAGGTGTATATCGGGTCAAAAGCCTACTATTTAAAGAAACTATACTCGCTGGGATATCCGGTTCCACCGGGGTTTGTGATCACCACGGAAGTTTTTCGGCGTAAAGAGACCATCCTCCAGAATAAAATCATGAGCCGTGAAATCGACAATATGATCATGGCACAAATTAAAAAACTGGAAAAAATGACGTGCCGTGAGTTTGGAAATCCACAGAATCCGCTCATGCTTTCGGTGCGTTCGGGAACTGCCGTTTCGATGCCCGGGGCCATGAACACCTTTTTAAATGTGGGTATCAACGAGCAGATCATCGAAGCGCTGAGCAAACAGCCAAACTATGGATGGACCTCATGGGATTGCTACCGCCGTTTTCTTCAAAGCTGGGGAATGGCTTCGGGATTATCACGCGACACTTTTGATCAGATCATGATCGATTTCAAAACCTTGTATAAAGTTAAACAAAAGGTTCAGTTCACCCCTGAGCAGATGAAAGAAATATCTTTTGCTTATCGCGATGTCCTGAAGCAAAACCACATACATATTGAGGAAGAAGTGTTCCCGCAGATCAGGCAGGCCATTCTCAACGTCTTTGACTCATGGAACTCCGACCGGGCCATTGTGTACCGAAAGCATTTGCAAATCGCCGATGAATGGGGCACAGCGGTCGTCATTCAAAAAATGGTTTTGGGAAATATAAATTACACCTCCGGTACCGGCGTCGTTTTTACTCATAATCCACACCTGAACAAACCCGGAGTTCATTTGTATGGCGACTACTCGCTGGTCAGCCAGGGTGAAGATGTGGTTGGCGGGCTGGTGCATGTGCTCCCAATTTCGCGTAATCAGACCCATGGCCGGGCTAAAGAAAATTCCCTGGAGGAAAATTTTCCCCAGATTTACAAACGGATTTATGATCTTGCTTGCCAGCTAACCGAAAAACATGGTTTTGGACATCAGGAGATCGAATTTACATTTGAATCGGAGCGGATGGAAGATTTTTATATCCTTCAAACCCGTGACCAGGATGTGCGCCCCAAGGACAAAACACAGCAATTTGCACTTTCAGGTGTCAAGATGAAATTACTCGGACAAGGTATTGGAATTGGCGGTGGCGCCATGAACGGCATTTTGATTTTTGATACGGAAGATATGCAAAAAATGAGACAGAAATTCCCCAATAAAAAACTCATACTGGTCAGGCCGGATACGGTGCCCGATGATATCGGCATCATCTTCGGATGCGATGGTTTGTTGACTGCCCGCGGTGGCGCCACTTCCCATGCCGCAGTGACGGCGGCACGCCTGGGAAAAATCTGCATCGTCAATTGTACCGACCTAGTTGTATATGAAAGAGAAAAAAAATGTGTCATCAAAAAACAAGTATTGAATGTAGGTGACGAGATCGCTATGGATGGTACATTTGGCAATATTTATAAAGGAAATTATCCGATGATGCAATCAGATTCATCCGGAATTAAGTTATGAAATTCAGCAATGATCATTATTTTCGCACCGAACGATAAAACATGTAAATCTAATTAACTACAAATACCTAAAAAGTCAATTATCAAACTAAAACATTATGAAAACAGAGGTAAAAAGCAAAAACTATTTGGGCATCAACAGTCTTGGCCGCATTGGGAAATTGACACTCTGGAACCAGCTGGTCACGCGTCATTTTGACGGAATAGTCATTAACCTTGGCCGCAAAACAGGTAAAAAAATCGAGGATCTGGTTCAGGCTCTGGGAACGGATTCTACTTACGGAGACCTGGGAAATTTTTTATATGGACAAAAATCACGTCGGAATATTATTACAGTCGTTGACCCGGAGCAATTTCTCTTTGATATAGATGGCATGCCTGTAAAGATCCTTACTGAAGAACGTAACCCGGCATCAATACCATGGAAAAAAGAACAGGTACAGATCGTGGTAGATTGTACCGGCCAGTTTGTCGACCCCACCGTTCCCGCCGATAATCCCAAAGGCAGCCTGAGGGGCCATCTGGTTGGTGGCGCACAAAAAGTTATTGTGAGCGCTCCTTTTAAAATCAAAGAAGCCGGTAAAAAAATGCCTGAAGACAGCATCATGATGGTTTATGGCATCAACCACCTGGAATATGACCCGCAAAGGCACCATGTTATTTCTGCGGCCAGTTGCACAACAACAGGGCTTTCGCACATGATAAAACCATTGATGGAAGATCGTTTCACATCAAAGATCCTAACCGCATCCATGTCAACGGTACATGCGGCCACCAAGACACAAAGCGTTCTGGACGCGCTACCCAAGGCAGGAGCCAGCGACCTCCGCAAAACCCGGTCAGTTTTCAACAACATTATCCTATCCACCACAGGTGCTGCAAAAGCGCTGGAATCTATCATTCCACAAATTCAGGAAATCGGCTTCATGGCTGATTCTGTAAGGATACCAACCTCCACGGTATCGCTGATCACATTGAATATTACCTTTAATTCCGGGTTGGATGAAAAGGGCAATCCCATTATCAACCAGAAACACATCAACCAGATTTATAAAAATGCTGCAGAAGGCCCGCAGAAAGGCTTGCTGGTGTTCTCGGAAAAACAAAATGTCTCCACCGACCTTCTGGGATATAAAGCAGCTATTGTCATTGAAGGCCACGAAAGCCATACCCGCACGGGGTTCATCAGGCTTCCTGCCGAAACCATGAAAACATTCGGCATCAAAAACCCGGTCGATGTCAACATCCCAGTCACACATGCCAAGATCTTCGGCTGGTACGACAATGAATTCGGAAGTTATGTCAACCTGCTTGAAAAACTGACGGCCTATGTCGACCAATACCTTCGATAGGAATTTTAAATTCACAACTTTTAATGATAAACAACTTATGTCAATCCTGCTAGCCAACGCCACGTACATCGATTACCAGACACTGGAATTCATTCCATGCAACATCCTTATCGAAAGCAGCCCGAAAGGCCGCCTTGTCTTCACGTCAAAACAGGACAATAACGTTGACATAAAGATCGACTGTACCGGGAAATATGTTACGCATGCGTTCGGTTGCGGGCATCATCATGTGTATTCGGCGCTTGCCACCGGTATGCACCCGCCAAAAAAAATCCCTGAAAATTTTCTTGAAACCCTGCAATATATCTGGTGGACGCTTGACGTATGCCTTGACATGGAAATGATCGAAGCCAGCGCACTCGCTACAGCAATTGCTTGTGCAAAAAATGGTGTCACCTTTGTGATTGACCATCACTCCTCGCCTGCCGCCATCAAAGGCTCCCTTGAAACCATTGCGAAAGCGTTCGACCGGGTTGGCATTTCACATCTTTTGTGCTATGAAATTTCTGACCGCAACGGCGAACAAGCCATAAACCAGGCTTTTGATGAAACGGAAGATTACCTTTTGAAGCGTCAGGGGCTGGTCGGGCTTCACGCTTCATTTACTTTATCAGACCATACTCTGAAGCAGGCAAAAAAAATAAGTGATAAATACCATACAGGCATACACATCCATGTCGCCGAAGATCCTCTGGATCAACAGCAATGCCTTGAAGAACATAATAAAACTGTCGTGGAACGGCTTTACGATTTTGGCCTGCTGAGCCAGCAAAAATCCATACTCAGCCACTGCCTGCATATCAACGATTCTGAAAGGGAACTCATCAACCGTTCCGGGGTCTGGATCGCACAAAATACGGATAGCAACTTAAATAACAAGGTTGGTTTTTTTAATTCCCGGGGGATCGAAAAGAATGTCATGCTCGGTACCGACGGTATGCACAGCGATATGCTCAAAAGCGCAAAAACAACATTTTTTGTCGGGCAGAATTTCGATAAGATTGATTATTCAGAAACATACCTCCGCTTCAGAAATGTTCACCGCTATATTAAGGAAAATGATTTCACCGGTGATGATGATAACAACCTGGTGGTGCTGGATTACAATCCGGTTACAGATTTTAACACACGGAATTTTTATGGGCATTTTATTTTCAACATCGAAGCAAAGCATGTGCAGCATGTAATTTCAAACGGGCGGCTGATCGTGAAAGACAGAAAGGTTGTAACGGTGGATGAAAATGAAATAATGAACCATACCAGGGAACTCAGCAAGAAGCTTTGGGAAAAAATGACGAAATAAACATTTACTATTACACTTTGGATAAATGAAAGCCCTGGTTAAAAATGCCGTCGTTGTAAATGCTGACCGTACGTACACGGCTGACATACTGATGGAAGGCGGCAAAATAGCAGAAATTGCAGAAAATATCGAACATCCGGAAAATGCTCAAATAATTGACGCCTCTGGCTTGTATGCTTTTCCCGGCGGCATTGACCCTCATGTCCACCTGGAATTGCCGACACCGGCAGGAAATTCTTCTGATGATTTTTACACAGGCAGCCTGGCCGCTTTGGCTGGTGGGACAACTACCATCATTGATTTTGTGACACCTTCAAGAGATCAATCATTACTTGATGCGCTTCAAAAACGCAAACAGGAATCTAAAAAATCGCTGATTGACTATACCTTTCACATGGGTATTTCATCTTGCCATGAACATACTGCCAGCGAAATCAGCAGGTGTTTTGAGGAAGGCATCACTTCCTTCAAAGTATACCTTGCCTACCGCAATACCATCGGCATTGGTTATGAAGATCTGAAAAATGTCATGTTGGCCATCGCTGAAAACCATGGTACGCTTGCCGTGCATTGTGAAGATGGTGATGAAATCAACCGGCTGCAGCAAGATTTTTTGTCGAAAGGCCAAACCGCACCTTTATATCATGCACTTTCGCACCCTGAAAATGTTGAATCGGAGGCCGTTGCGGAAGTTTTGAGACTTGCCGGAGAAACCGGCTGCAAAACATATGTGGTGCATGTTTCTGCAAAAAAATCCATTGAACTTATCGCTGAATATAAATCTTCGGGAAAAATTTATGCTGAAACCTGCCCTCAATATTTATTTTTGGATGACACCAACTACCATAAGCCACTCCCCGATTCCCTGAAATATGTGATCAGCCCGCCGCTCAGAAATAAAGAAAGCATGGAAGCGCTCTGGGAGCATATCGAAAACGGAACTGTTGACGTGATTTCTACCGATCATTGCCCGTTTAATACATTCGGCCAAAAAGATACAGGTAAAAACGATTTTACAAAAATCCCCAATGGCGCAGGTGGTATTGAATACCGCCTTCCACTTTTATACACATACGGAGTCTGTGAAAATAAAATTTCTCTTAACCGTTTTGTTGAACTTACTTCAACCAATGCAGCAAAGATTTTTGGGTTATTCCCTCAAAAAGGTATAATTGCAGCCGGTTCAGACGCGGATATTGTTTTATGGAATCCAAATACGGAAAGCATTATTTCCGGACAAACACAATTCCAAAAGTGCGACTCGAATATTTATGAAGGGATTCAGGTTAAGGGTAATGCTGCGTTTGTTTTCTGTAATGGCAATATTGTTTTTGCGGACAGAAAACCTTCTGTTGGCAATCAAAAAGGAAGATTTTTAAAAAGAAAAACTCAAAATCCTTAATAGTTTTGCAGAATGAACCGCTTTCTCAAAACAAAACTCATTTTCTATATTATGCTGTGGCTGCCTTGTATTGCAACCAGCCAGAATGAGATTACCAAGGTTTACCTTTTCCCCGGCCAGGGCTCCGACGAAAGGATTTTTTCAAATATTAAGCTGGATACTTCATTCACAAAAATCAACATTAATTATCCGGTGCCGGCAAAAGGGACAGGCATGAAAGAATATGCAGCGATTATTTCAAAGCAGATTGACACTACGGAAAAATTTATTTTAATTGGGTTGTCATTCGGCGGAATGATATGTACTGAGCTTGCAGACATATTGCATCCGGAAAAAACCATTATCATATCCAGCGCCAAATGCAGCAGCGAACTACCCCGCCGCTATACGGTCATGAAAAAATACCCGATATACAAATTGTATCCAAAGCGGTTTGTCAAATGGGGCGCAGTAATGTTTCAGCCGACCATAGAAAAAGACGACAAAAAAAACAGGGCGTTTTTTAAAGATATGGTGAAAAAGAAAGATCCGCAGTTTATGAAACAAAGCTTTAGTATGATGATAAACTGGGACAGGGAAAAATATTCGCCAAATATCATACACATCCACGGTTGCGACGACCATGTGCTGGACATAAAAAACATCAAAGCCGATTATACAGTTCAGAATGGCACTCACCTGATGACCTACATACAAGGTGAGGAAATTTCGAAAATTATTTCTATAATTATTTCACAACATTATACATACAAGGCCACTAAGTAGCTTATTACTTGTATCGCCATTCATCCGATATTTTCTATTCATCCGATGACTTCAAGTCATCGGATGAATACCTTCAAAAAAAATTTTCCGCCCCTTTATGGATTTTTTCCTATATTGCATCTATGAAAGCAAATTTTTAAAAATCCCCTTATGAAAACGATTAAAATCATTGCCCTCGCTCTCATCGTGTCGGTAACTGCCATCGCGGTAAAATCCATTATTCCGGCTTTTGTTCATCAGAAATCCATTACCGAAATGATTTCTGTAAAAGACGATTATAAAACGCTCTGGGCGAAAGCTGATTCGCTGGTAAACAAAGGGCTTACCCGCTCAGCTATTGAAGTGGTACAGGTAATCTATCAAAAAGCCAAAGCTGAAAATAATACCGGTAACTTCGTTAAAGCTGTAACCTATAAATTACGCCTTGAATCCTATATCAGCGAAGACGATTACGTGAAAGAAATTAACGACCTGACCGCGGAGGCCGCGGAGGCAAAATTCCCGGTCAAACCCGTGATACATTCCATGATCGCTGAGGTTTACTGGAAATATTACCAGAATAACCGGTATAAATTTTTGAACCGCACTGAAACCGTGGATTTTATTCCGGAAGATATCCGGACATGGGACCTGAGGAAGATTGTGGAACAGTCTATTAAATATTACCAGCTTTCATTAGAAGATATTGAAAATCTTAAAAAAACTTCTATAAATGTTTATGACGAAATCCTTGTAAAGCCAGGAGCAGATTCCAAAAATTTCAGGCCGACACTTTACGATTTCCTGGTTCACCGCGCCATCGATTTTTTCGCAAATGAGGAACCCGGCCTGGTAAGCCCGGTAAACCGTTTTGAAATTGACAAACCTGATTACTTTGCACCTTACGATAAATACACCAAATACCAGGTAAGCTCCGAAGATAAATATTCCCTGACCTTTTATGCTGCCAGACTATTTCAGGATTTGCTAGATTTTCACAAAAACGATTCAGATCCGACAGCCCTTATTGATGATGACTTGAAAAGACTGAATTTTATGAGGCGGAAATCTATTATTCCTGATAAAGACACGCTGTACATGCAAGCCCTTGAATCACTCAATAAAAAATTTGAATCCTTCCCGTCTTCTTCGGAGGTGATTTATGAAATTGCCAATTATTATTTTATTGAAGGTAATACATTTGCTTCCACCAACGATCCGACAGCCCGCTGGAAACTGAAAAAAGCTTACGAAATCTGCAATATTGCCATAAATAAATTTCCTGATGCCTTTGGCTCCGGCAACTGTAAATACTTACAGGCGAAAATCAAAGAAAAATCCCTAAGCTATACCAGTGAGCAGGTAAATATTCCGGGCAAACCATTCCGGGGATTGGTCACCTACCGCAACCTAAAAAAAGTTTATGTAAGGATATGTAAAACAACTTATGAATGGTATGACCGGCTTACGTATCAGTATTATTACGAGGACAAGTTGATAAAACCGTTGTTGAAACTCACACCACAGAAAACATTCAGCATCAATCTTACAGATCCCGGAGATTACCAGGGCCATTCAACAGAGATAAAAATTCCCGAACTGGAAGCCGGCTTTTATGTAATACTTATCGGAACTGATGAAAATTTCACATACACCAATGAAGCAATATCCTATTCCAGCTTCTGGGTTTCGAATTTATCTTACCTGAAACGTACATTAGCCAACGGGAACATACAGTTTGCCGTTACCGACAGGGAAAACGGGCAACCGATCAAAGGTGTCTCAGCTCAGGTTTATAATGAAATTTACAATTATACCACCCGTAAATACGAATTTCACAAAGGCGCAAACCTTACAAGCAACGAAGATGGCATGTTTGAAGTGTTTCCAACCAGCAACAATTACAACAATTCTTTCGTGGAATTCAATTATAATAATGATCAGTTAAAATCGACCAATTTCTACCAGTACAAACCTTACAAATACGATAAAAAGAAGTATTACAAGACAACCTATTTTACTGACAGGTTGATATATCGTCCGGGTCAAACGGTTTTCTTCAAAGGCATCCTGCTTGAAACCGATGGTGAAACTTCCGAAATAAAACCCGGCATCGAAACCAACGTTGTTTTTTATGATGTCAACTATCAGAAAATTGCGGAACAAAAACTCACAAGCAATGAATACGGCACATTCAGCGGATCATTTGTAATTCCTGCAGGCTTGCTAAACGGCCAGATGCACATTGCCGATTCCTGGGGCAGTGTTTATTTTTCGGTGGAAGAATACAAACGCCCGAAGTTTGAGGTGAAGTTTGAACCGGTAAAAGGAACCTACAAACTCGGTGAGAAAGTCACGGTAAAAGGAAGCGCTGTGGCCTATTCCGGTGCCAATGTCGATAACGCCCAGGTAAAATACCGGGTGGTGCGTACCGCGCGTTTCCCCTACTGGTGGTATTACTGGTACGGTTATTATCCGAACTCACCGCAGATGGAAATAACCAACGGCACAACAACCACCGATGATCAAGGGGCGTTCTCCATAGAGTTTACGGCAGTTCCGGATTATAAAGTGGATAAAAAATCTGATCCTACGTTCAATTATATTGTCACGGCAGACGTCACCGACATTAACGGCGAAACACGTTCGTCCCAGACCAGTATGTATGCAGGATATAAAGCATTGCTGGTCAGCGTGGACATGCCCGGTGAAATTGAAAAAAGCAGTAAGGAGCCATACGTAATTTCAACGACCAATTTAAGCGGCACCTATGAATATGCCAAAGGCAGCATCATCGTCCACAAACTGAAACAACCTGAAAAAATGTTCCGCAGCAGGCTTTGGAAAGAACCTGATCTGAAACAGATTTCGAAAAACGATTATTATCAATGGTTTCCATATGATCTTTACGAAAATGAAAATAACACTTCACAATGGGCCAAGGAGACAAAAGTGCTGGAATACAGTTTTGACACTAAACAAGACTCATTGCTCAAGATCCCCAACCTGACTTCATGGTCATCAGGACAATATGTGTTAGAAATTAATTCCACTGATAAATTTGGTGAAAAAGTCCAGTCATTCTCATATTTCACGGTATATTCAAACAGCGACAAGACCATACCGGTGAATGATTTTGCCTGGTTTTCAACACTGAAAGCCAAAGGTGAGCCCGGCGAAGAGGCTGCATTTCTTATCGGGACAAAAGAGAAAAATGTTAGCGTCCTGATGGAAGTGGAAGTCAAAAATATTATTGTACAGAAACAATGGTTAAAACTAAATGACGAACTGAAAAAAGTCACAGTACCTATAAAAGAAGAATACCGCGGAAACTTTGCCGTACATTTTACTTTTATTTGCCACGGAAGAGTATTTCAGAACGATGTCAGTGTTGAAGTTCCTTACACTAATAAGGAGCTTGATATCAGTTTCGAAACGTTCCGCAGCAAATTAGAGCCGGGCCAGAAAGAAGACTGGAAAATAAAAATCAAAGGTAAAAACGGAGAAAAAGTGGCTGCAGAAATGCTCGCCGGCATGTACGACGCTTCCCTGGACGCCTTCCGCTCAAACTCATGGTATCTGGACCTTTACAATTATTTTTATATGCAGCGGAGCTGGGAATCATATAATGGATTTTCTATTGTAGGTTCAAACATCTATACGGTAAACTGGAATCCTTATGTATATTTCAACAACAGGTACTACGATTACCTGAACTGGTTCGGTTACGACAATTATTATTATCGTTACAGCTACCGCGGCGCATATGATTATAAAGACGGCGAGGATTATTTTGAGGCCGACCAATCGGTTGTATACGACGCAGTAACCACTGCTGAAGCAACAGGAGCAAAAAAAGTGACTTCAAAATCCGCGAATGCGCAGGTGGCCCTGGGAGGTATGGCAGGAAAATCAGCCGGGGACGGGTTATACGAAGAAACCGAAAAACTTGATGCCAATATTCCCAAAGATAAATCAAAAGATAACCGAAATGGAAAAGGTGAACAGCAGGATTTAGATTTCGGTGATGTTAAAACACGAACCAACTTCAATGAAACGGCCTTCTTCTACCCTCACCTGCTCACCAACGAAAACGGGGAAATAATAATTTCGTTCACCGTGCCGGAAGCCCTTACTAAATGGAAGTTCATGGGGCTTGCACATACCAAAGATCTGAAATTTGGAACCATACAAAAAGAAATCCTCACGCAGAAAGATCTGATGGTGGTGCCGAATCCTCCCCGCTTCTTCCGCGAAAACGACAAGATCGTGTTCTCATCAAAGATCACTAATCTTTCAACTGACTCCATAACTGCTTATGCCACGCTGATGCTGTTCAATGCCGAAACGCAACAGCCCATTGATGTACTGATGGGTAACACAGACCAGATAAAATGTGTCGGCATACCTAAAGGCCAAAGCAAAGCGGTGGAATGGGAACTATCGATACCTGAAAATATTCCTGCCATTACCTACAAGGTTGTTGCAAAAGCAGGGAATTTCAGCGATGGCGAAGAAATGATCATACCCGTCCTGACAAACCGCATGCTCGTTACCGAAACCATGCCGCTGCCGATTCGCGGAAATCAGGTCAAGAATTTTAACTTTGAAAAACTGATCAATGCATACAAATCAAACACCCTGAAGAATTACAAGCTCACCCTTGAATTTACTTCAAATCCCTCGTGGTACGCTGTGCAGGCGCTGCCTTACCTGATCGAATATCCTTACGAATGTACCGAGCAGATCTTCAGCCGTTTTTATGCAAACAGCATCGCCACTTATATTGCGAACTCCAATCCCAAGATCAGGGAAGTATTCGACAGCTGGAAAAATATTACTCCCGATGCACTGTTGTCGAATCTTGAAAAAAACCAGGATCTGAAATATGTGATGCTGCAGGAAACACCGTGGGTGCTCGAAGCAAAAAGCGAATCACAGTCGAAACGAAACATCGGCATCCTTTTAGAAACAAAGCGCATGCAGAACGAAATTGAAGGGGCGCTGAAGAAACTCGAAAAATTGCAGGTATCCAACGGTGGCTGGACCTGGTTCCCGGGAATGCCCGACGACCGTTATATCACACAGCACATCATTACCGGTTTTTGTCACCTTGACAAACTTGGCATTCGTGATGTCCGCGACCAGTACAGGGTTTGGAACATGATAAAACGTGGTTCCCATTACCTTGATGACCGCATCCGTGAGGATTATGAATGGCTACTCCGCTACGATCCGGATCATATGTTTGAGAACCACCTTGGCGGAATCCAGATTCAATACCTCTATGCACGTAGCTATTTTATCAAAGATATAGCTGTTGAAAGCAAAAACAAGAAAGCTTTTGATTATTATTTCGGACAAGCCAAAAAGTACTGGGTGCCCAACAACCGCTACCTGCAAGGCATGATAGCCCTTGCAATGAATCGCCTCAACGACAAAACTACTGCCACCGACATTGTTAAATCGCTTAAAGAAAATGCGATCTTCAGCGAAGAAATGGGCATGTACTGGAAAGATATGGACTATGGATACTATTGGTATCAGGCGCCTATTGAAACACAAGCCTTGCTGATAGAATGTTTTGATGAGGTTGCCAACGATCAGCAATCGGTTGAAGACATGAAAGTTTGGCTGCTCAAACAAAAGCAGACACAAAACTGGAAAACGACCAAAGCTACGGCTGAAGCCTGTTATGCCTTATTGCTCAGAGGAACAGACTTTCTTGCCAAGGATCCGCAGGTCAGCATTACGCTCGGCGGAATGCTTGTTGATCCTAAAAAATTGCCGGATGTAAAACAGCAGGCGGGAACAGGCTATTTCAGGACATCCTGGTTAGAAGAAGCAATCAAGCCGGATATGGGAAAAGTCAAAATAACCAAATCGGACGAGGGCGTTGCCTGGGGCGCTTTGTACTGGCAATATTTCGAACAGTTGGATAAAATTACACCTGCTGAGACACCGCTGAAATTGGTGAAAAAGCTCTTCGTTGAACGCTCTTCCGACCACGGCCCAGTCATCACGCCAGTTACCGATGAAACCAGGCTCAGGCTGGGTGATAAGATCAAAGTCCGTATCGAGTTGCGCGTTGACCGCGACATGGAGTACATCCACATGAAAGATATGAGGGCTTCGGGCTTTGAACCGATAAATGTAATTTCGTCATACAAATATCAGGGCGGGCTGGGTTATTACGAAAGCACCGGCGATGCTGCTACTAACTTCTTTATTTCCTATCTGAAAAAAGGAACGTATGTTTTTGAATACCCATTGCGTGTGGCTCAGAAAGGCGATTTTTCGAATGGCATTACCACCATCCAATGTATGTACGCACCAGAATTTTCTTCTCATTCCGAAGGAATAAGGGTGAAGGTTACCGGGTAGATTGGAAAATTTAATTTAATCTAACATAACAGGTTTTTAAAACCTGTTATGTTAGATAGATTAAATTACATCCAAATTATCAATTTCTTCAACGATTCCTTCGTATTTAATCCTGTTGAGATTATGCCAGAATTCAAAATTCTGGTGCGTTCCAAAATATTTCATTATGTATTCCGTATCGATGTATGATTTGACATTGGATCGAAATGCCTGGTATGAGGAATATGGGTATTCTCTGAAATTTTTGGTAAACCTGTGTTTTTCCGGATTCAAATGAATATACGCAACCAATTGCGTCAGGTAGTTTTCGTCGCAAACTCTTTTCCTGTGAGGATGTTCCTGAAAAAGGCTTCCTGTCCTGTTATATGCTTTATTAATACTCTTTGCGTAAGCGTTAAAGAAATGAGAAAACGGAAGAAAAGGTTTAGGTCGGAATTTTTCCGGGATTAATTCGGCATCCTTAATCCGGAGTAATAGATGAAAATGATTTTTTAACAGACAATAACAATAAATATCAGCCACGGTCAATAAATGTTTTTCCATCAACGATAAAAAATGATGGTAATTTCTTTCTTCCTTAAAGATATCTTCTTTGTTGTTACCCCGATTGAATAAATGATAAACAACACCCGGCTCGATTGCGTCAATTTTCATAATCACAATATTAATCTATGCAAACAAATTTAATAAAAATATAGTCTTCAACAAATCAGGCTCAACGAATTAAAAAATTGCGTTAACTTAAAAATAATATATTACCTTAGTCCTGTCAAACCCCAAAAATCAACCCTATGTTTGCATTTGCCAATAAACATCCGTATCATGAGGTTGCCATGTCAACCGAGATAAAAAGCAATAATCCATTAGCCATTGCCATTCACGACCAAAGGCATTATGTGGTGGATGGTTCCAAAAGCGCTACGTTTGTCGGGAGCCTGCGTTCCGGAGTGGGTATCCCCTATGATATCACCACAAAATCAGGAAAACCGCTTGCCGATGATATGTTGGAAGTAGTTGGCCGGGCCATAGAAAAAAACGGTGTAAAACTTCAGAAAGTGGTAACCCGATCAGGGTTATCCAAAGAGGATGTCGTCGCGGAACTCAAAAAAACCCAGGCGCCCCGTTCCTTATATTTCAATATTATGGAATGGAAAACGGATACTTACATGAAAGCGGATCTTTATTGCCTGCTAAACCTTCAGGTGCTGGACAATAGCGGCAACGTTCTGGCTGAAAACAGCGTAAAAGCAAGCCGCGAAGGATTTGGAGGCAGCTTTTGGAATCCTAAGAAAGCCGCCAAAAAAGGCTCGTTAAAAGCGTTAAAATTGAAAATGGAGGCATTGGTAAACGATCCAAATATTCTGAAAGCAATTGAATAAACGTCATTGAAAAAGCTTTTTCTGCCGGTCAAACGGGTACTTTTACCTGCGTTATTTTTCATATGTTTCAGCACATTTGCCCAGGATACCATCGTACCTGTAAAATGCGACAGTTTGTACTATGCTTCCATTTTGGATTCATTAAAAAAAGCTTACCCGAATACGAAAAATATTTCACCGGAATTTGAATTGCCGTTTTATGCAGCCATCTCGCATTATCCGGAACTAAAGGAAACCAATATTGAGATGAAGTTGAAAAAATTCAACTTCAGTATGGCGGCTCGTCCCGCAAAAAAATTAATGGCAAACCGCAAGAAACGTATATACCGTGTTTATGCAAACATAAAAAAAGATTTTGGGGGAGTGCTGCCCGCTTCGTTAAAATTCAACCAGAAAGTCGGCGTGATCGGGCACGAGCTTGCTCACGTTTTGGATTATTCAAAAAAAAGTTTGTGCAAAATGGTTGGAACAGGAATAGGTTATTTGTTTGTTTCATACCGGCGCAACATAGAAAAAAATACGGATATTGAGACCATCAAACACGGCATGGGTTGGCAATTATACGACTATAAAGATTTTTTGCTGAACCATTCCAATGCCACTGAAAAGTTTAAAAAGAAAACTGTCAAAGTTTACCTCAACGAAAAAGAGTTAAAAGAACTGATCATCGAAAATTCAAAATAGTCAAACCAATGAGACAAAAAATTTTCCTTAGCTTATTCATGGTGTTACTAATAAGTAACCAGATTTATGCTACTACCTACACCGTCACCAACACGCTCGACAGCGGCGCAGGTTCATTACGTACAGCCATCACCAGTGCAAATTCTCATAACGGGCCCGATACCGTGGCATTTAATATTCCAACCAGCGATGCCGGATACAACCTTACCAGCGGAACATGGACCATCACGCTTGCAACTATGTTGCCTTATCTGGCAGACCTTTCCGGCGGCTTGATTTTTATTGATGGCAATACACAAACCGTCAATCAGGGAAACACCAATGCAAACGGGCCTGAGATCATTGTAACTACCACAAGTTCGCTAAATACAAGTTTCCTTATTGCCTGCCCGAACAGCACCATCAGGAATATCACGGTTACAGGCTTTGTTTATGGCGTGTTGTTTTATAACAGTACATGCACCAACAGCACCATCAGAGAAATGTACCTCGGTACCAATTTCGATGGAACAGCCGCTGTTCCCAACCAATATGGGGTAGGTTTTGCAAACGGAGCTACTGGAAACAACGTCATCAACTGCGTTATTTCCGGGAATACCATGGGAGGCATTGGAATAACAGGTTCTACAAACAATAATTTCAAAGGGAATAAAATAGGTACCGACCGGACAGGCACCATGAAACTGCCCAATAATTACGGTATCGCCATAGATAACGCAGCGGGAAACATCATTGGGGGAACCACAACTCAGGATTTAAACCTGATATCGGGCAACATCACCGCAGGAATTGTAATTAATGGCACTGCTTCTACCGCTACACAGATCAAGGGAAATTACATAGGCACCAATATCAGCGGGACCGACAGCCTGCCAAACGGCTGCGGAATAATCCTGGCCGGCGCCAGAAATACTGTTATTGGTGGAAACACCGCCGGATCCGGTAACGTTATCTCGGGCAATTATCAGGCAGGCATTGTCATGAATGGCAGCGAGACAAACAATAATTCCGTAAAAGGAAATCTTATTGGGACCAACAAAGACGGAAATAACTTTGTGAGCAACCACACAGGTGTGATGCTGAAAAGCAACAGCAATCAGAACGTTATTGGCGGTTCCACAACTGCCGAACGTAACATCATCTCAGGTAACCTCGAAATCGGTGTTTATATCGAAGCCAGCGACAGCAATATCGTTAAAGGGAATTTCCTGGGGCCTGATATCAGCGGCAACAGCGCATTTATGATCGGCGACAGCGCAATACAGGGCAATGGCATTGAACTGAATACCGTTTCAAAATACAATATTGTAGGTGGAACTGCAGGTGAACGGAACATTATTTCGGGCAACCGTGTTTACGGATTAGTATATTATGGCAACAGCTCTTACAACAACACTTCTGGAAATTATATCGGCGTAAATGCAGCAGGTACCCAACGGTTGGCCAATGCAACCGGCATCTGTGTTGATGGTGGCTCAAACCATAACATAATAAACAACAATGTGCTTTCAGGAAATAAAAGTTACGGGATATTCTTCGTTACTACCGGAACCTATTACAATGAATTTAAAGGCAATTTATTAGGAGTTAACGCCACCAACACCGATACCATTCCCAATTATATCGGATTGATCATCGCGGCAGGGACAAGATATAACATCATTGGCGGGACCGGCGCCGGTGAAGCCAACATCATCAGCGGCAACTATTATGACGGGATAGAAATTTCCGATCTCGGTACCGATCATAATCAAATTATCGGGAACATTATCGGTGCATCATCGGCAGGTGGTTTTGGGAATTTCAATGGTATTGGTATTGCTACAAATCCCCGTAACAACATCATTTCGCACAACACCATCAGCGGCAACAAGTACATGGGTATCATTTTGTTTGAACATTCAGATAGTAATTACATTGAAAACAATAATATCGGGGTTTTATCAAACGGGGTTGATGCTGCCGGTAACGGTGGCGCAGGAATCGCCATAATCCAGGGTTCATCAAATAATATCATAGGCCCCGGAAACATCATCGCAAACAACGATACCGCCGGTATAATCCTGAATGATAATAATACACTCAGCAATACCATCACTCAAAATGCAGTTTATAAAAACGGTACCAGCCAGATAGATATTTTCCCTCCCGGCCCGAATCCTAACGACCCCGGAGATCCTGACAGCGGGCCGAATCTGAAAATGAATTATCCGGAAATATTTTCAACAGGATACAATCCTGCCAGTGGCCATACATTTATCACCGGAATGATTGATTACAACTATCAGAATCCCAGCGGAATCAAAATCGAGGTATTTTGCTCCTACACCGATTCAGCCGGGATCGGGCCATGCATGAATTACCTCGGCAGTTCCATCGTTGATTCTACAGGCAATTGGGTGTTTTTTGCTGAAGGGATTACTGATGGCGATTCTATTGCCGCAACTGCAACTGACATATATGGGAACACTTCCGAAATCAGCCCGGATTTCAAGGTTATTACAGGTATTGATGAAAACATGGCTGATAATTCCCGTGTTGAATTGTTTCCAAACCCTGCCGGAGAATCGTTTTGCTTAAGCCTGATGCTTAATCATAACAGCCTTGTCAAAGCATTTATATTCGATATTAGCGGGCACTTATTACGACAACTTATTTCGGAAGAAGCCGTTGCCGGCGTAAATAAATACGCCATTGGAACAGCTGGATTATCAACAGGCCTGTATTTTATTAAAGTTGAAACCGCAGACAAAACCTTTACACGCAAGATTTCTATCATCAAATAAACCCACCGGTATGCGCAAATTATTTTTCATCACCATTTTTTGCTGTTTTTCCACAGCCTACGCCAATGATTTCATAGTGTCCAACACCAACGACAGTGGCAGTGGTTCGCTGCGTAATGCGATCGCACTGGCCTGCAGCACGCCTGGTACGTCGCATCAGATATTATTCAATATCCCAACCAGCGACCCGAATTACAATGCAGCTCAAGGCACATGGACCATCAGGCCGCTTTCAACAATGCCCTATATCAGCAAAGGGAACATCATGATTGACGGCACTTCGCAGACCACCAACCAGGGAAACACCAATCTGCTGGGCCCGGAAATCGTTCTGGACGGTACACGGACCATCGATTTCGGCTTTCATATTTTCAATGTATCCGATGTAACCATCAAAGGATTTGTTATCTGTAATTTCACTTACGGCATTCAGATATCTCAGATCGCAGCCAATGCTGCGCAAAACAACATCATTAAAGGTTGTTACATCGGCACCAACTACAACGCAAGTGATACAGCAGGAAATTATATCGGCATTGAAATCATTGGGAACCCGCAATACAATATCATTGGAGGAAGTGCAGCAGAAGACAGAAACATAGTTTCAGGGAATAATCATATCGGTATACGGCTTGCCAATGCAAATCACAACACCCTTGTCAATAATTATGTCGGAACCGACAGGACCGGTACTTATGCGTTGCGCAATTATGACGGGATCAGTGTAGAAGGAACATCCAAATATAATATTATCGGAGGTTACACCATTGCGGAACGCAACCTGGTTTCGGGCAATGTAGCCTATGGCATACCGGTATTTGGCGCAGGTTGCGATAACAATGTCATCATCGGAAATTATATCGGAACAGATATCACCGGTACCATAGCGATTCCCAACACTTACGGAGTTTTATACGACGACGGTGCAAAATATAATATGCTTGGAGGAAAAAAAACCGGTGCAGGCAATCTAATTTCAGGGAACAGCGGCTACGGCGTTTTTATATACAATAACAGTACGGAAAGCGATACGGTGATTGGCAATCTGATTGGAACAAATGCCAATGGAACCAGTGCATTGCCCAATATCATCGGTATGGTCATTGACGGAATTCCAAGGTATCATATTGTGGATAGTAATGTGATCTCGGGAAACTTTCAGCAGGGAATTACCATACATGCCACCGGGACAGATTTTAATGTGATCACCCGAAACAAGATCGGAACGGACATCACAGGCGAATTTGCCGTACCCAACGGTATTGACGGCATCCGCATTGGTGAAGGCCCAAGGAACAATGTTATCGGCGGTATTCCGGACAAAGGAAATATCATAGCATTCAACGGAGGTAACGGCGTTACGGTTATGACCGAAGGCGATTATTTTAATAAGATTTCCGCCAATTCCATTCATCATAATGGCGGGCTGGGCATCGACCTGTATCCTATCGGTGTCACTGCCAACGACGCCAACGACGCTGATACAGGCCCAAACATGCTGATGAACTTTCCTGAGATCATTTCTGCCCAATACAATGACATATCCGGGAACTTTGAAATTACCGGACATATCGACACACCTTTACCGCAATTCTCAACTATTGAATTGTTTAAATCGGATGATGAGGTTTCGGGATACGGCGAAGGTGAACGTTATTTGACATTAGTAACTCCGGATGTAACAGGAAATTTTAATGTAACCATAGTTGCCGGTATTATCTGGGGTGGTGACAACATAACAGCTACAGCAACGGATTCTTCAGGAAACACTTCAGAATTTTCTGCTTCCGCTTTGGTCAGCGGTATTGACGATGAAAGCGGCGCTAACCACCTGATTATTTTTCCAAACCCGGCAAAAAATTTCGTTAATATAAAATACACCGGAGCGGCCGGCCCTGTGCAATTCAGCATTATGAAACTAAACGGAGAAATAGTTTATACGGTACAAAAAAATATCAGCATCCATGACTTTAGCACCGCTATCAACATAGAATTTCTTCCTAAAGGCGTTTATATAATGCACGCGGAAGGCAGGAACTTCCGGTTCAGCAAAAAGTTAGTTGTTGAATATTAATACAAAAAAATAACACAACGTTATGCAATTCACATCGGGAAAAATCATTGTTACACTTCTGTTATTCTTCATCTTTAGTTATGCCGAAGCCCAGCATAAAGACGGTTCGGAACCTATGGCGTTGTACGAAATCGTCAAACAGCAGGCAGATTCGATGGGTTATTATTTTGTACAAAACGATTTTTCCCATTATATGAAATTCCAGCATCCGGGCCTGGTGAAGCTTTTAGGCGGGGAAGAATCACTAATGAAAACACTGAACGAAAATGTTACTAAAAAAGGAATTAAGGCGATAAGCGTTACGACTGATATTCCGTCAAAGATTATTGTTACCGACAGCAGCTTTCAATGTACATTACAACAAACCTCTGTGATGATGATTGCCCGTACAAAACTTGAAATCATTTCGACTCTTGTTTGCATATCTTATGACAAAGGAGAAAGATGGTTTTTCGTTAATGCCTCCGGTTCTCAGTCATTTTTAAGCCAGGTACTGCCTGAATTAAGCCCGGAACTGGACATTCAGGAGCAAGCAACCCGAAAGCTGGATTGATCAGTTAAGTATGAATTTCCTGGCATATGACTTTTGCTGACCGGAAATTCTAATCAGGTAAACGCCCCGGGGCAAGCCCGCCGTGCTAAAGGTTGTTTCAATTCCATTTGTAGTGAACGGGCAATCAATTTTTGATCCCATTTCATTAAACAATTCTATCGCCTCATTGTCAGAAAAAGGGCTCTCCACAGTAAAATTGTCTTGTGCAGGATTTGGATATATGCTAAATCCATTGCCCGCAGATTCTTCGACAGATTCGGTTGTACACAAAGCCAGTTGCTGAGCGCTGACCAGACTTGGCGGATAACATGTTGACGTAACCCATAGTTCCCCCGAATCAGTTGCGAGCGTAATAACCTGAGGAACCAAAATCAAATTTGAATCTATCACCGGTACAAGATCATACTCATTACATCCCGAAATACCGTCCATTGCAGTCTTTACCATATAAATGTTCCGGTATGCCGTATCACCACAATCGGACACACCCACATTAATTATGGAATTGGAATTATAAACAGCATTATCATAAAAAATATCTTTCTGGATCGAGCTGTATAATTTCGCCCAGACAATACTTCCGTCACCGGCATTCAAACAAGCTGCAAAAGCATCGCTTGCCGAGGATGAATCTGCCTGGAATTCACCTGAAATATAAACCTGTGAAAAGTCCGGATTACCACTGATTGAATAGGCAATTTCATTATGGTTATTCCCAATTATCTTTGCCCAGATCACATTTCCCGATGAATCAGCCAGCATAACAAAAATATTATTTTCACCACGCATATTGGGCATTATAACGCCGCAAGCAAACAGGTCGCCATTAACCGGATTTTCAACAATGTCATACAAAGTGCCGCTTTCATATGTTTTACACCACTTCAAACGGCCGTCCTCATCAGTCCGGAGCATACTTATTCCTGATGAAATTTTACCGGCCAGCACAAAACCTCCAAATGAAAATTGAATCGATTTTTCCGCACGATCCTCCTCTGAATCGGTTCCATAGGTACGTTGCCAGAACTGATCGCCGGTTTTATTGATCCTCATAAGCAGGATATCCTTATCATTATGGCTGATGCTGTTTGTTTGTCCTGTCACAAGAAAATCACCATTGGGCGCCTCAACGATATCCGTTGGAATGTCGGTGTAATCGGTGCCGTAATAACGTATCCATTCAATGAGCCCGTCGCTGTCCGTATTAAAAATCATAATATCACTGGACCCATAACCATTCGCGATCATATCATATAATACCATATAACCTCCGTTAGCCTGGGAGATCACGTTGCTTTTTTTATACATGGCTGGCATAAGGTTTCTTTTTGCCCAAATAACATTTCCGTTTGTATCAGTCTTCACCAGACTGCCGGAACAAGCAGTAACAAAAGTACTGTCAGCAGAAATACAAAAGCTGGTTGCATTTCCCGGAAGACCTATACCGGTTACTTTCTGAAAAACACTTTGCGAGAAGGTATTAAAAGAAATAAAAACGAGGCAGGTATGAATTAAATAAGAAATTTTCATTAAAAAGTATGGTTAATAATACAAAGGTAAGTTATTTTAAACCAATCATCTGTTTGTTTATTCAGTATGGCAACATTAATGAAACAAGATTGATGTAAAAAAAAAGCCCTTGCAAATTGCAAAGGCTTTTCGATATAATTTTAATTCCATCAATGGATCAACTTCAGTATCAGGTTTTTTGATGTATTTATGCCTGTATACTCAAGTTTAAACGTATACATACCTGCAGCCAGATCCCTTTGTGAGAAAACCACAGCATGTTTACCACTTTCCTGCTTTTCATTCACGAGGATGGTCACCAGTTCGCCGATGGCATTATATACATTCAGCTTCACCGATCCGTCTTCAGGAATGTTGT
>DAOQAT010000021.1:0-41689 GCA_035354195.1 Bacteroidales bacterium | reverse complement strand
CGTTAACCTGTTCTTTATATTTAGCAGTGCCTTCAACAGATTCATTAAGATTTGACAAAAATGTTCCGATACTATCTTTCATCTTGTCAATTTGCTGAAGTTGATCAGATGTACCCTTTAATTGTAATTCATAAATACTGTTGAGTTCTGATAAATTTTTAGACATTCTTTGAACCTGATCACCGTATGATTTGCCGTCAACAGCTGAAAAGTCAATAGCTTCAGCAGATTTGGTCAATGATTCGCAAGATCTGGCATATTTATCAGCAAGGCTATGAGCTGATTCGGTAGCCATTTTAATACTGTTTACATATTCTTCGGTAGCTTTTTTATCATTCTGCAAACTTTCAGCAATACCCGCATAAGCGCTTGACATACTAATGGCAGAGCCAGTGGCAGATTTAATGGTGTTGTTAAATTCAGTAGTAGAAGCAACTTCATTTTCTAATACAGCGGCGGTTTTGTTATAAGCTTCAGATAAAGTTTTAACCGAACCGGCGGCATTATTCAGGTTACTGACATAACCGTCTGTAGCAACAGCAGCATCCGCAACACCAGAAAGTTTCATGGCATTTTCGCTCAGATTTCGCATGCCATCACCTAAACTACTGATGAGTGCAGGGCCAATCTTGGCATCTTCAAGCATTTTGTCTAATTCCTGGGTCAAACTCTTTTTACTTCCTGTAACTGTCCTTGATTCGAGGTCATCCATACCTGCTAATTCAGGATAAACTAATGACCAGTCGTACTCCACATGCAATGGCTCGAATGCAGAGAAAAAGAAAATTGCCGCCTCACATCCCATACCAAGAATCAGCATCAAATCTGCTCCTGTGTAGTGATTGATTTTAAACAATGCACCTAAAATTACCATTGATGCACCCCAGCCATATAATTTGGCCATGAAATTTTTGTAACCCTTACTTCTTACTAAATTATAAAGTCCCATAATTTAATTTTGATTTTTTTATTGATTGGTTAATACTAGAATTTATTTATTGATTACGATCTATCTATAAACATTAGACGAACTTCCGCCATCATCAATATGTCGACCAAGGTAGGTTTGAACACAACGGAATCCGATGTAGCATTTTGCTGTATCCTGAAATTCGTAGGTTCTTGTACCGGTTTGCATATAATACCCGATATCTTTCCAGGAACCGCCACGGATAACTTTTCGTTTCAGGGCTTCAGGATCAGATTTTTTGGCTTCGTATGAGTAGTTCATATTAAGATCATGAGCAAAATTGTAAGCAGATTCATCAAAAGCGTCCATACACCATTCTGCTACATTTCCACCCATATCGTACAACCCATAATCATTTGGAGCATAGTGTGCCACAATTAAGGTGTGAATACCGCCATCATCAATATAATTTCCTCTTAAAGGTTTGTAGTTTCCAAGGAAGCATCCATTACTGTTACGAATATATGGACCGCCCCATGGATAAGGGCTTTCATCAAGACCGCCGCGTGATGCCCATTCCCATTCTGATTCAGTTGGCAGACGGAATTCATTAACTCTGTAATCGCCCTGGGCTTCCAAAAAATCATTAAGCATAAAAGACCTCCAGATACAGAAAGCCCGTGCCTGTTTCCAACTCACACCAACAACAGGGTAATTATCATAAGCAGGGTGAACAAAATAGTTCAACATGGGCTCATTATAAGAATAGGTATAATCATGAACCCAACACAATGTGTCAGGATATACATTTATCACGTCCTTTTTAATAAATACGGATCTATCTTTTACACCCTGTGGTCTGTTGGCAAGACTTGACAGGTCATGGTCAGCAGCATCCTGAGTAGCTATGGCTTCTGAAGAAAAATCTTTTTTGGCAGCGGCTTTATAATCAATCCAGTAATATACATAATTAAGTTTTCTTGTATCAATTTCTTTTCTTCTGAAATACCTTTCATGTTCAGGCATATAAAGTGGTTGCAACGCTTCTATCTCTTCCTGTTCAAGGTCATCCCAACGAAGTCGTGTTTCCCAGTTCAAATGATGAGGTTCCAGGGGTTCTCCGTTTTCATCTTCTTCAATCCACCAATCCTCCGGTGTGAGACTACCAAGGAGCTCTCTGGCAAGAGAATCTCTTACGTAAAAAACAAATTGACGGTATTCATTATTAGTTATTTCAGTCTCGTCCATATAAAAAGCCTGAAGAGTAACCGTCTTGTGCTGTGCTGTCAATGAATACGGCACATCCTGATCGCTTGGGCCCATCTGATAACTTCCGGGAGGAATAAATAACATGCCATAAGGTGTCGGCTGATAAAATCCTTCCCTTCCGGGAACTCCGGTGAGTTCACCGTTACCATTGTTTTTGCAACCTATGATGGTAAGCGTTGCAAAAAAAGCGATGATTAGCAGGAATTTTTTCATATTTTTTTATAATTTGCTTACTAATTTTCTTTATTTGTATTATTTTTTTGGACGTTGATAACATTAAAACGTAAAAGTACATCTTTTTGTTACAACCGAATATTTTTTTTTATAAAAATCTTGTATTAATATATTTTGTCACATTCTTCTTAACCTCAATCTTAAAACAGTATCCAAGCATAATTTCGTGCGTGCCACTGCTTCTTTTATCCTTTCCTAAAGCAGAGGTTGTAATATCATAGGAATATCCAATTCTGAGGTTTTGTAATGCCGGGCTCATGGATGGCTGATTCAAAGGATAGGCCCCGATGATAATGCCGACAGCGTCCTGAACACGGTATGAAACTCCGGCCCAGATCATGTTGCGCCATTTGCACATGGCAGTAATATCATATTGCGCCGAAGCAAAATCTGTTTTTATCAAGACATACGGGCTCAGTTCCCAGTCAGGATTGTTAGGAAGTGTCCAATGGTAGCCGCCGGTCAGGTAATAATGCCTTTTGAGTCTTGAATCAGAACTATCCAGTTTTTTCATTTTACTTTGGATGAGCTGGTTGGAAGAAAGACCTACATAAGCTTTCCCGGGAATGTTATAAAATACTCCAAAAGCCATATCTGTCAAAAAAAGATTTTGTTTACCGGTATTGTTCGTCAAAATAGGATCATCTGCATCCAGTGGATTGAATTTTGAAAAGTCAATGGTCTTATTCAAAAAGCCCGCCTGTAAACCGATCCCCAAGGTACCGATCGCAATATTCAAATGAAACGAATAAGCTAGTTTTACACCAATATTATTTTCAAAACCAAGCTTATCACTATAAACATTCAGCCCAATACCACCATGCAATGCGCGTATCGGAGCATCGACAGTTAGTAAAATTGTCTGGGGAGCGCCCTTATGGGTTTTTGTTTCTCCGGAAGTTTTATCGATATAGGTATCGGTAAAGCCCGTCCACTGCTGCCGGTACAAGGTATTGAGGCAAATTTGTTTGCTGATACCAGCATATCCCGGATTTATAGCCATATTCGTGAACATGTTTTGAGTGAACTGCGCGTCCTGCTGAGCAAATACAGTTACAGAAAACAAAGAAATGACAATAAAAAAGTAGAATTTTTTCATATTGTTTTTGTTGATAATATTTAAAATTGGGGTATAAAGTAACATATAATTTTTTGTATTAACAAACAACTGTTAATAAAATTAATAAATAATTTTTAATTTTTTTTGCAATTTATTGTGTATCAAAGACTTTTAAATTTAGATTTTCTAAGCAAACCAATCAGTCTTTTATACTTAATTCTTACAAAAAAAGTTTCAGTTGCAAAGATAATTTTTTTTACGAATGGTTATATACCTCATTAAAAAAAATAGCTGTCAAAAATGGAAACTTTTCAACAAGGAATTAACAATGGTTTTTCCAGCATACAGGAATGCAGAAATAAAGAAATTTTTGGGCTACATAATTTTCTGGTAAGCCTGCCACCAGCGGTCGGGAACCTCTTCTTTCATGGCAGTTTTATAATCATTATAGGAACAAGGCACCAGGTAATGCCTTTCGTATTTTGATTTCAGGCGTGTAGGACAGGGAACTTCCATCCACCAGCGGTTGGATTTTTTGCTTTTAAAAAAGACGATTTCGTTCTGCAACTCTTTAATAGCAACGCTGTACTTAATATAAAACTTTTTATCTTTAATCGGGAAATCCTGTTTCCGGTTATAAAAACCATCGATAAAATACCACAAGGCCTGAGCGGCAAGGCCCGCTGTTTGCCCGTTCCGGTCAAATTCCGGGTTCAATTCATAGATGCCGGCCGACGAAAGTTTATCGCTCATACCCGCGTAACGCATGATACGGCAGAGTTCTTCGCCATAAAACCCATTGGGAATGGAATACCCGTTTCCCGGCGCATCAGACTGGCGAACACAGGAAATATCCACAGACAACATATCAGCGTTGCGAACCATAGGTTCAACTTCTTCAATATCGGTCTGTACCAGGCCAAGGCGGTAAACATCAAAAAATAGTTTATCCATGAGCGCCACTGCTTCCTGATCCACATAATATGTTTGATAGCCTATATTCGAATAATTAAACAAATAACTGGGCTGGTGCGTAATGATTTTGCTCAGGTAAGTCTTGGAAGTCATAGGGTTTTCATGATTTCCGAGATCGAAAGCCATATCCACACACACGAGGTTGATAATCCTGCCGATGGATTCATAGGCAAGATAATTGGCATAGGTAAGATCCTGGCTCCCGCCGATGATAAAAGGGATGATATTTTTTTTCAGCAGTTTTGCCGTAATATCGCGTACCGCGAAATAAGTGTCGTTGATCGTATTGCCGGGCTTGATATTCCCCAGGTCGGCAATTTTAAGATTGTTGTTGTGTTTGAATAAAGGATAGAAATACTTACGGACCTGGTCTGGAGCATTTTTACAACCGGCATTACCAATGGCCATGCGGCTTTCATTCACTCCTAAAATTGCTATATCAATACCATCGAGGGCTGGAAAAGGATGATCCTTGCTGAAAATAAGCAACGAATTCAAAATCTGGTTCGGATGAACCTGTTCCTGATCGATGAGGTTATTAATGTTGACCGGTTCAAAATATAAGGAAATATCCATTTTTATTTTGTGCTTTTCTTTGTCTTTTTCACCACTGCTTTTTTAGCTGAAGTTTTTTTCACGGCTGTTTTTTTTACCGGTGTTTTTTTTGTGGCTGTTTTCTTTGCCGCCGTTTTCTTTGTGGTAGCTTTCTTCGGTGCAGGTTTCTTTGCCGCCGTTTTTTTGGTGGTGGATTTTTTTGAAAAGGTTTTCTTTGCTCCTTCTTTTTTTGGAGACTCGTTGGCGATCCGCATGCAATCTTCCACCGTCAATGCTTCGGGAGCCATATCTTTCGGAATTTTATAATTCGATTTCGAAATAGAAATATATGGCCCGTAACGACCGTTCAGCACGCGGATTTCGGGATGATCAGGAAATTCTTTGATGGTGCTTTTTTCTATTTTGTCAATTTTTTCCTCAATGATTTCTATAGCACGGCTGAGAGAGATCGTCAAGGGATTGTCCGTTTTCTTAATGGAATAGAACTTTCCTTTATGCCTGATGTACGGGCCAAAACGCCCGAGGCCGGCGATGACATCTTCATCCTGATATTTACCAACAAGTTTTGGGAATTTTAGCAACGACAGTGCTTCATCCAGCGTAATAGTTTCCACACTTTGACCTTTTAACAAGCCAACAAAGCGCGGTTTTTCCTCGTCGGTGTTTTCGCCGAGCTGCAGCATGCCTCCGAATTTTCCAACTTTAGCGTAGATGTTTTTTTGAGTTTCGGGATGGACACCCAACAACCTCACGCCACTAACCTTTTTCGAAGTTTTTTCGGTTTCGGTAATCTTAACATGAAAGGTGTGATAAAAATCTTTTATCATTTCATTCCAGGCTTTTTTCCCTTCCGCTATTTCATCGAATTCTTTTTCAACACCTGCAGTAAAGTTATAATCCAAGATATTATTAAAGTACTGCATCAGAAAATTGTTCACCAATATGCCAATATCTGTAGGGAACAATTTTGCTTTCTCAAAGCCAACCGTTTCTGTTTTCTGGGTATCGTAAATTTTATCCTTTATCAGTGATAAATAGCGGTATTTCCGGTCAACGCCTTCTTTGCTTCCGATGAGCACGTATTCGCGTTTCTGTATCGTGGAAATAATCGGTGCATAAGTTGAAGGCCTTCCGATACCAAGCTCTTCAAGTTTTTTTACCAGGCTGGCTTCGGTATATCGCGGCGGCTGTTGTGTGAAACGTTCAATGACATTTATTTCTTCAGGGTTCATCTTATCGTTTTTAGCGATAGGAGGTAAAATCCCCTTCTGTTCTTCTTCCTCTTCGTCCGAAGATTCCAAATAGACTTTCAGAAATCCGTCAAACTTTATTATTTCCCCGGTAGCAACAAAGTAGTCTTTTATAGATGGGCTGTCGATATATACATTCGTCTTTTCAAGTTCTGCATCAGCCATCTGTGAGGCGATGGTCCTTTTCCAGATCAGTTCATACAATCTTTTCTGATCGTTGGTACCTTCCACCGAATGATTGTCCAGATAAGTGGGCCTTATGGCTTCGTGTGCTTCCTGGGCACCTTTGCTTTTGGTGACGTAATTCCGGGTCTTCACGTATTGCTGCCCGTAAAACGATTCTATTTCTTTTTTTGCCAGGCCCAACGCCATGTTCGACAAGTTTACCGAGTCGGTACGCATATAGGTGATCTTTCCCGATTCGTACAACTGCTGGGCGATCATCATGGTTTTTGAAACCGAAAAACTGAGTTTGCGGCTGGCTTCCTGTTGCAATGTAGAAGTGGTAAATGGCGGCGCCGGGGATTTCCTTGCCGGTTTAGTTTCAATATCTTTCACCCGGAATTCAGCGCCAATACACTGATTCAAAAAACCAAGCGCGTCATCCTGTGTGTTGAACCTCTTTGAAAGTTCCGCTTTTATTTTGTACGTTTTATTATCTTTAATAAATGAAAAAATAGCGGAGGCCTTATAAAATGAAACCGAAGTAAAATTATTTATTTCGTTTTCACGCTCGGCAATAAGCCTTACAGCCACTGACTGTACCCTGCCTGCCGACAAGGACGGGCGGATCTTTTTCCATAACAGTGGTGATAACTCATAACCAACGAGCCTGTCAAGTACGCGCCTGGCCTGTTGTGCATCCACCAGGTCGATATTGATCTGCCTCGGATTCTGAATGGCTTCCTGAATGGCAGTTTTTGTAATTTCGTGAAAAGCGATCCTTTTTATTTTCTTTTTGTCAAGGCCCAGGGCTTCGGAAAGATGCCAGGAAATGGCTTCCCCTTCGCGGTCCTCATCAGACGCGAGCCAAACCACCTGTGATTCTTTCGCCAACTTTTTCAGTTCGCTGACGATCTTTGCTTTGTCAGCAGGAATCTCGTATTTGGGAAGAAAACCATGTTCGATATCAACGCCCAGGTCTTTCTTTGCAAGGTCGCGGATGTGCCCGAAACATGAACGCACCGTATAATCACTGCCAAGAAATTTCTCAATGGTTTTGGCTTTTGCCGGTGACTCAACTATTACAAGATTTTTTGTCATGAAAATATTTTTGGGAAAGTAAAAAAGTTGTGCAAAATAAAACAAAAATTATTTTTCAACAACAATTTATTTTTTTCAAATGTTTGTTTCGTTAATTTTGCCCAATATTTTCAGGCTTTGATGAAGAAAACATTTTATATTGAGACATATGGCTGCCAGATGAATTTTTCGGACAGCGAAATTATTGCCTCGGTTCTCGCTGACGAAAATTTTATTCAAACAACGAATGTGGAAGATGCCGGTGTGATTTTTTTAAACACCTGTTCGATCAGGGATAACGCGGAACAAAGGATCTACAACCGTTTGAAACACCTTAAAAGCCTGAAGAAAAAAAACAAAGGCCTGCTAATAGGCGTTTTAGGGTGCATGGCAGAGCGGGTAAAAGAAAAATTTTTTGAAGAAGGCGTGGTGGATATTGTCGCCGGGCCCGACTCCTACCGTGAACTTCCGAAACTGATCGCGGCAGCTGACGAGAGCGGTACCGCTTTCAACATCCTGCTTTCCAACGAAGAAACCTATGCCGATATCCATCCCGTAAGGATTGACAGCAACGGTGTTTCAGCATTTATCTCGATCATGCGCGGCTGCCAGAACTACTGTGCCTATTGCGTGGTGCCTTACACGCGCGGTAAGGAACGAAGCCGTTCGTCCGCCACCATCATCAGCGAAGCAAAGGAATTGTTTAATGACGGTTACCGCGAAATAACCCTGCTCGGCCAAAATGTGAATTCATACCTATATAATAATACCAACTTCCCCAAATTATTAAGCGAAGTTGCCCGCGTGAACCCCGCACTGAGGATACGGTTTGCGACTTCACACCCGAAAGATTTTTCTGATGAACTTATTGAGATTATTGCCTCGCACGAGAATATCTGCAAGTCTATACACCTGCCGCTGCAGTCGGGCAGCAATCATGTACTGAAGCTGATGAAACGGAATTATACCCGTGAATCGTACCTGAAGATCATCCATAAAATTTATGAAAAAATCCCCGGGTGCAGTATTTCGACCGACATCATCAGCGGGTTTTGCGGTGAAACGGCCGCGGACCATGAAGACACGTTATCGCTCATGAAACTGGCCGATTTTGATACCGCTTTTATGTTCCGCTATTCTGAACGCCCCGGCACCTTTGCGGCTGAGAAGTACAAAGATGATGTTCCCGATGAAGTTAAAACACAGCGGCTGAACGAAATCATCGCGTTGCAAAACAAACTTTCGTTAGCGAAAAACAAAAAGGATGTGGGTAAAACCTTTGAAGTTTTGATAGAAGGGCGTTCAAAAAAATCGGCATCACAACTCTCCGGCAGAAATTCTCAGAATAAAGTTGTTGTTTTTACTGATGACAAACATAAGGCCGGTGATTATGTGATGGTAAAGGTTACGGGATGTACTTCAGCGACACTGAAGGGTGAGTTGATATGAGTAACGCTACAATTTTTTAATAATTTAAATAAAAAGCGTTGCTCATTTGCACGCGTTGCAAACGCGCGTGTGCGGGGTATTTATCTATTTAGTGCAATTTTGTATTCTTTGTTATTGTATAATGTTTTAAGTTTAATTTGTTCCTTCCCCAATTTTAATATTTCCCAAACAGGCATTTTATTTTTGCCGAATGGCCCTATTCCTATTATTGTTCCGCCAGTTGCTGTGCAGTTTAAATATTTATTATGATCACTCAAGTTCCAATTCCATAATAAATAAGTACCTGCACCATCTTTGCGCAGCCCATCCATTATGCAAGCATCTATGTATGCGTCCTCATCATAAATAAAATCAAAGCTTAATCCTAAACTATCATAATACTGGGACAAGGAATCAACGTCATTAACATAATATTCAGTTAATGTGTGAAAACCATAGATTCTTTTTTTTACGGAAAGATTGCTTATGCACGCTCCTTCTTCATATTTTACACAGCCAGCTGTAATTGCAGTAAGGGCTATTAAAATCAGAATTATTTTTTTCATTATATTTTTGAATTATTAAGCACATTAACCTCATTTTGCAATACGTTGTTTTGTTCATAATTTGCAAGTGTTACAACCGCAAGCTTATGGTTAGTTTAAAAAACAAAAATAACTATTATTTATTTAGAAATATTTTTTCTTTCAGGTTTGTGAAGCCGCTCCATTTGCCCAGCAAGTCTTTGCGGGAATATAATACCGTTTTGTTCAATTCAATTGAAAATTTGGTTGAAGCATTCGAATATCCATAAGATGTTACTGCTAAAATGCCAAATTCCTGAAAATATTCCAGGATCAGTTTCTTCTCCTTTTTATGAAGTGAAATAGTATCAGCAAAAGGATTTTTCTCAAATTCTAAGCCCGGAACTCTTGAGGGAATTTTTGAAAGAACAGGTATACATGAGGGATCAATTATAAGCCAGCATTTCAAATTATTTCTCTGTTTGGCAATGTATATATGCTCATAATGTCCGCCAAATTCGCCACATTCCCTGTATTCACCAGTGATTATTAATGTATCATTTTTTGAAAGTTGCTTCAAATCAATATTAACCGTATCAGGTGGTTGAATGTACGGACCCAAATGAGGTTCTCTCCAGGTATTAATTTCAGTTTCCGGAAGGTCCACTTGCGCTTTTACGATAGAAAGCAATAAAATGAATATGGCAAATAAAATTTGTTTCATCGCATTTATAGAAAACTTACTTTCTCTCCTGAAGACTCGTTTTATCTCAAACAAATATAAGTAATTTATAACACGCCAAAGCAACGAATTAACCCTCAAGAAATTATAAAAGATTGTTTTATCAATTTTATTTTTTAACCCGGCTGAAAGGCAAAAACCTGAAAACCTTTTTTTGATATTCTTTATATTCCGGGTATTTGCCGGCACTGATTTCTTCGCTGAAGCTGGAACTGCCCATGAAAAGAACGATCAGCAGGAGCGCCCCGGCGATGCTCCAGTTGAGCCAGTAACCGCCGGCAGCCACGCCAAACAAATAAAAACTCACCCAGATCGCCTGCTCGGCAAAATAATTCGGATGGCGGCTGAGCGCCCACAAACCTTTATCTAAAAATCCCTTTTTGTAATCAGCGGATAGCTCCTCTCCTGCTTTGATGGCGGCCCATTTTCTGCTTTGGAACCTCCACTGCTGAATGTCGGCAATGGTTTCATACAATATAAAAAACAGCATAAGGCCGGCGGCCAGGTAATCGAACCAAGCGAGCGGAAGCTGATTGTTTTGAAGCGCCACGAGGGCCGGGAGCGTAATAAGCAGGATGATGATGTTCTGGTAACCGGAAATAAAAAACAGGTTAAACATCGTCCATTTCCAGCGTGGCGAAAATTCGGGCTTTTTACGCAGCACCTGCCACCGGTAATCTTCTTCACCGGCCCAGAAACGCCACTGATAGGCCCCTTTGAGCGCAAAATTTGTCGTCAGCCGGATACCCCAAAGTGAAACCAGTGAACTCATCAAAACCAGGCGCGGTGAGAAATCGCCGTAGGCGGCGACCACCCAGGCATAAACAACAGGGACAACGCTCCACAGCTTATCCACCTGGCTGTTATTACCGGTGAGCTCGCCAACAACAAAGGTATAGGCAGCTACAATAGCCGCAATAGTTATCAGTGTTTTCAATGCCTCCAGCTCTACAGAGCCAAGTGAAACGCCAAAAAAATAAGTGAACAACGGAACGGCAAGCAACGTAATTATTAGCAGTATTGAAGTAGTGATGATTTTCATGATGTCGGTTTTGTTGGGCTGTCAGGGATTACCCTTACTGATGTTTATAAAAATATGATACATGCGGTTAAGATAAGAAAAAACCGCTCATTTCTGAGCGGCTTTTCAAGGCTTAGTAACCAAAAATTTCTTTTAGTTTCAGCTTTTTCACTTTGCCGTATTTTTTCAGCATTTTAAAATCAAGCGATTTTTCAGGGCCAAGTACCAGGATCACCTGCGGTTTGGCTTTTACATATTTTTCCTGAAAAGCTTTGACATCGGCAAATTTCAAATCCGGAATCTGTTTGTAAATATCCTGGCGGATATCGTAATCCAGGCCCAGCCTTTTTGCCGATTCGAAGTTGAACAGTATGTCAGATTTTGTAATGCGTTCGGTGCGCATAGCCTGAAGGATAGAACTTTTGGCCAGGTCAAACGATTTTTCTGCATCCGGCATATCATCCATCAACTCAAAGAAAGCTTTAAGTGCATCACCAAGTTTGTCGGTCTGGGTCATGATAAAGGAAATATTGTAATAATGGCTTTCCTTTTTCTGAAGCAGGTTTTGATAGAACGACATGGCTGCATAAGCCAGCGCCCTTGATTCACGCATTTCCTGAAACACAATCGCGTTCATAGAACCGCCGAAATACTCGTTGTACAACCTGATGACCGGCTCGTTGGACTTGTTGTAGGTGTCGCTCTGCGAAAGCATGAACAACATGGCTTGTTTCATATCGTATTCCACCTGATAGACCACTGTTTTTTCGGTTGCCAATTCCGGGAAAACTTTTGCCTCAGGAATCGGTGTGAAAGTCGCGGGAACCGTATGATATTTTTCGATAAGCTCGCGAAGTTCCATCTGGCTGTTGCTTCCGTAATATAAAATATGGTGGTAGTAGTTGTGCAGGTTTTTGATTTTATCAACCAATTGCTGGGCAGTAAGCTTGTTCAGTTCATCTTCGTTCAGCATGTTGGTAACCGGAGACTGTGCCCCGAAAATTCCGTACATCACCATATAGGAAAAAATGGTTTGCTGGTTTTTCTTATTGTCGGCACGTTCTTTTAATTCATCTTTTATAAGATTGGATAACGCTTCAGGGTTGGGTTGTGCATCAGATAAAAGTTTTTCAAAAAGTGCAATACCCTTTTCAATATTCTCGGTAAGCCCGCTCAATGAAACATACACTTTTTCGGCAGAGTTGTATACATCAAAGGAGCAGCCCAGTTTGAAAAATTCCTGTTTGATTTGTGCAGGAGTATAATCGGATGTCCCAAGGTACTGAAGATAATCGATGGCCACGCCCAATACTTTATCATTGTTGGTGCCCATATCAAAAACATAATACAAATTGAACGTTTGGTTTTCAGTGTTTTTCAGATAATATACAGCCAGGTTTTTTTGGTCAAAGCGGGTAATATCTTTTTTATAATCAAGAAAGACAGGTTCTATTTCTTCGATTTTTTTTGATTCAAGAGATTGCCTGAATTCTGATTTATCTTCACGGTTTATCTTTATTTTAGTAATCTTTGGTTTTTTAATTTTCTGATCCGTTTCTTCGTCCTTACCGGTTTTTTTGTAAATAAGCACATAATTATTCGTGAAGTTCTTATTTGCAAATTCAACGATATCCTTTTTGGTGATTCTTGAATACCTGTCAAACTTCTGAACATATTTTTCCCACGGCTGCCCGGTGGTAAATGATTCAACAAAAGCTTGCGCTCTGGATTCATTTTTCTCAAAGCTTTTTGTTTGTTTTAACTTCAGGTCGGTGATGATAGCGCCTAACAACCAGTCGTCAAATTCACCTTTTTTAATTTTCTCAATCTGTTCAAGCAACAGGTCTTTCACCTGATCCAGGGTCTGGCCTTCTTTAGGTTTCCCCTGCAGCAACTCAAAAGAATAATCGGTCAGCACTTCGGCGCTTGAGCTGGCAGAAAGCACTTTTTGCTGTTGCACCAGGTTCAGGTCAATGAGCCCGGCGGCAGAGTTTGCCAGGATCATATCAAAAATGGGGAGCAGGTCGGCCTCCTGTGTGGAGGCGCCACCCAGGCGATAGGCAATATTTACGCTTTCGGCATCGGGGCCCACGACTGTGATGACACGTGGTTCTTTGATCGGTTCTTCGGGTTCAAAGGTGTAAGGGATGACTTCTTTTCTCTGATAATCTCCAAAATATTTATCAATCAGGACAATAACTTTATCGGGGTCGAAATCGCCGGAAATGCAAATAGCCATGTTGTTGGGAACATAATAATTGCTGTAAAATTCGCGTACCCTTTTCATTGACGGGCTTTTCAGGTGTTCCACGGTTCCAATGACGGTTTGTGTTCCGTAGGTGTGTTTTTGGAACAGGCCTTTCAGCATGGCAAAATACATTTTCACGTCATCGTTGGTGAGCGTCATATTATGTTCTTCATAGATCGTTTCAAGTTCTGTATGAAACAGGCGGAGTACCGGATTTCTGAAACGTTCTGATTCGATGATCATCCAGTTTTCGATCTGATTGGAAGGGATGGTGTTGACATAAACCGTTTGTTCCAGTGACGTATAGGCGTTGGTTCCGGTGGCGCCAATATATGCCAGCAGTTTGTCGTATTCGTTCGGAATAGCATATTTGGAAGCCTCAGTGGAAAGGCTGTCAATTAGGCGGTATGTTTTATCACGGTTCACTTTATCATCCGTGCCTATTTTTCGGTAGACTTCAAAAAGGCTGTCGACTGAAGCAATCAATGGCGCTTCTTTCGAATAATCTGTAGTTCCAATTTTTCCGGTACCTTTAAACATCATATGTTCGAAATAATGAGCAAGACCTGTGGCATCCGAAGGATCATTTTTACTACCTGCCTTGGTTGCGATGTAGGTTTGTATCCGGGGTTCGTCTTTATAAACTGTCATGTAAACCGTAAGGCCGTTATCGAGGGTGTAAATCCTGGCATTCAAAGGATCACCGGGAACAGTGACATATTTTCTATCCTGCGCAGAAACATTCTGAATAAATAAAGTACTCAGCAAAACCCATAAAAAAAGTTGAAGTGCTGCAAATTTTGTTTTCATAGTTTTGGTTTTGTTTTTTTTGATTTGTTTAATAAGACTGGTGTAAAATTATTTGTTACAAAAATATTATTTTTTTCGGTCTTCCAGCAAAATCATCAGCACGGACCGTATCTTCAAACTGAGATCACAGTCTATAATACGTGTGGATTTTATTATTTGCGGTTAGTATTCAATATCCAGATCCAGTTGCTCTTTCAGATTTTTCAGATCGGGATTTTTTTCAATCATCCTGTTGTACTTTGCTTCCGCGGTATAAGGTTTTACGGAATTATCCTCCACCTCGGCAACAGAGCCTGTAATATCAAAAGAATTATTTTTCAATGCAGCTCTGAAGAAATGCAAAATTTCCGATTTTTTTAAGGTAAATTCCTTCAGCGACATTTTGTTCTCAAAAACAACCGTGATATTGCCTGCTTCATCCATTTCCGGCACCTGATTTTTCAAGGCAGCATAAAAACTCGGTTGTTTTTCAAACATTTTCACCATCTCAGGCCATAACCCGCTGATTTTATCAAGATCATACGCTTCATCACCATAATCAACACGAATCTCTTCAACAACGGCAGTTTCCTCCTTACTTTCTTCCTTAATAGAAATGATGGAATGGGATGGTACCACTTTTTTCTGAACCGGCCTCTCTGTGACAGCTGTGGGTGTTATTATTTTTGAGGTGTCTTCAGGAATTTTGGCAACAGGAGTTTCTACAGATTCAGGCTTTTTTTTTACTTCCGGCCCGGGGCTCACCTCTGATTTTTTTACTTCATTCGAAAAATTGCACATCTGGATGAACGCCATTTCGAGGTGTAAGCGTTTATGGTTGCTGTTTTTATATTCAAAATCATAGCGGTTGGCAATGTCCAGGTTTTTCACAATAAACTGCTCCGGGCACTGTCTGGCGAATTGGGCATATTTGTTTTTAATATTTTCGCTAACCTCGAGCAGTTTCAATGTTCCGGGATCTTTGCACATCAGCAGGTCGCGCAGGTGGGCTGCAAAACCGGCTAAAAATATCTGGCCTTCAAAACCATTCTCCAGTACCTGGTCAATAAGGTTCAGGGCTTCGAAAATATTGTTTTCCAGTATCAGTTCCGTCATCTTGAAATAATACTCATAATCGAGAATATTAAGATTTTCGAGTACGGCTTTAAACGTGATGTTGTTATTCGAAGAAATCGCTATCTGGTCGAAGATGGAAAGAGCGTCGCGCATGGCGCCGTCGGCTTTCTGTGCGATCAGGTGCAGGGCATCGGCATCTGCTTCGATGTGCTCTGAATCAGCAACATAAGCCAGATATTTTGCCATATCGTCTACCGTGATGCGTTTAAAATCAAAGATCTGGCAACGAGACAGGATGGTGGGTAATATCTTGTGTTTTTCGGTAGTAGCTAAAATAAACTTTGCATAAGCAGGCGGTTCTTCCAATGTCTTCAGAAAAGCATTGAATGCTGCTGCGGAGAGCATGTGGACTTCGTCGATGATGTATACTTTATATTTACCGGCCTGAGGCGGAATACGAACCTGATCGACCAGGGTGCGGATGTCTTCCACGGAATTATTAGAGGCTGCATCCAGTTCGTGAATATTGAACGAGGTGAGTTCGTTGAATGATTTACAGGATTCACATTCATTACAGGCTTCGTAATTCCCGTTGAGATTCTGGCAGTTAATTGTTTTAGCCAGTATGCGTGCGCACGTTGTTTTGCCAACACCCCGCGGGCCGCAAAATAAAAAAGCCTGGGCCAGCTGATTGTTTTTTATGGCATTTTTAAGTGTGGACGTAATGGAATGCTGCCCAACAACCATATCGAAAGTGGAAGGGCGGTATTTGCGGGCTGAAACGATAAAATTCTCCATGAAAAAAAATTAACCCGTGATTATGGGGTGAACAAAAATATAAAATTTTTTTAAACCATTTTAAAAAAAAACCGGACAAAATATGCCCGGTTTCCAATTGGAATTGTATCGTTTTTAATATAAGAAGCTGAGTAAAATACCCGCTGCCACGGCGCTGCCGATCACTCCGGCCACATTGGGACCCATGGCATGCATCAATAAATGATTTGTTTTGTCGTACTCAAGGCCAACAACCTGGGAGACCCTTGCGCTGTCAGGAACAGCCGACACGCCTGAATTACCAATAAGCGGATTAATTTTATTTCCTTCTTTGAGGAATAGGTTGAATATCTTGCAGAACATGACGCCTCCAAAAGTTGCAACCATAAAAGAGAAAGCTCCAAGTGCAAAAATACTTATTGATTTGCTGGTTAAAAATGTGGTGGCTTGTGTGGAGGCGCCAACGGTTAAGCCAATTAAAATGGTTACGATATCAATCAAAGGCCCTTTAGCGGTATCTGCCAAGCGTTTAGTAACGGTGCTCTCCTTTAGCAGGTTTCCAAAGAACAGCATACCCAGCAAAGGCAGGCCGGAGGGGACAATAAAACAGGTCAGCAACAATCCGACTATCGGGAAAAGGATTTTCTCTGTTTTTGACACCACACGTGGCGGCCTCATACGGATCAGGCGTTCCTTTTTTGTAGTAAGCAGGCGCATGATGGGCGGTTGTATCACAGGTACGAGGGCCATGTATGAATAGGCTGAAATGGCGATAGCTCCCATTAGGTCGGGGGCCAGTTTTGAAGAAAGGAATATGGCAGTAGGACCATCAGCTCCACCGATGATGCCGATGGCGCCGGCCTGAGCAGCATCAAAGCCTAAGCCAAGGGCGGCAGTATAAGCGCCAAAAATACCTAACTGAGCAGCAGCACCGATCAAAATAAGTTTTGGATTCGATATTAAAGCCGAAAAATCAGTCATGGCGCCGATACCTAAAAATATCAGAGGCGGGTAAATCCCCTGCATAACACCGAAATGCAGATAATTCATTACACTGCCTGTTTCATAAATACCGATTTTCAATCCCGGGTAGAACGGAATATTTCCTATTAATATTCCGAAACCAATAGGTACAAGCAATAATGGTTCATAGTCCTTGATTATGGCCAACGCAATAAATACCAGTCCGACAAGAATCATGATCAAATGGCCGATAGTAAAGTTAGCAAAAGCAGTGTATGTGAAGAACTGACTTAAATGATCAGAAAGGAACGTCCCAAAATTACCCATAGTATTAATCTCCTATAATAATTAGTATATCGCCTTCCATTACTGAGTCGCCTTTATTCACCTTGATTTCAGAAACACGGCCTTCTTTATCTGCATCGATCTTATTTTCCATTTTCATGGCTTCCAGCGTTAGTAGTCGCTGTCCCATTTTTACGGTATCGCCAATTTTTACATGGATATCAAGGACTACACCTGGAAGGGGTGATTTTATGGTTCCGCCGCCTTTATGTTCCGATGGGCTGCTGGTTTTTGCCGTTGATTTTGCCGAATCAGTTGATGGCACAGCCATCGTACGTACCAGTTTTGGTGTTTTAACCGGTTGCAGTGTTTTATCAACTTCGACTTCGTAAACAGTTCCGTTTACTTCAACAGTGGCAATATTATCTTCAATATTCTGAATTTCAACTTCGTATTGATTTCCGTGTATAGTGAATTTATATTTTTTCATATGATGATACTTATTTGGGTGATTTTCTTAATCCGTAAATTTTTGAGCTCCAGGGTGAATAGGTCCTGCCCACTTTTGCAATGGTCAATAACGTATTTTCATAGTCATGAAGTTCGTTCTGATAATAATATAATGCAAGGGCGACTGCGGCACCGAGCTCGGAAGTCGGGTCTTCAGTAACAACCTGTTCTTCCACAACAATACCTTTCTTTTTGTTAAACCTTTTCTTCAGGTCAATACCGTATACTTTTGCAATATTTTTGAATACCAGGTAAAAAATAAGCAGTGAAAGGAACACGACGCTCATGGCAATTACCGTCATACCAATACCAATAGGATCCAGCTCCACAATTTTTTTGGCACCTTCGTGAACCGTTGTCGCGTCTTGCAGCAAGATTAGTAAATTAGTCATATATGGTTATATTATAATGGAATGTTTGAATGTTTTTTCGGGGGATTCTGGTCTTTTTTTGTTGCCAGGGACTGTAATGCCCGAATAACCCTGAACCGGGTATTTCTGGGTTCGATCACATCATCAATATAGCCGAACTTAGCCGCCTGGTATGGATTGGCAAATTTATCTTTGTATTCATTTTCTTTCTGGGCAATAAATGCTGCTTTTTCAGCTTCATCGGCTATTTCAGTCAGTTCTTTTTGATATAAAACTTCAATCGCACCTTTAGGTCCCATAACGGCGATTTCTGAAGAAGGCCAGGCATAATTAATATCGCCTCTGAGTTGTTTTGAACTCATCACATCGTGAGCGCCGCCGTATGATTTGCGCAAGGTAACGGTAACCTTTGGTACGGTGGCTTCGCCGTATGCATAAAGTAGTTTTGCCCCATGAATGATAATTCCGCCATATTCTTGTGCTGTTCCGGGCAAAAATCCGGGTACATCGACCAAGGTAACCAGTGGGATATTAAACGCGTCACAGAATCTGACGAAACGCGCTGCTTTTCGTGAAGCATTGATATCAAGTACACCTGCAAGATAATTCGGCTGGTTGGCGATAATACCAACAGACATACCGTTAAAACGGGCATATCCGATAACAATGTTCGGGGCAAAATGCCTCATAACCTCCAGAAATTCCCCTTCGTCTACGATCGCGTGGATAACATCTTTTACATCGTAAGGTTTGTTGGGGTTATCAGGGACAATCTCATTCAGAAAATCTTCCAGGCGGTCGATCGGATCGTTGCAAGGTGCCATTGGTGGATCTTCCAGGTTGTTCTGAGGAAGATAACTTAAAAGTTTCCTGACCAGCAATAAGCCTTCCTGCTCGTCCTCTGCCACAAAATGATTTACACCGGATTTGCTGCCATGAACCATCGCACCGCCAAGTTCATCAACCGTAACTACTTCACCGGTAACAGTTTTCACCACTTTGGGCCCGGTGACAAACATGTAGCTGTTTTTTTTAGTCATCATGATAAAGTCGGTCAATGCAGGAGAATAAACCGCACCGCCGGCACAGGGCCCAAAAATGGCTGATATCTGGGGAATTACACCAGATGCCATGATGTTACGCTGAAAAATCTCTGCATAACCGGCAAGGCTGGTAACACCTTCCTGAATGCGGGCGCCGCCGCTGTCATTAATACCAATCACCGGAGCGCCGACTTTCATGGCCATATCCATAACTTTACAAATCTTTTGAGCAAAAGTCTCAGAAAGTGATCCGCCAAAAACGGTAAAATCCTGAGAAAAAACATAAACAAGCCGGCCGTCTATTGTCCCAAAACCTGTAACAACGCCGTCCGACATATAGGTTTCTTTCTCCAGGCCAAAATTGGTACAACGGTGAGTAACAAACATATCAAACTCTTCGAAGCTGCCTTCGTCTAAAAGCAGGTCGATACGTTCACGTGCCGTTAATTTCCCCTTTTTATGCTGAGAATCAATGCGTTTCTGGCCGCCGCCGAGTTTTGCCAGTTCTCTTTTGTCAAGCAGTTCTTTTATTTTGTCTTGTAAAGCCATGTTTAAATTAAAGTTTTGAGTTTTATTTTTCTGGTCGGATTTAAATGGTTTTTCAGGATTGGAATAATAAATCCTGTTGTATCTTTAACATTTTGTTATTTGTTTTTATCTTCGCATAATTCTGTCAGTACACCCAGGGTAGATTTAGGATGCAAAAATGCAATGTGCAAGCCTTCAGCTCCTTTACGCGGGGTTTTATCAATCAACTGAACGCCTTTGGATTCCGCATCGGCAAGTGCACTTTCAAGGTCTTTAGCTGCAAAAGCCAGGTGATGGATGCCTTCGCCTTTTTTCTCAATAAATTTACCAATAGGGCCTTCAGGATCAGTGGATTCCAGCAATTCTATTTTAGTCTGGCCCACCATAAAAAAGGCTGTTTTTACTTTCTGTTCAGGTACTTCTTCTATCGCATAACATTTGAAGCCCAGCACGTTTTCATAATATTTTATGCTTTCTTCAAGGTTTTTAACGGCAATCCCAATATGTTCAATATGTGAAATGTTCATGGCTAATTTTTTTTTGCAAATTTATAAGTCCTTTTGATGTAATACTCAAAAAGTCAAAAAATATTTTCAAAAAATTAATACAAAAAAAAATTTAGCGCCTATCAAAACAGAAAATCATATTCTGTATCCCAGTTTGCCCTAATGTTTATAAGGTCCGGGAAATAAAATACGCGCTCAGGCTGGCGCTTTTGAAAATAATCGCCCGCATCCCATTTACCATTGTTATTTTCATCTATTACGATGCGGATGTGATAATTTCCGGGGCCGAGGTTGTCAAAAATGATTGGTTGGCCTTTTACTCCAGGCCTTTGTTCCAGAAATGATTTATCTTCTTTTAACAGCTGGACAATGAACGACTTATTGCTTTCCTCCGGTTTTATGGTAAACAGCAACCTTCCATAATCTTCAGGTTTATTGGTCGAGAAACTCACTGACAGGCTGTCATTTACAAGACCGTAAACATCGGTAAAGGCTCCCGGTAAAACCAAAAGGCGGTAAGTTTTTTCGGCTTCCCATTTGTATTCCAGATTTAAGGTCCGGGTTATATTCGAATCAGGAAAATAAGTCCGGGGTTTGATTTCAACGAAATTACTATCGATTTTCTCGGAAAGGATAATTTTCGAGTAATCTGTTTTCGCTCCCGGATGTGAAAGCCTCAACTTTAAAGGGGCAAAATATGGGAACCGGTTTGAAGCATTCGCGTTACAGCTGATGCCAAGTTTGTGCAAATCATACAGATCATCAGAGCCTTTGCCTGATGGTTTCTTAACATTTTTGCTTTCATCAGGTTTCTGCTTTAATGCGATCTCAAGCGTATCAATAATAATTCCTTTATCAGAAAGAATACATTTCAAGGTATCCAGATCCGGACTGGAAAGCCAGCAGGTTAATGAATCCCTGCCACGGGAATACTCAATGGTGTTCCAGTTTTCAGGCATCTGCTTGTTTGTCACTGAAATCTTCAGGTCTTTCACAGGATATTTAAAAAACAGCTTGAATTGCCTGTAAGTGTCAGCACGATCTTTCAGCAGTTTTTGGTTCGTATCGGGCTGTATAAACAAATACAGGCTGGTACTCCGGATTATTTCTGGTATTATGATCGAATCCCTTGTTACAGATAGCGAATCTTCAACCGCAACAGAATCAACCTTAACCGGAACATACTGTGGTGTCAGCATACTATCGGCAAAAGCGATTAATTCAGTTGGTTGGTTGAACATCATATCGGCATTCATATCTTTAAGGACAAAGATTTTATACTTTTTCCTCTTCAGGTTTTTCAAAAAGAACTTACCTCCGGCATCCGTTTTAGTAAGGTAACAGGGTTTGTTCTTTATGGGCATGGAATCGTCATCCGAAGTATAGAGCATCACCAATATACCTTTCTGTGGCTCAAGGGTTAACGCATCATACACCTGGCCCTGCATGCTGAAAGAATCAACAACATTGCTTTTTGAAAAAGCATACTCATAACCGCTCAGTATGTTCCCTTCATTATTATCCCTGATGGATTCACCAAAATAAATGGTATACGTTATCGAATCGCGTATATCTTTTGGCAGATCGATCACAATGGATTTGCCCTTGATATTGAATTCAGGAGGTTCTTCCGTGGGTGGCGAAACGACTATCTGATTGGCCTGATCTTCAAGCACCACATATTCATTAAAGGTAATCTGGATTTTATTTCCGCTTACATTTGCCGAATAATTAGGAGGTTCGGATATTTTTACTTTCGGAGGCGTAATATCTTTCGGCCCACCGGTAGGTGCAACAATATTGGCACACGAAAAAGCTAAGGAGATGCATAAAACAAGCAACGAATTTTTTATGAACTGATAATGCTTTTTCGACATAATCACTTTGTAAACTTCAACATCTGAGTGCCAGATATTGAACGTATGATACAGAAAGATTAGTACCTGTAGTGTTCAGCCTTATAAGGCCCGTCAACCGGAACGCCGATATAATCAGCCTGTTCTTTCGACAGTTTGGTAAGTTTCACGCCGATTTTTTCGAGGTGCAGCCTTGCCACTTCTTCATCAAGGTATTTAGGAAGCCGGTAAACGCCGATTTTGTATACATCCTTGTTTTTCCAGAGATCCATTTGTGCCAGCGTTTGGTTGGTAAACGAATTGCTCATCACAAAAGAAGGATGGCCGGTTGCACAACCAAGATTTACGAGGCGGCCTTCAGCCAATAAAAACATAGCATGGCCATCGGGGAAGATATATTTATCAACCTGGGGTTTAACGGTGATCTTTTTTATTCCGGGGAATTTTTCAAGTTTGTCCACCTGGATTTCATTGTCGAAATGCCCGATGTTGCAAACGATCGCCTGATCTTTCATTTTTGCCATATGCTCAACGGTGATCACGTCGCGGTTTCCGGTGGTTGTAACGTAAATGTTCCCTTCGCCCAGCGCGTCTTCAATGCGTGCCACTTCAAATCCTTCCATGGCGGCCTGTAATGCGCAGATCGGGTCGATTTCGGTAACAATAACGCGGGCGCCGTATGATCTCATGGATTTGGCACAGCCTTTTCCCACATCGCCGTAACCTAGCACCACCACAACTTTACCGGCGATCATTACATCGGTAGCACGTTTGATGCCGTCGGCCAACGATTCGCGGCAGCCGTAAAGGTTATCAAATTTTGATTTGGTCACCGAGTCGTTTACATTGATGGCAGGAACCAGCAGTTCTCCACGTTCCATCATCTGGTACAGGCGGTGGACGCCGGTGGTGGTTTCTTCGGAAACACCTTTCCATTCTTTCACCACATTATGCCATTTGCCGGGTTCTTCAGCCAGCACATTTTTCAACAGGTTGAGGATTACCTGTTCTTCATGGCTTTCGGCTTTTTTATTTAAAACGTTACCGTCGTTCTCTGCCTGAAATCCTTTATGGATCAGCAGTGTGGCATCGCCGCCATCGTCAACGATCATCTGGGGGCCTTTTCCACCGGGGAATGACAAAGCCTGGAGCGTGCACCACCAATATTCTTCAAGGCTTTCACCTTTCCAGGCAAACACAGGTACGCCGGCTTCAGCAATAGCAGCAGCCGCATGGTCCTGGGTGGAAAAAATATTACAGCTGGCCCAGCGGACATTGGCGCCGAGTTCCACAAGCGTTTCTATCAGCACAGCCGTCTGAATGGTCATGTGCAGTGATCCGGAAATCCGCACATCTTTTAATGGTTTAGCCTGTCCGAATTTTTCGCGTAATGCCATCAGCCCGGGCATTTCTTTTTCAGCTATTTCTATTTCTTTTCTTCCCCAACCGGCAAGTTTTAAATCAGCCACTTTATATGGGATCTGTGTTTTTGTCATCGTTTCCATTTTATTGTTTTAAGGGTGCAAAATTAATCATTTTGCGTGAACTGAAAAAATTATCACTGTTTCAGATATTTTCGATGTTGCCAACAAGCTTAAAACCGGTGCCATGAACATTGATCAGCTCAACACTTTCATCTTCCTTTAGGTATTTCCGCAGCTTGGTAATATAAACATCCATGCTTCGGGCATTGAAATAGCTGTCGTCGTGCCAGATTTCTTTCAGCGCAACGCTTCTGTCGAGAAGGTCGTTGGAGTTTTCGCATAATAGTTTCAGCAACTCCGATTCTTTGGATGTCAGCTTCAGTTCTTTTTCATTTATCGTGAGCACCTGCCGGTTGTGGTCAAAAATATAATTCCCCAGACGGTAAGTGTTTCCGGTGTTCCCGGGTTTTATGTTTCCGGCTGACCTTCGCAGTATGGCGTTCATGCGCATGAGCAACACTTCCATATTGAACGGTTTGGTGATATAATCATCCGCTCCGATCTGAAAGCCTTTCAGGATGTCTTCCGAAAGGGAACGTGCGGTAAGAAACAAAATGGGTACTTTTTTATCTTTTTTGCGGATTTCTTTGGCCAGCGTAAACCCATCCTTTACGGGCATCATCACATCAAAAATACAGAAGTTGTATGAGCCGGCAAAAAATTCGTTCAGCGCTTCTTCGCCGTTAATGCAAAGTTTTGTGGAATAGCCCTTGGCATCCAGATAGGTTCGCAGCATCTCGCCAAAATTTTTATCATCCTCAGCCAAAAGTATATGTACGTTTTTTGTAATCATAACTGCTTGTTTTTATTTTGATAGAAACGGAAGATAAATTTTGATCTTAGTCCCTTTTTTAAGTTCGCTTTCAACACTGATCCTGCCCCCATGAGCTTCAATAATGGTTTTCACATAATGCAACCCTAACCCAAAACCCTTTACATTATGGACATTGCCGGTCGACACACGGTACAGCTTATCGAAGATCTTTTTCTGGTTCGCCTTGGAGATGCCGATACCGTTGTCGGCAATAACGATACTGATACCTTTCAGTATGTTCTGCGTAGAAATCATAATGACAGGCTTTTCCGGCGAGTATTTTATGGCATTATCAAACAAATTATAGATGACATTGGTAATATGCGTTTTGTCGGCATTGATGTAATGGTTCCGGGCTTTGAAACTTTTTGAGATACTGCCGTTTTTCACATCTACCTGTATCTGGATGCTGCGGATAACATCCTCGATAATGGTATGAATGTCGATGAGTTCAGAATGCAACCTCAGTTGTCCTTTATCAATGACAGCCGTCTGCAAGATCTTCTCCGCCATAGAACCGAGTCGCTTATTTTCCTCATTGATGATGTTAATGTAATTATCGACACTCTGTTCGGATTTTTCAACTTCTTTATCGCTCAGCACTTCGCAGGTAAGAGAAATGGTGGAGATGGGCGTTTTAAATTCATGTGTCATGTTGTTGATAAAATCATTTTTCATCTCCGAAAGTTTTTTCTGCCGGAAAATGGTGGTGATGGTATAAATAAAAGAAAAAGCAATGATGATGATCAGCACCAGCGACATGACGATCAATTCCCAGTTCTGAGTGTAGAGGTAGAGATTTTTATTCGGAAAATAGATCATGATGTATTCAGGCGTCATGAACAGGTCGCGCGGGAAAATATTGAATGCATAACCTTCCTCAAGTAGTTTTTTATGATAATGGCCTGTTTTTTCAATAACCATCACATTTCGCATGGGGCTGTAAACACCAAACTCATAATCGGTGTAGATACCGCTGTTTCTGAGTTCCTGCCGTATCAGCGAATCAAGCATGATAAAATTCAAACGGTTTTCAATGGCATCATAATGTTTGAATTTGAACAGGTCGTTAAACACATCATTGACCAGCGCTGTTTTATCAAGGTAATTGTTAATATTGGACTTTACGTTTTCAAGGTCATTTGCCAACACGCTGTCGATGCCAAAAGAAAGGGCGGGAATGTCGGATAATACCGAAGCGTCGGGATTGGTTGAGTTAATGCGTTTTTGAATCGTAACTATGGTCGTGTCGTAAGTTTTAATGATTTCGCCGGTGTGTTCCTGCAACACAGCCACATTTATTTTTTCGCTGGTGACATTAAAAATGTTCTTTGAAACGGCTCCCGAATCCGACCGGCCGGTATCGGACTTGCCGGCATCAATTTCCCGGGCATAAATATTATTAATGGAATCGATGGTGTGCAGGATTTTTTCGCCCTGCTTGTTTTTGTACATTTTTGACCGTATCTTATCAGCAACTTCCATCTTTTCCAGTTTGTAGATCACATTGGACATGGCATCTTTCACACTCCGTGAAAAATTTGCTTCCCGCAAGGCAATGGCGTTCTGTATCCAGTAAAACTGTATGGAAAACAAGGCAATCACCGTTATGGTCATCAAAATAATAATCAGGTATATGGCCTTTTTATTCATTTTTGCTGTTTATCGGATCGTCCATTTAACAAATATTAACTATTATTAACCTATATTAACAGCCTATAACACTGATCCATCGTAATTTTACACTGTTAAAAAATTGAAGTTTTTCATTACTTTTTTTGGTTAATATAATAGATTTTGGATTTTTAATAATTGGTTATTGATTTCTAAAAAAGAGCGGAACAAACCGCTCTTTTTTATTTATATTTTTTAATTTCACACAAAATTATAAAAATTATGGCAAACATTAAAATAAATGTTGACCGGGTTTACAGTTTTGTTGGTCAGGAAAAAATAGATTCGCTTCAACAGGAGGTCAGTTTAAGTTACAATGAGTTAATAAATAAGGCAGGCAAAGGTAATGATTTTCTGGGTTGGCTCGGCCTTGCCGGTGAAACGCTGAACTCCCCGCTGGTAAAAAACATCACGGAGGAAGCTCAAAAAATCAGCGCCCAATCAGAAGCGGTGGTGGTTATCGGCATCGGCGGTTCATACCTCGGAGCCCGGGCCATCATCGACTCGCTCAATGATCATTTTACGCACTATCAGAAAGGAAAGCCGGAAATCATTTATGCCGGACAACACATCAGCGAAGAATATTTGTATGACTTGCTGCACTTGCTGGATCACAAAGATTACAGCATCATCGTGATCTCCAAGTCAGGAACCACCACCGAACCGGCTTTGGCTTTCCGCCTGTTAAAAAAACATATCGAACAAAAATACGGAAAAGAAAACGCCCGGAAACGCATTGTTGCCATCACCGATCAAAGCAAAGGCGCATTGAAAAAACTTGCTGATAAAGAAGGTTATCCGACCTTTACTATTCCCGATGATGTAGGTGGCAGGTTTTCGGTGCTGACGCCGGTCGGGCTGCTTCCAATAGCTGTCGCAGGTTTTGATATCACAAAACTTTTAGAGGGTGCGGCATCCATGAAAACGGAATTGTTTAAAAGCCCATCACTAGCTGAAAATCCTGCATGCCTTTATGCTGCTGTCCGTAACGCACTATACAGAAACGGCAAACCCGTAGAGCTGCTGGTGAATTTTCAGCCGAAACTTTTTTATATCACCGAATGGTGGAAACAGCTTTTTGGCGAAAGCGAAGGCAAAGGCCATAAAGGTATTTTCCCTGCCGGCGCCAATTTCTCCACCGACCTTCATTCCATGGGACAATACATACAGGACGGCTTACGCGTTTTATTCGAGACCATGCTGCTGGTTGAAAAACCCGGCAGAACCCTCGAGGTTCCTTTGGAACAGGATGATGCCGACGGGCTGAATTACCTTGCCGGCAAACGGATACATGAAGTAAACAACATGGCCGCTGCCGGAACAGCTATTGCCCATAATGATGGCGGCGTTCCGGTGATCAGCATCAGCCTGCCTGAGCTGAACGAATTCAACATCGGGGAGCTGATCTACTTCTTTGAATTTGCCTGTGGTATCAGCGGTTATATGCTGGAGGTAAACCCTTTCGACCAGCCGGGTGTGGAGGCCTACAAAAACAATATGTTTGCTTTGTTGGGCAAAGCCGGCTATGAGGACAAACAAAAAGAGCTTCTGAAGAAAATGTAGAAAATTCTTTTCTGTTTTAAGGATATAAAGGCTTATTTTACAGTGAAACAATTTTACTTAGTACTTTTTTGCGTGTCTCCCGATCCGCCATCCGCCAGTGGCGGAGGCGGATACGGGACAGGCAAAAAAAGTACTCAAAAAAGGACAGTCTTGCCGAATGCTTCTACCCGCTCTCAGAAAACATTGAAAATCTAAACAAAGTAGTACCGTCAGCCAACTGGCTGACAGTAGACGCCGATGGCGCCTTTGCAGATTTTCTAATGTTTTCTGATTCACGCATACCCACGCCGCCGGCAGGACAAGCCAGCGCGCCCCCAACCTGAAATTTCATTACATTTTTATTCAAGAAGCTTTTAAGAGGGTTCAATGAGATTCATATCTGCTTATTTTAACTAAGAAGAATTTAGAAAATTCTTTTCTGTTTTGAATGAAACACTAACCTATTTCTGGATGACGGCATGTTAGTCGCAGACTAACTTATATTAGGAGGCTGTCTCAAAAGTCAAAATTTGTGAGTATTTGACCTTTGTGAACCTTTGCGTGGACTTTGTTATCCTTTGTGGTTCAATTACTTAAAATTACCACAAAGTAACTCAAAGCCTGCCTGTATGCGCCAGCAGGCAGGGTTGGCACGAAGGCGCACAAAGGACTTTTGAGACAGCCTCAACGATAGGATTGTTGTAATAGTAAAAGCATGCAAATCTTTGCCCCGGTCCCGCTGCTAGTTAATTACAATTTTTTCTACTTTTATTCTATCTTCAGTTTGAACTTTTACAACGTATACTCCTTTGGAACAAGTTGATAAGTCTATTGTTTCGGAGGTAAGACTTGATTTATGAAGTTGGTTTTTATAAACAGCTTGTCCATTTATTGTAAAAATTTCTATGGAAAAATCTTCCTTATTTGAATTTTGGATTTTTATATTAAAGGCGCCATTATTAGGGTTGGGAAACACAGAAAACAATTGATTAGCATACCAATTTTCCTCAACATTGTATGTGTAACTAAAACAACTATCACTAAAAATTGGATAAGTAGTATTAAAGTGAGCGGTTAATGTATCTTTTTGAAAACAAAGCATCGGTTTTTCTAAAAGATAGTTAAAATCATAATGATCTATCATACCGGTAATAAATGGCCCAAGAGACGAACCAATACCAGCATACCAGACCGTAGGCGTACCCCATTCATCATCACGGAGTTCAACTGAATTTGTCAGGAAAACACCTCCTAAAGCATAATAGCTGACCATATTTACAATGTATTTGTTGGTATAGAAATTTATTGGAGCGCCCGGGATATAATCAAAAGGGAATATCCATGTCTGAACCGTGTCTAAATTGTTAACATTAAAATCATATAATAATCTTTCGGTTGTATCGAGCCTGTGCCATGCGTATATTCTAGAACTATCTTCCCTAACGCCCGCATAATATTTCGCTTTGGCAAAATCAAAATTGAAATTAACGGAATCCCATTGCACATAATATTTTTTGTATGTTTTACCACTAAGCAATGTGTCTCCTTTAACCGAAAACTTTGCTCTTCGCATGGACCAAACAGCATTGGAATCCGGAAAATGGTTGTAGTACTGAGCCGACACCAATGTAGAAAAAGACATTAAAATAAAAACAAATAGTATTTTTCTCATTTATTTAAATTTAGTTGTCAAAATTAATCAAAATATATGAAATATACGCTTCAGTAATTGTAAAAAATAAAATCTGAAAAACTAAGACAAATCAGAGACTTCGCACAACTTTTATGCTACCCACCATGCAAAAATATTAAAAGGATCAAAAAATCTTTGGATTATAAACATTCCAATACTTATTAAGAAAAATATTATCGAAGGAGTCCGAAAATTTTCAATACGTTTAGTGTATTTGAATAATAAAAACATAATATATAAAAATGCAAGTATGAAAGTGACTAAAAGCGATAAAACAATAATAACCGTAAACACATAATGCATATTTGAGGAAATTACTGCTATTGTGTTGGGACAATCTGGTTCTGGTTTATAGCCCAAAAATAAATAGGCATAAAAGAAAACACCATATAATATTAAAAGCCATAAAACACTAAAATAATTAAATATGATTAAAATATTATTAATTGTTTTCATTGCTGATTAACTATTGAATAATTATTTAAGTGGATCAGCTTCTATTTATAAAACCTTTTACCTGCATCATTTTTTTGATCAATTCTGTTTATGAGAATCAAAAAAATGAAACAAAAAAATTCTATTTCCCCAAAATAATATCCAACAGATCCTTTTCAAGCGTGGTTTTGGGCGTTTCGATGATCCTGCCAATTTCGGTGTCATCCCTGAAAAAAATAAATGTGGGGACTTTCTCAATATTATAGGTAGTTTTAATTTCCATGCCCGCCGCTTCCTTTTGCCGGTCCACACAGTAAAGTTGCAGCTTGCCGAAACTCACTCCCGTCTGATCGATGATTTTGAAAAAGCGCGGAACCTGTTCTTTGCTGTCGCCACACCATGTGCCCAGCACGATCACACATTTCAGGCCTCCGATAAGGTCTTTCAGTTGTGCCACTATGGAATCAACGGGTTTATAGGCCGGGTATTCAATATTATAATCTTCGGCAAATGCACAACTAAGTAAGCCATCTCTGGTACATATCCCAACCAGGATATCTGTCTGGCTTTTTTCGTCATAAACCCTGTTACACATATCCTGTGCGAAAAGGTTAGCAAAAAAAGTTACTGAGATGATTACCGACAAAATAATTTTTTTCATAATCGTGATCTTAAATAAAAAACCTCCGTAAAGTTACAGAGGTTTTTTAAATAATGTACTGACTTAAATGAATTATAATTCTTCCATGAGTTCGTCGGTGAGTTCAAGGTTGTGAAACACATTCTGAACATCGTCGTCATCTTCAAAAACCTCCACAAGCCTCAGCACTTTCTCAGCTGATTCTTTATCAAGGGCGGTGGTGGTTTTCGGGATACGCTGCAACTCGGCGCTTTCTATCTCGAGTTTCATTTCTTCAAGTTTTTTTATCATGGAACCAAAGTTCTCAAATGAGGTGGTAATAACAATGGTATCATCTTCGTAGTCAATATCTTCTGCACCGGCATCGATCACTTCCAGTTCAAATTCATCGATATTGATATTGCCTTTCGGAAGGCGGAAAATTCCTTTACGGTCAAAAATAAAACTCAGGGAACCATTAGTGCCAAGGTTTCCGCCATGTTTGTTAAAATACGAACGGATGTTGGCAACGGTGCGCTGGATATTGTCGGTGGCACATTCAATAAATATGGCTATTCCGTTTGAAGCATAACCTTCATAGGTTACCTCTGAATATGTAGAGGCGTCTTTATCAGAAGCTTTGTTGATAGCTCGTTGCACGTTGTCTTTCGGCATGTTGGCGCCTTTGGCATTGGCAATAGCCAGACGAAGTTTTGGGTTTCCGTCGGGATCGGGGCCGCCTTCTTTTACAGCGATATTAATTTCTTTGATGATCCTCGAGAAAATCTTCGACCTCTTTGAGTCGAGGGCTCCTTTTTTACGTTTGATGGTCGACCACTTATTATGTCCTGACATATACTATTAATTTATTGATTTTTCTTTTAATACTGCAAAATTATTAATTCTGAATGATATATAAAAATTATTTGTTATCCCAATTTCAAAACAGCCAGAAAGGCGGATTGCGGCACTTCAATGTTTCCGATCTGCCTCATGCGTTTTTTCCCTTTTTTCTGTTTTTCCAGCAGTTTACGTTTACGTGTGATGTCGCCACCATAACATTTTGCCGTAACATCTTTCCGCACAGGCCTGATGGTTTCGCGTGCAATGATCTTCGCCCCGATGGCTGCCTGGATGGCCACTTCGTATTGTTGTCTTGGTATGAGTTCCTGAAGTTTTTCGCACATCTTCCGTCCGAAATCATAGGCGTAATCGCGGTGGATCAGTGTCGACAAGGCATCGACCATTTCCCCGTTGAGCAAAATATCCAGACGTACCAGCGTTGCCGGTTTGTTTCCAATGATATGATAATCAAAAGAAGCATAACCGCGCGAAATACTTTTCAGTTTATCGTAAAAATCAAAGACGATGTCGCTCAACGGCATTTCAAAAGTAAGCTCTACCCTGTCGCTGGTAAGATAAACCTGGTTTTTGATGATTCCGCGTTTTTCAATACACAAGGTCATGATCTGTCCGATGTAATCCGATTTTGAAATAACCTGCGCCAGGATATAGGGTTCCTCAATGTGCTCAATATTGGTTATTGGAGGCAATCCCGATGGATTATGGACATCCACTTCTTCACCTTTGGTGGTAAAAACTTTAAAAGAAACGTTAGGGACGGTGGTGATCACATCCATGTCAAATTCCCGGTAAAGGCGTTCCTGAACTATCTCCATATGTAACAGCCCCAGAAATCCGCAACGGAATCCAAAGCCCAAAGCAGCAGAAGATTCAGGTTCAAAATGCAGGGATGCATCATTCAGTTGAAGTTTTTCCAGGGAGCTGCGCAATTCTTCATAGTCGTCAGCATCCACCGGATATACGCCGGCGAAAACCATAGGTTTTACATCCAGAAATCCGGAAATGGCTTTTTCACAAGGGTTTTCAACGTGCGTGATCGTATCGCCGACTTTAACCTCTTTTGCGGTTTTTATTCCCGAGATGATGTATCCTACCTCTCCGGCCTGCATCACCTCTTTAGGCTGAAAATCCAGTTTGAGGGTGCCGATCTCATCTGCATGGTATTCGTGATTGGTGGCAAAAAACTTTACAAAGTCATCACGCCTGAGTTCGCCGTTAAAAATCCTGAAGTAGGCAATGATGCCACGGTACGAATTAAAAACAGAATCAAAGATCAACGCTTGTAAAGGTTTGGTCGGATCACCTTTGGGGCCTGGAACCCGTTTGACAATGGCATCAAGAATCTCCGGGATTCCCATACCTGTCCGGGCGCTGGCTTCTATGATATCTTCGCGCGGGCAACCGATAAGGTCCACGATCTGGTCTTTAACATCTTCTGGCATGGCGCTTTCCATGTCCATTTTATTCAACACGGGAATGATCTCCAGTTCGTGTTCGAGCGCCTGGTACAAATTTGAAATAGTCTGGGCCTGAATTCCCTGGGTGGCATCAACTACCAGTAAAGCGCCTTCGCAGGCAGCTATTGAACGGGACACCTCGTATGAAAAATCCACATGGCCGGGAGTATCGATCAGGTTCATAAAATAATGCTGCCCCTCAAAATCATACTCCATCTGGATGGCATGGCTTTTAATGGTAATGCCGCGTTCGCGCTCCAGATCCATATCATCCAGTACCTGATTTTGAAAATCTCGCTGCGAGATGGTTCCGGTCAGTTCAAGCATGCGGTCGGCCAACGTGCTTTTGCCATGGTCTATATGAGCAATAATACAAAAATTTCTGATATTTTTCATCGGTGCAAAAGTAGTAAAATTTTGTTTTTTTTGCTAATTTCGCGCCCTGAGTTTAATGCAAAAACTATAAACTCGGGTTTTTTAAACTTTTAAAAATTGTTTTCTGGTAGTTCCTCATGGCAAAATTTGCACAATTCATTTTAGGGCTTTTCGGGTGGAAGGCTGTTTTCCTGGCAGACCGGCCTATTACAAATTGCGTAATGATCGTCGCCCCTCATACCAGCTATTGGGACTTTGTCATTGGCAGGCTTTCGTTGTTTGTGGGAAAGTTCAATGGTAAATTTCTTATCAAAAAGGAATATTTCCACTTCCCGTTCCGGCACCTGCTCCGGTGGTTCGGCTGTATTCCGGTTGACCGTGAACGTGGCAGCAACGTAACCAAACATGTGGTGGATATTTTTAAAAACTCCACTGATCTAAGTTTGATTATCACCCCTGAGGGCACACGTAAATATACCGCCCACTGGAAAAAAGGATTTTATTTTATTGCTTCGGCGGCCAATATCCCTATTGTGCTTGCCTTTGTTGATTATAAAGAAAAAGTCTGTTGCGTGTCGAACGTGAAAATTTATCCGAGCGGCAATTATGAAGAAGATCTGAAAAAGATCGAAGCGTTTTATCGGGGGAAAGTCGCAAAATTCCCGAAAGATTTCAATCTCTCGTAAAAGCTGCCGAATTAATTTTTTTTAATTTAAAGTTCAGTCTGTGGCATATTGACAGAAATGTCGGAACTACTGTCAATCCGCCCAAGACGATACTTTTTATAAGACCTTAATGAAATTACAACCGCTATGAGCAATAAAACGACACCCGTGATAAATGTTGCCGTAAAACCGATAAGCCAGTAAATGCCCAGTCCCATAATAGGCGCAAAAAATGAGCGGAACCCAGTAAAAGTCAGGTGTATAGCCTGGTATTCCGACACTTCTTCTTCACGGCAAAAATAAGCGGAACCGATGCTCCACAACAGGCCCATGGTTGCTGCAAACACCCCGTTAAACAACATCGCCAGCAATAAGGTGTAATAAATTTTTATTCCTTTGATCCAGACAAACCATGGCGCAAAGGTTGTAAGGGCAATGAACAAAAGATAAAAAAGCAACGATGCGAACGTGATGGCAGCAAAACGGCGGGGGTCGATCCTTCCCATCATTTTCCCGAACATGGGCAACAAAAATATGGCAAGCACATTATACGAATTCTTATAGAAGGCAACACTCGAATAATTCATATCCAATTCCTTCTGAAAAAAAATGGCGATCACCGAAACAGTACCCATAAACGCAAACCCGTAAAACATAAACCCGGCCTGAAAATCGCGGAAAGGCTTGTTGGATTTCATTTTCTGCCTCATGTTTTTTATGGTCAGCTTTATTGATTGCATCAACGGGATCTCTGAGCGCTCAACCTGCACATCATTGCTGCTCAACTGTGCCAGAAGAAACACAGAAGTAATGCCCAGTACCGAAACAAGCGGGAACACAAAATGGTAGGCTTCCTGGTTAAGGTCAAGCAACAAACCAAAAAGAAAGGTAACCATGAGCATCACGATTTTGTTGGCCATGGTAGACCAGCTGTATAAAACACTGAAATTTTTATGAAAGTAATTGGTTTTCAGAAACTGGTTGATAACCGGATAGATAATAGGATTCGCAAAATAATAAACCAGAAAAATACCAAGAAATATAAAATGGTAAACATAGCTATTCGGCAATTGTCCTACATTATTGGGGAAAAAGAGCAGCAAAAACAATGGGAACCGGGTCAGGATGCCAAGGAGAATTAAGAATCTTTTTGCCTTTTTTATTCTTCGGGCCCACTCGTTCAGCAACACCGAAAATGTAAGAACAAAAACGCTGAACTGGAACAACACACTGACGCCCATGTTGCTTCCACCCAGGCTTTTTAAAAAGACAAATTCATTGATGGCCAATACACCCAGAATGATACCCTCTATAACGGAATAGACAAAATGAATGCGGAACGTGCGTTTCTCAACAATGTCAAGCTGAAGTTTGAAAATCCGGAACATCAATAGTTTTTGTACTGCAAAAGTACATGTTTAAAGCATTCTTTCAGGACATTAATTATTGCGCCCTGGATTTTGGGCTACACCATTTATTTTTTCAATAATTGAAAATCAAGGCCGGTTGATACCTTTTAAATAAATAAAACTAACTTTGAAAACTTTTTTACAAAAACGATCAATGAAAAGAAGTAAAAAATCAGTTGTTTATTTCATACTTTTATTGGTACTGATCACAGCTTTTCTATTTGGTTTTTATGGTAAAATAATTATTAGTCCCAATTCGTATTTATTCAACAGCCAAGGCGACGGGATAAAAAGTTATTATACTTACGCGTATTATATTCAGGACAATAAAAGTTTTATCAACTTTGAAGGCATGAATTATCCCTACGGCGATAATTTTACGTATACCGACTGCCATCCTGTTTTATCTTTCCTTCTCAAATTGCTCCACCCTGTTTTCCCTGGATTATCAACATACAGTATTGGTATTCTGAATTTATGGATGATATTATCGTTGGGACTGACCGTATTTGTTCTGTACTTTTTATTCAGGGAATTAAAGGTAAGCCACTTATTGTCTGCGCTCGGGGCTATGGGGATTATGGCCTTGAGCCCTCAAATATTCAGAATTACCGGGCATTATGCCTTGTCATACAGTTTTTTTATTCCCTTAACTATTTACTTATTGGTATTGTATGAGAAGGGCCTAAAAAGAAAAAAAATATCCATTTTTATCGCGTTCAGCATCCTTTTCTATTTTACCATTCATGCCTATCTTGGCATGGTAGCCGCCACGATGGTACTGGCTTATATGGTGATAAATATATTAGCAGAACTGATACGTCAAAGAAAAATCACAGTTAAAAAACAACTTATACTTTTTCTGTCGGCGGTACTGCCTGTTCTGGCCTATTATGTATTCGTCAAGATCACGGATACGCACACCGGCCGGACAACAAATCCCTGGGGGATCTCAGAATATCATGCCGAGTTGGGAAGCATTTTTCTTCCTGTGATCTCCCCATTGGATAAAATAAAAAACGCTTTATTTCCGGGTGTTCTCCAGCCATGGGAAGGCTGGTCTTACATCGGCCTTATTACCACGCTTGTCCTTGTTCTTTTCCTGTTGTTTTCGATTGTCAGCTCCATAAAAACAAAAAGCGTTTCGCTGAATAAGAACTGGGTTGAAAACATAACCCTAAGGCAATTGTTTGTGGCATCCATCTTCATTCTTATCTTTTCGCTATATGTGCCTTTCAGGTGGCATGGTTTTGAGCGTATGATCAATTATTTTGATTTTATCAAGCAATTCAGGTCAATAGGCAGGTTTGCCTGGGTATTTTATTTTGTGTCAACCATATTGATTATTTGCACTGCAGAAAAATGGTTTCAGTGGCTCATACGTAAAAAAATGCGGATACCGGCATACATCCTGATCATGGCTATCCCTCTGTCATTATTTGGCGAAGGTTTTTATCATCACGCTTATGTTTCCAAAGGAGTGATCCAATCGCCCAATCTGTTTGATAATAAGCAGTTGCCGGAAACCTTACGAAAGGACATTGAGTCCGTCAACATCTACCATTATCAGGCAATACTCCCGTTTCCTTTTTTCTGTATAGGCTCGGAAAACTATGGAAAAACTGCCGATGAAAAAATATACAAATACACATTTTTGTTTTCATACTACACCAACCTTCCTATCATCGGGGGAAGCATGTCCAGATCATCTATCCCTGAGACAAAGAATATTATGCAACTGATGGGAAGTAATTTTTATAAAAAAAACATACGTAATGATTTGCCGAATGATAAAGCCTTTCTGATCGTTTGCCTCAACGGTTTTACCGATAACACCGAAGCAGGTTATTTAGAAAAAGCCGCCCTGCTGGTTCACCGAGATGAATACAGCCTTTACGAAATTAATCCCGCAGCATTTTTTGAAAACACGGCAACAAATGAAATAGAAAAGTTTAATTCAGAAAAAAATAAGTTGCTCGAAAAAGATGGCTTCCTGGTTTCAGACACATCCCTGTATTTTAAGTTTATCGATTTTGAAAACGAAAACCCCGTTATTTCTTTTGAAGGATCAAATGGTTGTTACAGCGGTTTGCAAAAAGATTACAACATTTTGTTTTCCATTGAAAAAGGCAAACTGCCCTTAAACAAAAAATTTACAGCCCGGTTCTGGATGTACAACGAAGGTAAGAATTACGGACAGGACTGCCTGAGCGGAATGTTTTTCTTTCAGCGAAAAATCGGAGATCAGTTGGAGTGGCTACAGCCTTTTGCACATGCCACCAACAGCCACGAAATAAACGGCAACTGGTCCATGGTTGAAATTTCATTTGAAAATACGGATGCGAACGCTTCCTACGAGTTAGTGCTGAAAGGCAGCGACATCGCGGAAAAAACAATTTATATCGACGGCCTTCTCTTCTATGACAACGATCTGACGATTTACAAGGTATACGATTTCCGGAATAGGACAACATTGTATCATAATAACCATTGGATAGATTTTCCTGAAAGTAGCAGATAAAAATCGACGCCAGAACCCGGGATTATAAAATATAGTTTTATATTTGCGGTTCCCAAAGTCAAAGCAAACAGCATCATTTATTAAACTGCCAAACTGAATTAACGTGGGTACAGAGATTCATACATGTATCGTCATCCCTTGCTACAACGAAGAAAAAAGATTCCCTTCCGAGGACTATATTTCATTTATAGAAGAAACGCCATCCGTTTTACTATGTTTTGTCAATGATGGTTCAACAGATAATACATTAGAAACATTAAACGTCCTAAAAAACAAGTACCCGGAAAAAATCGATATTGTCTCCTACTCCAAAAATGCCGGTAAAGGTGAAGCCGTCAGGCAGGGTTTTTTTTATTGTAACAGCAGGTACAATTTTCAACACATTGCTTATCTGGATTCTGATCTTTCTATTTCATTACAGGAATGTTATGGAATGAAAAAATATTTCAGCGATAACGTGAGTTTTTGTTTTGGTTCCAAAGTAAAAAGAATCGGAGCCGAAATTGAACTGACAGCCTTCAGATACCTGGCCGGAAGAGTGATTGCCTCCCTCATTTCACGGATGCTGGGTATACAGGTTCACGATACGCAATGCGGGTGTAAGCTTTTCACGAAAGACTTGTCGGAAAAATTATTTGAAGATAAATTTATTTCAAAATGGTTATTCGACGTAGAGATTTTCTTCAGAATGCTGATCCTCTTTGGCAAAACAAAAGCTTTGGATCGAATGAAAGAAATTCCACTTATCAGATGCGCTTACAAAGGCGGTTCAAAGGTAAAAATCACCTATTTCTTCAGGCTTTGGCTGGACCTGACGAGAATTAATAATAAATATAAAAAACTTATTAAGGCCCAAAAGCCCTTATATTTATAAAGCGTCGGTTACTACCTGTGTCAGGTCGCCCGCCTGTTTTTCGAGCACTACCGTGCAATGGGTAAAGTTTGCAACCGGCCATCCGTTCCATAAAATATAATTTCCCTGGCCATCTTTTGTATTATAAAGTGCAGTGGTTTGATCATCAAAGGTCCAGGTCATGGATTTGTAATCTTCTGAGAAATTTACGCCGACATTGATAAATTTATGATAAACAACAACATCAAGCCACTGGGCAGGAATCTGTAAAAGTTCCAGCAAATAATCCAGCGTATGCTGGCCGGGTAAGCCCTGTAACTTCATTTCTAAGGTAAAACGGTCAACAACCCCGTCTTCAACAAAAAACTCACCGCCGTTAAAATCCAGGCCGGCATAATTGAACACCTGGTCTACATCCGAAGCGATCTGTGTGTATTTGTTATCGCCATAAACGATGAACATGGTCAAAGGAGCGGACGTTGAGACGACGGTATTATCACTGCTTAAAGAAAAAGCCGTAATCGGAAAATTCAGTTTGCTGGCATGATCCACACTGGCTTCGTCATAAACATGGGTTACGGTCCACACACCTTCCATACTGCTTTTGGTCGGAGTTACATATTCTTCGCATGAGGAAATAAAAATTGCAACGAAAATAAAACATGCGATAAGCGCTTTTACAGGGATAAGGTTAAATTTTTTCATACGAGCTGTTTTAATTAATTTTAGTGGTTGATGATAATTTTTTTATTAATGACGGTTGCTCCACTCAAAAATGTTGCCATATAAAATCCGGAAGGCAGGTTGTGCACGTCAACACCCTGATCTGAATAAATTCCCTCTTGTACAAGTTGCCCTTTCAGATCAAAGATTTTTACCATATAATTTTCATTACCAGGCAAATTTATAAAAAATCTGTTACTCACCGGATTTGGTTTTAAAATTATTTCTTCGCTGGATGCCTCCTGTGCCATGCCGGTAATAAGGGACGTTTTTAGCCATATGGGATTTGTGATACTGAAAAATTTGTCAGATGTCCTTTTGTAAATATCACTCAGCGCTCCATAATTTTTAACGGAATGCAACGATGCCCTGACCATAAAATACTGTCCATCCGGAATCGAGCCGAATATATCATTCAAAATATCCTGAAGGGCATAAACCTGATGGCTTGCAACCGGAAGTTCATAATAATAAATGCTGTCGCTGGTAATTCCGGTCAGCGTAATCATGCTTATATTCCCGAACTCCGGTGTGATCACTGCATCAACAACCATTTTCGTATTAACCAGTTGCTGATATGTAAGAACGGTATCCTGCCCGATATAAATTTCATTGGTGGTATCATTCCCATCGGTACTAATACCAATATTTACGATGGGGCCGTCGGATAAAATGGTATTGCCGTTTTCCAGCGCATGAAGTACATTTACTCCGTTGTGCCCCATGCCATTCGGGCAAAATGCCAGTGTAGTCAGTTTGCCTATAGCATTATCATTGATCATTCCTGAGACACCAAATGTCATTTCTGTGTTGGAGTAGTTAAATGATCCGTGCGCATCGCTGCCCGCGCCAATAAAAAATTTCCAGTTTTTAATGTTTGGTTTTGCATTTCTGACTTTCAGCGATTTTTTCTGTAGAAAATCTGTAACATCAAGCCCCTGTATGAATCTGTAATAATGATGGATCGAATTGCTTGAATCAATTTGCGCATAGGGCGTGATCGATCCGGAATTGGAAACATTCCAGGGATTGTGCTCATCGTCGGTGGTGGATAAGGAATTCCGATCGTTCCAGATTTCCCCGCCCTTTAATCCTTTTTTAAAAAGGTAATTGGTATCCTCACTGTAAATATCACTGGGCTGCGACAGATCATTGCAAATTACAGTACCAAGAGTCGGAAATGGCATATCATCTTCAGCAAATAAAGAATCGCCCAGGTTCCAAATTCCTCCTCCGATCAAAAAACTCAGATCGTCCTTTTCAGCAAAGGGATGTGCAGCATAACAAAATCCATTGTAGGCTGTAAGATTGGTAAGGGTTTGAATAATCGTATTTGACGTTGAAGAAATATCACCGCCTCCGTCAAGAAAAAAACCATAACTGAATGGATTACTTACAGAAGGATATAATAAGGCATGTACCACATCATCTTCGGAGTTTTTAATGCTTGCTTCCATGGCCCTGAACAGCATAAAAGAAGAATCGGTATTGTTCAGGTTCTGTACAGTGGCCCCTAACCGGTCCCAATTGTTCTGCATGCTTGATCCATAATTATCATAATCAGAACTGTGGTCGGTAACCGTAATCCAGTCAAGCCCGATCTTTGCTGCAGCTTCTTTTGCTGCTTCCACAGGTAAGCCGAATTCAACATCATTTTGCGTGAAATAAGTGTGATAATGCATATCCCCACGATACCACCCATTAATTTCCGGGAGGTCTTCATTGTACCTGAACACCCGGAAATATTGCTGTTGATCACTTTCAAAATTCAGTGAATAATTGACTTCGATATCAATAATATCATTGTAAGAAGTCAATTTTTCTTTTGGGATATTCAGGGTGAAATACCAGTAATCCTGCGTGATATCAACATACTGTGTCCCCCAGATATCTTCATCAGAAGTAAATTTTATCGTGGAGAGGTTATCCTTCGTATAACCGCTGGCATTGAAACCCTGTACCCCCCAGGAAGCATCAGTCTGCGACCTGCAGCTGAGCAACGAATCAAAAGACTGGTTTGTATATGAGTCAAAAGTTAAAACACTGCCAAAGTTCGGATCTGTCGCATTCTTAAGCTTAACCTTTATATCGGTTAGTTCATTATTGCATCCGAAGCAACTGGAATAAAAAACGTAAAAGTGAAGAGGAATGCTGTTGATTTGGTTTTCAGCATTAAATTTTTTCAGGCGAAAAGGAACATCTGCCGCAAGGTCTGAACCATTGGTGTTGGTTTGTCGTATCTGGCTGAAAAGTATAGGTCCCTGGAATTCAGCAAGTAGAATAAATAGTAGTATAAACTTTTTCACAAAATTTAGTTTCAACAAATTTAAAAAATAATATAGTTCCTGTTTTCCGCATTGGGACACCCTAAAAATTTTTATTAATAATCCGGTACAGT
>DAOQAT010000020.1:0-42086 GCA_035354195.1 Bacteroidales bacterium | reverse complement strand
GGAAAACTGGATATGGCAGGCGGCCCTTATTATATTGCTCAGCTTACCTCTAAAGTAGCCTCTTCGGCAAACATTGAGTTTCATTCCCGTATTTTACTTCAAAAATATATACAGCGTGAACTGATCAGGATATCAGGCGAGATATCCACAGAAGCATTTGAAGACACCACTGATGTTTTTGATTTGCTTGATAAAGCAGAGCAAAATCTTTTTAATGTCAGCGAAACGAACCTCAGGCGCAAATACAGCGATATGCAGGATATTCTTAAGGAAGCTATTTCTGAAATTGATAAAGCCAAAGAAGCCAGTAAAAACAATGATTACTCTACACTCGGGGTCGCTACGGGTTATACCATGCTGGACAGGCTTACGGCCGGATGGCAAAAATCCGATCTTATCATCCTTGCGGGAAGGCCTTCCATGGGGAAAACAGCTTTTGTTCTTTCCATGGCAAGAAATGCTGCGATAGATCATGGTGTTCCTGTTGCAATTTTTTCACTGGAAATGTCAGCCATACAACTGGTGTTGCGTCTCATTTCCATGGAGACCGAACTACCATCCGACAGGCTCCGGCGCGGAAACCTGGAAGATTATGAATGGCAACAGCTAAACAGCAGAATTAAGAAACTTGAAGACGCCAGAATTTTTATTGATGATACCCCTGCATTACCGGTATTTGAGTTACGTGCAAAAGCCAGACGACTGGTAGCTCAGCATGGCGTTCAACTCATTATTATCGACTACCTTCAGCTCATGACAGCCAGCATTGAAACCAAGGGCATGAGGGAGCAGGAAATCAGCAGTATTTCAAGGGCGCTGAAAGGAATTGCGAAAGAGCTGAATATCCCGGTCATCGCGTTGTCGCAGCTAAGCCGTGAAGTTGAAAAAAGACCGGGCTCCAAAAAACCTATACTTTCCGACTTGCGTGAATCAGGCGCCATAGAACAGGATGCCGACCTTGTATTATTTATTTATCGTCCGGAGTATTATAAAATTGAAGAGTTTGAAGATAACACCCCAACACAGGGACTTGCTGAAATTATTGTGGCCAAGCACCGTAACGGCCAGACAGGAGATGTTAAACTCCGCTTCCAGAAGCATATCGGGAGATTCTCCGACTATGATGTTTACAAGGAAATTGAAGAACCGGTGATGCAGCCAAATGAAGATTTTTATGACCAGCCTCTCCAGACAAAGATCGTTCAGTCGAAAATGAATAAAAAGTCCGCAAAAAAGCAGGATGAACCCAATTCTGATGTGCCTTTTTAATTGGTGCTATTTTATTTATTCTATTGATTTTCCTTGTTGAAATTGCATAATAACTTGATACAAATACCGTTTACAGTTTTGTCGGCCAATTGCTCCTAAATGAAAAAGTTCATTTTACTTCTTTTATTAGTTTTTATGATCAAGCCTTCCAGTGGTGCTTTTTTGCTGATCCCGATGGATAATGCACAGCAGAACCATCTGAAAGCCTATGGTGTGGCCTATTGGATTTTGCAGCGTGAGGTGGAAGTAAGTTGGCTGCTTAATTACCGCGGTGGTAGTTTTATGTGCAAGTACCTGAAAATATTCCAGGACGAATGCAGCATACGTGGTGTATCCAGTGAGGTTATTTCCGACGCCCAGGCCGGCGCCATCTTAAATGAGATAGCGGATCCGGAGGTAAATATGGACGAGGTAAAACTGGTGAAAGTCCCGAAAATTGCCGTCTATTCTCCGAAGAATAAACTTCCATGGGACGATGCTGTAACGCTGGTCCTTACCTATGCGGAAATTCCTTACGATATTGTTTATGACGAAGAAGTATTGCAGGGATTGCTCCCAACGTATGACTGGCTTCACATGCACCATGAGGATTTTACCGGCCAGTACGGAAAATTCTGGGCAAACTATAAAGATGCATCCTGGTACATTGAGGATAAAAAAATATCGGAAGAAACGGCAAAGAAACTTGGTTATGATAAAGTATCGCAGTTAAAACTGGCTGTTGCAAAAAAGATAAGGGATTTTGTGGCAGGCGGAGGTTATCTTTTCTCCATGTGTTCCGCACCCGACAGCTATGACATTGCGCTTGCAGCAGAAGGCGTGGACATCTGCAATTCGATGTTTGACGGTGATCCCATCGACCCAAAGGCTCAGGAGAAACTGGATTATTCTAAATGTTTCGCTTTTACGGATTTTAAAATTGATGTAAACCCGTACAATTACGAAATTTCAAATATTGATGTTTCCCTGACCCGAAAGGTATTGCCTCAAAATGATTTTTTTACCCTGTTTGAATTTTCTGCCAAATGGGATCCCGTCCCTACCATGTTATGTCAGGACCACGAAAAAATTATTAAAGGGTTTATGGGGCAGAGTACTGCTTTTAATAAAAAATGTGTAAAACCGGGGGCTCTGGTGATGGGCGAAAATAAATCTGCGGACGAAGTAAAATACTTACACGGCGAATATGCCAAAGGTATGTGGACATTTCTGGGCGGCCACGACCCGGAAGATTATCAGCATTTTGTTTACGATCCACCTACAAAACTGGAGCTTTACCCCAATTCGCCCGGATATCGCCTGATCCTAAATAATGTGTTATTCCCTGCTGCCAAAAAGAAAAAGCAGAAAACCTGATTTTTGGTTTTTACTTTTATTGGATGACAAGTTTATAATTGTAATTCTCAATCTTAACTACATAAATTCCCTGTGCCAGGCTGCTTACATCAATGGCTTCTTTGGTTATTTGCCTGCTGATAAGTAATTGGCCGTTTATATCATAAATTTTAACAAGTACGGACTTATTTATGTTATGTAATATAGAAATTGATTCTGATGCAGGATTCGGTAATAATGAAAAGTTTTCCTTTTCATATTCGCTTACCGAAACAAAATTTGGTGAAACATAATTTGACATGATTATTACATCTGTTTTACCCAGGCAATTAGGTGTTAGAAAACCTACAAAGTATTTAATAAACATTGTTCCCGGGTTTACAAAATTGAAAAAGTATTGATTGCCTGGTACGCTGCCAATAAGAACAATACTGCCATTTGAAGTAATACCATAAATATTATAATTAGGAACGCTTAACCCTACATAGGGTGACCATGTGAAACCATAGGTATCAGACAATTGATCATAAGATGAAAGCAAGGTAATTGTGGTATGCGGATCTGATACCCCGCTAGAAAAATTACATACATTACTAACCATTATTGCATAACTCGAAGAATAACTTAGAGGATTTGAACTCATGTCGATGAATCCATTATCAGCAGCAGGCTTAACTCCTATCATATACCATTGATTCAGAGAAACTTCATTATAGATTTTTACGCTATCAATTTCGGAAGGAAAAGTAGCACTGTTCCAAATAACTTTATTTTTCTGACTCAAAGAATCATAACTCACATAGCAAATGCTTGGAGTCGGCGGTGCCTGTATTAAAGGTACCTGAATGACATTTGAATAAGCCGTGGGACAACCACCTGTTAAGGATGCCCTGAAATATATATTGTTTGTCAAGGGCGGAGTAATAAATATCGGATTAGTTGCTCCATTTATATTTATCCAATTTACATTATCATATGAATTTTGCCATTGAATACTTCCAACATAACCGCTTAATGAAAGTAAAGCTGATGAACCAGGACAAGCAGCTGTGTTTATTGATGATGTTACTGTTCCACCAGTTAAACTTTGCAAAACTGTAATATCAATTATTAATGAGTCGTTGCCTATGCCACAAACCCCCGTTCCCTTCACGACTAAAATACCATTAGTGGCATTACTGTCAAAATCTATCGAAATACTATCGGGGCTTAAAAAGGTTATGGTTGTTCCAGACCCAGTATAATACCAAACGTAAGATGTTGCCCCGGGAATTTCATTGATGGAATAAATTAATCCGTCAGATCCTGAACACACATATGGCGATCCGAATATCGAATCCTGTAAAGGCGGCAATCCATCCCATAAGGTAATTTCATCAATGGCATAACAACCGGCTGTATCAGTAACAGTAACGGAATAATTTCCCGGTGTATTAACAATCAGAACAGAATCAGAAGAATTATCGGACCATTGATAGCTTAAATCTTCATCCCAGGCATTTAAAATTATCTGTTGGCCGGAACATAATGAAGTGTCATTGCCAAGATTTACATTAGGATTATCCATAAATACGGTCACTGTGTCAAAATAATTTGAGAAAATACCATAACAACCGCAATTTGCTTTCAGAATATATTTAGATGTATGATCTGGACACACACTGATGGTGGAATCTAAACTGATGGTCTGTCCGCTCTCATTTAACCACGCTATGCTATTATATGCGATCGAACAGGTATAAAATCTCCATGCCTCGTTTTGTGCCGACCATGCCGATGTGTTTCTTCCGGGAGCGCAAAAACCAATTGTTCCATCATTATTTTGTATTCCAATTAACCCATTACCTTCATTCCACGAACTACAAAGAGGCTTGTTCTGAATGTATATTTCAATAATGTTTGAGCTTTCATACAGAACCAATTGAGAAGTTGTTTTTAGGTTGTTACATGAATACATTGCTATTTCGAAAAAGTTAATTACAAATTTTCTGTTTGGGGCAGTGCCTAAAGTAATATAATACACACTGCCACTAATTGTAATATCTAAATCCTGATAAGGAAAAAAGATTGAATTTGTAGGTAATTCAGGCGAAGGGCAAGATTCAGTGAACGACCAGGGGCAAAATCCGTTTGCATTGGCAATGTCAAAGGTAACAGCCCCATTCGAACCAATTAAAAGCTGTGAATAAGTATTACCATAATATTGGAAGTTGAATGGTAAATTAATGGTGTTACTCCATTTGTCATCAATATTCATCAGTGTTGATATTCCTGTATCAAAAGGACAAACTGGTGCATATGGAATTGAACTTACAGTGTACATGGAATCATTAACAAAGGTGCTCATAAAAGAGCCCTGTAGGTTGGCGCATTGTCCGCAATTGATATGTTGGTCAGCGCCGGCATTGATCTGGGGAATTACATTATAAGATATAAAGCAAAAGGTATTAACTAACAAGAAAAGTTTAAATGTTTTCATATAAGTTTTTTAGATTTTAAAAATAACTAGTTGTTTATTATAACACCAAACCTGACAATTGTGTTGCTTAAATATTTAATATATAGAAGCAAATATAATAATAATACTAATAATTTTGACTGTTATTTGAAAAAACTCAGGGCTTATAAACTAAAATGAAATCTCCCGGTACTCATTATTTGCCGTTACAATAGCCTGGTTGATACAACTGTCAAGGTATGTGACAGTTCTAATTGATAATCCTTTTGGAATAACTTCAACTTTTCCACTACCTATCCAGAAACAATAATTTCTGAACTGCAGGGCTTCAATAATGTTAGTAGAGAAGCTCAGTTCCTCATTTTCTGCCAGCGGAACGGGTAAACAGGTTGACGTGCCGTTATAAATAAACAGGTCATCGCTAATATTCTGATGAGTGGAATTACCCATAACCCATTGAATGGTGTGGTTGGCCGACCAATGAAAAGAATTCATGACTGGCCAGGTTTCCCAATAGGTTGTGTCGGTAAAGAATAAGCCTGACGATGAGGCCGTGCATATTTTCTTATAACCGTTTATGGTGACCGTCTCAGGAAAGCTATAGGTGCATAAAAAGTTGATGGTGAATTCAGATTTATTCGGAAATCCAGCAGACGGAATTTCTATATCAATTTCCCCATCACGTACAATACCATCATTACACATACAACCTCCGGAAGTAAATGCTATATGAAGGGTTTTAGGCCATGTACTGGTATCGTTTGCGCTAACCGACAGTGTTATGCAGGAATCATTAATCCTGAAGTTTGCCGAATCGTTCGGATGATACAGGCTGTCATTTATGGCTATTACGCTATACAGGAATGTTTTGAAAATATCGTTGGAAAATGTTTCATACAGGTTGGAAATCTGCACATGCCTCATGTCACTTAAATCATCCGGATTGTCTTTATGGCAGGACTGGAACAGTCCCAAGCCCAGGCAAATCGCCAACAGTACGAAAAATGGTTTTTTCATCTTTCTTTTTTTGTATAAGTCAGGAACGTATAATGCAGACCGTTATTTTCATCAATTTGTTCTTCGCTTTTTTCGGCAAGCAACCATTCATCCTCATTTATTTCGGGGAAAAAAGTATCAGCATCCATTACTGCATGCACTTTCGTTATATAAAGTTTCTGCGCAATTCCGAAAAACTGATGATAAATACTGGCGCCGCCCATGACGAAATTCTCTTCGTGATCATCCATTTTTTCTATAGATTCTGAAATGGAATAAACGGTTTCGCAGCCCTCAAATTTTTCATCTGGTACGTTAGTAATTACTATGTTTTTTCTTTTTGGCAAAGGCTTGCAAGGCAATGAAAGGAAGGTGTTTTTACCCATTACAACGGTATGCCCTGAAGTGATCCGTTTAAAGCGTTTAAGGTCTTCGGGCAGGTAACATAGCAGTTGATTGTTTTTACCGATCCCGCAATCTTCTGCAATGGCAACTATGATTGAAATCTGTTTTTTTGGCGTCATGTTTTAAAATTTAAACGGAAACTTCGGCTTTGATATGTGGGTGTGGGTCGTAACCCTGTAACTCGAAATCTGAAAATTGAAACCCAAAAATATCTGTTACTACCGGATTTATTTTCATCACGGGTAACGTCCGTGGTTCACGTGTGAGCTGAAGTTTCGATTGTTCGATATGATTTTTATAGAGATGTGCGTCACCGAAGGTGTGAATAAATTCACCCGCTTGAAGATCGCAGACCTGGGCTATCATCATGGTCAGAAGAGCGTATGATGCAATATTGAAGGGCACTCCGATGAAAATATCAGCACTGCGCTGGTAAAGCTGGCATGAAAGTTTTCCGTCAGCGACATAAAACTGGAACAGGACATGGCAGGGTGGGAGCGCCATTTTTTCTATTTCGCCGACATTCCAGGCGCTGATGATAAGCCTCCGCGAATCGGGATTCGATTTTATGGTGCTAATTAATTGCGATATCTGGTCTATGCTGTTGCCATTGCATGTTTGCCATGAGCGCCATTGCTTGCCATACACGGGCCCCAGGTTCCCGTTTTCGTCGGCCCACTCGTTCCAGATGGATACGTTATTATCGTTCAGATATTTAATATTTGTATTGCCCTGAAGGAACCACAATAATTCGTATATGATGGAGCGAAGGTGTAATTTTTTTGTTGTAAGCAACGGAAATCCTTTTTCCAGGTCGAAACGCATCTGATATCCAAATACACTGACGGTGCCTGTTCCTGTCCGGTCTGATTTAGAATTCCCGTTCTGCAAAACATGGTCAAGTAAATCGAGGTACTGTTTCATAAAGTTTTCTGATAAAGAGCAAAGTTATTTTATTTGTAAGTTCCGGTTTTCAATTTTTTTAAAAAAATACGAACAATCAAAAAAAAACCGGCTGGATGGGCAGCCGGTTTTAGAATTATAAAAAAAACCAAATCTACGGTAATGAGTTCAGGTATTGAATTTCTGCAGTTGTAAGTGTTAGCCCATGATCGGTAACATTCCAGATAATGCTCTGTATGCTTCCTTCTTCACCAAAAGGATACTGCTTGGGTGCCATAATGGTGGTGATCTGGTTAAGCTGAGGATTGTTGGTAATTGGTCCGATATAATAAACAGCGCTATAACTGCTTGGCATCAATGAGGCATTTAAACAATAGGCCTTTATGTGTGCGAAAGCGGTGTCAAGTCCCGGTACGGGAATAGTGACTGATTGCAGGATGTATCCTTTCTGATACACACCAATATGTTCATGCAGATCCGCAGAATCAACAAAGATCAAACCTCCGGGTATTGTAACAGAAGACGGGGTAGGAAGAATGTTGAAGAATTTGATATACAGATTTACATAAGTACCTGTTCCGTAATCGATCCAGTTTTTTTCTGCCGGGGCATATGGGAAAGGTCCGTTGTATTTGTTTTTGTCAATCTGATAACTTTTTCCTTCGATACCTCCACGGATATCTCCAATGATCTTGATATTTTCGGGCAAGGTGAACGTACTCCCTGTCGGATAGCCAACCGTGGTTCCCAGCCCGGCCATATAATTATTGACAACAGGGCCATAGGGAGGACCCGTAGGAGTAACGTCAAGGCTATGTTCTTTTTTGCATGCGCTGAAAACCATTAACGATGCAGCAATTGCAAGGAACAGAAGTTTGGTTTTTGTTTTCATATCCGTAGTTTTTTTAGATTACATATTTAAGATAAAATATTGAAGGATGTTCTGGACATCATTGCTGATGGTATGTTGCACTTCATTATGGAACGTGGTGTAATAAATTACTCCACCGTAGCCAGAAGTTTCACAGGACCCCTCATAATCTCCGTGAGCCTGATGTGCCGGCCATGCATTAATTGAAATGGTAATGGTATGTGCGTTTGCAGGATTTCCTGGAGGTATGTGGCAAATGGTAATCCAGCCTTGTTCGAGCAGGTCTTTTGCTGATTTTGCTGAAGGCGGCATATAATACCTGGCAGCAAGAGGGCCGTACGTGGTATTATCCTGAATGATAACTTCCCAAGGATCATCGATAAGTTGAATTACTTCCCAGCCGCCAAGATCGTATTCTATGTCAAGTGTTGTAATCCCGAGGTAATCGCTCAGGTCCTGGGCTGTAATTTGTGCTCCGTTTACGATGGTTGCGGGTCCTACTTTTGAAGTGCACAACGTGCTGTCTTCAATAAATCCGCCGGCTAAACCTGCAGGGCAGGTAGCTTTGATACCATAAGGTTCATGAGAATTTCCGAAACTTTTGAAATTGCCATCACCGGTCAGGTATTCAACCGCCCAGTCGGAGGCATAAAGGCTTCCACCATTCTGAACAAAGGAAAGCAAATTCTGGTATTTTGTGGCATCCATAAGTCCTTGTTTTCCGCAGTTCAGGAAAATGGCGCCATAGGTTTCAAGCAAAGTCAGATTGCTTAAATCATCAACAGTAATTTCATCAGCTGTGTAACCTAAGGAATCAATAACAGCCTGAATATTATCATAAAGCCCATAAATATAAGCCAGGTTTTCAGCTTGTAATAGCTTTAGTGTTCCTACGGGTACTGTGGTTGTAGTATTTTCAGAAATACTCACATTGTATTGTGACCTGAAAATATTTCCGCCACCTGTCTGGATGTTCAATACTTGTTCGCCGATGGGCGCGGTAAGCGTAAAGGTGCCGTCAACCCCGGTTTCGGTGAGGTAGATTTCTCCGCTGGCATCTACAAAAACAACAGCGTTTCGAATCGGGGTGTTCCCATTAGGGGCAAGTACTTTTCCTGACACATAACCAGTTTTCACAAGGTTGGTTGGTTCATCGGTGTCTTTTTTACATGAGGTGAAAACTAATGTAAAAATTGCAATGAACATGGCAAGAGTGAATAATCTTTTTTTCATGGGCTTATTTTTTAATTTATACTAAAAACGGTGATTAATTTAAAAACTTGGTAAATATAATAAATAAATTCCAGAAAGTCAATAAAAAAACAATTTCTTAACAAAAAGATATGAACATTCTTGCTGTTAGGTGTTCATTTATTTATATTCTGTCGCTGTAATTTCCCCGTTCAGCAACATCAATCCATTCATGGCCAACGCGCGCATCTCGTCTTCACCGGGATACACATCAACGGAAGATATTTTATTGACTTTTTCTTTGATGAGATTTACGAATGCTTTATCATAAGCCATACCACCTGTTATCAGAATGGAATCTACATTACAATCGAGCACCACTGCCATTGCACCAATTTCTTTTGCTATCTGATAAGCCATAGCTTTTTGAATAAAAATAGCTTTTTCATCACCGGAATTTACTCGTTGCTCCACTTCAAAAGCGCTGTTGGTGTCCAGGTAGGCCACATACCCACCTTTGCCAGTGATCATTTTTAAGATTTCCTTTTGGGTATACTTGCCGCTGAAACATAAGCGTACCAGATCGCCGGCCGGCAAGGTGCCGCTTCTTTCAGGAGAAAATGGCCCTTCGCCGTCAAGTGCCTGATTGACATCTATCACTTTTCCTTTTTTATGCGCACCCACACTGATACCACCTCCTAGATGAACAATTATGAGGTTTAATTCTTCATATTTTTTACCGATTGCCTGCGCGTGCATGCGTCCTATGGCTTTTTGATTGAGGGCATGGAAGATAGATACTCTTTGGAATTCGGGGTGCCCGCTCACTCTGGCAATTTCTTCGAATTCATCAACTACCACAGGGTCTGCGATATAAGCCTTTGCGCCGGGAATCATCTTTGCAAGGTCATCGGCAATCAAGCCTCCCAGGTTGCTCGCATGCTGGCCTAAAACACCGGTTCTTAAATCGGCTTTCAGCGCTTCGTTCACTTCATAAACACCTGAAGGGATCGGTTTTACAAGTCCACCCCGGCCAATGATGATCTCGACCGACATTAATCCGTTATTTGATGATTCCAGTTCTTCTACTATAATGTTTTTACGGTATTCATACTGGTCGGAAATTTTTTCGAATTTTTCAAGTTCCTCAGCAGGATGTTTGATGTTTTTTGTAAAAACAAGCTCGTTCGAATGAAAAACAGCAATCTTGGTAGAGGTGGAACCAGGGTTAATTGTAAGAATGTTTCTTTTTACCATTTTAATTACGTTTAGTTTCTTTTACAAAGTAACAAAACATATTTTTAAAATGAAAGCATAAAATACAACTTATATGAAAAAACTTCTCCTGATTTTTTGCAACATTATTGTTATTGTAAGGTTTATTCCCTGGGGTTATATTTCTGATGAATGGTGCGTTGAATACCCACAGCTATTCCACACACCTGCTTGGGTGCATTTGGAGTAATGAACTTCACAATAACAACAATATTTCTGTGAGAAGCGGATTCCTGAAAAGGTTATTAGACCTGAGGTTTTTCTTCTGGGCCGGATGCAGTTGGCGGTTCAGATCCGCTTGTTTTCGTAGGATCAGCCGGCTTATCTTTTTTACCCGCAATATCTTCTGCTACATCCTCAACCTTATTTTTGGCCTTTTCATAAATGTCTTCCGCCTTATCTTTTGTTTTATCCCAAATTTCCCCGGCTTTATCCTCAACTTTATCAAAAGCATCCTCGGCTTTATCGCTTAATTTTTCTGCTTTATCCTCAACTTTTTCCCAGGCATTTTCTGCCTTTTCTTTTAATTTGTCCCAAAGACTTCCATCTTTTTTGACGGGTTCTTCTTTTTTTGTTTCGTCGGTTTCCATGGCTTTTTTATACAAAGTTAAGTTAATGAAAATACTGTTGTGATATAAGTTTATTTCGAAGGTTTTATGGAGAGGTTTGTTAATATGATAAACGGCATTATAAATATAAAGATATAAAAAAAGTAAAAGCGGCAACTTTTGTCAACTCGACCTTTACTTTTTGATATATTGATGGCCACGATAAACCTTTAATGATGCAAACGTTATAGCAAAACGGATTTCTCTTGCAAAGTAAATGCAGGAAAGTCATTAGGAGGCTCTCTCAAAAGTCAAAATTTATGAGTATTTGACCTTAGTGTCCGCCGCGGCGGACTTTGTGTGTACCTGCCCGTCCGATCAGGCTGGCTTTGTTATCCTTTGTGGTTCAATTACTTAAGTTTGCCACAAAGTAACCTAAAAGGTTGGCACGAAGGTGCACAAAGGACTTTTGAGACAGCCTCTTTTTGTTAATATACTTTTTTCAGGTTGAAAACTTGAAAATTTTAGCGAACTGAATCTCAGATAGTATTATTTATCTGTCACTTGGCAAGACATGCAGCCAATGCGATGGAATACAATTTGGTTTTTTCGCTGTCGCCGCGTGAAGAGAGAACTGCCGGAACTTTTGCCCCAAAGACCACGGCACCGAGTTCTGCCCCTGCAAGCTTTGTGTTAGTTTTATAAAATACATTCCCGGCTTCGATATTCGGGAACAGGATAGCATCGGCATCGCCATTGATCGGGCTTTTGAATTTTTTTATCTCGCAGCTTTCCGGATCCATGGCAACGTCGAGCGCCAGAGGGCCGTCGATAATAGCTCCTTTGAGCTGTCCCCGGTCGGCCATTTTTGTAATGATAGCCGCATCAATACATGCAGGCATGCCAAGTGACATTTGTTCTGTTGCAGCGAGGATAGCGATCTTTGGATTTTCGATGCCCAGGGCATGCGCAGTCTGTATCAGGTAATTGGTCATCACAATCTTTTGTTTGAGGTCGGGAAGCGGAATAATAGCGACATCAGCCACGATGATCAGTTTGGGATATCTTGGATTTTCAATTACGGTGACATGGCTCAACACAGAATTTGGGCTGGCCATAAGGCCTTTTTCCTTGTTCAGGATGGCTCTCATATATTTGTCAGAGCTTACAAGTCCTTTCATCAGGATGTTTCCCTTGCCTTCGTTGATCAGTTCAACGGCTTTTTCAGCAGCTTTTATATCATTGGCTTCGTGAACGATCTTAAATTTTCCGGTATCGATTTTCATTTCGTCACACACCTTGGTAATAGTGTCTTTGTCGCCAACAAGCGTAGCTTCAATAAGGCCCATATCCACAGCCTGGTTAACGGCGCCAATGGTATGAGAATCGTTTGCATAGGCTGCAACAAGGCGTTTTTTATCTTTGCTTTTTAATAAATCGAACATCTGTTCAAGTTTCGTGACCGGCATAATTTGAATCCTTTCTTATTTTTTTGTTAGTAATTATTTTGTATAAAAATCTATCATTTTTTCAATGGAAATGGTGCACACGCGGCAAAAATTATCAGTAGAAATCGATTTCATGGTGCAGTCGTATGCAGGTCGGTAGACACCTTTGGTCACATAACCGCCGCCTTCGAATACTCCCACTTTGTTTTTGTATTTTACATCATTAGGTGTGGGGACCGGAGTGCTCTTGTCGATGAGGTCTTTCCATTTCGAATCAAAATTCACGAGGGTGGTCAGGTTTGGATCCGGGGGTTCCACATCGAGCGGATAAAACTCGTTGTATGAAGTTTCGGAGTCATAATATTCATCACCAAGTCCTGCAAAAGAATGCCCGAATTCATGCGTGTAAATATACTCTGAATAAGGGCTGCTGTTCACGCTGACCGCATAATGATTGTAAATGGCGCCACCGCCATATTTGCTGGTGTTTGCAATGATGTAAATCTGGTCGTAAGGGGCATTGGATGCCACGTCTCTTAAAGTTTTATTATCAGAAGTCATCAGGTAACGTTCTGTGTCAAAAGTGTAAAAAGTCGAATTGACAAGCGTGTTTTTCCAGATCCCTTCTCCCGGGACATCCGTGCCTGACTCTTTTGACGGCGCTTTGATAGCCCGGATGTTGAATTTATTCTTATTTTGCTTGTAAGGCCGAGCATTAAAAAGATATTCTGCAAATTTGTTGGCATCCTTTATAAATTTATCCATTTCTGCTTCGGTATAGCCCTCGGGAATTATCACGATGTCAACTTTTACAGCAGGGTCGCCGGAATTCAGGATGTCCACTTTTGGGTAGACCATCCGTTGTTGTTTGATGATAAAATAATTTTTAGGATCAATAGCATATTCAAATTTCTTTTCAAAAATGCCTTTTTTATTCCTTGAATAGAATTCGCAGCGAATCGCTTTTTTCGGGAAGGGCATGGTGACCGTTTCAGAAAAAGATTTAAACGTTAACTTGGCCTCATTGGTGGTCTGCCATTCTGAAAAAAGGGTGTTGTATGTGTATGAATAAATAAGCTCGTTACTCGCGGCGTCGTAAGCCAGAAATTTGTACTTCCCGTAATTAAAAATATCAAGCAGGTTGACTTTAGAGCCTCCCCAGAAGGGTTCCTGCATCAGTTCATCAATCGAATAAATATCCGTCACGTTGTTCCCCGTATGATAATAATCGATACGGAGGGTTTTGTTTTCGAAATAATCGTCGAACGCGGCCTGAGTCTGAGTCCAGGCGAGTACAAGCAAAAGAAAAAATAATTTTTTCATATACATAATTGATGGGTTTTTGATCCTTTTATTTAAAACAAGCGTGAAAATAGCAATTTTTAAAACACCAAATTATTTTATAAAAAGAAAATTGAACAGACACCTTTGATTTCAATACAAAAACTTGTAAAATATTTAATAAATTTAATATATTTGTAAAAAAATTAAGAATTATTTATTAATTAAAAACTTGACTATTATGGCAGTACTGTTATTAATATTGGCAATCATTGCGGTTGTGGCCGGGTTTACGGGCCTTGTTTTAATTATTAAGGGGTTTGTCGATAAAAGCAATAAAAAAGTCTGGATAGGAACGGCGCTGGTTTGTTTAATGCTCAGCATGGCTGTTTGCGGTGCGTTCGTTATTGGGAAGAAGGCTATTAAGGCAAAGAAGCATTTTGAAAAAGAGCATTTCATGATGAATGGTTGGTGCGGAGATGGGGCTGATTTTAAAATGCATAAAAACTGTTGTCCCGGAGATAGCATTACCACAGGCGATTCAACGGAAGTTCAGGTCATCGTAGAAAAGAAATGCATCAAAAAATGCGGCACTCCCTGCCCGCATCACGGAAATTGATACTGTAATTCAGGTGCAGGGATCAATGCATCAGCATTATTTTTCGCGTTGCAGAATAATTGCCTGAGTATATACTTAAAAAGTATGTTCCCGAGGCAGTTTGCTTACATCTATTTTCAGCATTCGATTGTCCTGATTGTCTTCGGTGATGTTAACCACTTCTTTACCAAACAGGTCAAACATCTTTATTTGTACCTGAGGGTCATCAGCGTTATACATCTGCACAAATATATTGTCAACAGCAGGATTGGGAAAAACAACCGCGTTTGTCTGATTTTTTTCTTCCACAACGCTGGTGATGCCGTTCAGGTAAAATTTATGCGGGTCGGGCTGTCCTATGAGCGGATGCGTGGTGTTGCGCGGGGAAAGGTCGGAAGCATGAATATAATACGCAATGGTATCTCCGCCCTGTTGTGCTGGAATATTGGCGGTCCAGTTATTACCCGATGTGTTGGTCATGTTGATTTTGGTCCACGCGCCCCAGGAACCATGGTAAACGCGGTATTTCACCCATACCGAATCCGGTACGACGGCGCTTCCGCTCAATGCATAAACTTCGGCGTTTATTGGATATTGCGAAAGTATTGGTTTTTCGCCCAACAGAGGCATGTGTTTTATGTATAACATGCCTTTATCGGCTATTTCATGGGAACGGCAATGCAGGGCATCTGTGGATTGCCATCCGCTGTATGTGACACCAATGATTTCATAGCCGGGCATGGCCTGTTGGTATACTGCCAGCGCTGCATTATTGTTGGTTGTGCCATAGCTTGTTGAAATCGGAACAAAAACTTTTTTATTTAAAATCAATGAATTTGTATACGCCTGCCCGTTGGATTCATAAACCCGGTAAACCTGATAATTATTACCGTAGGAAGAGACTTCGTTTGCCCAGTAGGCGGCCATGGCTTCGTATGCGCTGTATTGGGAGTTGGATACCGGGACAGAAGCAATCAATATTTTATCCACATCAAGGAATTTTCCCCAGCAGTCAATATGTTTAATGTATTCACCAAGCGGATCGGTAGTAATGTAATTTTTGGTGATGCCCATATATTGTTTAAACGCGGTATCTATCTGGGCGTGGGTCAGTGTTTCTTCATCTTCAACCAGGTCGGTCATGGCGGCAACACCCATGCCGTCGCACATGTAGTTTCCACCTGTATGCGTAACGTCCATCCCATATAATGGCATATTCAGGTAAGATGTTCCGGCAAGAACCACAGGGACATTATCATCATTGGCGCGTGCAGGACGGTTGTATGGGAAATCAACAATGGCAATAGTGTTGTTATTTGTCATGATAAACCAGGGGCCATAATCCCTTGTCCAATAAGAGTCAAGCGGTGCAATTATAAAGCTGCAGTTTGCAAGATTCACCCCGTTAGAGGTATAATTATTTGTTACCGTTGTTTGCTGGGAGGATGAAGTAACTATGGTAATCACATGGTCGTTTTCGGATAATTCAGCGATTTCGGAATAAGGTATGCCAAAATTCCCCGGATACGAAATTAGCACAGCCTGTGCCTGCTCCCATTCGGCAATGGCACGGATAGTGCCTGTTGGGGGCGGCGTTTGAGTAAAAGCTTTTGTTTGGGTTTTCGGCACGTGAAGTTCCGACGAATCAAGCATGTGGTATTTCGCCTGAAATTCAAAAGGGGCATTGCTGTTTATATGCTGGGCTGTTGAACTTGCAAAAAAAGCAAAAATGACAAACAGGGAAAGTATAAGTCTTTTCATTTATGTGTGATTTTTTCCAAACAAATTTATACAAAAAAAATAGTGATACGTCATTTTTTTTGTTTTTTTAATTGAATATTATCAGCAAAAAATAATGTGTCTGGTAATTTTTACAGATGAATATGACTATTTAATTTTAGATTTGCAGAATCTAATCCGGGTGAATATTTCATGAGAGCTACCATTACCTTGTTAATAGGCAGGCTTCTGCAATACAGGAAATTTATTTTTATCCTGATGCTGTCGCTTATTGTGGTCCGTTTTAGTTTTCTGATAATTTACAACTGGAATAATGGCAATACCGGTAAACCCGGGATTCAATATTTAACGGATTCATACCGGTACATCGAAGCAGCAGACAAACTGATTGCAAACGAAGCGCTGGATTATAAAGAAATACAGTATACCGGATATATTGTCATTATTGCTTTTTTCAGGCTGTTTTCTGATAACCTTATCGGGGTCATCATTTTCCAGGTGTTATTGGCATTGGCCGCTGCAGGGGCATTATATAAAATTTCCTTGGCGATCACGGCAAAACCGCTGGCAGGAATTATCGCAGCCGGTTTGTACCTGATGAACCCTTTTATTGTTTCCTGGCATACTTATATTATGACAGAATCAATGTACACATCCTTTTTGATATTTTCCACGTGGTTGTTGGTTAGAACAGTGAAAAGGAAATCTGTTATCACGCTGTTTTTTTCAGTAACCTTAGTCTTGATCACTGCCTGTATCAGGCCAAACGGCTGGGCTTTAATTCCTGTCGCATTATGTTTTTATTTTATTCACAGGTTTCATAAAAATTATCAGAAATTTATATGGATTTTTTCTGTGGCAGCGGGCTTTATCATTTGTATATCCTTTCTGCCTTTTACAAACCGGTCGGTACAGAACATCGGGACTGAAAAAATTATCATGAACGAAGTGCTTTTGAACGGCGAAGTAATACCCGATCATAAGGAACTACGCCTTACAATGCCGGCAGACACGGCGTTAATGAAAAAAAACTGGACCGCAGGTTTTTCCTATGTGGTCAGGCATCCGTGGCCATGTGCCAGGCTGGGCATTTACAGGATGGCGACGGAGTTATTTCAAATAAGGCGTCCGTGGTATTCAACGGAGTATTATTTGCGGACATTTTTATGGCTTTATCCTGCTTACATTTTTGCTATGATAGGCTTGTTTTATTTCCGAAAAAAAATCAGTATTAAGATTATTCTGGCGATCATACTGGTTCACATCCTGACTATTGCAGTTACATTTGCCGACCATGATGCCCGGTTTCTCAATTATTTTTTACCTTTGATTAATATTTTATCAGGATGCGGGATTATTTTTGTGTTTGACAAAATTGCCCTGGCTGGCAGATCACCAGTAAAACCTGAGCCAAATTTAAAACAGAACTAATGAAGATATTGCTTATCAGCCCCGGGACACCTGATGAAATTGATAACAAAATTATCCGGAGCATTCCTTACCTCAATGCGAAAGCATTTATTGCCCCGCATGCGGTGGCCACTGTAGCCGCACTCACACCGGAAGAACACGACGTTCACATCCATGATGAATACATACGCGGGCCGGTGGAAGAATTTCTTCCCGGAAAAAATTATGATATCATTGGCATATCAATCACGTCAAACCAGCTGATACGAAGTTTACAGATTGCGGAAGCGTGCAAAAAATTATGTCCTTCATCCACGATTGTTGTTGGAGGGATAGGCGTTGAAATGCTTATCTATAAGCAAAAAGGAAACATTGATGTAGTTTTTCATGGAGAGGCTGAAGACACATGGCCACGGTTTTTGGAGGATTTCAAGAACGGTAATTATCAAAATGTTTATAAAAACGTTCTCAAGCCTGATATGTCGAAAGTGCCCCCGCCACGTTGGGACCTCATTAAAGAAGACATTCATCTGTATAATTCCGTTTCCATCCAGACTACGCGTGGCTGCCCCTTCGACTGCAGTTTTTGTGATGTGATATATACATACGGCCGTAAGCCACGTAGCAAAACTATCGAACAGGTCCTTGAGGAAATTAAAAGGCTTCACGATCTGAAAGTTCAGATGGCTTTTATTGCGGATGACAACTTTGCCGGAGATAAAAAGTATGTGAAAGAGCTTTTACGGCAGATGATTCAGCTGAATAACTCGTTCAAAAATCCGATGGGTTTTTTCACCCAGATCGATATTACCATCGCTAATGATGATGAATTGCTGGCGTTACTTGCCGATGCGAATTTTTATACCCTCATGATCGGCATTGAGTCGGTAAACCCGGATGCGTTGAAAGACATGAACAAAAAGCAAAACCTGGGTGTTTCTGCCGTTGAAGCCATAAAAAAGATACAATCTTATGGTATGGTAGTGCTGGCTCACATGATCATCGGCAATGAATCGGACGATCTGACGGTATTTGAAAAAACAGCCGCTTTTGTTAAAGATGCCGATATTATTTTCCACATTTGCCATCCGCTGGCAGCGCCTCCGGGCACTAAGATGTGGTACGATTACAAACGTCAGGGAAGGATCATTCAAAATGAACCGGACGAAACCAGTGATAAAATGGATATCATTTCAAACATCGTCCCCAGGCAGATGAGCCGTCAGGAATTGTTTCTCGGGCTGGCCGATTACTGGGATGATATTTATGATACTGAAAAATTCAAAGAACGGGCTATTTCGCTGATACAAAACATCACACGCCGGTCGAATGTAAAGTTGCCCGGCCTTTCTTCCATGTGGTCTATGAGAAAAATGATGGGAGGGGTATTTAAATATTTCTTTTTTACGGCGGAAAAGATTCACCGAAAAACCTTCATGTATATCATGAAATCAGCTAAAAAGGACATCAGCTACCTGATGCCGAAGATCATTTATATTTATACTTTTTACCTGATCGACTACAAACGTTCGAAATACGATGCTGCGGTAGCCCGTGAATATGCGCAGTGGGAGCGGGAGCATCCGGAGAAAGTAGTCATTGATAATTCACTGATCCCTGTTTATGACAAAATTCGTGAACATGCCCCGCAACTTATTTCCGAAGCTTACCGTTATGTATGGCAAAAAAACAATAAAAAAGAGATCCTTTATAAAGCCGTGCATGCGGCCCTGCTTGAATTCAGCGACCGTTTCGGAAAGGACTTTGAAGTACCTGATGATTTTTACCTGGATCAGATGTGCAATGCATGCGAGCGGGTGCTCCCCGGAATTATAGAAGGCAACAATTTTTGCACAGAAACGATACCGGAAAAGCTGCCTGTCGGGTTTACCCGCGAAATTTTGGATTCACTGGACAATGCCGTGCGATACCGGAATATTTACGGATGATTTTTTTATACTATAATGAGCAAGATAGCAACAGTCCTTCATAAAATTTTCGGATTTGCTAAACGCTTCGGCCTTGACTGGTTCCTCCTTGCCCTTATCGGTATGATCGTACTGGCTTATTTCTGGCCGCAAATTGGAGCCAAAGATTCAGTTATCCCATTTTCAAAAATAGCCACGTACGGAGTTTCTGTGATCTTCTTTTTTTATGGACTTAGGTTAAGCCCGCAGAAACTTAAAACAGGGCTGAGCAACTGGAGGCTGCATCTGGTGGTTCAGTTGGCGACCTTTGTCTTGTTTCCGCTACTTGTTATTTTAGCAAAAAGTATTATTGGAAGTAACGGGTTTGATACAATTTGGGTGGGCGTGTTCTTCCTGGCAAGCCTGCCGGGAACAGTGTCATCGGCTGTTGTGATGGTTTCTATTGCTAAAGGAAATATCCCTTCGGCCATTTTTAATGCGAGCATTTCCACGCTGATGGGCGTTTTTATCACACCGTTATGGATGGGGATATACCTTAATACCTCTTCGGTGGATATGGAGCTGGGCCCGGTGCTGCTGAAACTTACGCTGCAGGTTATATTTCCGGTAATTCTTGGAATATTACTTCATCCGGTATGGGGCTTTTTTGCTGAAAAGCACGGTAAAAAACTCCGTTACTTTGATCAGGCAATAATTCTGTTGATCGTATATACCGCCTTTTGTGAATCTTTTGAAAAAAAAATATTTGAAGGATATTCCGCTCTTTTACTTGTGGGGCTTGGCGCCGCCATGATTGCACTGTTTTACGCGGTTTATGGGATTATTTATCTCACAAGCAAAATTTTAAAATTCAAATACGAGGATAAAATCACAGCTTTGTTTTGCGGCTCAAAAAAATCGCTGGTGCACGGTACGGTGATGTCGAATGTACTGTTTGCCGGTAGCCCGTATATGGGTATTGTCATACTTCCAATAATGATGTACCATGCACTTCAGCTTGTTATGGTCAGTATTATTGCACAATGGATGGCGAGAGGAAGCGAAAAAGGATATCCTGGAAATTCACCCAAGTAAAATGCTATGAAAAGATTTATTTTTGTTATAGTTTTGATTGTGTTTTTTATCGGTTGTAAAAATAATGAAGTGAGAATTGATAAATTCGTTTACATTGAACATATAGCTAACCGAATTGAAAAACCTGAAGATTTAAAATCAAAATTATATCTGGAATACGATGATAACAAGGGTATGATCAAAATAGCCAGGACAAATGTTTGGAGTGGTGGAAAAACAAAATACTATTCAATTAAATCTCCTGATTCACTCCGTCAATTGATTTTTACTAACCTGCATTTAAAGAAATATCCTACATGTTTTGAGGATAGAATTGATCAGAAAAACTTTCCTATTATCTATGATGGTGATTGCTTTTGTATAATTTATAAATTCAGCGATGGCGCTGAACAAATAATAAATTATGAACCTTATAATGTCCCTGACAGTTTAAGAAGCTTTACAGATTATCTTGAAAAAATAAAAAAATTCTCTTCTTTTGAAAGAATTGATTCGTTTAATAGCACAGGTTGGATCGACAAGTACCGGGATATTATTATTTCATGTTTTCCTATAATCAGCCATGAAACTAATGTTGAATTTAAGCCACCAGTGATCGTAGATAGTGTCTATTAATGGAATATTAAATATATATTCAAAATTTAAGGCCTCAATTTCCTCGGTTCTCTTTAACTTTTATAGGTAAAAAATACTATTTTTGTTTAATAAATAAATTCCTATGGAACTGAATCCTTTAACCGCCGTTTCGCCTATAGATGGCAGATACCATAAAGCCACCGAAGCCCTTTCGGAATATTTTTCAGAGTTTGCACTCATCAAAAAACGGGTTTTTATCGAATCCGAGTATTTCATTGAGTTGTGCAAAATAATCCCTGCTTTGAAAAAAATCAAAGAACCGGCTTTTGAAAGCATACGTGACATTTACCGAAAATTCAGCATTTCGGATGCACAGAAAATAAAAGATATTGAAAAGACCACCAACCACGATGTGAAAGCCGTGGAATATTTTCTGCGTGATCAGTTTGATGCACTTAAACTTAGTGAATACAAAGAATTTATACATTTCGGGCTTACCTCTCAGGATATTAACAACACCGCTATGCCGCTACTGGTAAAAGATGCACAAGTTAATACCGTGCTGCCTTTGTTGAATAAATTGTCTGACCGGCTGAAGGTGTTGGCTGAAGAATGGAAAGACATTCCCATGCTTGCCCGCACACATGGCCAGCCAGCCACTCCAAGCAGGCTGGGAAAGGAGATCAGGGTTTTTGCCGAACGCCTGCAAAGCCAGTTGTTGCATTTCAATCATATCGATTTTGAGGGAAAGTTTGGCGGAGCCACCGGAAACTTCAACGCTCATTATGTTGCTTATTCCGAAAAGGACTGGCACGGCTTTGCCTGCAAATTTCTGGAACGTATCGGGCTGAAGCGCCAGATGTGTACCACGCAAATTGAGCATTACGATAATCTTGCGGCGTATTTCGATGCTCTGAAACGTATCAATACTATTCTGATTGACCTGTGCCGTGATATATGGATGTACGTTTCCATGGATTATTTCAAGCAGAAAATTGTAAAAGGAGAGGTGGGATCTTCTGCCATGCCGCATAAGGTAAACCCCATAGACTTTGAAAACGCGGAAGGCAACCTTGGGCTGGCTAATGCACTGTTTGAACATCTTTCGGCAAAACTGCCCATCTCACGCCTGCAGCGCGACCTGACGGATTCAACGGTTACACGCAATATTGGCGTGCCAATAGCGCATACCCTCATCGCACTGAAATCCATCAGCAGAGGGCTCGATAAGCTGATCGTAAACGAACCGAAAATTCTGGCTGATCTGGATCAGAACTGGGCCGTTGTTGCCGAAGCCATACAAACCATTCTGCGCCGTGAAAATTACCCGGATCCCTATAATGCGCTAAAAGAGCTCACCCGTAAGAATCAAACAATCACAAAGGAAACGCTGCACGATTTTATCGAAACCCTGAATGTCAGCAAAAAAGTGAAGGAAGAACTGAAATATATAAACCCCAGGAACTATTCAGGTAAGTAGTTCAGTTGCATATTATAAAATTGTTTGGATAATTTCGCCAAGGCGCTTAAATTGCTTACTTTTGTAGTCTATTACTTACAGGAATTTTTCTATGAAAAAAATATTCATTATTTGTACTTTTTTAGTACTCAACATTTTCGCTTCCGCCCAACCACCAGCGGGTTATTATGATGCTGCCGCAGGCCTTTCAGGATTAGCATTAAAAACGGCTTTGTATAATATTATAAAAGGGCATACCTCTATTTCATACGATGACCTGTACAATGCCTATGTGACAACGGACAATTTTCCCCCTAGTAAAGTTTGGGATATGTATTCCATAAAAGCGGACAGCACCGCCAATTATTGGTATACGAATTCAGCTAATAGTGCTGATCAGTGCGGCAGCTATAGTTCAGAGGGCGATTGTTACAACCGCGAACATTCAACACCTGCGAGCTGGTTTAACGATGCAACACCGATGTATTCGGACTTGTTTAACGTTTACCCGACAGATGGCTATGTCAATAATCGCCGGTCAAATTACCCTTTTGCCAAAGTGGGTTCTGCAAGCTACACGTCTTCCAATGGCAGTAAGGTCGGTACGTGTTCTACCACCGGTTATACAGGAACTGTGTTTGAACCCATTGATGTCTATAAAGGTGATTTTGCCCGTACTTATTTTTACATGGCAACCCGTTATGAGAATATTGTTTCAAACTGGCCATCATACTCAACCGAATGTGCGGCTGTTTATGCGGGTAACGGAGGCCTGGTTTTCAAACCCTGGTACGTGACGATGTTGCTGTCATGGTGTGCCATGGATACCGTAAGCCAGAAAGAAATTGACCGGAACAACGCTGTGTATGCAATTCAACACAACCGTAATCCTTATATCGATCATCCGGAATGGATATTGGCCATATGGGGGCCAACATCCGGAATAGACCAACAAAGCAACCTGGTTAATGTTAATGTTTTCCCCAATCCTGTTTCAGAGGTACTGACTATTGAAAATTATGATACGGAAAACAGTATTGATAAAATTGAAATTTTTTCCTATACATCGTCACTGGTTCAAAGCATTGATAAACCGGCAGCCGGCCAAACCATCAATGTGCGTAATTTTTCGGAAGGATTATACACACTTGTGTTTTACTGCGGAGACAATATTTCCCGTAAAAAAGTTGTAGTCATTCATTAAGAGGCTAGGATAGATTTCCCTGATTAAGGTTATTCCTTAGGCTTCGTGTACTCGTTTTTCTTCTTACTTCCACCGAAGACAGAAAAATTCAGGTAGCGTTTAGGGTTTAGCTTGATATCTTCAATAAGTTCGTTAAGTTCTTTGGAAGATTTTTCAAGATTATTATACAGAGAATCGTTATTCACCAGCATGCCCAGGCTGCCTTCTCCACGGTTGATCTTAGCTACGATTTCCGAAAATTCTTTCAGGGATTTGTCCGCATTATTAATAGTGCTGGCAATGTTTGATTTGGCAACAGTATCGCTTATTGCAGAAAAATTGGTAATGATATTCGTAATTTTGTCGTTATTGTTTTTAATGTTATCAGAGATGGACTGAACGTTCGCGATGATGTCAGACAAATTGTGTTTCTGGGCAGAAACAAGCGTATCGATATTGTACGTGGTGTGTTCCAGATTATTGATGGTCAGGCGAATGCTTTCAAAGCTTTGTTCCAGGTTGTCTCTGGTTTTTTCGTTGAATACTTCTTTGATGATGAGAAGCACGGAATCGAGCGATACCATTACCTTTTCAAATTTTACTTTAATGGGCTGAATGACTTCTTCGGTAAGGGAACCCTCAATTAACGTAGTTAGTGTATCTCCTTCCTTTGCCTCGGCAGTGGCATTTCCAAGTTGAAGTTCGACTGCTTTAGACCCAAGTAAATCTGAACTAAACAGCCTGGCAACCGTATTTGAAGGGATCACCAGGTCATTGTTGGTAATGGTAAGTACCACGATTATTTTTCCTGAGTTGTTAGGATGGAAATACATGTCTTCCACCTGCCCGACACGGAAGCCGTTAACCAGCACGGGATTTGCCTTGACAAGCCCGGTAACCTTGTCGTAAACTGCATAAAAAGTACGTTCTTTTCTGAAAAGGTCTTTACCTTTTAAAAAATTTATACCCCAGTACAAAAGGGCAAGGCCTGCAATAAAAACGATAGCAATTTTAATTTCTCTGGAAATTTTCAAGGCGAAAAATTTTGTGCAAAGATAAATATTTTTTAATTCGCTGTGTATTTTAATGCTTCATTCGGTGAAATTCGCTCTTCGTTTAAAAAAGCGACCACAAAAGCATCTTTAAAACCTTTTGATTGAACAATTTGCTGGTATTCGGCAGCTCCTTTCAGGGTTTTGAAATTACCACAGGTGTATTTGTACAATCCGTTCTGGAAATAAAATTTTACATCATTAAGGCCTTTAAACTCGGGAAGATCCAGGGATTTTTTGTTGCTGCTGGTAGCAAATTGAACCCTGAAATAAACTTCTTTACTTTTATTGTTCTGAACAACTTTGGCAGTGTCAGGCTTAACCACGGTTTTGGCAGTGTCTTTGGCAATGACCTGCCGGAAAATAGTGTCGGAAGGGATATTATTTTCCGGCAAATTGGGGCTGCCTTCCACTTGCGATTTATATTCTTTAAAAGCCCTGTAAATGGCTGAAGCAATTATGTTTTGTCCGCTTTCCGACCTTAGGTATTCTTCTTCTTCCGGATGGCTGATAAACCCAATTTCGATCAAAGTCCCGGGCATGGTGGTTTTATAAAGTACAAGAAAGCCGGCTTGTTTAACGCCACGGTCGGCCCTGCCTGCTTTTGTGGAGAATTGTTTTTGAACCAGGCTCGAAAATTTCAGGCTTTGGTCGAGGTAAGCATTCTGGTATAAGGAAAAAATAATATTCGCCTCGGGAGAATTCGGGTCAAAACCGTCGTACTGTGCGCTGTAATCATTTTCATACAGGATGGCGGCATTTTCCTTTTTTGCCACTTCGAGGTTTGCCTGGCTTTTGTGAAGCCCCATCACCCAGGATTCCGTTCCCTGGGGCTCTATACTTTTGCTGGCATTGCAATGAATGGAAATAAACAAATCCGCTTTGCTGTCGTTGGCTATTTTAGCCCTTTTGTATAGTTCAACAAAAACATCGGTTTTACGTGTATAAACTATTTCTATTTCAGGGAAGGCAGCTTTGATATAATTGCCTATTTTAAGGGCCACAGCCAATGCAATATCTTTTTCTTTTGATTTTTTACCCACCGCGCCGGGGTCATCGCCACCATGGCCTGCATCGATCACAACCTTCCTGATTTTAATGATTGTAGGAGCTACGGAACCGGACGATCCTAAAAACATCAGGGACAACAAAACAAAAATTAAATTAATTCGTTTCATCTGAATGATTTATTTTAATTAGTTTTGCCAATAATTTCAGGAGTTTTCTGTAGCAAAATTATGCGCTTTTTACCAGACAAAATCAGCACTGTACACAATTTGTTAACGAAATTATTAACCATTTCTTTTGCCTCTCGGTTCATTGCTTTCATTGCAGTGTTTTTGATGTGTTTTAATTCTTTTGCTCAGGATACGGTTAAACCAATAACGAACGATAGCATCATAATAGTGCGGGACACTATCAAGAATGATTCCATAAACCTGATCCGCAAACAGCTATCACCGGATGCCATCAAATCAAAGATTGAGTATCAGGCTACTGATTCAATAAAAATGAATCTTGATGAACGCAAAACCTACCTGTATAATGAGGTTGAGATCGATTATGAAGATATAAAACTGAAGTCCGGTTACGTTGAAATTGATTTTAAGAAAAATCAGCTTTTTGCAGAAGGCCTTAAAGATTCTGCCGGTAAGGAACTGGGGCGCCCAGAGTTTACGCAGGCTTCATATACTTTTTTGGCAAAAAGCATGTATTATAACTTCGATACAAAGAAAGGGCTGGTAAAAGATATTTTTACCAACGAAGGGGAGAGTTACCTGCACGGAAGCGTCGTCAAACGTTTCCCTGATAAAACGGCCAACTTTAAAAAAGGGGCATACACCACGTGCAGCCTCGAACATCCGCATTATCAGATCCGTTTCACCAAGGCGCGTATGATACCTAACGACAAATTTGTTTCGGGGCCGGCTTACATGGAGATTGCTGATGTTCCAACGCCGCTGGTACTGCCTTTTGGGTATTTTCCCAATAAAAGAGGGCAGATTTCAGGAATCATCATACCAACCTGGGGTGAATCTACCAACCGCGGGTTTTATTTTGAGCGCGGTGGCTACTATTGGGGAATCAACGATTATCTCGACATGATTTTTCAGGGCGATATTTATACGCGTGGAAGCTGGGCTGCCTACCTGACCACCAACTATAAAAAAAGATACCGCTACGACGGAAGTATAAAATTATCTTATGCCGTAAACATCATCAGTCAGAAATTTTTACCTGATTATAAAAGATACAGGGATTTCTCTGTTGAATGGAGCCATAAGCAGGATCCCAAAGCACGGCCAAACAGCAGCTTTTCTGCACAGGTAAAAATGGCCAGTAACAGTTTTTATAAGTTTAACCCTTCGTCAACTAGCGATTATTTATCCAACACCTTTGAGTCAAGTATCGCTTATCAGACATCCCTGTTTAATGGAAAAAGCAATCTTTCACTGAACCTGGGCAGCAGGCAAAATGTCAACACCAAGGAACTGCAATTGTGGCTTCCGCAGGTTAGTTTTTCTGTAAACACCTTTTACCCGTTCCGGAAAAAGAACAAAACCGGTGCATTGAAATGGTACGACAATATTAATGTGACGTATTCCCTGAATGCCCAAAATTATATCAATACCTACGACAGCCTGTTATTGACACCGAAAATCTGGGATTTGATGCAAAACGGCATCCAGCATAGTATCCAGGTTCGCAACCCTGTTAAAATTTTAAAATATATCAGTTGGAATAATTCGTTTAATTTCAACGAAAGATGGTATTTCCAGTCAGTTGATAAACAATGGTTCAATGATGTGGACACTTCCTATGTAAGGAAAGATACCATCAGCCGGTTTCAGATGGCTCACGAGTTTAATGTGTCGTCACAGCTTTCGACAAAAATTTACGGGATTTACCGCATAAAAAAAGGCGCCTTGCAAGCCATCAGGCATGTGTTGACGCCGTCGGTCACGTTTTCGTACCATCCTGATTTCGGGTCTAAACTCTGGGGATATTACAAGTACGCGCAGATTGATTCCACAGGGCGGACCGAGCGTTATTCCATTTTTCAGAACGGAATTTACGGCACACCTCCTGATGGCCTTTCCGGAAAGGTTAGCTTTAACCTGAATAACAACCTGGAGATGAAAGTGCGATCGAAAAAAGATACCGTGACAGGTTCGAAAAAAATCGTACTCATCGACTACCTGAATATCGGTAGCGGATACGATTTTGCCAAGGATTCACTCCGCTGGGATTACCTCTCGGTGAATATGAGGACCCGGTTGTTCAATAAAATAGATGTCAGCTTCAACGGCGCCTGGGACCCTTATGTGATCGATACCAACGGCAACCGCCTGAATCAGTTTGAATGGAATGTCAATCACCGGCTGTTCCGCAGGCAAAATACAACCTGGATGGTAGGAATTTCCTATTCGCTCAGCGATGCGGATTTTAAGAAAAAAGACAAGGTGAAAAATGAGGAAAAGAGTGTGTTTATGAATAAGTGGAACGTAGGCATGAACCTTAATTTCAGCTATTCCAGCCGGTTTGATTATAAGTCTATTAAGTATATTCCTGATACCATTTTGACCGTCATGCTGAACGGCGAATTTTATATTACGCCAAAATGGAAGGTCGGGTTTACCACGGGTTACGACTTCAAGTCGAAAGATTTTTCATATACCTCGCTGAGCATCCACCGCGACCTTCACTGCTGGGAAATGTTCATGGAATGGGTGCCTTACGGTTTCAGAAAAAGTTATAATTTTACTATCCGGATAAAATCGTCCATACTTAAAGATCTGAAACTTGAACGAAAAAGCGACTGGAGAGATAATTTTTAACCGCAACCTGATGGATTACGAAACTACATCATCGATAACTAAAACCGACGCTTGCTTCAGCACGGCGCCTGCTTCCGGGTATCAGCTGGTTGTCGGGCTGAACGGTAATTCCATTCAGCTGCTGGTTTTCGATCCTGATAAAAACCGGTTCATTGCTTTTTCGCAGAAGGATATTCAATTCACTAGTGGTTACCAGTCCTATTTTGAACAGATAAAAAACCACCTGACCGAAAATCAGCTCGCGGGCCATCAATACAAGGATGTAATAGTTTTATGGGAGACACAGCGCTCTACACTGATACCCAATGCCTTATTTGAGCCTGCCGAATCGGAAACGTATTTTCGTTTTAATCACGGAGCCGGAACAAATGAAAAAATACTTACAGATAAATTAAACACCGCTGAAGCGTATAATGTTTTTGCGATTCCGGAGGGCCTGGAAGAAAATTTGAATTTTACTTCGTTCAGGATTCGCCACCATGCTTCCGTATTCATTGAATCCATGATGGTTTTCAGCAAGCATAACATGTTGCCCAAACAGATTTTTATCCATGTGCATGCGACATTTTTTGATATGCTGGTAACGGAAAACGGCAGGTTGCTATTTTATAATTCTTTTGCGTACAAGACGGCTGAAGATTTCATATATTTTGTTCTTTTTGTATACGAGCAATTAAAACTCAGCCCTGAACATAACGGGATCATCTTATCGGGCGGGATTTTGAAAAACTCTGGCTTATTTGATATACTGTATAAATACGTCCGAAATGTTGATTTCGCAATTCCAAATGAACAATTTGCCGGCAGCTATATTCTGAAAGATATTCCCGGCCATACGATACAAAATTTAGCAGGATCGGTGTTATGCGAATTATAAGCGGTACATACGGCGGCAGGCGTCTGCATCCCCCAACCAACCTGCCGGTAAGACCTACCACGGATCTCGCCAAAGAGAGCCTTTTCAATATTTTAAATAATATCTTTGACTATGAAGGAACGAGTGTCCTGGACCTTTTTGCAGGCACGGGAAGTATTTCCTTCGAGTTTGTTTCGCGCGGCAGTGCTGACATTACCGCCATTGATCAGGATAACAGGTGCGTTTCATTTATCATCAAAACCTGTGAGGAATTTAAAATTGACAACCTGAAAGCATACCGTTCAGATGTGTTTTCATACATCAAACATACGTTGAAAAGGTATGACCTTATTTTTGCCGACCCGCCTTACGATTTAGCCTCATTAGCGGAAATCCCGGACAACATATTTGACCGAAACCTGCTAAAACCGGATGGATTGCTTATCATAGAACATCCCCGCGATCATGATTTTTCAAAACATCCCAGATTCAGCCAGCACCGAAAGTACGGGAAGGTGAATTTTAGCTTTTTTCAAAACGGATTATAATATTTTACCTTCCTCCATCATCCTTTTCCTGATGCGCAGCAAGGTCCTGAACATAGGCTCCGTAAGGTTTTGCTGCTTACGGATCTGTATGGCTTCTTTCATCATATCCGGCGATGGTTTGGCTTCCGAAGAAAATAAAAGGTTGTGGCTGCGCCCGATTTTCTGCTGCAGGTAATCATGCAGCTTGTCTACCGGAAAATTTTCTGATGAATAAAACACGGGCCTGAGGAGGCTCTGCCCGGGCTGGATGAGATTTTCCTTCAGCGCCGTGTGATACAAACTGGTTTCAGGATAGATCCTGAGGCTGGTGGTGAGGTAAACCATATCATCAGGCGAAATATAGGTTCTGATAAAGTCAAAGGTCTCGTCAATGGTGTGCAGCGTTTCTCCCGGGCCGCCGAAAACAAAAAACCACATGGTCGGAAGGCCGGACTTTTGTATCTGGACAGCCATTTTCTGTAATTGTTCCAGAGTGAAATTTTTTCGCAGGTTCTTCAGCATCAGCGGTGACGCGCTGTCGGGAGTGGAATCAATCTGGGTAAAACCCGCTTTTATCATAAGCTCAAAAAGCTTGTCGCTGGTGTTGGCAGGGTTGATGCCCATGGTACGTATGCGTACGTTCAGGTTGCGCCTGATGATCTCTGAACAGATATTTTCCGCATGCCCGGCCGGATCGTTGAATGTGGAATCGACAAATTCAAAGACTACATCCCCGAGCCTTTCAGAGACCTGCTGTATCTCGTCCACAATATCCTTGGCTTCTCGCGTCCGGAATTTTTTCCCTTCTATCAGCGGATAGGTACAGTAAATACACTGATGGGCACAGCCTCGTTTGGATTGTATCGAATAGGCACCGCGTTCTTTGTAAGGAATGAAATCAATGAATTTTTCGGTTCCTGAAAAATACTTTTCTTTGGGGTAGGCGGAATTGGTAATTATTTTTTTTTCAAAATCCGGAGAACACCTGTTAATAATTCCTTTTATGCCGGTGATATCCGTGTTTTTATCCAGATGTTCAAGCAGTGCGGCAAAAGTTTCTTCACCCTCGCCGGCGATCCCGTAATCCAAACCGAAAAAATCGAGTATCTCATAAGGATAAATGCTGTAACCGCTGCCACCCAGAATGATAGGCACATCGGTGAGTTTTTTCAGGGGCCTGATAATTTTTTCGTCGATAGTTTCAAGAAAAAAATCAGGGGCTTCCACCGACATGGAATCTACATTCCGTATGCTGCAACCGATGTAGTCGGGATTGAAGGATTTTACCGTAGCTTCAAGGGATGCTCCTTCATCAAACATGGCATCGTACATCTTCACGTCATATTTTTTTTCGATGCTTTGGGCGACAATACTCAGGCCGATAGGGGGGACGGGGTATGGCTTTTTCTCGGAATTCGTGGCTATGAGAAGGACTTTTTTCATGGACGATGCTTAAGGAAATTGCAGTGCAAAGCTACTAAAGAAAATTATAACATAGGTAAGGGCTGATGTTTATAATGTCGTGCCTACGGCACTGGTTCGCTGCTCATCTTGGTTACCATAATGTCGCTTCTACGAAGCTTTATTGTCCATGTACTTATTGTTTACCATAATGTCGTTCCTGCGGCACGTGCTATGCTTATCTTTGGTTGTTACCATAATTTCGTACCTCTGACACTGTTTTTTTCTTAAGCAGCACCGTAGGTGCGAAATAATGGTATAATTAAAGTGGTGAAGGAATTCAGCCTCGTAGAGGCGGCATTATTGTGGCATCACTCATAAAATTCGAAAAGATACCGCTCATCAAAATCTACCTCAAATTGCTCTAAAAACTCCAGATATTCTTCACGAAATGTTTTTTCACGATGATGTTCCTCCTGGTTCATGATGTATTGGATGACATTGTTTCTTTGTGAGCGCGAATAGGAGAACCCGCCGAACCCTTTCTGCCATTGGAATTTTCCGGCCACCATTTTATTATCATTGATCCACTTCGATGAATTTGATTTCACTACCTGCATAATGTCTGATAGAGATGTGTCGGGATTCATTTCAAAAAATATGTGAACATGGTCTTTATACCCGTTCACTGCCAATGAATATTGCCCCAGGTTGGTGAGGATTCCGGAGATGTATTTATGCAATTCGGGCCTGATTTTTTGTGTTAAGCAATTTGATCGGCCTTTTACGCAGAAAACGGCATGCATGTTTAACTGGGTGTAGGTGTTTGCCATATGATTAATGATTTATTGGTTTATAATGTCGTGCCTACGGCACTGGATCGCTGCTCATCTTGGGTTACCATAATGTCGCTTCTACGAAGCTTTATTGTATCTATCTTTTTTAGTTTTACCATAATGTCGCTTCTACGAAGCTTTATTGTATCTATCTTTTTTAGTTACCATAATGTCGCTTCTACGAAGCTTTATTGTACATATCTTAGGCTTTGCCATAATGTCGCCTCTCCAAGGCTTTGAAAAAGTTTAGTTTGCTATGTTCAAAAATATAAAAAATACTTAGAATTGAATCATTACCTATTTTTGTGTAAGTTTGTATTACTATGAAAGAAGATCTGCTAAAAAATATCATCGCACTTTTTGAAAACCGTTATAGTGTGACGCCACAAAGCATGGACGAACTGCCATCTTCGGGGTCTAACCGGAAATATTTCAGGCTCGCGTCAATGGGTCACAAAGCGCTTGCTGCCTATAATACCGACAGCAAGGAAAATTCGGCTTTTATCGCTTTTTCGGAACATTTCAAAAAACACCATCTTCCGGTTCCTGAAATCCTTGCAGCGGATTTGGATAATAATATTTACCTGCTCGAAGACCTCGGCGATGAAACCTTGTTTTCGTACCTCGAAAGCCACCGTCAGGAAGGTTTTTCAGAAGAAATTGTCAAATTGTATAAAAATGTTCTGGATGATCTGCTCCGTTTTCAGATTGATGCTTCCCGTGATCTGGACTATTCCGCCTGCTATCCCCGTTCCGCATTTGACAAGCAGTCGATGATGTGGGACCTGAATTATTTTAAATACTATTTTCTGAAACTGGCACAGATCAGCTTTGATGAACAGAAACTTGAAGATGATTTCAATGTGTTTGCCGATTACCTGCTGCAGGCTGATTCTAATTATTTTTTGTATCGCGATTTTCAGTCGCGCAATATAATGATATGCAACGATAAACTGTATTATATCGATTATCAGGGCGGACGTAAAGGCCCGCTCCACTATGATGTTGCGTCCCTGCTGTATGATGCTAAGGCAGCCATCCCGCAAAAAGTCAGGGAAATTTTGTTGGATTATTACATTGAAAAACTCGAACAAAAAATTGAAATTAACCAGAATGAATTCCGTAAACATTTTTATGGTTTTGTCCTGATCCGCATCATGCAGGCCATGGGCGCGTATGGGTTCCGCGGGTATTACGAGAAAAAATCACACTTCCTCAAAAGCATTCCTTATGCCGTTTCCAACCTGAAGTGGATCACGGAAAATATTCAACTACCTGTGAAGACGGACACACTCACTGAAGTTTTTAACCAGATCATAGCCAATAAAAACCTGAAGAAATATTCATATGAAAAGTCTGAAAAGCTTACCGTGACTGTTAATAGTTTTTCTTATAAAAAAGGGTATCCTGCCGACCTCAGCGGCAATGGCGGCGGTTTTGTGTTTGATTGCCGTGCCTTGCCAAACCCCGGAAGGTTCTTAGAATACAAAAATCTCACAGGGAAAGATGGGCCTGTGATTGAATTTCTTGAAAAAGAAAATGAAATTGAAAGATTCTATGTAAGCACAAGGGATCTGGTGAAACAATCTGTTGAAAATTATCTGGAGCGTGGCTTTTCAAGTTTGATGGTGAATTACGGATGTACAGGAGGGCAGCACCGCTCTGTATATTTTGCCGAACGGCTGGCTAAATATTTGAAAGAAACGTTTGCAGTGGATGTTGTTTTAAATCATAACGAACAAAAATCAGGACAATGAAAGCGATGATATTGGCCGCAGGGCTTGGAACACGATTGGGGACGCTTACGGAAAAAATGCCGAAAGCTCTTGTAAATGTCAATAGAAAACCCATGCTGGAGCATGTGATCGAATACCTGAAAAGCTATGGGGTTAACGAGATTATTGTCAACGTGCATCATTTTGGCGATCAGGTCATTGACTTTCTACAAAAGAAAAACAACTTTGACATGCGCATTGAGATTTCAGATGAGCGTGATATGTTGCTCGATACCGGAGGCGGGCTGATGAAAGCTTCCTGGTTTTTTGACGACGGCAAGCCTTTCCTGGTTCATAATGTGGATGTGCTCTCCAAAACCGATCTGAACAAGCTGGAAAAATATCATACGCTGAACAAAGAATTAGCCACTCTTGTAGTAAAGAAACGCGAAACCGCGCGCTATTTCCTGATTGATAAAAGCCAGGTTTTGTGCGGTTGGCGGAATAAAAAATCCGGAGAAGAAATTATTGTAAGATACTCTGAAAAATTGTCTGAAGTTGGCTTCAGCGGCATACAATTGATCAACCCTGAAGTCTTTGAACTTTGCAAAAAAACCGGAAAGTTTTCGCTCACAGCCCTGTATCTGGAGCTGGCTGAAGAACATAAAATTGTGGCTTATAACGACAGCGCCCTGTGGTTTGATATGGGAAGGCCCGAGAATATTGTGGAGGCGGAACAGAAATTTTTTTAATTGCCGTTAGGTGTGCAAGGAATTTTAAATAGTTAACTTTTCATCCGGGATATATGAATATCGCTATTATCGGAGGAGGCGCGGCGGGCTTTTTTGCTGCCATTACTGCGAAAGAAAACTACCCTGATGCACAGGTGGCCATCTTCGAAAAGTCGCGGCAACTTTTGTCCAAAGTTAAAATATCGGGAGGCGGAAGATGTAATCTCACCCATGCCTGCGAATCGGTGGATGAACTGTGCCATGCCTGCCCGCGTGGAGGGAAAAAACTTAAAAAAGCCTTTCATATTTTTAATAACAAAGATGCCATGGCATGGTTTGAATCGCGCGGCGTGCCATTGGTCATTCAGCATGACAACTGTGTTTTCCCGGTGTCGCAGGATTCTCAAAGCATCATTGATTGTTTCTTAAAGGAAACAAAAAAGCTGGGCATTGAAATTAAAACAGGTGCTGAAATTAAAGCCATCAGGCAGTCTGGTGAACATTTGGCCCTTGATGTTACCGGTAATGAAAACCAAGACCCAATTTTCGATAAGGTAATCGTTACCACCGGAGGTTCGCCAGAGCGAAGCGGGTTGCAGTGGCTTGAAGCTTTGGGCCACAAGATCGAAGCCCCGGTACCTTCCTTATTCACATTCAATATGCCTGATGAGCGCATCACCCGGTTAATGGGCGTTGTAGTGGAAAATGCGATGGTAAGTATTCAGGGAACAAAACTAAGGTCCGCTGGGCCGCTGCTGATCACGCACTGGGGCATGAGCGGGCCGGCCATCATCAATTTGTCGTCCTATGGCGCGAGAATGTTGAGTGACCTGGATTACAATTTCAAGGTGCAGGTTAACTGGGTGAACGAGCAGAACAATGACAGGGTAGCCGAGCAACTGCAAAATATAATTGTTGTGCATTCCGGAAAAATTCTCGCAAACTACCGGCCTTATTCACTACCGGCACGTTTATGGGATTTTTTGTTGGAAAAATGCGGCCTTCCCGCTGAGAAAACCTGGGGCGAACTCGGGAAGAAAGGGCTGAACAAGCTGGTAAACGTGCTGTCTAACGATGAATACTCCGTGAGTGGAAGAACCACCTTCAGGGAAGAATTTGTAACCTGCGGCGGTGTCAGCCTTGAAAGTGTTGACCTGAATACCATGCAGAGCAAGGTGTGCAAAAACCTTTATTTTGCCGGGGAAGTCCTTGACATTGATGCCATCACCGGAGGATATAATTTGCAATGTGCCTGGACCACGGGGTTTATTGCGGGGAAACTGGGATAGCGCCTGTATGCCCATAATTTAAAAAAATCATTATTGCATTCAGATTTTGAGTTTTCAAAGTCATTGGAAATGATTATTTTTGAGTTTTTAAATACGTGAACATCTTTAATAAATATTATTTCTGGATAATCCTGTTGCTGGTCCTGATAGCGCCATTCTTTGTGCTGTCTTTTTTTGTTTATCCTTCCGCCGATGATTACAGTATTTTCAATCAGGTCAGCCAAAATGGTTACTGGGGCTACCAGAAATATATATATATGAACTGGTCCGGGCGATACGCAGCCTCCATCATTGGCGCCCTGAACCCGATGCGCTCCCTTTTGATTTACCGGATCATCCCGGTATTTTTGATGGCATTACTTTTTTGTTCCTTTTTATTTTTTTTCAGAACATTGCTAAAAAAATACCTAAACACAACAGAATTATTCTTGTTTTCATTGATTTTTTTTACCTTATTTCTGAACACATTTCCATCCACCGGTGAGGGTATTTATTGGTTTCCGGCCGGAGCTGTGTATTTACTGGCAAATGTTTTGTCCCTGTTTTTTATTGCATTTGTTTTTCAGTTGATTCAAAAAGGAAAGTTCCCAAAGTTTGTCAGTTGGCTTGCAGCCTTGGCCCTTGCATTTATCGTTATCGGGCTCAATGAAATCAGCCTGCTTATTATTTGCGGCTTCACTTTTTTGATGGTTATTGGAAGCATTTTTATTCATCGCAAAATTTCATTTTTGTTATTGAGTTTATTTTTTCTCATTGATGTTTTTGCAGCTTTTGTAATCTTTGCACCAGGTAATTTTTGCCGGATGTCGTTGTTCTCCGATTCGATGAACTTCAGTCAGAGCCTTGTCAATTCGTTTATTTCACTGTTAAAAATTCTCGGCATTCATTTTCAGAATCCTCCTTTTGTTTTGCTTTCATTTCTTGTCATCCCTTTTATCATCAAGATTATTCAGAAGAATAGCATACGCTATCGATACCTGGTCAACCCATTTTTACTGGCAGTGTTTTCGCTGCTGCTGCTTTTTGTACTTTTTGTCCCGGGTTTCCTGAGCATGGGTATCAATCCGCCGATGCGCGTAAATGCCTTGATATCCCTGGTTTTTTTGATGCTTTGGTTCTTGAATCTGATTAATCTTTGCAATTTTCTTTACAGAAGAAAAGTTACGCTGCCGGCATTTCCGAAAGTACTGACGACGATCCTGCTTGTTTGCACGGTACTGCTGACACTGTCTGATTTTCATAAAGAACCCGGACAACAATATTATTTCAGAGGTAATATTTCACGTGCATATTATGACCTGTTTTTCAAGGCAAGTGGCTACCGGCGGGAGATGGATGAACGAAATATAAAAATTGCGGAAGCAAAAAAAGAAGGAATTACGGATTTAGAGATCGAGCCCTTGCATGATGTTCCGCAAACTATCTTTTTTGTGGATATAAAGACGGATACGTCGAATTGGATGAATGAATGTTATGCGGAATATTTTGGCTTGAAAAGCATCCGGTTGAAAAACAACTAACATGGAATTTCTAAAAAAAACCGCAGGATATTTATATGAGAAATACGCTGAAAAATTCAGCGAAATACAAATCATTCTTCCCAACCGCCGTGCAGGGCTTTTTCTTAGGAAACATTTTTCGATGTGCCTGAACAAACCGGTTTTTCTGCCGAAGATTGCATCCATACAGGATTTTGTCATTGAACTTGCCGGGGTCAGTGTGGCAGATGAGTTCACGTCGCTGGTGGAACTTTACAAAAGCTATACAACTGTCAAAGGCAACGATCCCGAACCTTTTGATGATTTTCTGCATTGGGGTGGAAAACTGTTGCAGGATTTTGACGAACTCGATCAGCATCTTGCGGATACTGAATTTGTTTTTTCATATTTAAACGAAGATAAAAACCTTGCGCTGTGGGCGCTTGACAAGAAGCCGCTGAGTGACTTCCAGAAGAATTATCTGGCGTTTTATGGCATGTTGAATAAAATTTATGTTGATTTTACAGAGCGGATGGCCCTCAACGGATTGGCTACGTACGGCATGGCCTGCAGAAAACTCGCCGGTTTGCTGAAAGAATCGGATGAACTCATAAGTACTCATGAAACCGTTGTTTTTGCCGGGTTAAACGCCCTGAGCGCTTCTGAAGAATATATTATTAACCGTTTTTATGAAAAAGGCAAAGCAGAATTGCTCTGGGATGGCGACGAATATTATGTGAACGATACGGTTCAGGAAGCCGGTAATTTTTTACGAAAATACCTGGAACAGTGGGACAGGGGCAAGCCACAATGGATCACCAACGATCTGTCGGAACAGGAAAAAAACATTACCATCGTGGCTGTGGCGGGAAAAATCGGCCAGGTGAAATATACGGCGGGAGAAATAAAATCCTTGCTTGGGAAAGATATTAAAAGCGAACAGATTTCCGTGGTCCTCAACGAGGAAAGCCTGCTGATTCCCATGCTCAACTCGGTGCCGGAAGGCATAGACAAATTCAATATTACCATGGGCTACCCGATGCGGCTTTCCACGGTTTATAATTTCATTGAGATTGTGTTTGTCCTTCATGAAAACTCCGAAAGGTTCCGCATTATTAAAAATGCAAAAGAACCTTTGTTTTATTACAAAGACCTTCAAAAACTTTTTAATCATCATTTTCTTACTACCGCTCTTGGCGGGAACAATGAGCTGGTTTTACGGTTGAACGGGCAGGAGCGGATTTTTTATTCGCGCCACGAAGTAGCGTATCTCTTGTCAAAAAGCTGTAACGTAGTTCCCGGAGCCCTTGAAACCCTTTTTGAGATGTGGTATCAGCAAAGCGCCAAAGCCATAGAATGCCTGACCTCATTTATTGAATTTATCAAAGACCGGATCTTTTCAAAACGCGGGCTGGATGCGGAATTCCTTTTTACCGCACTGAAGATCCTTACCCGAATAAAAACAGCATGTGAACATTCCGGGATCACCTTAACTGCTAAGACATTGCACCTCATGTTCAGGCAATATGTGTCACAAACCTCGGTACCTTTTGTCGGGGAACCGCTGAACGGCCTGCAGATCATGGGTATGCTGGAAACCCGCACCCTCGACTTTGATACGGTATTCCTGTTGTCGGTTAATGAGGGCGTGCTGCCCAAAGGGAAATCAGGCACTTCATTTATTCCGCACGGCATACGCGTCGACTCGGGCCTGCCGACCTACAAACAAAATGAGGAAATATTCGCGTATCACTTTTACCGTGTGTTGCAGCGAAGTAAAAATATTTATCTCATTTACAACACACAGCCTGATGATATGGGCGGGGGCGAGAGGAGCCGTTTTGTGAACCAGGTGGTTTATGAATTGCCGAAGAAAAATCCGGGTATAAAGATTACCGAGTTGTTTGTTACATTTCCTCCGGATAAAAATATTCCGGCACCCATCATCATACAAAAGGATAAGGATATTTTACGCAGATTAGACGAACTGGCCGAAAAAGGCTTGTCGCCCTCGGCGTTGAATGTTTTCAGAAAATGCAGCCTGCAATATTATTTCAGCCATGTTGCCGGGATATGGGAAAACGAGGAACTGTCGGAAACCATCGACAACAGGAAATTTGGTGATCATATCCATGCCGTACTGGAGGAGCTTTTCGGGACATGTGTAAACCAGGTTTTAACCACGGATATCATCGGCATCTTTTTGAAAACTTATGAAGGAATATTAAAACATAACTTTGAAAAAGACCTGCCAAAATCCTACAACGGGATGAGCGGCAAAAACTTACTGATATATAATGTTATCAAGGATTACATTCTTTTTTTCCTGGAAAAACAAAACGAAATTATCATCAGTGGCCAGGAAGAAAAGATCAGCCGCAGCGTGCTTTATGTGGAGCGAAAGTTTAGTGTTGATATTCCGATAACTGTTGATGGCAGGGAAAAACAAATTAAGGTTAAAGGAAAAGCCGACAGGATCGACAAATATGGCAACACCCTGCAAATCATTGACTACAAATCAGGTGATGCAAAGACCAAGAATTTTGATTTTGATAAACTGCTTCATGACGAACAGGATTATAAGAATGACTATTGTTTTCAGTTGCTGATGTATCTGTGGCTCTATGCCGGTGAAGCCGGGATACAAGGCCTTGACAGCGTACAGTGCGGTGTGTGGAGTTTCCGTAATATCGACGAAGGAGTAAAAAATGTTTATTATTTACAAGATCCTGCAAATAAAAAATCTAAAATTTATTCTTTGGACCCCGAACATTTATCGGTATTTCAGGACATGCTGAAAGGCTTGCTGACAGCGCTTTTTGATCCTGCACAGGATTTTGTTCAGACGGAGAATAAGGATAATTGCGAGTTGTGCCCTTACAAGTTGATATGCAGCAGGTGATTTATTAGCCCCGCCCGGTGCCTTCGGCAGGCTCAGGCACCGGGCAGGGTTAACAAAACAAAAATATAATCCGGACTTTAGTCCAAATTGTGAAAATTACTATTTACCTGAGTTTGTATAAATCAATCATTGTTTTTTAGGCACAATGCTAATCACAGTCTATTAAACTCCTAACGGAGTATTAGCGGAAAATTCTTTACACGAACCCGGTTTATTCAACCTGTTTCAATTCAATTTTTAAAAGGGCCGCTATTTCATTAGCATAAAAATTAGCCTTTTTCTTTTCGTCAAGGCTGTCAACATTTATGGAACCTGATGGTACTTCCAGTTCGATCTTGTAACTGGTAGTGTTAGAAGCTATTTTTTGGCCAAAACCTTTATGTCTGGTGGTTAGCGTTCTGAGAACTACAGCTGTGGCTCCTTCATATGATTTTTTACTCGTGGAGATGAACGGGGAAAAAAGCCCTGACTTATGTATCACAGCTTTCTGGTTGTTGTCGACAACTGTTTTTGCGCACCAGCCGATAAGCAGCAAGCCAACGACCAGGATGCAGGCACCCGTAATGTACATTTCTATGAAGATAAAAAGTGCCGCCACTAAAATTACAAAGCCTCCGAAAAAGAAACGGATCCAACCCACTTCCTTCATGCTTTGTGCAATGGTGACCATTTGCATTTCTTCTTCTGTTTTTGCTAAGCCTTTCATAATGGTAGGTATAAATAATTATTAACTAAAAAATGTTTTATTATTTATTGCTTTTAGGAACATGTAGGATAATGTCAAAATTAATCATAAGTTTTAAAATTTCACAATCCTGCCAAACGTTCCCGCAACTGAGTGGTGAAGATAGACAAGAGACACGTGCTGACTATTTTTGTTTTTCCAATTCAGTTATTCTGTCTTGTCTCCACTTTTCTCTATGGCTTTTTTTCTGGTAACTAAAGTAACAATAAAAAGTAAAGAAAAGAGCCGCGCAAAGAATTACTAATGAAATTCCCCAATGTTGCTTTATCAGGTTAAATATCAAATTAATTATTGCAAAAATTGTAAGCCCAGCCGCACCAAGTAATAATTTAAAGTCCATTTTACTGTCTGAATAAAATAACTGTCCAATAGTAACTTTTTCAAAATCCCGTTCTTCAATCAATGACTCAAGTTCTATTTTATCTTTGATTTTTTGCGGTTCGTTCAAGTTAAATCCTCTATTTTCTATTTCCATTTTTGCTGCATAAAGTTCCTCGTCTGTCAACGAATTTCCGCCAGTCAATATGTTGTATAGTTCTAAAAGGCTTTTTTTCTTTGCTATTTCGGTCCAATTATAAGTCATAAAAGTTCGATCGTTTCTAAAAATGCCTTTAATGCCTACTATCAGGCTGCATGTTCTCAAAGTTATTTCTGATATTTTAGATTACTGCATGAAGCTAAGGCGTAGTTTTGATATGTGTTTTTATTTTAATTGGCTCTATTCTAAAATGTAGTTGATAAATTTATTCCTTAATTACTATTGCTGA
>DAOQAT010000019.1:0-42270 GCA_035354195.1 Bacteroidales bacterium | reverse complement strand
AACAGGATGGAAATTAATCTTGACGATCTGGTGGAAGCAAAAAAAACAAGAAACACCCTGTTACATGAATCCGGTTCTTCCGTGTCACTTTCCCTCCCATATATCACGTATGACAGCAAAAACAATAAAATCACCGTCATTGGAAATCCCAGCATCAGCGATGTGAAGGTGATTATGATCGGTGTAAAAAATCCCAAAAAAGGAAGTTTATCAACGGGCGACGACGGCAAAGAAAAATGTGCTGAAATATGGGTGAATGAATTACGCCTTACCGACTTTGATCAGAGTGGCGGCTATGCGGCAACAGGAAGGATCGCTGCAAACCTGGCCGATTTCGGTAATGTGAGCCTGGCCGGGACCATAAGCACGCCCGGCTTTGGAAGCATCGACAAAAAACTGAATCAGCTGCAGAAAGAAACCATCATTTCTTATGATATTGCCACCAACCTGGAATTAGGAAAATTCTTTCCGGAAAAATGGGGCGTAAAAATCCCAATGCATTTTGATTACTCTGAAAACAGGTCCATCCCGGAATATAACCCCATCAATCCTGATGTGCTTTACCGCGACGACCTTAAAACATATACCAGCTCAAAAGAACGCGACTCCGTAAGAAAAATCACCCAGGACGTCACCACAAGAAAGAGCCTGAACTTCATGAATGTGCGTAAAACCAAAGTCGGGGCCACCACAAAGAATCATATTTATGACCTGGAAAATTTTGACCTGACCTACGCCTATACCGAACTGTTCCACCGCAATGTCGATATTGAATACGACAGAAGGACCACACACCAGGGAGGCCTTGGATATAATTATTCGTCCAATCCCAAAGTGGTAAAACCGCTGGATAAATGGAAACTGATTTCCAAATCAAAATGGTTGCGCATCATTAAAGATTTCAATTTTTATTACATGCCGAAAATGCTGTCCTTCCGTACGGATCTGAACAAGCAATTCCAGGAAAATCTAATGCGGAATAAGACAAACGCCATTATTATTTTGGAACCCGCCTATGTCAAGCGTTTTGGCTGGACAAGGGATTACGGCTTAAAATGGGATCTGACCCAAAACCTGAAGCTTGATTACCAGGCACACGCTATCGCATTGATTGACGAACCTCCTGGAAAAATTGAAAAAGGACAACCTGATTATAAGCAAAAACGTGATTCTATCTGGGAAAACGTCCTGAATTTCGGACGTATGACCAATTATACCCAGAACATTGATATCAACTATACCCTGCCCATAAACAAAATCCCGATTTTCAACTGGATAAACATGACGGCACGGTACGGTGGCGGTTATACATGGACGGCATTGCCCTTATCCACCGACGATCTGAATAATATCATTGAAAACCCGCTTGGTAATACAATTGAAAACTCAAATACCGAACAGCTGAACCTGACCGCCAACCTGAACAACCTGTATAATAAAGTTAAATACCTCAAAAAAATCAATGATAAGCGCAAAAGCGCCGGTACTGCACCCGCTGTTAAAACAAACATGCCGACTGAAGCCGATTCGGCTAAGCCAAAGGTAAATTATGGAAAAATAATCGTTGAAAACACCTTAAGTTTTCTGATGATGGTCAAGACCGTCAATATTTCTTATCAGGAAAGCAACGGCAGGATGCTTCCGGGATTCATGCACAAACCGGTGGCATTAGGGATGGACTGGAACGACATGGCGCCTACCTTTGGTTTTGTGTTTGGCAGCCCCGGTGATATGTTCGGCTCCACCGGCGACATACTTGGAAAAGCTTTTGAACATGGATGGATATCAACCGATACCACCCTCAATACACCTTTTGCGGTTAAACAATCAAAAGTGCTGAACTACCAGGCCTCACTCGAACCGCTCAACGGGATGCGTATTGATATTACGGGAAACACCAATTATGCTAATCAAAATCAGGCTTTTTACCGGTATGTGGGCACGAACCAGCATAGCGACCCATATTCCATGGTTGAAACCGGTAATTTCAGTATGACCATCATTGGCATGAAAACGGCTTTTGTCGGTGACAACAAAGATAATTCCAACGAAATTTTCAAACGGTTTAAAGAGTACCGCATCATCATCGCCACGCGCCTTGCAGCTCAAAACCCTAATTCAACCAACCAGATCATTGACTCAACCGGATTCCCGGACGGCTATGGGCCCACCTCGCAGGAAGTGCTGATACCGGCATTCCTGGCTGCCTACCTGGGGAAAAAACCTGAAAATATTGCCCTGACACCTTTCTCTGAAAAAATTCTGAAATCAATACCATTACCCAACTGGAGGTTAACCTATAACGGATTGACCAAGATCGGCTTTATCAAAAAATATTTCAGAACAGTGACGCTGACGCATTCTTACCGCTGTACCTATAATATTAACTCTTTTGCGACCAATGTGCTTTACAAAGAAGATGCTGACGGGTACTCATATATCAGGGATCAGATTGGCAATTTCCTCACCGGAAAAGAAATCGGACAGATATCTATTACCGAACAGTTCAGCCCGCTTATCGGGTTCGATATGACCATGAACAACAGCCTGCTGATAAAACTTGAATGGAAAAAATCACGGAACCTCGCATTGAGTTTTGCAAACAACCAGATGACCGATATTAATACCAATGAATACATCATTGGTGCAGGATACCGTTTTAAGGATGTTTCTTTTAATCTGAACCTGGGCGGGAAACGGAGGCATATTCAGAGCGACCTGAATCTTAAGGCTGATTTCTCTATCCGGCAAAACAAAACAACCCTGCGTAAACTGGTTGAAAATATGGATCAGGTTTCGGCGGGCGGCCAGATCATATCCATTAATGTTTCTGCCGATTACCAGATCAGTGAAAAATTCAACATCCGGCTTTTCTACGATCATATCATCAACAATCCCTATGTTTCATCTCAATATCCAAACTCCAATATTAACGGAGGTTTAAGCCTGAGGTTTACCTTAGCACAATAAAAAAGGTTTTGTTTATAAAAAATAGTATATTTGGAAAAAATTTAATCAAAAAATTATCATGAAAATAGCAGAAAATGTATTGTACACAGAATCCCATGAATGGGTGAGAATTGAAGGCGGTGAAGCCTTTATCGGAATTTCAGATTTTGCGCAGCACGAATTAGGCGATATTGTTTTTGTTGAAGTAAATACCGTTGGTGAAACCATTGGCAAAGGCGAAACATTTGGAACTATCGAAGCTGTAAAAACCGTATCAGACATGTATTTGCCGGTAAGCGGAGAAATCCTTGAGCTGAACCCCGTCATTGAAACAAATCCTGAAACTATTAATAAAGACCCTTATGGCGAAGGATGGATCGTTAAAATCAAACTCACCAATCCTGCTGAAGCTGACACATTATTAAAACCCGCCGATTACTCAAAATTGGTTCAGGCATAATATTTTTGTGTATGTATAACAGAAGCTCTCACCCAAACATGTGAGGGCTTTTTTTATTTAGAAACTGTTTGGATTTTATGTTAAATAAGATTTATGATGGGTTTTTTAGCGAAACAAGGCAGATTTTGCAGACATAGTTTACCCTATGTCGAAAAATCTAACGAAGTTGCAGCAAAAAAGGCGCATAAAGATATTATTAGATAAAATCCAAACAATTTCTTAATGTACTATTATTTATTTGTAAAATAAATCTTTAAAAATCCGTTATCTTTAAGTGTTTTTCTATTTTGGCATCATGATTGAAAATGCAACCACAAAATAAAAACTGTGATTAATTACATAGACGATATTGACGATATTATTTTCCGCAACAGGAATAAAGAATATGGCGCATACCATATGCGGAAAAAATATAATAAATACCTGCTTGTTGCAACCATTCTTGCCGTGGCGTTTTTCGTTTTTGCCGCTGTGTTGCCTTACATTGTTTTTTCGAAGCCCGAAAAACAACTAAAAGAAAGTCCTCTTTTTTCTGAATATTTGGCTCCTCCACCACAAGAAAATATAAAAAAGCCTGAAGACGTTAACCCGATCCAGATGAGGAAAATTCAACGAATGGCAAAATTTGTGATTCCGGAGGTAACCGCAAAAATTGAAGAAGAAACCAACAATTTTTCAACCGAATCAAAAACCGGCGATTCCACTTCTGACGGGAACAGTTCAACGGGAAGCAGTCAGGGATCACTTTATGGCGGAGGCGGCGATCCCAACGCAGTGTATACTTATGTTGAAGAGGCGCCTTCCTATCCCGGCGGCGAGAATGCGCGAATGCAGTTTTTACGCAACAATATCAAATACCCGAAACTTGCCCTCCAAAATAAAATTCAGGGGAAAGTATATATCTCTTTTATTGTCGAAAAAAACGGCAGCTTGTCCAACATTAAAGTGTTACAGGGTATTGGCGCCGGATGCGATGAAGAAGCTTTGAGGGTGGTGAATCTGATGCCCAAATGGAAACCCGGAAAAACACAAGGCCGTGAAGTACGCGTGGTGATCACCATGCCCGTAAATTTTGTATTGCAGATGAGTAAAACATAACACCTTGATTTTACCTATAGCTCTTCGATCAGGGTAAATAATACCGAAATTCATTCTATTATATTTTTGACAAAAAAAATGCCTTCTAAATAATCAATTTAAAAGGCATTTGTTTTAGCGTGCTATTAGGCCTGCAACCTTTAGGCTGATTGGTTTAATAGTAGAATATCCGGTTATCAGTAATTTTGGTTTTATCCAAAATGGCCTTATATAATTCGCTTTGGTTATATTGGTCACCCCTCACCCGTTGACGGAAATAGCTTGCCAGCTGCATTTTCATCATATCAGGATTGATCTGTGAAGGCGGCTGTGTCATTTCGTCAACCAGCACCTGGTATACCGCCATTTTCCCTTTTATTGGAGCGGACAGGGTGTTATTCTTTAAGGTGAATATGGTTCCGATAAGTTCGGGTTCCGGGCCAAAATCAGGGAAATTGTATGCCGAAAACGTAAGCGCCTCTACCGTATCAACAACCGCGTTCACCTTAGCAGCAACCTGATAAATATCTTTTACAGCGGTGGAAGCGGTTTTAACTTTATCCATGATCTGCGCAGCTTTTTTCTCACGTTTAACCAGCGGTTCAATAAACGTTTTCACCTGTTCGAGAGGGGCTATGCCCTTTTCACGTATTTCGGCAACCATGGCAACAACAAATTTTCCATCAGTTTCAAAAACCTGTTCCGAAATCATTCCTTTTTCGGTGTCTTTGTTGAATGCCCACCTTATAATTTCCCTGGCAGATGTAAGTCCGGGAATAGTATAATCCATTTCTTTGACAAATTGCGCTGTACGCTTGTTCAGGCCCTTATCGGCAATATTTTTATTGAATTGTTCTTTGGTACGGCTTTCACCTGCAAAAGCGCTGGCATCAGCAAGGTATTTGTTGAAGGTTTCGCTGCTTGCTTTAATATCATGCTGAAGAACCGCTACTTTGACCTTCTTTAAAGGGGCTGTTTTTTCGGCCACATAAAGTATATGATAGCCCATGGTTGACTGGATTATTTTTACATCACCCACTTTAGCAATATAGGATGAGTCGAAGAAAAATTTTGTATTTACATCACCATCAACAAACCATCCGAGGTCGCCGCCATCTTTTTTGGCTGAAGGGAAATCAGAATTAATGCTTGCCAGGGTCGCAAAATTCTTCACGTCTTTTCTGGCAATGACAAGTAAACTATCCGCCATTTTTTTAGCCTGTTCCTTAGTACGGGTAATGTTTTGCATAGGATTGGGGGCATCTTTGTAAGCAATCAGTATCTGGCTTGCTTTGATGGAGTCGGGACGGTTTTGAATCTGCATGAGCCGCGCCATATAATATGCATTATTGTCAATATAAGGTGGAACAATAGTGTTCAACGGGGAGGCAAACATAACAGAGTCAAGTTTTACCGGAAGCATTCCTTTTTTATAAAAATTACTGTCTAAAGGGGCGTCACCGTTTGCCTTAATAAAATTCTCAACATCGGTGGGTGCCAGAGCCTGAAAGTCTTTATATAACGTATCAACCTTTTCCTGGATATCCTCGAGATCTGCTTTAGAAGGAACTACTTCAAAAATCACATAGTCAAGATCGCGTGCTTTCTCCTGTTCAAACTCATATTTGTGTTCTTCATAATATTTTTCGAAGTCGGCATCAGCAACAGTAATGGCGCTGTCTGAAATGGTCTGGTATTTTATGCCATAAAAACGGAGTTTTGCTGTTTTGCCTGCATCATTGGTCATGCGCTGTACAAAAGACTTAGGCATATAATAACCTTTTTCGACCAATGTATTGTATTTCGTATTCAGACGTTCGTCCTTAATGGCCTGTTCAAGACGGGACCACTGCAGTTTTTCATCATCTTTCAACTGGTCAAAGTTTGTAATGATGTTCTGAATCTGCTGTGTATTCACCCTGCCGGTATTGGGATCTGTAAAGCTTTGAATGATGATCGGACTTAAATTCTTGCCCATCATCAGGTCATAAAGTTCTTCCGGAGAAATAGAGGCGCGGGTTGTTTTATCATGTTCGATAGCCAGACCAAGCTCTTCATATTCTTTCTGCATGATCACTTCCCGTTCCATCTGGTTCCATGTTTGAACCATGATCTGGAATGTTTCTTCCGAAGTCAGGTTTTCTTTCTGTGCCTGTTGTTTATAAAGTTCGGTTTGTTCGTCAACCCTTTTATCAAAATCAATTTTGCTGACTTTTTCAGTCCCGAATTTAGCAAAAGTATCGGCTCCGCCCCTGCCTCTGCCACTTTTTCTGAACAAATCCTGTAAAACAAAACCGGCTATTGCCACACCAACTAAAATTACAATTAGCGCTGAATGTTTTCTTAATCTTCCAATAATTGCCATAAAAATTTATTTTTTTGAGTTTGCAAATGTACAATAATAACTATAAAGTTGAAATATTTTACGCTAAAATCTTCTCATCACCTGTCATAACAATGTGAATCTGCTCAATTCGTTTATTGCTTGCCTTGATGATGGTTATATCAAAAGGAGGAATATGGATTTTTTCTTTCTCTGCAGGTATGCGCTCAAGGTAATGAATGATATATCCGGCCAGCGTTTCATATTCATCGCTTGTCGGCAGGTTCATCATGTATTTATCGTTTAGATAATCTATTTCAAGGCGGCCGGAAAATATGTACTCATGCTCGTTGATCTGTTTTTCCACAGCCGAAGCATCATCAAACTCATCGTTAATTTCCCCGGTGATCTCTTCAATCAGGTCTTCCAGGGTAACCATACCCGAGGTCCCGCCAAATTCATCCACCACAACAGCCACACTTTTATGCTGCTGGATGAACATCGGGAGGATGTCTTTGGCAAGCATGGTCTGCGGTACAATGATAATGGGCTTGTTGATGGATTTTATATCCTGCGGATTACTAAACATATCATAAGAATGCACATATCCGATAATATTATCGATATGTTTTTTATAAACCAGAATCTTGGAATGGCCTGTGTTTACGAATTTTTTTATCAGTTCAGCGATGCTGTCGCTTTCTTCGATGGCGGCTATTTCGTTGCGTGGAACCATGCATTCGCGAACACGGGTATGCGTAAAATCTATGGCGTTCTGAAACATCTGCATTTCGGGCAGTTGATTCTCGTATGTCGGTTCTGAGGGAATGAATTCTTTAACATAATGATCCAGGTCGGAATGGTTGAACTGATATTTCTCCGTTTTGAGTTTTACCCTGAAAATATACTGGAGGATAAACTCTGAAATCTCAACAAAAATAAATTGTACCGGAAAAAGTATGTAATAAAAAATGAACAAGGGGAACGCAAAAAATTTTAAAACCCTGTTGGGGTTAATACGAAATATGGCTTTGGGCGCAAATTCACCAACAAACAATATCAGCAGTGTGGAAACCAGGGTCTGAATGATCATGATGGTAAAATCAGTTCTCAGGCTTTCCGGTAATATGTTTTTGATGGGATTTTCAAGTAAATGCGACATCGCAATACCATATATGACAAGTGTTACGGTGTTTCCAAGCAACATGGTGGAAACAAAATCGGATGGATTTTTCTGAAATCCGGAAAGCAACCTGCCGGAAAACAACCTGTTTTTTTTGTCTAACTCTATTTTCAGCTTATTGGCGCTGATAAAAGCTATTTCCATTCCTGAAAAAAAAGCGGAACAGATCATGGTAATGATTGCGATAGTGATAAAATTGTTCATTTTTTAATCGTGTTATCGCTTTCGGTGTCATCGGTGTTTACGTAAAAGGTGCCCCTGGGTTTTTTGATCACCCATTTCATGAACGAATCATCTGCATCCAGGCCATCGCCATAAAAAACTTTGTCGGGGGTGGTGATTTTTACAAAGACATCGGTGTATATCCGCCTGGTTTTCTCATCCCAGATCAGGTGTTCGGTATTCAGGCGTTCACCTTTTTCATTGACCACCACCACATCGTTTTTTACCTCCATGACATTTTTATTATCATATTTAATGGCGTATTTTGAGGTGAGGTGTGTTTTAACATGCATGGCAGAATCATAAAAGGTGGCATCGATCCCTTGCGGCATCTCAATATACGGGTTTTTACCGGCATACCTTTTATAAAAAGGCGATTTGATGATAGATTCCACCCGGGCAGATTCGCTGTAAACGATCTCAATATTTTTCCCGGTTTCAACCGGAAACGTATCCGATTGAGTGATCGCGTTGATTTCTTCGATTTTGTTTTTACAAGAAACCATTACCAGCAATGCAATAAACGAAAAAACTTTCAGGTTTTTCATTAAAACAAAAATAGTGTATTTATTGTGTTAATTCAACTTTGGCCTGAAAAACCAGAATTCCCTGAACGAAATGCCCAAGATCAGGCGGACATAATTTTCCTGTAACAGGTTATTGTTGATGGTTCCTTTGGTACCGGCTTCCATGGCCACATTGATCGTAGTCCTTGTCTTTTTTATCGGGAATCCCAGTCCGATACTGAAACTAAAATCATTGATTTTGGTATCATGAATTTCATAATAACTCTGAGCGTAATGGAATCCTGCGCGGTAGTTCATTCTTTTCCAATAACTTGTGAGCGCATTAGCGTTGGGTGTATATTCGCCTCCGATAGAAAAATTATAACTGTTTCCAATGGAATCTGTTTCCCCGAAACTTTTAAATTTTTCCCAGTTTTGCCAGTCAAAATCCGCGCCCACCATCCAGATGTTTTTCTTTTCAAAGACAAATCCACCGCCTATGGTTAAGGGCATGTAGATCTTACCCTCGCCCGCATCAATGTTGATCAGCGTATCTTTGATGCTCATGGCATCGTCTTCGGTACCCGAATAACGTTCGGCAAGCACGGTGCGCTTTCCGTTTATGTTCATCGGAAGGTTAAACTTCGTGCCGAGCGTCAACTGGTAGTTTTTCTTTAACGGTATCTGGTATTGCAGCCCATAATTCATAAAGATCCCGCCAATCTCAACATCATTTTTTACACGGACGCTGAATGAAAAAGCATCATCGGGCAGCTCCACCGCGTTGTCTTTATAAATGGTGCCAAAAAGATAACCGATGTTGGCGCCAAAAGAAAAATTCTTAAACGGCTTGAAGGCTATACCCAAATAGGCCTGGCTTACACCGCCGCTACCGGTAAACCGTTCGGTAACATTGCCAATATTTTCGAGCGTATCTTTTATTTTAATGAGGTATCCCGACTTAGAAACCGGGATCAGCCCAAAAGAAACGCCGCACCAGTGCGTAACCGGGAACCCAAACAAAACATGGCCCAGCGAGGTGTGATTTTTATATCCCTGGGTAAGAAGGTTGGTCTTGAGTTGAGTGAAATTACTAACTACGGCCGCATCTAAAACAAAGGAATTGGTATCGAAAGCTGCATAGGATGCGGGGTTGTTCACATTTATAAAGTTTGGGTTTCTTAACGCGAAACTAATTCCACCCATACTGGACGAGTATGCGGAATGGTTTGTCTGCAATTCTCCAAGGCCATAGCGCGAATAGGGCGAGCTGATCCGTATCTGGGCAAAACTTAAATTCGAAACAGTGAAGAACAGGAACAGAATGAGAAAAAATTTGTACTTATTTGATATTGTCATTATAGTCAAGAATTATTTTAAGGCCTGATAATACTATATTTGTAACTGCAAATATCTTACTTTTTAGTTTATTGACCAAATATTCCGAATCACCTCCGGACAAAACCACCTTTAAACCCGGGTATTTTTCGATATATTGTTCAATGATTCCATTAACTTCGGCAACAGTTCCGTTCACAACCCCCGACAATATTGATTGTTGAGTGTTGCCGCCGGTAAGCCGGTTGCTTTCAGACAAGTTTATTAACGGTAGTTTTCCGGTAAAAGTATGCAAGGCTTTTAATCTCATGTTCAGCCCGGGTGAAATTGACCCGCCATGATAAACTGACGAGGAGTCGATAAAATCATATTTAATACAGCTCCCGGCATCGATCACCAAAATATTTTCGCCGGGGAACATTTTAGAGGCGGCAACCACCGCTGCAAGCCGGTCTTTACCCAGCGTTTCCGGCGTTAAATAGGCATTTTTTACCGGAACCGGCGTATTTTCATTTAAAATCAACAAGGGGCATTTCGACCGGATGAAATTACTTATGTCAGAAAAATCGCCAATAACCGAAGAAATGATGGCCGAGGCGATTTCATATTCCTGAAAAATCTGAATTAATGCCTCATAAATGGAGGCCGAAACTTTTTGAAATACCAGGGTATCGCCCGAGAACACGGCTGCTTTTTGCCGCGAATTGCCCAGGTCGACGATGAGTTTCATAAATAAGGATTTATTTGACACAAAATTAAGGTTTTAAAAAATATCGCACAGCTTTTTTTATTCAGAATTTTTTGGAATAAAAAAAAATTGTATCTTTGCACTCCATTTTTAACGGAGGCGACGTAGCTCAGTTGGTAGAGCAGAGGACTGAAAATCCTTGTGTCACTGGTTCAATTCCAGTCGTTGCCACAGAAAGCACATCGAAAGGTGTGCTTTTTTTATTATTTTTGCCCTATGCTGGCACGCTTCCTCGAACATATTAAAAAAAACAGCCTGTGCGGAAAATCTGCAAAGATCCTGCTTGCTGTGAGCGGCGGCGCCGATTCTGTGGTTATGGCTGAGCTTTTCCATAGGGCCGGATATAAATTTGGCATCATCCATTGTAATTTTCGTTTGCGCGGCAAAGAATCTGATGCCGATGAAGCATTCGTCAGAGATCTCGCGATCAAAAAGTATCAGGTGCCATTTTTTGTCACACATTTCGATACAAAAAAGTTTGCAGAACAAAACAAACTTTCCATACAGGAGGCTGCCCGCGAATTACGTTACGCATATTTTGAAGAAATCAGAATAAAAGAACATTTCAGCAGCATCGCCACGGCCCACCATGCCGACGACCGTATCGAAACATTTTTTATCAACCTGCTCAGGGGAAGCGGCATTTCGGGGCTTGCGGGAATTCCGGTGAAGCAAAAAAACATCATCCGTCCCCTGTTATTCGCCTTCCGTAGCGAAATAGAGGCTTTTGCAGCAATAAACAAACTGAAGTACCGCACCGACTCGTCAAACAAAGACAGCAAATACCTGAGAAACAAGATCAGAAACAAGTTGCTGCCGGTGATGGAACAAATTTATCCGAATTACCGCAACGCGGTCAATACCTCAATTACCAACCTCAGGAATACCGAAGTGATTTACCGCGCTTATCTTGAAAAGATCTCGCTGGTAAAAACGAATAAAAACGGACTGATAACCATTTCCATAAAAGAACTGAAAAAGCTGGAGCCTGCTTCGCATTACTTATTTGAATTTATTTCAGCTTTTGGATTTAATAAGTATGTATGTGAAGACATCTGCAATTCGCTGGATGAGGTTTCCGGAAAAATTTTCTTATCACCGTCACATCGACTGGTAAAAGACCGCGAAAATCTCATTATTGAACAACTAGCAACGGAAGCGCCCGGCAGAATTTTTTTTCTGAACGATGGTGTCAAACAAATATCCCATCCCATAAAGCTTAAACTTGCGGTAAAAAAATCATCAGGTATTAAGGCGTTCTCTGAAGATAAAAACATGGCGCTGCTTGACAAAGACAGGTTGGTTTTTCCGTTGACCTTACGTAAATGGCAAAAAGGCGATTATTTTTATCCGTTGGGCATGAAGGGTAAAAAAAAGCTCAGTGATTTTTTTACCGACCACAAATTTTCGGTCATTGATAAAGAAAACACCTGGCTGCTTTGCTCTGAAGATAAAATTGTATGGGTTATCGGTTGGAGGATTGATGAACGTTTTAAAATCAGCGCCAAGACGCAAAATATGTTACAGGTAAAATGGTTAGGATAAAAGATTATTTTTGTATCTGATTTTGTTTAACCCGGTATTTTTAACCAGTAAAAGCAACCTTATGATTTCACACAAAAGATTCTGGATTTTTATACTATTATTTTTCAGTTTTTGTTTTGCGGAAGCGCAGATCCTGGAACCCGTAAAATGGTCGTTTTCATCCAAAAAAACCGGTGATGCCGAAGCGGAAATAATCTTCGCGGCAACCATTGATAAAGGCTGGCATTTGTATTCCCAGGATATTCCCGAAAACGGGCCTGTGCCTACCGAATTTATCTTTGAAAAAAATAAATCCTACAGCCTGGTGGGAAAAGTTACCGAGCCCAAGCCGATCATGGAAAAGGACCCGAACTTCGACAATATGTTGCTGAAGTATTTTTCTACTAAAGCGGTTTTCAAACAGAAAATAAAAATATTGAGCAACAAACCCATTACGGTGAAAGGGACCGTGACGTTTATGTGTTGCAACGATGTAAGCTGCCTGCCACCGAGTGATGTGCCATTCAATGTACGTGTGGAAGGCGCCACCTCTCCGGTTACAGACACTGTAGCGACAGACACCCTTGCAACAGTGACAAACGACACGGCAAAAGTTCCGCAGGCAGATACCGTGAATAAAGGAACGCTGACCGGTGACGGCACCGCCGCCAACACGAAAAATCTGTGGAGTTTGTTTTTCTTTGCTTTTCTGGCAGGGCTTGCCGCCATTATCACACCCTGTGTTTTTCCCATGATCCCCATGACGGTTTCATTTTTCATGCACGAGGGCGAAAGCCGTGCAAAATCCATTATTAAGGCGCTTGTTTTCGGGCTTTCCATCATATTGATCTATACCGTGATCGGGACTATTGTCGCCGTAACCCTTGGAGTGAATTTTGCGAATTTTCTCAGCACCCACTGGATACCCAACGTGTTGTTCTTCCTGATATTTGTTGTTTTTGCCGCCTCATTTTTCGGGATGTTCGAAATAACATTGCCGGGCTGGATGATCAACAAATCAGACAAACAGGCCGACAAAGGCGGGATCCTCGGGTCATTTTTTATGGCATTTACGCTGGTGCTGGTATCGTTCTCATGCACGGGGCCGTTGGTCGGAGCCATCCTGGTGGAATCTGCAAGTGGTAAAGTGCTGGAGCCCATTATCGGCATGCTGGGATTTTCCATTGCTTTTGCGCTTCCATTTACCGTGTTCGCTTTTTTCCCTTCGTGGCTCGAACGCCTTCCAAAATCGGGCGGTTGGCTGAATTCGGTGAAAGTCGTTTTAGGTTTTATCGAGTTGGCGCTGGGGTTGAAATTTTTAAGTATTGCCGACCAGACCTACCATTGGGGCATCCTCGACCGTGAGGTATACCTGGCATTATGGATCGTGATCTTTACACTGATGGGCTTTTATCTGCTGGGAAAAATCAAGTTTGTCCACGACAGCGATGTGAAACATGTGGGCGTGTTCAGGCTTGTACTGGCGATCATCACGTTTTCATTTGTGGTGTACATGATTCCCGGAATGTTTGGCGCGCCGCTGAAAGTGTTGTCGGGATACATGCCTCCGCAACAATCCCTGGATTTTGATATCAATAAAATTGTTCGTGAAAACAAAGGTGAGACTAAAGAACTTTGTGAAACGCCCAAATACAGCGAGTTTTTACACCTTCCTCACGGCCTGAAAGGTTATTTTGATTATAACCAGGGTATCGCTTGCGCCAAGGCACAAAACAAACCGGTATTTATTGATTTTACGGGACATGGTTGTGTCAACTGCCGCGAAATGGAAGCCAATGTATGGTCGGATCCCAGGGTGCTCAAAATTCTGAAAGAAGAATATCTGATCATCACCCTTTATGTGGATGATAAAAAAATGATGGACCAGGCCGACTGGGTTACCTCAAAATACGACGGGCAGGTCAAGAAAACCATCGGTAAAAAATTTGCTGATTTTCAGGTGTACTTTTTCAATGTCAATGCACAGCCTTATTATGCGTTGGTTGATCCTTTTGTGGAACTGAAAGACAAGGTTGATGTGCCAAAGGCAGAACTTGCCCAGCCTAAGGCCTACGACCTGAATCCCGATAATTTTGTGAAGTTCCTGCAGCAAGGAGTTGATGAATTTAAAAAACGTCATGCTAAAGAATAGTGTCATCTGAATGTTTTTTATGAGAAAATCTTTATTGATTTTTCTTTCAGGCTTCCTTATAAATGCGGCCGTTCATGCCCAGGTGCTCGATGTCCCGCCAAGACAGGCCAACGCCCTTTCAGGCAGCCAGTTTGTAAGCCTGGTAACATCCATGAGTTTAACAGCCCGTGAAAATGAAATTTATGCCCAGGTAATGAGCGGCAATATTCCTGATTTTCAGCGAAACCTTATCCCGGTGACCAACACAGAAACTATTGGTGGTACGCCATACACATACACCTATTATGTGTTACCCGATTATCTGGCCATTGGTTGCGATACCAATTATTTTCTGTGTCCCATGACACCCTTGCTGGCACAACGCATTGCGGATGCCACGGACTGTACCCTGCCCACAAGGAAAATGGTGAACCAGATCTGGAGTGCCGCCACCGTACACCTCAGTCCAAGCACAATTGCACCAAGCGCACAAATGACAACCGTTCCTGTTTTTGCAACCCATGATTCAACCGTTTGGGTGCAGCGCAGTGCGGTGCTTACAGCTCATCCGTTGGGTGAACTTGTTGGAGGAGACAAGAAAGATGTTGTAATTTCAAATATTATCTACGGATATCCTTCACCGGGGAGAGTGGTAATTTATGGCTGGCATTACACGAGTGGTTCACCAATACAACCCTTATATAACGGCCATGAAGAAACCTATGCAGACTATAGTCACGGCATCAGGCTTGTTCAAAAGAATATGCTGCTAAACGGAGTGCCGGCAGATGTATCATCCGTATTGCAATCTTCCACGCTTAGCACATTGCTGAGCGACGAAGGTTCAATTGCGGTCCCCCGTTATCCTGTGAATACGCCCACGGTGGCGGCTCCCGTAAGTTTTGCGCTGGTAAGTGAAAGCAGTAATTCATTACGGGTACTGGCATCTGCCCAACCCGATGTGACCCACTTTTTTGTAAAGACCAGCAATGACGGGCTGAACTTTAATACCACCATTAAACTGCATAAGGACAGTCTGCTTCTTACCGGTCTTGTTTCCGACCTTCCGGTTTATATTAAAATTGCCGCCATCAGCAATTATGATACTTCTACATATTCTGAAGTTCTTGGGGCCGTACCTGGATTTTGCAGTCCGACAGTACTTATTGTTAATAGCTTTGAACGGGCCTATACCGGCAATACGTTTGATTTTGTAAGGCAGCACGGGAGCGCTTTTTATTCCAATGGTTATAATTTCGTGTCTGCCACTAACGATGCGGTGCTGAACGGGCTGGTCGTTGCTGATAGCTTCCGGATTGTGGATTATATACTTGGTGTTGAAAGTTCTGCTAATGAAAGTTTCAGCTCGGCCGAACAAACGCTTGTTTCAAACTATCTGATGCAAGGCGGCTGTCTTTTCGTATCGGGAGCAGAAATCGGCTGGGATTTGGATCATCTGGGGGCTACGGCAGATCAGGCTTTTTATCACAACTTTTTGAAAGCAGCTTATGTAACTGATGCGCCAAACGGGCAAAGCGGTGTCTTCTACCAGGCACAGCCCTGCGCCGGGAGTGTATTTACAGGCCTTAGCGGTTTTTCTTATGATAATGGGACTCACGGAACCTATAATGTAAGCTATCCCGACGTGCTTAATGCGCAGGGCGGCGCCACTGTTTGCCTCGAATATAGCGGGCTTACAGCAAATTATGCCGGGGTTTGTTACAGTGGTTTGTTCCCTGGTGGAAGCCGGCCGGGAAAAATCGTCAATTTTGGCTTTCCCTTCGAAACTGTTTACCCTGAAAGCACACGAAACAATTTGATGCATTATATCCTGAATTATTACGACATCGCTCCTTCCGGAATGGACCGCCCGGTTATTACTCAAAACATCGACACCCTTTTTTCAGACTGGGGTGGATCGCAGCAATGGTATTACAACGGGAACATTATTCCGGGCGCCACTGGCTCTTTTTTGGTTGCCGGGCTAAGCGGTGATTATTTTGTAATTGCAGAAAACGGGTTTTGTTATTCTGACAGTTCGGATGTGGTAACTATTTCCTTAACCGGTATACCATCCGGGGATAATCAAAAGCTAAGCATCACCGTCTTTCCTAATCCATGTACTGATCAACTGCACATCAAATTCGGCAAAACAGCTGAATTCTCCTGTGCGATCAGCCTCTTTGATGTAAATGGCCGGCAGGTACTTACACAGCAAACAAGCGCCGATACTGATCTTTCACTTCAAAGGCTTCCTTCCGGGATTTACATTCTTTTGGTAAAAAGCAACGCAGGTGTTTACCGTGAAAGAATAATTAAGTTATAAGCTGGTAACCTTATGCTGGTTGTAGTGTTAGTATTCGATGATAAAATACGAATTTTACCTGATCTCCATTAAAATGTATTACCTTTGCAAAAAATTACGATCATTCAAAATGCCAAACAAATGAATAAGCTTATAATATTCATTTTTTGTTGTTGTCCGTTCATTTTAGTTGCACAAACCAATGATGCAAATTTATCAACCAACGCTCATAAATCAGGTTTTGCAAGCGCCTCGCGTGTAAATAATGTCATTTTCAGCATGCATTTGTTTAGCCACAAGCTGTTTGCTGATTCACGGAAAATTAAAGAATTTGAAAAAAACAGTATAATATCCGGGAATAGAAAATTGAACAATAAAAATTTCCTGAAATTCTCAAGCGGTAAAAACCGTTTATCTGTGAGGGCTGGCGCCGGTTTTTCAAAACAGATCAACGAAATAAATAAACGAATGAAAAACATTTTTCATTCGGACAAATCTTCCGGGGCTTTTTCAAACCTGGCCGGCCTGAGTTTAATTGTCGGGGAATTGCCAACGGTTGTGGATGATGGTTCCATTTTCACGCCTTCAGATCCTAAAATAAATAAGTTTATCAATTCGTATCCTCAAAATTCATTGATGAGCTATGTTTTAGGGTCTATCTTTACGCCCTCTGGTTTTTATATCGGGTTGGCGGTTCCTGTGCCGTATACTAAAACCGTTGCTATTCCTAAAAAAGGGGATTAATTCGGCAGGCCTGTTTATGTGTTTTTAAAAGGGGTAGTAGTCTATTGTAGACTCCACATCATAAAAACAGTTTTCATTTGTTTTTTGGCAAATCATCTAACAAATATAAGTTTTATCAAATTATCAGGTAATAACCTGAAATTAAGTAAATATATTTAAGGTTATATCCTTAATTTTGAAATATCCCTCGTCACATGCGCGTTCCCAACGCATGGATTTCCGCAACCCGCCCCGGCGGATCATAATTAAAGACCTTACTATCTTCCATTTTATTTCTTCGCAACAACTACCACATTAAACTCGGCATCAAAAGCCAATGCCGCATCTGTCGTTTGCCCTTCAACAAGTAAGCCTTTTATCTTGGGCGATTTTCCTTTTTGGATCAGCGCAAAAATCTGTTTTTCGTTAAGCACCTTTCCATATTGTTCAAACAGTACTTTAAAATGGCAGCCGTTCTTATATTCGCTGCAGCCGTATGCGGTTTTACCTTTTAGCATCGTGCCTTTCTTACATTTAGGACAGGTAAGTGCTGCCATATCAATAACTTTTTCTGAGGCAGGCTTTCGCTTTTCAGGCGGTACCGTCTTTTCGTCCTTCCCAATGCTTTTTTCTTCAGGAACAACATCCTGCTCAATAGCAATGGTCTTATAATTTTCGCGCTTTACCTCGCAAACAAGCTGCGTCACCATTTCTTTCATTTCGTCCAGAAAGTTTTTAGGGTCGTACGCTCCTTTTTCTATCTGCCGAAGTTTTTTCTCCCACAACCCGGTCAACTCGGCCGATTTCAGCAACTCGTTCTGAATGGTGTTGATCAATTGAATTCCGGTTTGCGTGGGTACCAGGTTTTTCTTTTCGCGGGTAATAAATTTCCGTTTGAACAGTGTTTCTATGATATTGGCACGGGTGGATGGCCGCCCGATGCCGTTCTCTTTCATCAATTCGCGGAGTTCCTCATCCTCCACCTGTTTGCCGGCTGTTTCCATGGCACGCAGCAGGGTGGCTTCGGTATGCAGCTTGGGCGGCTGCGTCTGTTTCTCCAGCAAATCAGGCGTGTGCGGGCCTTTTTCACCTTTCTCAAAATGAGGCATGATCTGATCTTCGGAAGGCTCATTTTCGCCTTCTTTTTCATTATCCTTTTTTGGATACAACACACGCCAGCCGTCTTCCAGGATCACCTTGCCGGTGGCTTTGAATTCATGTGCGCCAGCCATCCCGATCACCGTAGTATTCGACACGATACAGTCGGGATAAAATACCGCGATAAACCTGCGGGCGATCATGTCGTACACTCTTTTTTCCTCGGGGATCAGGCCACCGGGTTTTACTCCCGTGGGAATGATGGCATGGTGATCGGTAATTTTAGTATCATCAAACACTTTCTTGCTTTTTTTGATCGGTTTTCCAAGCAAAGGCGCGGTGAAGTTTGCATACGGCTCCATGTTTTTTAAGATCCCTTCTATCTTAGGATACATATCCGTCGGCAGAAAGGTGGTGTCAACACGGGGATAGGTTACCATTTTTTTCTCGTACAGGCTCTGGATGTATTTCAGGGTATCTTCGGCGGTATAGCTGAATTTTTTATTACACTCCACCTGTAAGGCCGTTAAATCAAACAGTTTGGGAGGCGCTTCGGTTCCTTTTTTTTGTTCGAAGGAGGCAATCTCAAAAAGGCTGGTTTTTATTTCTTCAATGATGCGTGTGGCTTCCTCCACGGTATCAAACCTGCCGATGGTGGCGGTGAAAACGACGTCGCGGTAAGTTGTCTTTATTTCCCAGAAAGGTTTGGACACAAATCGTTGGATTTCTTCAAAACGCCTTACGATCAGCGCCAATGTAGGTGTCTGGACTCTGCCGATGGACAACACGCCTTTGCCGCCGGCATATTTTAAGGTGTACAAACGGCTGGCATTCATGCCGAGCAACCAGTCGCCAATGGCGCGGGCATTTCCGGCCGCATACAGCCGGTCGAAATCCGTTCCGTCTTTCAGCTTCTCAAAACCTTCTTTGATCGCCTCGTCCGTCATCGACGAAATCCACAAACGTTTCAGGGGTTTTGAACATTCGGCTTTTTTCAGCACCCAGCGCTGGATGAGTTCGCCTTCAATGCCGGCATCACCACAATTGATGACTTCGTCGCAATCTTCAAAAAGTTTTTTTATGGTATTGAACTGCTTCAGGACACCGTCGTTTTCTATGAGTTTTATGCCGAAGCGCGGCGGGATCATGGGCAGGGCATTCATGCGCCAGGGTTTCCATTCGGGGGTATAATCATCGGGATTTTTGAGGGTGCACAGGTGGCCGAAGGTCCATGTTATCTGAAAGCCATTCCCTTCATAATAGCCGTCTTTGCGGGTATTGGCTTGCAATATCCGGGCGATTTCCTTGGCTACGCTTGGTTTTTCGGCTATACAGACTTTCATTGGGGAATGTATTTTTTCAAGTTATAAAATTAGTAAAAACCCGGAAGAATAAAAGGCCTGTTTACTAATGAATTTTTTAGATCGGGTCAATTGGGGATGCATAGTGTCGGTGTAACTGCGAGCGGGGTTTCCGTTTGGCAGTCACGCCGACACTTGCAGATGATTCAACCCTTTCAGGGTTGGCATATATGATTGTCTTGTTGCCCCGCACTGCGTGCGGGGTTATTTATGTTCAATCCCGAAGGGATTGATTTGCCTGGTATAGACGGAACTGACACGGAACGTGCGAGTACTTCGAAATAGTTGTATTACGAATTCAAGATATTATGTATTGCCAGTACAAATTAAGCTCTAAAAATTTTTTATTAACGCCGATTTTTAGCGAGAATATTTTTGATTTTTCAAAACAAAAAATATATTTTTGAGATACTGATAACACTATCTTTTTCGGATGAAACATTATGACCCACAAAGCGGGTCAAACTTGATTAACCCCGCACTGCGTGCGGGGAAAGAAAAATAAAAACAACACAATCCTGAAGGGATTGAATGAAAAATAACTATATGAGTACCTACACGCAAATTCTGTATCAGTTGGTTTTTTCAACCTGGAATCGTGAAGAAACGCTGGTGGAATCCGGACAAGAGCCATTATATAAATACATTTCCGGAATTCTTAAAAATAAAAATTGTCATCTATATCAGGTAAATGGCATTGAGGACCACATCCACATTGTTACCCATATTCATCCTTCCATAGCAGTTGCAACCCTAATTAAAGATATAAAACTTGCCTGTACTTCATGGAATAAAGAAACCGGCCATTTTAAAAATTTCCATGGTTGGCAAGACGGTTACGGCGCTTTTACCTATTCCATCAAAGATAAAGACCGCCTTATAGGTTATGTCAAGAACCAGAAAAACCACCATAAAGTTAAATCTTTCAAGGAGGAATATTTGCAGTTACTAATAGAGCACGGGATTCAGTTCGAAGAGAAATTTCTTCTTTGACTGTTCAACCCTTTCAGGGTTGGCATATATGATTGTCTTGTTGCCCCGCACTGCGTGCGGTGTTATTTATGTTCAATCCCGAAGGGATTGATGTGCTTGGTATAGACGGAACCGATACGGAACATGGGCACTTTGAAATGGTTTGTCCAGGCAGAGTCTGGAAATCGGTTGTTAAAGTGTTTTTCTCAATTTTCACGCGTTGCAAACGCGCGCGCACTTTGGTGCGCAGGCCTGGTGTTTGTCAGTCATCCGATGACTGCATATCCGTGAAATAACTGCATAATCTATGTATTGAGTCATCGGATGACTCTAAGCTAAAGCTCTTTCGTCGGATCCCAGAAAAGTTTTTCAAAATCATGAATCTGGCCGTCAATCACAACGATGCCTTCGTTTTCTAAAAGTTGCTGCATCAGTGAAGTGCCACCGAAATGGTGTTTCCCGGTAAGGACACCCTTGCGGTTCACCACCCGGTGCGCGGGTACCTGCAATTTCTGGTGGTGCGACTGGTTCATAGCCCAGCCCACCATGCGTGCAGAGCCTTTGGCGCCCAGGTATTCAGCAATGGCGCCGTATGACGTAACCCTTCCATAAGGAATAAGCCTTGCCACTTCGCACACCATAGCAAAAAAAGAAGGTTCGTCTTTGGTGCCTGGTGTCGGTGTAACTGCGCGCGGGCCATCCGTTTGGCTGTCGCGCCGACACTTGCAACAATTGTTTGTATTACGAATACAAAATATTATGTATTGCCAATACAAATTAATTTGTATTTCCAGTACAAATTATGTATCTTTGTAAAAAACTTCATTCATGATAACAGAAGAAACTATCAGGGCTGTTATTTCAGAAAATAACAACTTGCCGGCAATCAAGCCTGCAATAAAAAGGGATAAGAAAATTTCAACCACAAATAAATTGGTAATTGTCATCACGGGCGTAAGGCGGTGTGGAAAAAGTACGTTGTTAAAGCAATTACTCAAAAAAGAAAAAAATAAAATATTTCTGAATTTTGAAGATACCAGGCTTGAAGGTTTTGAATTAGCTGATTTTAATAAACTTGAACAGATCGCAAATTCAGAGAAAATCGATTGTTACGTTTTTGATGAAATACAAAATATCCCTGGTTGGGAAAAGTATGTCCGTTCTGCCCATGATAAGGGTTTTAGGATATTTATTACAGGGTCAAATGCGTCTATGCTTAGCAGGGAACTAGGCACAAAGCTTACAGGAAGGTATTTGCAAACAGAGCTTTTCCCGTTCAGTTTCAATGAATATTTACGATTTACCAGGACAAAAATGGGACGGGGTAGTTTTTTGAAATTCATGTCGGAAGGTGGTTTTCCTGAATTTCTGGCATCTGCCGACACGGAATATCTTCGCACATTGTTACGGGACATTATAATCCGGGATATTGCTGTTCGCAGGAATATCAAAAACGAGCACATGATTTTAAGACTTGCATTACACCTCATAAGTAATATTGGGAAAGAGATCAGTTACAATAATTTGACAAAGCTGATGGAGATTAAATCCGTCCGGACAACCATTGATTACTGCGATTATTTAAAGGAAAGTTACCTGCTGGATTTTATACCCCGTTTTTCATTTTCGATAAAACAACAATTGATCAATCCTAAAAAAGTGTATGCTGTTGATACAGGAATGGCAAAAGCGAACAGCCTTTCTTTTAGCGAAGATTACGGAAGAATGCTTGAAAATACGGTGTATTTGAGGTTGAGACAGGCCTGCCATGATATTTTTTATTTTAAGGATGACGTATCGGAATGTGATTTTCTTTTGCGGAAAAACGACAAAGTTATCAATGCTATTCAGGTATGCTGGCATTTATCGGAAGATAATTTAACAAGGGAAGTTGCTGGTTTAAAAAAAGCTATGGCAGTGAGCGGAGCAAAAAAAGGTTTCATAATCACGTATGATCAGCAGGATACTTTTGAGGGTATTTCAACAATACCTGTTTGGAAATGGATGCAGCAGGACTTGCTTTTGGATACTTAGTGTCGGTGTGACCAGCCATCACAATGCTAGCGCGCAGTCACGCCGACACCTTCTCACAGCTCTTTCTGCGAACGCGCACGCACTTTGGTGCGCAGACCTGGTGGTTGTCAGTCATCCGATGACTGCATATCCGTGAAATAACTGCATAATCTATGTATTGAGTCATCGGATGACTCTAAGCTAAAGCTCTTTCGCCGGATCCCAGAAAAGTTTTTCAAAATCCTGAATCTCGTCGTCAATCACAACGATGCCTTCGTTTTCCAAAAGTTGCTGCATCAGTGAAGTGCCGCCGAAATGGTGTTTCCCGGTAAGGACACCTTTGCGGTTCACCACCCGGTGCGCGGGTACCTGCAATTTCTGGTGGTGCGACTGGTTCATGGCCCAGCCCACCATTCGTGCAGAGCCTTTGGCGCCCAGGTATTCAGCAATGGCGCCATATGACGTTACCCTTCCATAAGGAATAAGCCTTGCCACTTCGTACACCATGGCAAAAAAAGAAGGTCCGTCTTTGGTGCCTGGTGTCGGCGTGACTGCGCGCGGGCCATCCGTTTGGCAGTCACACCGACACTTGCACCGTTCCTCTTTAAGGTTATTCTTTTTCAAGGGGGTTCAATCGGAATTGTAAATAACAGATCTTTTTGCCTTCAGCCAGAAACATCGATTCATAATGAGTCTGTATCTTTTTTGCTTCGTTTTCAATTGGTGTGGCATACAGGTCGTGCGTTTCAAAAATCAGTTGGTGGCCGTACTGACGGATGACATCAAGGGTGTAATCAAACAATTCGGCGTTATCCGTTTTCAGATGAATCACGCCGCCGGGTTTTAATAAATCCCTGTACCGGGCAATGAACTCAGGGCTTGTAAGCCGTTTTCCCGCACGGGCTTTCTGGGGTTGCGGATCCGGAAACGTGATCCAGATGCCGCTAACTTCATTGGCGCCAAAAAAATGGTTGATCTGGTTGATATGAATGCGCAAAAAACCAGCATTCCCGATGTTGTTCTCCAGCGCCGTTTTTGCTCCGCGCCACATACGCGCACCTTTGATATCGATGCCGATGTAATTGTGTTCAGGATGCTGCTCCGACAGCCCTACGGTGTATTCGCCTTTACCGCAGCCCAGTTCAAGGAACAAGGGATGTTCGTTTCCAAAAAAATCGGAAGACCATTTATTTTTTAAATGAAAATCTTCTGTAAAATGATAAGCCGGTAGTTGAACAAAATTTTTAAAGGTCTCGGTTTCGGCAAACCGTTCAAGTTTATTCTTTCCCACAAAAAAATTACATTTTTAGCAACCAGGCATCCGGGTTTTCGTCGCTCTGAATTTTTGATAATCCCTCTTGTGCGGCTTCTTCCGTGTCAAAGCAATCGATATAAACCTTGAACAGCCCGTTATCTTTAGGTTCAATAATATTGGCGTTCTGATAGCCTTTGCTGATTAATCGTGATTTATAATTTTCCGCCAGATCCTTAACGCGGTTGCAGCTTCCGATAATGAAAAACCGGCAGGGCTCATCAGGCGTTGTGATCGCGGCTGTTTCAGCTTCTGTTTCTGAAACCGTTTTCACCGAAAATTCGGTAAAACAGGGATAAAAAGTTTTTTGCTCCGGCTTAAAAATGCTTTTACTGTTTTCGACATCGAGTGCATTTTCATAAACTTGTGGAATATCGGAGCTAACGACTTTTGCTGGCCTTACCACTTTTTCCACGGCTTTGTCATTCCCTGAAAAGATGGAGGTAAGGTTCGTATAATTATCGGTTACGTCGTTGATCGTTCCGACATTTACAAATGCCCAGACAAATACAGCGGCTGCCGGTACCGAGATCATCGCCACTTTTGCCCATACATTGGAGGTTTTCCGGCCGGATTGTGTTTTCCTGTTTTCGGAAAATGCCTTTTCAATACGTTTTTCAATACTTTCACGCTGTATGGACGGGGAAATAAAATTCGATAGTCCGTAAGAAGACAACAGCAGGTTGTGATCCTGATCCTGCTGAAACTTGTAAAAATTGTTTGAATCCAGCATGATCGTCCCGACATGAAGAATTTCAATTTTTCCTTTGTTTTTCAGCTCCTGCAGGCTTTCTTCCACAAATTTATTGATCAAAGCCAGGGCTTCAGGATACGCAACATGTTCTTTTTGCGCAATATATGTGGCAAGCAGGCCATCGTTATGGGTAAGCCCGGCATTGAATAAAATTTCTTTTCGGGGAGGCGCAAAACTATTCACCACGGGCTGGATGCCGGCCGGGACATGCGTGGCTATAAACCCGCCAAAACCAGGCACGATCACACAATCGTGATGCAACAACAATTCACTAATATATTGAAGTACTTTCATTTAAAACAATCCCGGGTATTGATTTTTGCAGTAGCTAAATTACGAAAAAAAATCATTCTTCAGTGAATTTTTCAAATTTTAACAGATCTTCCGGAGCATCTACCGAAAAGCTTTCATGTTGGGTTTCACGGGTAAAAATTTTATACCCGTTTTCAAGCCAGCGTAGTTGTTCAAGCGATTCGGCGAGTTCCAGCGGACTAGGGTTTAACGAAGTTATGGCTTTTAAGGTTACAGTCCGGTAGGCATAAATTCCTATATGTTTGTAATACAGCGCTTGTTCGTTTTTTTTATCTCTGATGTATGGTATGGGCGACCGTGAAAAATATAACGCCTGTTGATTTTTAGAAATCACGACTTTTATCGTATTGGGGCTGTTAATTTCTTCGGATAGATTTATCTTTTTTATCAGCGTGGCGATCTCTATTGTTGGATCGCTGAAACAGCCGGCCAGCAGGTCAATTTGTGCGGGCTGGATATAAGGTTCATCACCCTGGATGTTAATGGCCACATCAAAAAAAGTGTTTTCCGCTTCCAGTTTCCGGACTACTTCGTTGCAGCGTTCGGTGCCCGTGCGGTGTGTACCTGCAGTCATGATAACTTTTCCGCCAAAATCTGTAACATGGTCAAAGATCCGCTGGTCGTCAGTGGCCACAAAGACTGCTGAAAGAGCGGTCGATTTCGCCGCTTGTTCATAAACCCTCCGTATCATTGATTTCCCGTTGATCTGAACCAGCGGCTTGCCGGGAAAACGTGTAGAGGAAAAGCGTGCGGGGATGATTCCGATGGTCTGCATCAGGCCTTACTTAAACAAACCATAAAGCTCGCCGTTGATGTTCTCGATAAATTTTTCGAGATCAGCGGAGTTGTTTGCGAAGTCTTTATCATCAACATCTACAATAAGCAATTTGCCGATATTGTAAGATGATATCCAGGCTTCGTAACGCTCATTAAGTCTTGTAAGATAATCGATGCGTATGGAATTTTCATAGTCGCGTCCGCGTTTTTGAATCTGCCTTACCAGTGTGGGGACTTCAGCCCTCAGGTATACCAATAAGTCTGGCGGTTTCAAAAAGGTGCTCATCAGTTCAAAGAGCGAGCTGTAATTATCAAAATCCCTGGTATTCATAAGCCCCATGGCGTGAAGGTTGGGCGCAAAAATATAGGCGTCTTCATAAATTGTCCTGTCCTGGATAACGGTTTTGCCGCTTTCACGGATTTTTAGCACCTGACGGAAACGGCTGTTCAGAAAATAAACCTGGAGGTTGAACGACCACCGCTGCATGTCTTCGTAAAAACTGTTCAGGTAAGGGTTGGTATCCACATCTTCATAATGCGCTTCCCATTTGAAGTTTTTTGCCAGTATTCCTGTCAGAGTTGTCTTTCCCGAGCCTATATTACCTGCAATTGCTATATGCATAAAACAAAATTTAAATGTTTACAAAAATAGATGATAAAAGAAAAAAATTTCGAATAATAAAAGTAGTTTTTTTTTCAACAGGACATAAAAAAATTTTTTAAGAAACTGTTTTGATCCGCCGCGGTGGATATATTCAATTAGATTTATGATGGATTTTTTAGCGAAACAAGGCAGATTTTGCAGACATAGTTTACCCTATGTCAAAAAATCTAACGAAGTTGCAGCAAAAAAGGCGCATAAAGATATTAAAAGATATCCGCGGCGGCGGATCAAAACAATTTCTAAGTGTTTTTGTTGATTAAGTTTAATATTTTTGCAGGATCATGAACATCATCGCCGTCCTCTTGATTGCAGTTCCTCTTGCTATAGCGCCGGGTATCGGGTTGTGTTTATTTATTTATTTCAGGGATAAATTCGAAAAAGAACCTTTTAAACTTTTAAGGAACAGTTTTTTATTCGGGGTCTTGAGCATCATTCCTGCAGCCATCATCGAACTGGCGTTTGGCGCTATGGGAATTGATGAAAATCAGGGTGTTTTCATCACCCTGGTCTATGCTTTTTTAATTGTAGCTGTTGCAGAAGAGTCGTGCAAATTTTTTGTATTAAAACGGTATGTTTACAAAAAAACCGATTTCAACGAACCCTTTGACGGGATCGTATACGCAGTTATGATTTCCATGGGTTTTGCCACGTTGGAAAATATTCTTTATGTGGTGCAGTCTGGTATCGGAACCGCGGTGTTGCGTATGTTCACGGCCGTGCCCCTGCATGCCGTTTGCGCCATTTTTATGGGATATTTTGTTGGAAGGGCAAAATTTTCCACAAAGAAAGCCGGAAATCTTTTTATGGGGCTTTTCATCGCCGTGATCATTCATGGTTTGTATGATTTTTTTCTATTTCAGAAGGACATACCTGCGTTATGGATTTTTTCTTTTCTGACGCTGGCTGCATCCATAGGATTATCTTTTATTGCCATTAACAAACACCGGAAGATTTCCCCTTTCAGTGGAAACAAGGGAATAGCGGCATCGGAAGATAAAGACCGTGTGGGCTAAGTAAGGCTATAAATTTTTCCCGGAAGGATTTTCACGATGCCTTCAAATTCAAGGTTCAGCAAGGCGGCGGCAACCAGGCTGGTGGTGGTCTGAAGCTCAAGGCAGATGCCGTCCACACTCATCTGGTTGTGTTCTTCAAGCAGTTTTACAATGGCATTTTCATCAGGGGTGAGGTTCACAAACAATTTCCGTTGTAACGAGGTGTTTTTCGGCTTTTTGGTATCCCAGCCCAGCAGGTATTTGATATCGTCAGCAGACTGGATAAGGGCGGCCTTATTGGTTTTGATAAAATGATTACATCCTTCGGAATAAACATCTGAAATCTTTCCAGGAACGGCAAAGACGTCCCGGTTGTATGAATTGGCAATGTCGGCCGTGATCAGGGCGCCGCCTTTTTTTGCGGCTTCAATGACGATGGTCGCATCCGACAGGCCCGCAATGATCCTGTTTCTTTTCGGAAAATTTTCCCTGTCCGGATTGGTTTCGCTGATATAATCGGTGACGAGCCCGCCTTTTTCCAGCATTTTCTGGGCAATGTTGCAATGGACGGCCGGGTAAATACGGTCGAGGCCGTGAGCCAGCACCCCGACGGTTTCAATGTCGTTTTTCAGGGCTTCTTTATGTGCAATGGCATCAATTCCGTGCGCCAGCCCGCTGACAATAAGCACATCGCTGTCGGCCAGCCCTTCCACAATTTTCCGGCAACATTCTTTCCCGTATTCTGTAGCGCTTCGGGTACCAACAATACTGACAATTTTTGATTTATTCAGGTTGGCATTGCCTTTATGGTACAGCATCATCGGTGAATCAACGCAATGGTTCAAGCGGCGTGGGTATGCTTCTTCTGTAAAGAAAAAGCACTCAATTTTGTATTTTTCAATAAATTTCAGTTCTTTTTCGGCCCGCTCCAATGCCGCATTACGACCGTTTACCACAGCGCTGGCAAGCGTTTCCTTGATTCCCGGGATTTTCATTAAATGCTGTTTCTTTTCTTTGAAAACAGCTTCCACGCCCCCGCAATAAGCAATCAGTTTTTTTCCTGTAATATCTCCAATCCCCGGTATCAGCGTTACGGCAATTTGAAACAGCATCATGACTTTTATTTTAATGTTTTTAAGAAAAAAGAGAATAAAGCTAATAAATTTTTTGAACTTTGATTACGATTAATTTTTTTGACTATATGATCAGTTTTTATAACCTTTATATATTTGTACCTGGAAATGATTGCTAATTAAAAAAATATCTATGAAAAAAATATACTTTTTACTGACAATTTTTATACTCCTTGTTTCATCAGCTTCTGTATTTCCTCAGGATGCAACAGTAAAAGGGATCATATACAACGGAACTACCAATGAAACGCTTCCCGGAGTTAATATTCTCACGAGTGAAAAGACAGGAGTGATTTCAGAAATTGATGGATCTTACTCGGTAAAAGTGCATAGCGGAAAAGCCGTAAAACTGGTTTTTAAATTACTCGGGTATGGCAATGTCACCAAACTTTTTGAAATCAAACCCGGTGAAACCAGGGTTTTTGATATTTTGATGTATGAACAATCCACCGCTATTGAAGGTGTTGTGGTCAGCGCCGGGAAGTTTGAACAAAAGTTGTCGGATGTCACGATCTCCATGGACGTGATCAAGCCCAACCAGATAGAAAACACCAACACGAATAACATCATGTCATCGCTGAACAAAGTTTCGGGTGTGGATATTTATGATTCACAGCCCAGTATCCGGGGTGGAAGTGGCTACAGCTACGGCGCCGGAAATCGTGTCATGGTGATGGTCGATGATATGCCCATACTTTCCCCCGACGCGGGAGATACAAAATGGAATTACCTGCCAATCGAAAACCTGTCGCAGGTAGAAATCATCAAAGGCGCCTCATCGGCACTATTTGGTTCTTCGGCACTGAACGGGGTAATTAATTTAAGAACGGCTTATCCGAAGGACAAACCCGAAACAAAAATCACCATCAACAACGGTTTATATTTAAACCCGAAACGGATAGAAACGGCGTGGTGGTATGATGAAAGCCCGCGTTATTCGAACACGGTACTGGGAAAAGTTGTCAACCCCTTATCTGTCTTTGGAGTCAAGAATCCGGGGTTTGGCGGAATAAATTTTTCTCATTCCAGGAAAATGGGCCAGTTTGACCTTGTGGTAGGCGGTAATTTATATGAAACCCAGGGGTTTCGTCAGCAGGAAGGCGAAGGAAGAGCGCGGGCCAATGTAAATTTCAGGTACCGGGTAAAAAAAATCGAAGGGCTTTCGATGGGTTTAAACGCCAATTATATGTATCAGGATAAGTCAAATTTCTTTTTGTGGCAAAATGCGGATTCCGGAATTTACCGCCAGAGTAATGAGGCCGTAAATATTACCGGCTACCGTTTTAATGCCGATCCCTATTTTATGTACTTTAACAAGCGCGGCAGCAAATACAGCCTTAAACTCAGGTATTATAAACAGACCAATCATAATAAGGCCGACAGTACCAAGGACAATGATTCCGATGTGTTCTACGAGGATTATCAATACCAGCACATATTTAAGGAAAAATATACCCTGACGGCCGGTATTTCCGGAAGTTACAGCAGATCCACCGCATTATTGTATCAGACCAATCACCATGGGCTGAACGCATCGCTTTATATACAGTTTGATGCAAAATTCTGGGAACGTGTTTCCTTTTCTCTTGGCCTCAGAGGTGAATACTACCGCATTGATAAAGATGAAACAGAATCTTCTTTTTCCATTAGGACAAAAAAGGACACCCTTATTTTTCCGATAGAACCTGTATTGAGAGCTGGTGTAAATGTTGAAGTAGCAAAATATACCTTTATCAGGGCTTCTTTTGGCCAGGGGTACCGGTTCCCTTCCATTGCTGAAAAGTATATTAAAACATCCATAGGCGGCCTAAACATTTTCCCGAACCCCGATCTGGAAGCCGAATCCGGTTGGAGTGCAGAACTGGGTGTTAAACAGGGCTTCCGGGTTGGTGCCTGGATCGGCTATCTGGATGTAGCCGGGTTCTGGACACAATATAAAAATATGATGGAATTTACTTTCGGGATTTATAAACCTGATACCGCCCAGTACCCAACACTTAATGACGTCGGCTTTAAATCACTGAACGTCGGCCATGCCCTGATCAATGGTGTAGACGCCACCCTGACAGGACAGGGTATGATCTTTGGGTTCCCGTCGACTTTGGTTTTGGGATATACGTACACCAATCCGATAAATCTTGATTATGACGCAGCAGATACCAACAGTTTTAAGATATTAAAATACCGGCATCTTCATGCCGTTAAAGCCGATTTTGAAATTAAATTTTATTTTTTCACCCTGGGTTTCTCTTATGTCTATAATAGCAAAATCATCAATATTGATAAGGCTTTTGAAGGCGAATTAATCACAGGGATCACTTCGTCAAATTTATTACCTGGTTTAAAAGAATACCGGAAAAAGAATGATAAAGGATACCATTTGCTCGATATCCGTGCACTCTTTGATATAAATAAACATCACAGGATCGGATTGTTTGTAAACAATATTCTGAATAGTGAATATATGACCCGCCCCGGCTATATTGAAGCCCCAATAAATGTCGCGCTTCAATACGTTTTAAGTTTTTAATTTGAGTACGTTACAAGGTTGGTTATTTTTATTGTTTATCATTCTTTTCTAATTCTTTACCTTGCTTTTTAAGTTTTTTTAACAAAAAAATCGATGCAAAAAAATCCGATGCGTTTATATCTGGCAACACTCTGTGTTACTAGAGAAACAATACTTTTAAAAATAATTTCAAAATAATTTTTTTACAATTCTTTGTATGTGCCTGTATTTCAGCTATTTATATATGTTTGGCGGTATGGATTATTTTGTAAATTTGCACTCCTTAAAAAAGCTATAAACAAAAAGGACTCCTATGAAAAAAACATTATTTTTATTTTTTATCCTTATTGCATTTTCAATCAGTTCTTACGCCCAGCAAGCGACCATCAAAGGAACAATCTTTAACGGCACATCAAAGGAAACTATTCCCGGTGTCAACGTGGTTATCAATGAAAACACCGGTGTGGTGTCCGATATTGATGGTATGTATTCCATAAAGGTGGAGCCCGGCAAGATAAAAGTCACTTATAAATATATTGGTTTTACCACGGTCGTAAAAACGTACGATTTAAAACCGGGGCAAACCATCATTGAAGATATTCAGTTGTTCGAAGAATCCATGGTTATTGAAGGTATTGTGGTGAGCGCCGGAAAGTTTGAACAGAAATTATCTGATGTCACCATTTCGATGGCGGTATTGAAACCTGACCAGATAGAGAAAAAAAACACCAACGCCATCAATGAAATAATAAATAAAATTCCCGGTGTGGATATTTTTGACGGGCAGCCCAGCATACGCGCAGGAAGCGGATACAGCTACGGAGCCGGAAGCCGTGTCATGGTGATGGTCGATGATATGCCCATACTTTCCCCCGACGCGGGAGATACAAAATGGAATTACCTGCCAATCGAAAACCTGTCGCAGGTAGAAATCATCAAAGGCGCCTCATCGGCACTATTTGGTTCTTCGGCACTGAACGGGGTAATTAATTTAAGAACGGCTTATCCGAAGGACAAACCCGAAACAAAAATCACCATCAACAACGGTTTATATTTAAACCCGAAACGGATAGAAACGGCGTGGTGGTATGATGAAAGCCCGCGTTATTCGAACACGGTACTGGGAAAAGTTGTCAACCCCTTATCTGTCTTTGGAGTCAAGAATCCGGGGTTTGGCGGAATAAATTTTTCTCATTCCAGGAAAATGGGCCAGTTTGACCTTGTGGTAGGCGGTAATTTATATGAAACCCAGGGGTTTCGTCAGCAGGAAGGCGAAGGAAGAGCGCGGGCCAATGTAAATTTCAGGTACCGGGTAAAAAAAATCGAAGGGCTTTCGATGGGTTTAAACGCCAATTATATGTATCAGGATAAGTCAAATTTCTTTTTGTGGCAAAATGCGGATTCCGGAATTTACCGCCAGAGTAATGAGGCCGTAAATATTACCGGCTACCGTTTTAATGCCGATCCCTATTTTATGTACTTTAACAAGCGCGGCAGCAAATACAGCCTTAAACTCAGGTATTATAAACAGACCAATCATAATAAGGCCGACAGTACCAAGGACAATGATTCCGATGTGTTCTACGAGGATTATCAATACCAGCACATATTTAAGGAAAAATATACCCTGACGGCCGGTATTTCCGGAAGTTACAGCAGATCCACCGCATTATTGTATCAGACCAATCACCATGGGCTGAACGCATCGCTTTATATACAGTTTGATGCAAAATTCTGGGAACGTGTTTCCTTTTCTCTTGGCCTCAGAGGTGAATACTACCGCATTGATAAAGATGAAACAGAATCTTCTTTTTCCATTAGGACAAAAAAGGACACCCTTATTTTTCCGATAGAACCTGTATTGAGAGCTGGTGTAAATGTTGAAGTAGCAAAATATACCTTTATCAGGGCTTCTTTTGGCCAGGGGTACCGGTTCCCTTCCATTGCTGAAAAGTATATTAAAACATCCATAGGCGGCCTAAACATTTTCCCGAACCCCGATCTGGAAGCCGAATCCGGTTGGAGTGCAGAACTGGGTGTTAAACAGGGCTTCCGGGTTGGTGCCTGGATCGGCTATCTGGATGTAGCCGGGTTCTGGACACAATATAAAAATATGATGGAATTTACTTTCGGGATTTATAAACCTGATACCGCCCAGTACCCAACACTTAATGACGTCGGCTTTAAATCACTGAACGTCGGCCATGCCCTGATCAATGGTGTAGACGCCACCCTGACAGGACAGGGTATGATCTTTGGGTTCCCGTCGACTTTGGTTTTGGGATATACGTACACCAATCCGATAAATCTTGATTATGACGCAGCAGATACCAACAGTTTTAAGATATTAAAATACCGGCATCTTCATGCCGTTAAAGCCGATTTTGAAATTAAATTTTATTTTTTCACCCTGGGTTTCTCTTATGTCTATAATAGCAAAATCATCAATATTGATAAGGCTTTTGAAGGCGAATTAATCACAGGGATCACTTCGTCAAATTTATTACCTGGTTTAAAAGAATACCGGAAAAAGAATGATAAAGGATACCATTTGCTCGATATCCGTGCACTCTTTGATATAAATAAACATCACAGGATCGGATTGTTTGTAAACAATATTCTGAATAGTGAATATATGACCCGCCCCGGCTATATTGAAGCCCCAATAAATGTCGCGCTTCAATACGTTTTAAGTTTTTAATTTGAGTACGTTACAAGGTTGGTTATTTTTATTGTTTATCATTCTTTTCTAATTCTTTACCTTGCTTTTTAAGTTTTTTTAACAAAAAAATCGATGCAAAAAAATCCGATGCGTTTATATCTGGCAACACTCTGTGTTACTAGAGAAACAATACTTTTAAAAATAATTTCAAAATAATTTTTTTACAATTCTTTGTATGTGCCTGTATTTCAGCTATTTATATATGTTTGGCGGTATGGATTATTTTGTAAATTTGCACTCCTTAAAAAAGCTATAAACAAAAAGGACTCCTATGAAAAAAACATTATTTTTATTTTTTATCCTTATTGCATTTTCAATCAGTTCTTACGCCCAGCAAGCGACCATCAAAGGAACAATCTTTAACGGCACATCAAAGGAAACTATTCCCGGTGTCAACGTGGTTATCAATGAAAACACCGGTGTGGTGTCCGATATTGATGGTATGTATTCCATAAAGGTGGAGCCCGGCAAGATAAAAGTCACTTATAAATATATTGGTTTTACCACGGTCGTAAAAACGTACGATTTAAAACCGGGGCAAACCATCATTGAAGATATTCAGTTGTTCGAAGAATCCATGGTTATTGAAGGTATTGTGGTGAGCGCCGGAAAGTTTGAACAGAAATTATCTGATGTCACCATTTCGATGGCGGTATTGAAACCTGACCAGATAGAGAAAAAAAACACCAACGCCATCAATGAAATAATAAATAAAATTCCCGGTGTGGATATTTTTGACGGGCAGCCCAGCATACGCGCAGGAAGCGGATACAGCTACGGAGCCGGAAGCCGTGTGTTGGTCATGATGGATGATATGCCATTGCTGTCGGCTGATGCCGGTGACGCAAAATGGAACTATATGCCGGTTGAAAACATTTCCCAGATAGAAGTTATCAAGGGCGCTTCTTCCGCGTTATTCGGCTCATCGGCGCTCAATGGCGTCATCAATTTGCGCACCGCATTTCCGAAAGATAAACCTCAGACAAAAATCACCATTAATGAAGGTGTTTATTTAAACCCGAAACGCAAAGAGCTCATCTGGTGGGATGAATACTCGCCTGATTTTTCAAATACGCTGGTGGCAAAAATCATCAACCCGCTCTCACTTTTGGGCATGAAAAATCCGGGGTTTGGCGGTTTTAACTTTTCGCATTTACAAAAATTCGGACAGTTTGACCTGGGTGTGGGTGGAAATTTTTTCGAGGACCAGGGATTCCGCTATCCAAACGGGGAATGCCGGGGACGGGCCAACATCAATATGCGTTACCGCGTCAAAAAAATTGAAGGGCTTTCTTTCGGGCTCAATGCAAACACCATGTATGCTGCGGTCTCCAACTTTTTCTTATGGGGCAATGCGGATTCGGCAGCGTTAATGCAGCGAGCCGACGCCATTACTCATAACAAGGGATTTCGGGTAAATGTCGATCCTTATTTTTTATATTTCAATAAAAAAGGAAGCAAATACAGCCTGAAATTAAGATACTTCCGCACATCAAATTTATTCCCGAATGAACCTGACAAAAACAATATTGCGGACATATATTATGGCGACTATCAGTACCAGCACAGTTTTAAAGGAATTCACAACCTTACTGCCGGGGTTTCGGGAAGCTATTCCAACTCCCAGGCGGAACTTTTCGGTGAGCACGACGGGGTTAACTTTTCAGTGTACACTCAGTATGATGCAAAATTCTGGAAAAAATTCACCTTATCTTTGGGCTTGCGCGGAGAGTATTACCGGATCGATACGGCACAATCCGAATCTACATTTTCATTTAAAATAAAAGGCAAGGACCACACGATCCCAATCATGCCTGTATTCAGGGCGGGTATTAATTATCAGGCCGCCAAATATACATTCCTCAGGGCATCTTTTGGCCAGGGATACCGTTTCCCGTCAGTTGCAGAAAAGTTTATCAAAACAAACATTGGCGGTTTGAACATTTTCCCGAATAAAACCTTAAAACCCGAAACCGGCTGGGCCGCAGAAGTTGGCATCAAACAGGGCGTGAAAATTGGAAAATGGAACGGGTACGTTGATATTGCCGGATTCTGGACCGAATATAAAAATATGATGGAATTTACTTTTGGTATTTATAAACCGGATACCGCTTTATATCCCACATTGGCGGATGTCGGGTTTAAATCCTTAAACGTCGGGCATGCACGCATTACCGGAATTGACGCCACCTTTACCGGCCAGGGAAATCTTTTTGGGTTCCCGGCCACTATTCTGGCAGGTTATACGTATTGTTATCCTATCAATCTTGGCTATGATGCTTCAGACACAACAGGAAACAGTGTGAAAATTTTAAAATACAGGTACCTGCATTCTGTTAAAGTTGATTTTGATATTACCTTTAATTTTTTCACTCTTGGAATCGGTATGACCTATACCAGCAATATGGTTAATATTGATAAGGCTTTTGAGGGCGAACTGATTCCGGGAATTACTTCATCGGACCTGTTGCCCGGAATAAAAGCATACCGGGAAGAACACGACAAAGGATATTTTGTAATGAATGTGCGTGGATTGTTTGATATTACTGAAACTCAAAGAGTGGGCCTGTATGTCAATAACATTCTGAATACAGAATACATGACCCGCCCCGGTTATATCGAAGCACCGAGAAATATTGCTGTACAGTATAGCCTGACTTTCTGATCGTTTTGCCTGAAAAGAAAAACATTCTGATTTGCCCTCTCAACTGGGGACTTGGCCATGCCAGCAGGTGTATCCCGATCATAAAAATTTTAAACCAGGCCGGCCATCAGGTTATTATTGCCGCCGGTGGCGTTGCCTTTTCATTGCTGAAAAATACATTTCCTGAAAACAAATGCATCCGCTTTGATGATTATAACATCAGGTATTCCAAGGGAAGACACCTGGTAAGAAAAATAATTTTTCAGGCTCCGAAAATTTTATCCGGCATAGTATCGGAACATTTCAAGCTGAAAAAAATTGTCAGGGAACACCGCATAGACACGGTAATTTCTGACAACCGTTTTGGGCTGTGGAACAAAAAAGTCCGTACCGTTTACATCACGCATCAGCTTTTTATTAAAAGCCCGAAAGGAAATACCTTCACAGAAAATTTTTTAAAGAGGGTCCACAGGTATTTTATCATGAAGTATGATGCTTGCTGGATCCCGGATATGGAGGGCGATTTTAAACTTTCCGGGGATCTTTCCGGTAAACATCCCATCCCCGGCAATGCACGGTTTATCGGGCTGCTCTCTGATTTCGGCGAACCGACACCGGGTGCTATGATTGAATATGACATCTGCGCCGTGATCTCCGGCCCGGAACCCCAACGCACGCTTTTTCAAGACTTGCTTCTCGATCAGCTCAGACAGTCCGATAAAAAAGCGGTGGTGGTGCTTGGACTGCCATCAGGCAACATGGTAAATACAAAAGAAAAAAAACTTACTGTTTATAATTATTTACCGCCCTCCGAAATACAAAAATTTTTTATGTGTTCCGAATATGTGATTGCCCGTTCGGGATATTCCACTATTATGGATCTCGCAACCACAGGAAAAAAAGCCATCCTTGTTCCTACTCCTGGGCAGACAGAACAGGAATATCTTGCCGGGTATTTAATGAAGAAAAAAATACTTTATTCCACCACCCAGGAAAATTTTAACCTTAACGAGGCCGTTAAAAACGCCGCCGCTTATGCGGGAATTTCCCTTCCCAGAAATAAGGAACAATTGAAAGAAATAATTTTAAGCACGATTTGATAACAGATTATCCTCTTTTTCATTATTTTTGACAAAAAGTAACGCCAATGCTGAAACGAAATAAATGGCTTCTGATAATCCTCGGGGTTATTATTGTAGGTTTCCTGGTTTGGTACTTTTCTAAAATCTTAATATTTATTATTGTTTCGGCGGTACTTTCCATCATGGGGCGGCCGCTGGTCCATCTGCTCGACCGGATACGCATCGGCAAAAGGGTTTTTCCGCATACGCTGAGCGCCATCATCACACTTATCGTAATTTACGGTGTCATTTTTGGATTTTTTGCACTTGTGGTTCCGGTGCTGATTTCGCAGATCACCACGCTTGCTTCCATTGATCCTGATGTTTTACTGGCCGGATTAAGAGAGCCGATCACCTGGCTTGAGAATTTCCTGATCCGGAACCAGATGATTAAGCCGGAGGATAATCTTGAAATTATTATTTCCAACAAAATAATGTCTTTTATCAGCTTTACCAATGTTGAAGACCTTGCAAACAGCATTTTAAATTTTGCAAGCGGCTTTTTTGTGGCGGTTTTTGCCATTGGGTTTATCACATTCTTTTTCCTGAAACAGGATAAAATGCTGATCAGGGCCATTATGCTGGTAACGCCTGTCAGGCTCCAGACCGAAATCAAGCATATTTTTCTTAAGATCATCAAAATGCTGTCTAAGTATTTTATCGGGCTTAGTGTTGATCTTATCATTGTAATGACGCTCATCACACTTGCCATGTGGATCTTCGGGTTTAAAAATGCCCTCATGATAGGCGTATTTGCCGGTATGATGAACGTGGTTCCTTATGTCGGCCCGGTTATCGGGATGATCATTGCGTTGATATTTGCCTCAACAGGGATTATTGAAGCCGGGGGGACCCTGGAGATGTTGCCGCTCGTGCTTAAAGTCGGCGGTTCTTTGTTGGCCATTAATATCCTTGATGCCTATGTCGTTCAGCCAACGATCTATTCAAATGTGGTAAAAGCCCATCCCCTTGAAATATTCCTGGTAATCCTGATTGCGGGCAGCGCCGCCGGTATACTGGGAATGATTTTGGCAATCCCAACCTATACCGTTATACGAATTATTGCCAAAGAATTTTTAATTCAATATCCGGTAATAAAAAGGCTAACCAAAAACATCTGATTGTGTTCTTCGCATCCGTATATGATTTTTTTCGCTTATTCCGGCTGATAAGCAGAAAAAAACTGCTGAATTTTTTGCAATTAAAATTTTCATATTTCATTTCTATAATTACCGGAAATCCCGTTCATAAAGGTAACCCGGCTTTTTTATCAGTTGAGCCGACAACATCCTGCAACCTCCGTTGTCCCGAATGTTTCACCACACAGCCTTTTTTTACACGCCCTAAAGGAAGCCTTACCAAAGAAACATTTCAAAAAATTTTAAACGATTCATCAGAATATGGCTTTTACCTGAACCTGTATTTCCAGGGGGAGCCTTTTATGAATCCCGAACTCATTGACTTTATTGGTATGGCTAAACAAGCTGGATTTTATACCGCCATATCTACCAACGGGAATTTCCTTGATGAAATTTTGGCGGAAAAATTAGTAAATGCTCAACTTGACCGGTTGATCATTTCATTGGATGGTACAGATGCGGCAACATACAATGAATACCGAAAAAACGGAAATTTTGAAAAAGTATTAACGGGAATCCAAAGCATGGTGGCATTAAAAAAAAGAATGGAAAAACGTCACCCATTTATAGAACTGCAATTCCTGCTTACAAAAAAAAATCAGCACCAGCAAAAAGAAATAAAAAAACTCGGAAGGCAGCTAGGTGTTGATAGGGTTACGATAAAAGCTTTTCAACTTATTACTAATAATAGCGCCGAGGAATGGCTCCCTGAAAAAAGCACACGGTATAAAACAGATAAAAACGGTACGGTAACACTTAACAGCATATTACCCAACCGTTGTTTCCGGATGTGGAGTTCTTGTGTGATCACCTGGGACGGAAATGTGATACCATGTTGCTTTGATAAAAATGCTTCTTTTTCCATGGGAACCATACTGAATCAAAGCCTGGATGAAATCTGGAAAAACGAAAAGTACCAGATTTTCAGGAATAAGGTCTTTTCAGAACGAAAAAACATAGATATTTGCTGTAACTGTAGCGAGGGTTTATCCAAAAAATTTTGAAATGAAAAAAATAGCACTATTTGCTTCGGGCAACGGCACCAACGCTGAAAATATCATTACCTATTTTGCTGAAAAAAACAATGTTGAGGTAGCCCTGATTCTTACAAATAATAAGGATGCTTACGTGATTGAACGTGCCAAAAACCATCATATTCCCTGTTTTGTTTTTTCTTTAAAAGAGCTTAAAGAAACCGATATCGTCCTTGATAAACTGTACGAATATCATATCGATTTCATTGTCCTTGCCGGTTTTCTGCTGATGATACCCCAAAAGATCATTGACCGGTATCCCGGAAAAATAATAAATATACATCCCGCATTATTGCCGAAATACGGCGGAAAAGGCATGTATGGCGATATCGTTCACCGGGCGGTCCGGGCATCCGGCGATACCGAAACAGGAATTTCCATTCATTATGTCAATGAAAAATATGATGAAGGCGCGATCATTTTTCAGGCAAAATGCCCCGTGGATCCTGATGATACACCAGACACCATTGCACAAAAAGTCCACCAGCTGGAATACCGTTATTTTCCGGAAATCATTGAGAAGGTAATTTTCAGCCGGTTATAGGCCTTTCGGGATCGCCGCAATCAGGTTTTTGGTGTAATCGGTTTGGGGATTTTTATAAATCTCTTCAGATGGGCCGTATTCAACAAGCTTTCCGTTTTTCATCACCATCATGCGGTCGGACATATACTTAACCACCGACAGGTCGTGCGAAATAAATATCAATGAAAACCTGTATTCTTTTTTCAGCTGATTGAGCAAATTCAACACCTGTGCCTGCACTGAAACGTCTAGAGCAGAAACCGATTCGTCGCAGATGATAAACTTTGGCCTGAGCGCTAAGGCGCGGGCGATACAAATCCGCTGTCGCTGCCCGCCGGAGAGTTCATGCGGATAGCGCTCATAAATATTTTCGCTGAGGTTAACTTTTTTTAATATCCCGATAGCAATGGCCTTTCGTTCCTGGGCGCTTTTGCCGACCTTGTGGATCCGCATACCTTCGGTTATTGCTTTACCGACCGTAAGTCGAGGGTTCAGGGAAGAATACGGGTCCTGAAAAATGATCTGAAAATCCTTACGGATATGCCTGAGTTTGCTTTTGGAATAAGACGTAATATCGTTACCGAAAAAAACAATTTTTCCGCTGGTGGGTTCAACAAGCCGCAATACCGTTCTGCCCAGGGTCGTTTTGCCACATCCGGATTCTCCTACAATACCGAGGGTTTCACCTGGAAAAACAGTAAAACTGACATCATCAACAGCTTTGAATTTGGTTGCCGCACGAAACAATCCGTGTTTAAACGTAAAGTAGGTTTTAATATGGCCGGCTTCCAGCATCGGCTCATTTTTATAAATAGCATCCAATTCCTGCTGATATTCTCCGGTGGTAATTTCTTCAAACAGGCCATCGGTTTTGTTTTCCATAAAATTATCAACGGTCGGCAGGCGTTTATAACGTGCGTCCAGTCGTGGCCGGCAGGCAAGCAAACCCTTGGTGTATGGGTGCTGCGGATTTTTAAAAATCTCCTCTACAGAACCCTGTTCTACCACCTCGCCTTTATACATCACCAGCACATAATCCGCAATCTCAGCAATAACGCCAAGGTCGTGCGAAATGAAGATTATACTCATCTGGTATTTCTGCTGAAGGTGTTTCATCAGTTCCAGAATGTTTTTCTGAACCGTCACGTCCAGGGCTGTTGTGGGCTCGTCTGCAATGAGCAGCGATGGCCGGCAGCTCATGGCAATGGCGATCATCACACGCTGGCGCTGCCCGCCCGAGAGTTCGTGAGGATAAGACCTGTATGCTTTTTCAGGATCGGGAAGCATGACCTCCCGGAACCAGTCAAGTGTAATGCGCTTAGCCTCCCTTTTATTGACTTTCTGATGTAGCATTATCGTTTCTGCCACCTGCCTGCCGCATTTATACACGGGGTTCAGTGAGGTCATCGGTTCCTGGAAGATCATGGCAATTTCAGCGCCCCTGAATTTCCTGAGTTTATTTTCAGGCAACGCAAGGATGTCAATTACGTTTCCGCTTTTATCAGCAAACATTGCGGTTCCGGAAGCCACTTTAGAAATACCCGCAGGCAGCAGGCCCATCAAAGCCAGTGAGGTCACGGATTTACCGGAACCGGACTCACCGACAATTCCAATGGTCTTTGCTTTTTCAAGAGAAAAAGAAACATCTTTCACTGCACGAACGACACCGCTTTCGCTTTTAAAATCAACAATCAGGTGTTG